>CAZFGV010000006.1:0-107219 GCA_964518705.1 uncultured Bacteroides sp.
TAGTTGAATGGAGGTATTTGTTATCGTACAACAACTTTTGAAGATGTGTTACCCTGGACTTTGATATAAACTCCGGGTGTTAGGTTGTTGCTATCAACAGCGATGCCTTGCATATTGAAGTATGTTGCGGGAGCATTGGTGTCGATGTTGATGTCGTCAACAGATGTTGTTTCAATAGCACCGGAAACGATAAGGCTAGATTTTGCAGGAACGCTCACAACGGGTTTTTCTTGAGCGATAGCGTATGCGTGGTAGCCACCGTTTTCACGTTCGTAAACGTGGAGGTTACCGGCGTAGTCAAAACGAGCGTGACTCCATGTAGAACCACCGCTGAATTTTGTGCGGTATGTCATTGTTGGAACACCGTTTTCCCAAGTTACGTCATAGAGGTAGATGTTTTTCTGGTCGAGGACAGCAAAAGTTGAGCCGTCGCGAGTGATGGCGATGCCGGAACTTGATGCGTTCAAATTGCCGTATTCGTCATCGGCTAATATATGAGAACTATATACCTTCTTGCCGTTTTCGTTAATGTAGATAAATCCGGGGTTATTCGATGAGTTGTTGCCGGCATTGCGAACTTGAGAAGCGAAAATGCCGTTTCCGTAAGTCAAGAGGTCAACGTTAGCGTTAGCCAAAGTAGATTTAAAACCAATTTCGGTAGGCGCAGATGTTACTAGCCAAGTGTTGCCGAGGTCGTAACGAACAACAGAATTCGCCGATCCGGTATGGTCTTCCGAGAAGGTGTACATCTTAGTATTTTCACCCTCGCCCACGAAGCAAACGCCCGAGCAACCGCCACCGAGGTTTTGGTTGTTGTAAGAGAATGCACCTGATGATTGTTTTGTGCCGGCAAACATTGTTTCGGGTTCTTGTGTGAGATCGAGGGGGTTGATATGCACAACACCATAAGCGGCATCGCCAAATGTAGCAAAGACAGCTTCACCGCGGAATTCGTTGCCACGGAATGGGTTAGATTGATTGGTCTTATTTGCAATTTGGTTGCCACCAACACCACCAAACATTTTATGGCTCTTGAAAATGCGAGTAGCAACTTTTTCGGTAGAAGGTTCGTATATGTCGATACCTTCAGCATTGCCGTGAGCGATAGATATGTAACCGAAAGAATCGTATTCGGGGTCGGTGATAACGACCGCGCCACCGCGAACGGTTAAGCCGTTGGCATCAGCGAAGTATTGACCTGAAACGGGGTTTGTTTTACCGTGAAGTTCGATCGACCAATTGTAAGAGCATCCGCTAGCGAGGTCTGAGTTTTGGAGAGCGATTGTATTATTGCCCTTCTTAACTGACGTGGCGATGCGAACGACGTCGGTGTTGTCGTCAACATTTGTGCATACGAGATAAGCTTCGTCTACGTCCGCAGAAGCTTTGAACGAGATTGTATAACCGTTGTCGGTGCTTTCTTGAGAGAGCGAGTAAGCAAGAGGAGCGGGAGTCGCTTTAACTGTAACACCTTCGGTAGTGAAGCGAGATAGCTTGCCATCGCGAACAATATAAAGGTTCAAATAAGCGGCTGTGATGTTGTCGTTCTTATCAAGGACACGAGTAACGCTAGCAGCCACGCAACCTTCGCCGGCTTCCGGGAGGCTTGTATTGATAGTCGAAATAACTTCGGCATTATTGATGCCGTTGGTGATGTCGATAAGTTTAGCACCGCCATTGATGCCGTTAGCGTTGTCTGCAGCAACCATATATGTGTGGTTGTTGTAGCGGAAGAATGCTGTTGTGTATGAATTGTCGGCAATACCTGCGGGCATTGTGGTGTAACCATTTACGACGTCGTCAAATTTAAATTCAACAGGCGATTGAATATTGCTTGTTGCAATGAATTTAGTGTCGTCGAGGGGTGATGTGGTAAACTTAAAGTTATTGCCGAGCTTTTCAAGAGTCAAGAAGGTTTCGTTAGCCTTATTATTGATAGCGCCGGATGCTACTCCATCTACAATAGAATAGAGGTTGTAGTAAAACTTGTGAGAAGAAGTGTTAGTCGCAGTATATGCCGTAACGATAATCTTACCGTCATTAATAGTGCCGCTATAAGCCATAGAAGTGCCGACATAAGCACGATAGAAGTTACCTGAAAGGGTTGATTTATAGAGTTCAACGGGATTTCCGGTAGGTAATCCGTTCTTATCATTTTCCCAACGGTAGATGCGGTTGTAACCGCGAGTTTCTCCGGTCTGAACTTGAGAGGCGTTGTAATGGTTGAGGTTTTCGTTAGTGGCCACGAGCACGCCATCGGCAGTGAGTTGGATGTCGCTCACTGCGCTAACTGTGCCTTGAGTACCTTCGGTAGAAACATTTGCAACGATGGCTTTGTTTTTAGCATCGTAAACAATAATAGTCGGAACCTTAGCCGCATCGTGAGCGAGGATGTAAAGGTTGTTGCCGTTAGCAATGATTCGACTGATAGACAAGCCTTCGATTTCAGCGATAGCAAGATCAACGTACGATTGCTTGAATTCGTATTCGTCGGCAGCAAAAGTGCCGGGAACGATGGTGTTGGGATAGTTTTCGTATACTATTGTCGGCGGTGTCCAATTAACATCAACAAGCGAAGTTGTTGGGTATGTTACGGCGTCGGCTTTAACGACAATAGTTTGAACTTCCTCGAGAGCAAGGTAGTTTTCGTGTTCGAATTCGACAGTGTAAGTACCGGCTTCGAGGTCGGTGAATACGTATGCACCATTATAATAGTTGTCGGTGGTGTATGTTGCAACTTCTTTGCCATCTTTTTTAAGGATAACCTTAGCACCGTTGATAGGCATGTAGGCATCGAGGGTTGTTGCGTTTGGTGTGTATGCGCTGTCTTTGAACTTGGTGTATTTATCGCGAACAATGCCATAGATAGCACCTTTTCCGTCCTTTTTGATATTGAAGTAATCAAGAATACCGCGCGCATAAGCATAACCTTCGATACGGCAAACATCCCAGTTCATAGCGCGATGACGAGCCGGCTGATATGTGTGGAAATAGCCTTCTACCAAGAAGCCGGGAGTGTTGTGTTTGAGGGCGCCAAGGTAACCGCTGGTAGATGTGGTTGCATAAAAATTTAAGTCACCGCGAATATTCATGTTGGTGGCAGAATAAGATGTCCACATAGCGTGGGTGTTCTCGAAAGCATAGCCCCAGCATTTTTGAGCCAGATTCCTAGATATGGTTTGGCGCTCTACTGTTGTATAACCGGAACCGGCAGTGAGGTTGTCGTAGCCACCATATAGGAAGAGGGGATAGTTGGTGTTAGTACCATCTACGTTGGCATTTGAGTGTATCGATATGAACATATCGAAGTTGTTTGCCGACACTTCTTCGCACATTTCAGAAAAGTTTCGGTCGAAACGCTTAGCCACGACGTCGCGCAAAGTCTTAAGCTCATTGATTTGTGCGTTGAGAGTTTCTTTTTCCTCTTCGCTTGCGTTTACAAGCTTATTTTCCAAACTTTCGATGGCAGTGTTGTATTGACCGGTAGTGGCGTTGTCCTCAAGGTAAGGGCCGTTTTTAACTCGTGACATAACGATGTTGTTGTTCATGTCGCGAGCAGCGCCGATTTGCCAATCTTCGCCTGTTTGGTTTAAAGTGGCATCGAATTTAAGACCGGCTTTCTTAAGAGCTTCGAGAACGCCAAAGCCTTTCTCAAGGTTGGTGTTAGTTTCGAAGAACGAAAGGGTGTCGGTTTTGGTTCTTGAGAAAGCACCGTGTCCAACGAGAGTGGTGGGACGGTCGTTACCTGTCCAAGCGCCGTGGCCCGGGTTGATGTAAACGCGAAGGTCATCGGCTGTTTTTGCTGTTGCCCCGATAGAGGCGGCAAGTGCGAGTGCTGATAGCAATACTGTTTTCTTCATAATATTGTCGCCTTAGGGGTTATTTTGAAAGAGAAATCATATATAATTCGCCGTCTGTTGTGACGAAAGCCACTTTAGAACCGTCAGCGTTAGCCGAAGGGTATTGAGCTTTGATGTTGTTGTCAGTGAGACGCTGCAATTTGCCATCGTTCAAACGGCAAGCAATCAAAGACGACGCTTTGATTTGCTGGTTTTCGTCTTCGATTTCGTTCATGCCGATAATAACATCGTTACCGGCGAAAACAGCAGCGCGAAGGTTGCCGATAGATTTGCTGTTAGAGCCGTCAATGTTGCACACATAGCAACCGGCGCCAACAACCCAGTAAACGACCTTCTTACCATCTGGCGAAACAGATGGCCAAATGTAGCTTGCTCGGCCCTGTGGGTCGATAGTAGTTGTTTTGCCGTTAATTGTGATTTGCAAGTGTCCGTAGCTGATAGAAGCGAAAGGTGCAGCGTCGTTCTTTGAGGCGCCGACATATTTAACGCGCATTTTGCCGTTTTCTACAGCGGCAACCGTAGAGCCTGAGACGCTAACGCCGGCGTTAAGGTTGCGAGAGGGTTTTACCATAACGTTAACAGCGCCGCTGTTGATATCTGCAATTTCCAACGACACTTTGCGGAGGTGCTTGTTGTCGTATGTGGGGCGGTTGAAAACAACACTATTGCCGTCGCCTGTAACGGTGACATTGTAAAGTCCTTCGCCTTTGGTAATTTCTTGAGTTTTGCCGTCGGCGTTGATTTTTACGATTGCGCCTTTGTCGGCAGAATAGCCTACGACAAAGTTGCCGTCGGAACTGATTGATGGTTTGGCGATTGAGACACCGGTGTTGATTTTGTCGATGCTGCCGACATTAAATACCTGTGCGCTCATAGTTAGCGTTGCCAACATCATTGCTGCCGGGTAGAAAAGTTTTTTCATTAGCTAGATGTTTTATAGATTAATTTTGAATTTCGAAAACACGGGAGATTGCACAACTGCGACGGAGTGCAAATAATGAATGTTAATTTGTAATAGAGTAGAGGACTAAAGGATGTGTTTTACATAAAAACATCCAAAATTACTATAAATTTTTCACCTACGAATTTTCAAAATGTCAAAATTAAGCAATATTAAGTATTAACAACACTAGTTTAGATATTTGTTTCAGCAATGCTTGTTTGGATTAATAAAAAACGAGGGCATATCATTCCGATATGCCCTCGTTGTGGGGGATGAATAACGCTAATTTTGTGTAGCAGAATCGTTTTCCGTTGTTTCGTTGTCGGATTTTTGTTCTTTAGCAGTCGGTTTTCGACGGCGAGAACGACGATTTTTGCTTTTTTGTGCTTCGCTCTTTTCGGTATTCGCTTCGAGGTTTGTGTCGGAATCAATTACTGAGTTGTCGCTTTCAGTTTGTTCGTCAACATTGTCGATTGCAACGTTATTAAGCGAAATAGAGTCTTGAGCAATTTCGATGTTTTCGGTAGGAGTCAGATCAACTACCGTAGATGTTTCTGAAACATCGGGCGTCGGTGTCACTTCGGCCTCTTCAATGACGGGCTTGGGTGCTTTTGACTTTTTCTTGGAGTCTTTGCGTTGCTCTTTTTCGTTGTTGTTGTCAGTCTGCGAAGCAGTGATTTCGTTGTTTGTCAACTCGTTAGCCTCTGTATGTTCGCTAGAATGTTTGTCGTCGGTAGCGATGTCGGTATCGGCAGTATCGTTTTTAGGAGTTTGCTGATTTTGTTCGACTTTTTGTTTGGCTTTCTGAGTCTTTTCTTTTTGAGAAGCTTGCGATTTTTGTTTTTCGGCTTTTGCTTGTTTAGCTTTAGATTTGCTAACATTGTCGTTGTCAGCAGTTTCTTCTTTACCGCGATTTTGTTCTTTTGCGGTGTTTTTCGCTGTAGAGCTTTTGCCTTTGTCTTTTTCGTCGATAAGGTTTAGCACGTTTTTGTCGGCATCAACGACACGGAATTGTAAGTAGGCAAGCGATTCGTCGGGGAGTATTTTGAAAACGCGCCCGAGTTGACGTCGCCAACTGCCGTAAATGCTTGAGAATATGCCCTTTTTGATGTATGCTTCGACATAAGGATGCACATACATGGTGAATCCTTTAATGTTGAGCGAGTTAACGATGTATTCGAGTTTTTCGAATAACATATCGGTAAAAAGAATCGAAGGGTTAACTTCGCCTTTGCCGTGGCAGGATGGACATTCTTCGTTAACTTGGATGTCCAGGACAGGGCGCACGCGCTGACGTGTGATTTGCATCAAACCGAATTTGCTGAGAGGCAAGATGTTGTGGCGAGCGCGGTCGTTTGCCATTATTTCGCGCATGTGCTCGAAAAGCTCTTGGCGGTGTTCGCTTTTAGCCATGTCGATAAAGTCGACAACGATAATGCCGCCCATGTCTCGCAATCGTAGCTGACGAGCAATTTCGTCGGCGGCGCGAAGGTTTACGTCAAGGGCGTTTGTTTCTTGGTCGATGCCGGCTTTTGCGCGGTTGCCGGAGTTGACGTCGATAACGTGAAGGGCTTCGGTGTGTTCGATGATGATGTAAGCACCGGATTTAAACGATACCGTTTTTCCGAACGACGATTTAATTTGCCGAGTTATGCCGAATTGGTCGAATATTGGATTGTCTTTAGTGTAAAGTTTTACGATATCGCGTTTTTCGGGCGCGATAAGGCTGACGTACTTTACAATTTGCGAACAAATGTCGGCATCATTGACGTGAATAGCTTCGAAAGTAGGGTTAAATACATCGCGAAGCATACCAACGACTCTGTTTTCTTCTTCAAATACGAGAGCCGGAGCCGTAGAACGTTGAGCTTTTTCGCAAGCGTCGTAAAAAGCTTGAACGAGAGTTTTGAGCTCGTTGTCGAGTTCTGCGCTTTTTTTACCTTCAGCAGATGTGCGCACGATAACGCCGAAGTTTGCAGGCTTCATCGATTCGATGAGCTGCTTTAAGCGCATTTTTTCTTCTGCCGATTTAATTTTCTGCGACACTGATACTTTGTCGGAGAAAGGTGTCAGGACGAGAAAACGACCGGTGAATGAAATTTCTGTTGTTAGTCGCGGACCTTTCGACGAAATAGGTTCCTTGACAATCTGCACAAGCAGTTCTTGGCCTAAATTGATAGCATCCGTGATGGATCCTTGCTTGTCAATATCGGGCAAAATTGTCATAGCGGGCAACTGAGGCACACGTTTTTTGTTTTCCAACAGTTGTTTGACAAATTCGCGATAAGTGGCAAAGTGAGGACCAAGGTCCAGATAGTGCAGGAAAGCGTCTTTTTCATACCCCACGTTGATGAAAGCGGCATTCAGCCCCGGCATAAGCTTTTTTACCTTGGCGAGATAAATGTCACCAACGGCGTAAGCGATGTCGCGCGATTCTTTTTGCAACGACGTCAAACGGCCGTCTTCGAGCAAGGCAGCGCTAACTTCCGATTCCTGAACGTCGACGATAAGTTCACTTTTCATCGGTGTGTGGGTTTGAGATTAAATAGATTAATAAAAACGACAAAGAACAATACTTGTAGATTCAAAAAATTAGGAATCAACAAGTTTGCTCTTGTCAGCTACCTTAGTAGCAAAAGAAGGATAAGACAACATATCAACCAACGGTTGCGAGTAGCAACCGTTGGCTAATGTGTGTAAAATACGTGCGGTTAGCACAGTATCTTATTTCTTCTTGTGACGATTTTTTCTGAGGCGTTTTTTACGCTTGTGTGTAGCCATCTTGTGGCCTTTTCTTTTCTTTCCGCTGGGCATTGTCGTAACGCTTTAGGAGTTAATATTTAGTTTGATTATAGTTGGCAATGATTATAGTCGGCTATTAATTGCCTTTTACTTCATTCATGAACACGCGTGCAGGTTTAAATGCGGGAATTTTGTGTTCGGGAATGATGATAGTTGTTTTTTTGCTGATGTTGCGAGCTGTCTTCTCTGAACGAACCTTGATGATGAAGCTACCGAAACCGCGAAGGTATACATTTTCACCGTTGGTAAGGCTGTCCTTTACTACTTCCATGAAGCATTCTACAGTAGAGAGAACGGCAGCTTTGTCGATTCCGGTCTTTTTCGAGATTTCGTTGACGATGTCGGCTTTAGTCATTGCGTTGTTGTTTATATTATTTTTTGTTGTTTCTTGGTAAACGGAGTCATGACTTTGGGGGTCAAAACCGTTTTGCGGTGCAAAAGTAGCTATTTTTTTTAACATCACCACAATAAACGACTACAAAAACGCGATTTTTTTTCCTTATGGGGGTGAAAATGTGGCATTTTAGTGAGTTTTACCACTTTTTACCTATTTTGTTAATGCTCAAACATCGCTGTCGCTTTCGTTGCTTTCTATTTCACTTTTTATTGTTTGTTGTTCGGTATTGGTGTCGTCGATTCGATGATGTCGTATGATTATTGTGCTTCCTTCGAGGATACTGCTTATGCCGAAGAGCATTAAAGATACGCCTGTAAGAGCTGTGTAAAATTGTATTTCTGTGCCGGGGGTGCTCATTAAAACGAATACGGCAACGCCTACCATTATAACAGGAACGACGAAGAATATTTTTGATAGCGATGGCTTGCTATTGAACAATAATAATAGCAATTGAAAGACTGAGGCGATGAGGATAATCAAACCGTACATGAATGATATGTATTCGGCGAAGTGTTTGCTAAAAAACAGCATTATAAGCCCTGCTACAGCCGCTACGGGACATACTATCCAACTGAGATATGTTGCGATAGCGCCGTTGGCTGCTTTTCCGGTCTTATTGCGTGATCGTGAATTTTGAATGTTGATGATCAACAGATGTAAAGCGGCGGAGCAGACAAATACGATACCTGCAATCGCTGCAATATTTTCGGCAGTGAGTGTGTTGCGGTAGATTGTCATGAAAGTACCGACAATGGCTGTGATTAATCCGCCGATAATGATATTTTTGCCTGTCATATGATTAATGTTATAAAAATATAACGGATTATAAATCTAAATGTTGTATAACTCTAAAACAATCAATCCTAATGATTAACAATCCATCAGAAATACTCCTCAAGAGAGTTGAAATATGTAAAAAAATAAAAAAATGAAGAGATGGCTTTGTCGCTGTCGTGCATTTTTTATAATTTAGAGGCGAAAAGCCATATTGTGGCAAAATAGATTTGTGATTACATTAAACCTTAAAGATTAATGAAGTACTCAAAGTTAATTTTAGCGGCGATGGTCATTGCAGGTGTTTCAAACGCAGTTGCAAGCCGCCCGGTGTCGGCGCAGGACAAGGTTATTCTTCATGCATGGTCATGGAGCCTTGATACTATCGCGTCAAACATGAAAACGATTTCGGAATCGGGTTATGATTATGTTCAGTGTTCTCCTGTTCAGCGCTGTTTTGTTGGCGATGGCGGCGGCATGGCCTTGTATAGCCACCCCGGTGATTCGGTAATGGGTAAATGGTATTACTACTATCAGCCAACAGATTGGCAGATTGGTAATTATATGCTCGGCGATAGGGACGATTTTAAGGCTATGTGCGATAGTGCGTATAAATATGGTGTGCGTGTTATTGTGGATGTTCTTCCCAATCATACTGCTATTGACCATACAGCAGTGTTGCCTTCGTTGGATAATGCTGTTGGTGGACATGAAAACCTTTTTCATGCAAATGGGTTCAATGATATTACCGATTATAACGACCGATTCCAATGTACTACCGGAATGATGGGCGGACTCCCTGATGTGAATACCGAAAATCCTGATTTTCAGTATTATTATATGCAATATCTAAATGATTTGATCAACCTCGGCGCACGTGGTTTCCGTTATGACACCGCGAAGCATATCGGCTTGCCCTCCGACCCTGTTGATGCTAAAGCTGAGCAGAACGATTTCTATGATGTCGCTACCGGTCGTAAGGCGGTGAAGGGGTTGTCTTTGTTGATGCCGGATAGCTTGTATATATACGGAGAAGTGCTTCAAGATAGAAACGTTAAGGAAACAGAATATGCTGAGTATATGGACCTTACGGCAAGTAGTTATGGACACTCGTTGCGTCATGTTCTTGCCAGTGAGGATGCACGAACTGTCGACCTTTCTAATTGGCAGCATCCGTCGGCACCTAATTGTATCGTAACATGGGTTGAAAGCCATGACACTTATTGCAATCAGCATGAGTCTGCCGGATTGACAGATGAACAAATTCGTGCGGCGTGGGTATTCCTTACCGCTCGCGCGAATGGTCGTCCGTTGTTCTTTAGTCGTCCTGAAGGAAGTACTCGCGAAAATTATTGGGGTACGAACCGTATCGGTAATCGAGGCAATGATGAATTCTGCCACCCCGCCGTTGTGGCAGTAAATAAATTCCGTCATACGATGTCGGGTCAGCCGGAGAAGTTGGTATATAGCGAAAATGGCGCAATTGCAGCAGTAGAACGCGGTGTTGCCGGTATCGCTGTTGTTAATTTCTCGCAAAAGGCTCAGAAGGCTAAACTTGCAGTGTCGCTACCTGACGGAGTATATACCGATGCTGTGTCAGGCGTAGAATTTAAAGTAGCCAAGGGTGTACTTACCGGCAAAATCGCTCCTCTAGGAACATACATTCTTTATGCGAAATAATAAAGGCTAATGATACAAAAATCCCCGGGCAGTTTTAAGATTGCTCGGGGATTTTTTATTGTGTTGTAACTTAATGAGCAGAAGGTGCTTTTAGTTCGAGACGTCTCCAAAGAGGGTCGGGGATAAGTTTCCAAAGTGCAGTAATAACAGCCCATCGCGCGTCGATAATTGCAATTCGTTTTCCGCGCAACATGGCTTTTTCAATTCGCGGGGCAACATAGTCGATGCTCATTTCTAGAGGATAGTTTTTGTTGCCGTTCAAAAGCGGAGTGTCCACGAATCCCGGGCGAATATCTGTGAAAGCAACGTTAACGTGTTGAGCGTGCGCTAGTTGGTCGAGAGCTTGAAGGTATGTCCACTGATAGCGTTTAGTTGCGCTGTAAGTAGCAGAGAGCCCAATGCCTTTTGTTCCTGCGACAGAGGTGATGGCGCAAATGTGACCTTTTCGAACATTGGCAGTGTCGCGGAAGTATTTGTATGCGGCGTTAACGATTTTTGTGAACCCTGTTACATTAACGGCGATTGTTCGTTCGTCTTTGCTTTCTTCGAGTTCCGGGTTTAGCCAACCGCAACCGGCACTGTATAGGAGGTAATCCATGCCGTCGATGCGTTCGATGAGGTCGTAGAATTTTGATACGGCATCGGGTGCGGTGACGTCGAAAGCAATGTATTCGATACGATCGGGGTAGAGGTCTTTAATTTCTTGAAGAGCTTGTTCACGTCTCGCAGCAATACCGACCCTCCATCCCATTCGTGCAAAGTCGATGGCAATGCGTTTGCCAATGCCTGATGATGCTCCTACAATTACGATTTTTTTCATAGCTCTTTCGATGTTTCGGTGTCAGAATTTGCGTTAGAATCGGTGTTGGTTGAAGTCTGTGTTGCCGATTCATTTAACGAATTAAGAACATCTTCAGCAGTGATTTTGTTTGCGCGTTGCAAAGGTAAGGTGTAAACCACGGAGAAGCTGCCACTTACGGAATTACCTCTTGTGCCGTAACCGGGGATATACCATGGCTTGCCATTGGGCGCTTTGCTTTCATGAATGATGCTTTTGAAGTTGAAAGCCCAACCGGCAGATATAGGTCCGTAAAGTTTCACTCGCAAGCCTAGTTGGAATTCGAACCACCCTGCTGTAGCGTTTTGCGATGGAATGTTAAAATGCCCTGTTTCGCCCCAGTAAGAGTCGTTTGTGCTGACGTTTTCAATGGAGTAGCTGAAGGGCGAGAAGCCGTATCTTACGCCGGCGTAGAAAGAGTAATCCGGGTCGCTGTTATATAGGAAGTTGTAGTTAGCGCCAAGGCGGAAATATACCGACAGCGGAGAGCGGTATGTAAAGTTCATGCCCGAGGGGGTACTGTTAGCCGACCCGAGACCGAGTTCGAATATCGGTTTGTAGCGGTTGTGTAGCGATAGTTCGACCCAAGCATCAGCGATGCCATATTTTTGCCCGAAAGCACGCATTAAGGGGTCCCAAATGTTGATGCCTACCGACACGGCGTCGAGGAGGGGATATTCCATTTTGGGCAATATAGCACGAGCGGTAGAGTCTATCCATTCGTCGCCGGAAACGGTGTCGACATATACTGTAAAGCCATTTTTGTTGACATAGTGCATTCCGGCGGTTGCGCGACGTTTGGCATTTATTCGCGAGGTGTCGTTGCGAGTTTCGTTAATAGCTTGAGTTTGCGCTGCTTGAGTTTCAACGGGGCTCATGCGGCGGCGGTTGTTGGGCGTTGCTGCGGTGAGAACGAGCAACGCGAGGAGGCTTAATATTATTATGCGGCTCTTCATTGCGTTACGTCGTTAGTGTTATCCGCCGGCTGTTCCGAACGGGTGCGGAAATATATTTTTATGCGTTCGGTGTCGGTGTTGGTTATTAACGAATCAACAACGACAACAGAATCAATAAGATGCGTTGTGTTTTCGAAGTGCTCGATGGTATAACGATACATAGCACCACATTCTTCAGAAGCGAAATATGGTTCTGAGGAGTAGTTGAAAACGATTGTGTCGTTAAATTCATTTGTGTCTATGCCTTCTTGCGCATATCTGAAGCACCAAGCCACAGAGTTTGCAGTAGAGCGCATCGGTAAGTATATCTGTGACACAGATTCGCCAGCCATGACGAGAATAGAATCGCCTGGCGCTCCGATGCCGAAGACTTGTATGTTGCTCAGTGTGATGGTTTTGTTCGTTTCGGAACTATATAATCCGGCGAGTGGAATTGAACTTTGATTGTCCAAACAGCCGGTGGTGTTACAGCCGAATACTGTTAATAATAGAGCAACGGCGGGTACGAGTGTTAATATTTTACTTGATAGCTTCACGGAATCAAGAGAATGTCTTCTACAGATTTACGAATTTTGTTAGCGGGTTCGTCGGCAGGGATGCCGATAGGCAGAATTGCTACGGGACGAATGCCTTCGGGGAAGTTTATTGCTTTGCGCAATTCTGCTTCGTCGAAATTGCACACCCAGCAAGCACCTAAGCCATGCAAAGTCGCAGCCAAACATAAGTGTTCGGTAAAGATAGCAGCGTCGATGTCGGCGTGGTTTTTGTTGTCGCTAGGGCGCACCCATGCTTCGGTGTCGTTGGCACAAACGATTAAGAAATAAGGCGCTTTTGCCAACCAAGGACGAGCGTAGCTGCTTTCTACGGCGGTGCGTGCTGTGTTTGCTTCCGGGCCGATTACCATGATGCGCCACGGCTGACGATTGCAAGCCGACGGAGCATAGTGCGCGGTGTTGATAACTTTCATTATCAACTCTTTGTCGGGTGCTGTATCTTGATATTTGCGGCAAGAGTATCGTTCGCTGATTAGCAATTTTTCGCTATCAATGTTCGCCATATCCGTAGTTATTTGAGTTCTATTTTGTCTTCAATTTCGTAGTCGTTACGTCCTGCCGAGTTGCGTGTTACCAATTCTCCGATGAATCCGGCAAGGAAAAGCTGGCAACCGAGAATCATCATTACCAAGGCGAGGAAGAAATAAGGCGAGTCGGTAACGAGGATGTAAGGTTGTCCGCTATACATGTGGTATAATTTCAAACCTCCGACAATAACGACTGCAATAAATCCGAGGAAGAACATCAAGCTGCCGAGTAAGCCGAAGAAGTGCATAGGCTTTTTGCCGAAACGTCCTGTAAACCAAAGAGTAAGGAGGTCAAGGTATCCGTTAACGAAACGGTCGAGGCCGAATTTTGTTTTGCCGTATTTTCGAGCTTGGTGCTGCACCACTTTTTCGCCGATTTTGTCAAAGCCGGCAAGTTTTGCGAGGTATGGTATGTATCGGTGCATATCTCCGTATACTTCGATATGCTTAATAACGTCTCGACGGTAAGCTTTTAGGCCGCAGTTAAAGTCGTGAAGGTTGTGGATTCCGCTTACACGACGGGCGGTGGCGTTGAAAAGCTTTGTGGGGATTGTTTTCGATAGGGGGTCGTAGCGTTTTTTCTTGTAGCCCGATACCAAGTCGTAACCCTCTTCGGTAATCATACGGTAAAGTTCCGGAATTTCGTCGGGACTGTCTTGTAGGTCGGCATCCATGGTTATAACGACGTTGCCGTTGGCCATGCCGAATCCTGTGTTCAGCGCAGGAGATTTGCCATAGTTGCGACGGAACGAAGCGCCGCGAACATGGCCGGGATGCTTGGTTGATAGTTGTGTGATTACTTGCCACGATTTGTCGGTGCTGCCATCGTCAACAAAAATCACTTCGTAGCTTAGTCCTACTGATGTAACCACCCGCTCGATCCATTGGTAAAGTTCGGGTAGTGACTCTTCTTCGTTGTATAATGGAATGACTATAGATAAGTCCATGATTCTTTGTTGTTTATATTAGCGGCGCATGCGTGCAAACGGTGTCACGAATAGCGACAGCACAGTGCCGACGATGATGTTAAAAGAAATTATATTGGCAGCGACGTCCGCCGGACCGGGAAGGTTGCCTTGTTTGCAGATTTCCTCCATTGTGTTTAGCCATATTTCACTATCGGCGGTGTTGAGCTGTCGTAGTTGCTCTATGGTGAAAGTGATTTGGTCAATAATGAAAGTGGGGAATGCAAATTTCAAGAGAAGATATGTAACTAAAGCTGGTAGCAAGCTGCCAAAGAAAAACGAAGCAATACCTTCAGCCCACATTTCGGCAAAGCCGATGGTGTAGTTTGATTTTCGAAAGTTTAGGCGCAGCAACCGGTATATGAGTATCGGCATCGCTAAACTTCCGAGCCAAACAAAAATAGAAGCAATAGGCGTCCATATTGTTAGCGCAGAGAGGAGCGTCAACAAAAGGATGCCGCCGGAAATGTAAACACCATTTTCTGCGGCGCGGCGGACTATTGAATTATTGAATTCCGGTGGAACGTTTGTCATTTATAGAGTGTTTTTGTGACAATAATTTAGAGGAGATATGAAAGTAATGCAAATTTAGCTATTTTTCGCCATACTTGACACTTATCGCTATCAATTTTAAGGAGCTATAACTGTCAGTCGGAGTAATTATTGCAAAGGCCACGGGTGGCGAATGTATTCCGGATGGCTTGAAGCTGATAATTGTTTTGCAGGAACACCGCCGACAGTAGTGTTGCCGGCTATGTTTTTAGTAACTACAGCTCCTGCACCTATGCAGGCCCCGTTGCCGATTTTGATGTCATCAACAATAGATGTTCCGGGTCCGATGTAAACATTGTTGCCTATAATTGCTGCTTTTCCATCAACATTCGAGCCGATGGTGGTAAATTGGCCGATGTTGACGTTGTTGCCGATAACGGCATTGGGGTTGATAATTGTTCCGCAGCAGTGTTGGATGTAGAAGCCGTAGCCTATTTTTGTGCGAGGTGGAATGAGCAAGCCATATCGTTTGTAGCGGTGTAGCATCATTTTGGTGAAAGGATATAGCCAGCCTTTGTGTTGAGAAAGTCTGAACCAAAACGAGAAGCCCATGCTTGTGCGCGAAAGGCTTCCGAGCCATATGCGAAATATTGAATCGCGTCTGCCGTTGTGACGGTAGTGGTCGCTTTTGATTAATTCGATGCAGTCGGAATAACTTTCAGGGAGGGGGATTGTAAAGTCGCAATCGTGGGTGTTGTATGTTTCGTGTTTCATAACTTTGCAAATTTACTCAAAATATGCGGATTATTGGGTATAGCTATTGATTTTTTGGAGTCTGTCGGTCATAAATGGTGTGATATGAAGAGCTGTGCTAATAAAAAAACGCGCCCTCGAAATGAGAGCGCGTTTGATATGGAGTGTTGATGAAATTAGATCCAACGAACGAAAGCGAAGTCCTGACGGTGGGGGAGTTCGGCGTTCTTGGGGAAGAGACGGTATCCGTAACGGAATACACCGGCGTCGAGAACCTTGGTTGTGAGTTCGTAGGTAAGAACGTTACCTTCTTCTTTAACAACTTTGAATTCTTCAACACGGCCGAGCTTTTCTTTGCCGTCGATTTGCTTGAACACAACGAGTTCGAGACCGAGGTCACGACCGATGCCGTTAGTGTCAACAACAACTTCAACGTGGAAAGGATCACCAGCGAGAGAGCAGTTGTATTCACCGCTGTGACGGATTTCAATAACTTTGATACCATCCCAAGCTTGAGCGATAGCTTCTTTCCAAGCAACAATGTTCTTAGCGATAGCGCAGTCGTTAGCCTTGAGGTGCTTTGTGCGTTCGCCTTCTTTGTTGTAGAAGCGATCGATGTAGTCGTCGATCATACGCTTCATTGTGAAGTGGGGAGCGATGTCGCCGATAGAGCCCTTGATGTACTGAATCCAACGGGGAGAATAGCCGGCAGAGTTCTTTTCGAAATAAAGAGGAATGATTTCGTTTTCGAGCATTGAGTAGATAGTCGCAGCGTCGAGTTTGTCTTGCTGAGCTTGGTCAGTGTAAGTGCGCTTGTCAGTAAGAGCCCAACCGGCGTGCTCGTTGAAACGATAACCTTCGTACCACCAACCGTCGAGGACAGAGAAGTTGAGTACGCCGTTCATTTCAGCCTTTTCGCCTGATGTGCCGGAAGCTTCGAGAGGACGAGTGGGGGTGTTCAACCAGATGTCAACACCGGTAACAAGACGTTTAGCAACGATCATGTTGTAGTCTTCGAGGAAGATGATCTTGCCAAGGAACTGAGGCATGCGGCTGATTTCAACGATGCGCTTGATGAGGCCTTGACCTGCACCATCGGCGGGGTGAGCCTTGCCTGCGAATACGAACTGCACGGGGAATTGCTCGTTGTTGACAATCTTTGCAAGACGGTCGAGGTCTGAGAAGAGCAAGTGAGCGCGTTTGTATGTAGCGAAACGGCGAGCGAAGCCGATGATAAGAGCGTTGGGGTTGATGCGGTCAACGATGTTCATCACTGCCGAGGGATCGCCCTGGTTAGCAAGCCACTTTTCTTTGAAATCGCGGCGTACGAAGTTGATGAACTTGTTCTTGAGAGTAACGCGCATGTTCCAGATTTCCTGATCGGGAACTTCGAAGATGCCCTTCCAAGCTTGGGGATCAGACTGGTTTTCGAATACTTGGTTGCCGAGAACTTTAGTGTAGAATTCTTTCCATTCAGAAGCGGCCCAAGTAGGCATATGAACGCCGTTGGTAACGTAGCCAACGTGGCTTTCTTCCCAAGAGTAACCTTTCCAGATACCTGCGAACATTTGCTTAGAAACTTCACCGTGGAGCCAGCTTACGCCGTTAGCTTCTTGGCAAGTGTTGAGAGCGAATACGCTCATAGAGAAGCGTTCGTTAGTGTCGGGGTTTTCGCGGCCCATGTTCATAAGGTCGCGCCATTCGATGCCGAGCTTAGCGGGGAATTCGCCCATGTATTTGCCGAATAGACCTTCGTCGAAGTAGTCGTGACCGGCGGGAACAGGGGTGTGTACGGTGTAAAGGCTTGATGCACGAACGAGTTCGAGAGCAACATTGAAAGATAGGCCTGACTGTACATATTCAACAAGGCGCTGGAGGTTGAGGAGGGCAGCGTGACCTTCGTTGCAGTGGTAGAGAGTGGTGTTGATGCCGAGTTTACGGAGCATGAGCACACCACCGATACCGAGGAGGTATTCTTGTTTGATACGATTTTCCCAGTCGCCACCATAGAGTTGGTGAGTGATGGGGCGATCGTATTCAGAGTTCATGTCGAAGTCGGTGTCGAGGAGGTAAAGCTTCATGCGGCCCACGTTAACGCGCCAGATGTAGCTGTAGATAACACGACCGGGGTAGGGTACTTCGAGGATCATGGGACGACCATCTTCTTCGAGAACTTGCTCGATGGGAAGCTGGTTGAAGTTTTGAGGCTCGTAGTTTGCAATCTGCTGACCGTCAACACTGAGGGTCTGAGTGAAGTAGCCGTGGCGATATAGGAAACCAACAGCAGTCATGTCGATGCAGCTGTCAGAAGCTTCTTTGATGTAGTCACCAGCGAGGACGCCAAGACCGCCTGAGTAAATCTTCAAGCAGTTGCAGAGGCCGTATTCCATAGAGAAGTATGAAATAGAGGGCACGTCTTTACGCATGGGTTTAGCCATGTACTGACGGAAGTCAGCGTGAACATGGTTGATTTGAGCCATGAGCATTTCGTCGGCGAGGATTTCAGTGATGCGTTCAGAAGAAAGCTGCTGAAGCACCATAACAGGGTTTTCGCCTGTTTTGCGCCACAAATCGGGGTCGAGGCTACGGAAGAGGGTTTTAGCTTCGCTATTCCATACCCACCACAAGTTTTTTGCAAGCTCGTCGAGGGGCTTGAGCTGATGGGGTAGCTCAGCTTTTACGGTAATGTCACGCCAAACGGGGCTGTTGGCGTTGCTTACAGAAAGTTTCATGAAGTTTTATGTTTTTTGTTTATTTACAAATTCGTGCATTGCGGGCTTTTAGGGCTTCGCAATATGAATGGTAGTAATAGTTGATAAAGTCAGCCCATTGTGCTTTTGCGGCAGTGTTTTTTGCTGCGGTGCGCAGTTTTTGGGTGACGTTGTTGGCTGTGTTGGTGTCTGCAACGATTGCATCAGCGATTTCGTTGACTGTTTCGTTGTAGTTTGAGTCGGTTCGATTAATTACTCTAACACCTGTCGATGCCATATCGTTGTTTTCTAACGAAAGCACCCAAAGACCGAATCCGGCAAGGGTTGTTGTCGTTGTGGGCACGCTGAAAGCTACGCTTTCGAGGGGGGTGTAACCCCAGGGCTCGTAGTATGAAGCGAATACGGTTGCATCAAGACCGGGAAGAAGGTCGTAATAAGTCTGATTGAAGATGCCGTCGAAGCCGTCGAGGTAACAGGGTACATATATTACAGTAACCTTAGCGTTGGCGTCGTTAGTGATGCCGAGTTGGTGAATACGGCAGTTTATGGGGTCTTCGTTATAGTTGTTCAGACGGTGAGTCAACACGGGGTCGCCTAAGCGTGAGTGTGTGTTTGTGTCAACGTTATGTTGTAAGTCGGGACGCGGCCCTGCGCTCCATGCCGGAACGAGGACGTAGGCAAGGATGGGACGGTTTAGCTCGGCGCTTGATACTTTGTTGATTGCATCGAGGAAAACGTCAAGGCCTTTGTTGCGATATTCGCAACGTCCTGATGTTGCAAGGATGAAGGTGTCGTTATCGAATTCACGCCCTGTCAATGCCGAAGCAACATTAAGTAATGTTTTACGTGCTTTACGACGAGCTGCTGCAAATTTATGAGCAGTAGGCACGAAACCGGCTTCGAAACCGTTAGGGGTAACTATAGGACGACGTTCCAAAAGCACTTCAGCTTCGCGAGCGGTAACATCGCTCACGGTAGTGAAGCAGTCTGCATTCCAGGCCGCAGCTTTTTCGAGCGAGTGCTTGCTTTGCATATTCAATTCGGCAGCCATTTGGTCGCCGTTATATGCTTCAAGATAGTCGTAAAGAGGTTTTCCGTTGCCACAGATGCTACGACCGATGCTAGTAGCATGAGTAGTGAATACAGTGGCAATTTCGGGCATGTCGGCTTTAACGGTAAGGAGCCCCATAGCGGTGGTCCATTCGTCGAAGTGGGCTATAACTTTTCGCGCGTCAACACCGGCAGCAGTAACGAAAGCTTTGATAAGCTCGGCTGCGGCACGACCAAAGGCGCAACCTTCGTCGTAGTCGCCGTAAGAGTGCAGTGAGTCAACGCCGTAAAGATTCCACATTTTGCCATATGCTTCATCTTTAGAAGCATACATGCCGTTGAACGATACTAACAATGCGATAGGCTTGCCGGGAATGTCCCAACGGCCTGCGCGTACGTTTACTCCCTCCGGGAGCATAGTCTTTTTGAGGATTTTGCTTAGAAGAGAGCGCGATTCAACAAAGTATGGAGACGGGTTTTCTTCCGACCATACGTCGGGCCCGATGAATACCAGTTTGTCGTCGTATTGGTCATGAAGGGTCTTTGCTTTGGTGGAAAGTACTGTGTAAATACCGCCAACTTTATTACAAACCTCCCAACTGACCTCAAATAGCAAATCAATCTCTTGGGTGCAATTGTCCATATTGGATTATGTATTACCTTTTAAGGTCGCAAAGTTACTAAAAAAAAATAGCAATTCCAAATCGACCTCAAATTACACCTCTGATGTTTATTATGTTACGACAATGTTATAGTAGAATAATAGCGAGCGCAGCGCATGCTTCAGCGTCTGCAAGGGCATTATGGTGCTGTTTGAGCGGAATGCCGAAATAGTGGCATAGGCTGTCGAGGCTTTTTGAGGGCAATACTTCGCGGCGTATTGCTTTTCGTGCGGCTTTGCAGGTGCATAAAAATTGTGGCGGCGTGTCAAGTTGGTAAATACGACACGCGGCGGCAATGCAACCGGAGTCGAATTGTGCGTTGTGTGCCACTAAGGGTAATTCTTCGAACCACGGAAGCCACTCGCGCCATATTTTGTCGAATGTGGGAGCATTGTTGGTGTCGGCGTCAGTGATGCCGTGGACGCGTACGCACGCCCAATGGTAGTAATTGGGTTCGGGGCAGATAAGAGAGTAACGTTTGTCAACAACTAAGCCGTCGCGCACTTTTACGGCGGCGATGGAGCATATGCTTGAACGTTCCGGGTTTGCCGTTTCAACGTCAATGGCTACGAAATCATTCATTTTCAATAAGGTCGGTAGCACGTTTTGCAACGTCCTCCATAAGCCATCGCGGTGTGGACGTGGCGCCGCAGATGCCTATGTTTTGTGCGTTGACGAGCATTTCCTTTTTAAGGTCGTTTGGGTCGCCGATGAGGTATGTGCGAGGGTTGATGTCGAGGCAGTGTTTATATAACACTTTGCCGTTGCTGCTTTTTGCTCCGGCAACGAATAGAACGATGTCTTTGCTACCGGCAAAACCGGCAAGATGCTCAACACGGTTTGCTACTTGGCGGCAGATGGTGTCGTAAGATTCGAAGTTGACACCGGGTTTTATGCGACGTTCGATTTCGGCTATAATTTCGCGGAAGCCTTCAAGGCTTTTGGTGGTTTGCGAGTATAGAGCGATGTCTTTGTAAAAGTCAACTTTGTCGAGCCCGGCAATGTCTTCAACAACAATAGCTCTGCCTTCAGTTTGCCCTACGAGTCCGTTAACTTCAGCATGTCCGAGCTTGCCGTAAATAACAATTTGTGGCCCGTCGGGGCTGTAACGTGCTTTGATACGTTGTTGCAGTTTAAGAACGACAGGACAAGTAGCATCGACGATGTGTATTCCACCCTTTTTGGCGGCTTCGTATGTAGAAGGCGGCTCTCCGTGGGCGCGAAGGAGCATTTTGGCTCCTCGCGGCAAGTTGGGGATGTCGGAGTGTGTGATGGTGCGTAATCCTTTGGCGCGCAAACGTTCTACCTCGGCGCTGTTGTGAACAATATCTCCGAGGCAATATAATTCGTCGCAGCATGTGAGCTCTTCTTCGGCTTTGCGTATTGCTGTTACAACGCCGAAGCAGAATCCGGATTCGCTATCGATTTCTATGCTCGCCACGATTTTATTTGTTAGCGTTAAGAGCGCGATTAAATTGGTCGAGCAACCACGCATCTTGTTCTTCGAGGGTCATTTGCGAGTTGTCGAGGCTAATGGCGTCGTCGGCGCGGCGTAACGGACTTTCGGCACGAGTGGTGTCGATGTGGTCGCGGTGAAGGACGTTGGCAAGGACGTCTTCGAAGTTGACATTGCTGCCGGCGGCTACCATTTCTTTAAAACGACGTTGCGCGCGTGTTTCGGCAGAGGCGTCAACGTAAATTTTGAGTTCTGCATCGGGGAATACTGTAGTGCCAATGTCTCTGCCGTCCATAACGATGCCTTTGTCTTTGCCAAGGTCTTGTTGCATTCGCACTAACTCATGACGCACCGAAGGAATGGCAGCGACGGGAGAAACGGCGTTAGAAACGCGAAGACGGCGTATTTCGTCCTCAACGTCAACACCGTTAAGAGTTGTGTGCTGAGTGCCGTCGGCTTGAGGGGCGAAGTCGATGTGGATGTTCGGCAGCGCCGCTACGATAGCTTCGGTATCGGGAGTGCCTTCAGCGTTGATATATCCGGCGTCGAGGGCAAAGAGTGTTACAGCGCGATACATAGCACCGCTGTCGATGTAACGATAGCCTATAGCGGCGGCCAATCGGCGAGCCATGGTGCTTTTGCCTGATGAGGAGTAGCCGTCGATGGCGACTACAATTTTTTTATCTGTTGTCATAATGTCAGTTTACTAAGTCGCTGAAATTATATGAAAGATTTAACATGAATGTAGTAGCTCCGGTGTGAGGTTGAGCTAAAGCAATGCCGACACCGAAACTATTAACCTTAATACCGCCGCCGAGAGAGAAACCGGAAACGAAATTTCGGTTATATGTAGCCATATCGGTGCGAGATTTATAGTTGTAGCCCAGAGATAGGTAATAGTTGGGGCTTGATATAAGGTCGACGCCAAAAACGAGGTGACGGAAGAGGTTGCTTGAGAACGAGTCTTTAATTGTTGGTTCTGAAATGCCACTGCCATCGCCGTTGTCAACAAAAGGTAGATGCCATTTAGTGAGGTTCCAAGCGGTGATAGAAAAGCGTAGCGGAAGAGTTCCTAGTGCTTTAGACCAACCGATGCGAATGTCGAAAGGCAAACGATCGTATTGTTCGTTGAAACGTTTAACCTGCCCGCCCATATTTGCAAGGACAAGAGATAGTGACATATCGTTGTCGGGGTTGTAATAGTTGATTCCGACATCTGTTGTTATAGCGAAAGCCGAGAATTCGGCATAGCTACTATAAACACCGCGTAACGAAATACCGCCACGAATACGGTCTGTGAAATCATGCGAGTAAGCGCCGCCGAAAGTTATGTCTTTTGGCGAGAACGAGCCTATGATAAAACCTTCTTCTGTAGCTTCTGTCATAGATCCGTATCCGAAATATTGTAGCCCCAAGCTCCAAGCGGCACGTTCACCGGCGCTATGAGCATAACGGGCACCTGCGAAACTCGAACCGCCAACATAGCTCATGTAATTCATTCCAAACATACCGCTCATTTCGGCACCGAGAAGCGCCGGGTTTTGGTCGATGACGCTGATGTCGTCGTCGACAAGGCTGACATTAACGCCGCCAAGACCGTAAATGCGTGCCGAGGTTGTTATGTTTAGAAAATTATATGCTGTCGTGCCGTTTTGGGCGGTCATATTTATTATGACGCTCAGTAATGCAATGACGCTTAATATATATTTGAGATACTTATTCATTATTTAGCCGTGGCAATTCTTGTGCAAATTTAGCAACAAACTTTCGCTTGAACAAATATAGTTTTCTGCCATTGAGTTATTAACGAAAAAATTGCCCGACTATTGTATATGATATGCTTAGGTAGCTAAATATTGCTGAGATACAAAATTTATATGCTGAGAATGTGAACATTAGGTGCCGGTAATTATTGATAATTTTATGAAAATTACTTAAAGTATTGATTATTAATACAATCGGTTTTATGGGTGTTTTTTTAACAGCGAGGGGTAGGTAGGCAAACTTTTTTTTATTACTTTTGCAGAAGTTTTCCAAATTTGTACCAATGAAACATATCTTAGCTGCCCTTACTATGCTTGCGACAACCGGCATTATTCATGCCGCAACGGATTCGTATCCGGAATTTGTCAATGCTCAAGCAAATATCATAGAAGGCACCTTGCCAAATTTTACATCCGGATTGCACCGACTGGAACAAGGCGCCGACACTGTTTTGCACATTGTTCATATCGGAGACTCGCATATTCAAGCCGAATTCGTTACCGACGAATTGCGTCGCTTGTTGCAGGAGAAGTATGGCAATGCCGGACGAGGTTTGATGCCACCATTGCGTCTTGCCGGAACAAATCAAACAGCTCAGTATCGATATACAATAAGCGACAGCACAGCTAAGCAGACCCGTTTGCTAAAGTTCCCATGGCCCGTAGCCCCCGGGTTTAGCGGCATCGCAGTGCAGCCTCAGAATGATGCTACCGTGACTTTGACGGTGCCGGGACAGCCTTTCGATAGTTTAACGGTGTATACTTCTGCCGGTACTCGCACTACAACTTTCGAAACACCTACCGACTCGGTTGCTTTTGAATTGGCAAAAGGAGAGTCGTTATATGCTACTCGTGTGTCTAATGGCAAGCCGGGTATTATTTACTCTGCAATAGGTAATAATGGCGCTTGCTATAACGATTATAGCTTGATAAAAGGTTTTCCGCAAAGTGTAGCAGCACTTAATCCGGACCTTATTATTATCTCGATGGGAACTAACGAGGGTTTTTCAGTAATGACAGATGAAGAAATTCGTCGTTCGGTATCAAATTTGGTAAATTCGTTGCGAGCATTTGTTCCCGATGCCGAGATGTTGATTCTTGCACCTATGGAATGTCAACGCAATCGTCGTCATGGACAAAAGCCCTTGTCTCCTTATTTCGATATTAACACTCGTGTTGCCGAAGCTCATGATTTAATAGTTGCTGAAGCACGCGAATTGGGCTTGCCTATTTGGGACTTTTATCCTATCGCCGGCGGCTATGGTGCATCGAATCATTGGCTTGATGCCAAGTTGATGAACCGCGACCGTATTCACCTAGTACGCCCCGGTTATCAATTACAAGCACGTTTAATTTTTGACGCTCTCACTCGTTAATTATGTACAGAAAGGGAAAATTATACTTCCGTTACGGAACAATGGGGTCTGCCAAGACAGCGTTATTGCTCACTACTGCATATAATTTCGAGGAGCGACACATGGATTATATGTGTTTGAAGCCTGTTATCGACACTCGCGAAGCAACGAATGTTATTCGCTCGCGAATAGGTATTGAACGCGAATGTCATTGGATATATCAGAATACGAATTTGTATGAATTCGTGCGTGATTTATATCATAAAGACGGCAGATTGGTCGATTGGTTTCTTATTGATGAAGCGCAGTTCCTTACTGCGGCTCAGGTAGATCAGTTGTCGAGAGTTGTTGACGATTTCGGTTCGAATGTCATATGCTATGGCTTGCGTACCGATTTCCAAACACATTTGTTTGAAGGGTCGCGTCGTCTTTTCGAAATTGCGGATACTATAGATGAAATAAAATCGACTTGTAATTGCGGAAATAAAACAATAGTAAACGCCCGCATCGACACCAATGGCAACTTTGTAGAAGAAGGCGCCCAGGTAGAAATCGGCGGTGACGATAGATACGTTGCCGTGTGCCGTCGTTGTTGGCGTAATAAACGTATCGAACAATCCAAACGTGCTGCTTTGCCTTTGGAGTTCGATGAAGAAATAGAATCTTAGGAATGATACTATCAACCATCACAGACTTAACTCGTTATCGAGGCTTGAGTGTAGCCCTTGATTCAGCTATCGAGTGGCTCATAGCTCATGCCGATGATGAATTTGAAAAAGGCGTAATAAGCTTTGCAAGCAAAGACGGCAAGGAAATAATCGTAAAATGCGAAGAGCCAGCACTTATGCCGCGCGAAAAGGTGCGTCTTGAGGTGCATCGCCGTTTTATTGATATTCATGTGCCGTTGAAGGGCACTGAAATTATCGGATGGGCTCCGGTGGAATCGTTGCAATACGAGCAGCAGGCTTATGACGAGGCTAATGATATAGCGTTTTATGGAGATTCAGCGCATAGCTTGCTTCATGTTAAGCGCGGTCAGGCGGTGGTGTTGTTCACCGACGATGCTCATGCTCCGAATATCGGATTGGGTAATCATCGTAAACTTTGCGTCAAAGTGCCTATCGGTTAAACTTTTGCCGGCGATGGCAGTCTAATAACCGAATAAGCCGATTTTTTATGCGACGTTTACTAAACATCATAGTTCTTTTTGTAATACTTCTTTTTACGCAACCCTTGGGAGCGCGTAGCCGCGGTTTTTGCGCTACACATCTCGAGCCCGAAACATTGCACTATCGTGTAATGTTTAAGTGGGGACTAATTAATAAGAAGGCCGGTACGGCAACCTTGACTCTTGCTCATGATCGTGAGTCGTATGTTGCTCAGCTTACGGCAAAATCAGAGCCTTGGGCTGACCGTTTTTATAAGGTTAGAGATACCCTCAACGGCAAAATGACCTATGCTGACTTTACACCGTATTTTTATGAGAAAATTGCACATGAAGGCGGTGAATGCAAGCACGATGTAGTTCGTTATGACTATAGCGACCCTAATAAAGTTGTTGCAAATTGCACTCGCAAAGTTTTTAAAAAGGATGAATTGCATGTCGACGAAGTGCGCCAATTAGAGTCGGACAGCCTCGCTGTTGATATGCTAACGTCGTTTTATTATATGCGAACTCTACCTTTTGATTCATGGCGGAGCGGCCATGTTACTAAGGTGGATATTTTTTCGGGAAAGCGAAAAGAATTGCTGTCAATAGTCTATTCCGGCATAGAGAACCTCGAAATTGACGGTGTGCAATATCCGACGTATCATATTACATTTCAATTTACCTCCGGCGGCGGCAAGAAGACATCTGATGACATGGAGGCATGGATTTCACTCGATAAGCGCGAACCGTTGCGTCTTGAAGGAAAGTTGCCGGTAGGAAAGGTGCATTGCATCTTGGAACGTTAATCGCCATGGCAGATAATTATCTTGAAAATAAAATGGAAGAGCACCGCCGCGGCACAGTGCGCTATGCACCAGTGTTGGGCCCGTCGCGTCAAGCTCCGGGAACGGCGATACTTCCGTTCGAACCTTGTGTTGTCGCTATTTATGGTAACGACAGATTGTCCGAGCCTTTGGAATGTGCTGCTGTGATGTTGCGTAATACGGGTAGCCGTGTGGCGGTTTTGTGTTCGGATATGTCTTATGGTCGCGCGTTATCACAGCGCAATAGCCTTACTTTTGTGCCGGCGAAAGAATTGCCGGAGTCGTTTCCGAAGCCGGATATTATCATTCGCCATTCCGACTATATAACGGCAGAAATTTTTGGACGTGTATTTACTATAGATGCGTCGGAATCCACACCTGACGATATTGCCAATACTATTATTTATTTGTCGTTGCCGGGTAGCCGTGTTCTTGATTTACCGGCACAAATAAAGCCCCTCTTCGGGGCCTCAAAAGCGTAACGATTGGTGTTTAAAGTCTGAAAACAGATAAATACCCGTCGTCGAAAACAAGATACATACCATCGCTATATCTCCAATGTTCACGCATGCCGCTATAAGAAGGTGTGCGTGTTATTTGATCGGGCTGTCCTAATGCAAGTCGACATTCGTCTCTGCTCATTCCTTCTTGCACGCGAGATGCTATTATAAGCGCCCAAACGTTGTCTTTAATTTCAGGATATTTCTTTCGGGGATTGTCGAAGGAGAAAAGATTAGCAAACGGTCTGCTGTCGCCTTTGCCGTTTCGGATGCTCATCAGCATCATTCCGGGGCGATTGTCGTTTACAGTAGAGAAGCACACAGCCGCAGGAAATTGTGCCGTGCCGGGGCATACGCTGTCGATGCAGACTTCAACGTGTCTAAGCCCGTGTGTGGCTTCGCGATTGCCGGAGGGTGAATACCATTGCGGCGTGCGGACGAATAGGTGTTTGCCGCGAAGAAGGCTGTCTACTGTAGCGATAGCGTCCAAGTCTATGGCAAAAGGAATATCGAGCGCAGAAAGTGTGTCAAAGCGTTGACTTTCTGTTGCCGGGAGTTTGTAGCGGTGTTCGCCGTGCGTGTCGGAAAGAACTATAGTAAGCGCTTTTTCGCCTGTTAGCGAGGCGCTACTGTCGGTGCGTACGAATTGCATTATTGAGCCGCAACGGTCTTTGTCTTCGTTTTCCGCGGGGGTGAAGATACGGCCGATTCTGCCGTCGGCAACATAAAAGCGTTTACCTTGTTGCCACGAACGTGGCGGCTCGATTTTTATGCTTTGCATCAATAAATCTTCGGCACTTAGTTTTTTGTCTGAAGATTTTATGTTGTCAGCAGTGATACGCGGAGTGCTTTCAATACCGGTAAAGCAGCCTCCGGCGAGGATGCCGAAAGCTGCTGATATAAGTATTAACGACGTGCGTATTTTCATTTAGCGATTGTAGTCTTAGGCTCGATGTCGAGGTTGTAGAATATAAACGAATAAATGTCGGTATATTCGTCAACGACCTTAGAAATAGGTTTACCGGCGCCGTGACCTGCTTTGCTGTCGATTCGAATAAGCTTAGGAGCATCACCGGTGTTTGCCGCTTGCAATGTAGCAGCATATTTGAAGCTGTGAGCAGGCACAACACGGTCGTCGTGGTCGGCGGTAGTTACCATGATAGCAGGGTAAGGAGTGCCGTCGTTGCTGATGTTGTGAATAGGAGAGTAAGCGTGTAGATATTCAGCCATTTCGGCGTTATCGTCGGCAGTGCCATAGTCGGCAGCCCAATTCCAACCGATAGTGAATAGGTGGTAGCGCATCATGTCCATAACGCCAACTCGAGGGATAGCAACCTTGAAAAGGTCCGGGCGCATATTTGTTACCGCGCCAACGAGCAAGCCGCCATTGCTACCGCCCTCGATGGTGAGGAGGTCGGGTGTGGTCCAACCTTGAGCTATCATGTATTCACCGGCAGCGATGAAATCGTTGAAAACGTTGAGTTTTTGCAATTTAGTACCAGCTTTGTGCCATTCATCACCGTATTCTGCACCGCCACGGAGATTTGCCTGAGCGTAGATGCCGCCATTTTCAAGCCAGAGAAGACGGTTTGTGCTGAATGTAGGATTGAGGGTGACATTGAAACCGCCGTAACCATAGAGGTAAACGGGGTTTGTTCCATCAGACTTAACGTCTTTGTGTCGAACGGTGAACATGGGAATCTTAGTGCCGTCGGCAGAGGGGTAGAATACCTGTTCGGTGATATAGTCGTCGGGATTAAAACCGTCGAGTTTGGTTTGGTAATATAACTCGCTGTTACCGCTGCTGAGGTCGTAGCGGTATATTGCCGAGGGGTATACGAAAGAAGAGAAAGAGTAGAAAATTTCTTCGTGGTCTCGCGACGAGCTAAATCCGGCAGTGCCGTAGGTGGGGAATTTAATTTCGTTAATAAGTTTGCCGTTAAGGTCGTAAACGTAAGCGTGATTAGAAGCATCGCGGTCGAATACGGCAATCAAATGATTAGGTCCGGCAAATTGCACCGATGTAAGAACGCCGCCGTTGGGGTCTTCGGGGATAATTTCGCGCCAATTCTTTTTGTTGGGTTTGTTTATGTTAACGGCAACAAAACGATTGCGCGGTGCGTCTACGGAGGTGAAGAGGTAAATGGTGCCATCGAACATATCAATGACTTGGTTTGTGAAGTTTTGCGATGCTTCGATGGTGGTCCATTTGCTCGATTTATTGGTCAAGTCTTTAACCATTAACGCGTCTCCCGAACCTTCACCGCCAATATACAACGCTAACATATTGGCGTCGTTAGACGTTCCGGCATAGTGGAAGTGAAGCGGGTTCGCCGGGTCGTTGTAAATCAATTCGTCGGCGCTTTGTGGAGTGCCGATGTGGTGATAATATACTTTGTGGTCGGTGTTTGCGTTAGAGAATTCTTTTCCTGCTACGGGAGCGTCGTAGGCGCTATAATAGAAACCGTTATCTTTCCAAGCCGCACCTGTGAATTTAGCCCATAAGATATGGTCGTCGAGGAGCTTGCCGCTTTCGGTGTCGAGAACATATATTTCAGTCCAGTCGCTACCTGAGCGTGAAATTGTATAGGCGGTATATTTACCGTCATTGCTCATCGAAACGCCTGTAAGAGCTACCGTACCGTCGTCGCTGAGGGTGTTAGGATCAAGGAAAACGACGGGGTCGGAATCGAGGGAGTCCATTCGATAAAGAATTGACTGATTCTTGCTGCCATCGTTGGCAAAGAAGTAATATTTACCATCGTTTTCTTTAGCCGGCATACCACGGCGTTCGTAGCGATTTAGTGCGTCGAGACGGTCGTGGATGGCTTGGCGATAAGGAATACGAGCAAGGTAGTCGGCGGTTACTTTGTTTTCAGCTTCTACCCATGCTTTTGTTGTTTCGCAGGTGTCGTCTTCAAGAGGACGATATGTGTCGATAACAGTGACGCCGTTTACGGTGTAAACAGTGCTGTCGGCAGGAGCGGCGGGATAGCTTAATTTTGTGTTGCTGTTATCGCAACCGATGAGTGAACTTACTGCCATGATGATAATAGGAAGAGTACGCATATTTTAGTTAGCAGTGTTTTGGATGTGAACATCGAGTTGAGGGAATGGGAAGCTGATACCGGCTTTTGGAAGCTCGTTGTAGAATCGTTCGTTGAAGTAGCTGAAAACAGCAGCGAATTCGCTAGTGCGTACCCATGCTGTTACTTTAAGGTCGACAGAGTTAGCACCTAAAGCGGCAACGATAACGCCGGGAGCGTTTGTAGCATTGGCGGATACGGTAGAAGCTTTTTCGGTGTCGATATTACCGGGCTTACCTGCCTCGCGCATAGCGCGACGATGGTCTGCTATGGTGGTGCTAACGATGCGGCTATCTTCGGCAAGGAGGCGGAGGATAGTAGCGCGGGCAACGTCGACACTATCGCCATAGCTGATGCCGATAGTCCAATCGACACGACGGTAATCTTCTTTAGACCAATTGTTTACCGATCCTGTAGAAAGTCCGCCGTTGGGGATGATTATAATTTTGTTGTCTGCCGTAGCTATAACGGTGTGGAAAATTTGAATTTCGCGCACTGTGCCTGAATAGCCTTGAGCTTCGATGTAATCTCCTATTTTGTAGGGTTTTAGCAAGAGAATAAGCACTCCTCCGGCAAAGTTTTGTAGAGTGCCGCTTAATGCCATACCGATAGCGACACCGGCAGAGGCGAAAATGGCGATGAACGAGGATGTTTCAATGCCGAGAATGCCGATTACTGTTACTATCAAAATGAAGTAAAGTACGATTCGCACCATGCTGAGTACGAAAGAAGTCAAAGACTTATCGATGTCACGTCGTGTGAAAATGCCTGATACGAAGCGATATAGCTTGTTGATAATGAAACGACCGACATAGAAAACGGCGAAGGCGAGAGCTATGTTTATTGCTAAAGTTACAGTGCTGTTAATCATGCGGTCGATAAGTTCGTCGACGGGCATGGATTTTAGCATTGACAACTCTTCGTGTACCGAGGGGATTGAGTCGGTAGCTTCGGGTGTTGGAATTTGAAGTGGGGTCATTTCACTATTAAGTTATATGCAACATCGTCGTACCAACTGAGGGTGTTGTAGTTGCGATAATTAATTTTATCGGAAGAGCGAAGAATGTAAGTAGACAAACCGCTGTGGTATGTGAGAGGAAAAGAAGCCCAAAGCATAGGTGTGGAGTCTTCGTATTCTATACAATCTTTCAGCGCGGCGTCGAAATTTGTCATTAATTCTTTAGCGTTTTCGAATCGCGGAGTGCCGTTGTCATCGAAACATAATGCGTTGACATAGTGGCGGAAATCGAAATAACGGCATTTTTCTTGCGATGCTTCTTCGTAACGTTGGCCTACAAAACCGTAAGGGAGAGCTGATTGTGCTTGCTTGTAAATAGCTGCGGTAGCGTCGGCGAGAGCATCGAGAGCGCCGGTGTTGATTACCGACATTGTGCATGTACGGTAAGCGCCGACGAGGTTGTTGTAGCTGTTAAAAGTATTTGTTGCCGCTTGTACCATATTGGCAGAGCCTGCACGGAAGAATTCTTTGATGTTCAAGTCGTAGGGCATACCGTCAACGGGAAGTTCCGTAGGGCTAGCAACAATAACGGGCGCGGTGTGGCGTAATTCGTATACGGTTTCTATTGACGCCATAAAGCAACAGTCGAAATATAGCCATTGCAATTTCGGACCGGCTTCAAGGACTTTTGAGAGGGTGGTGATATTCATTGTTTTGCCACCTTCCGAGCCGAAAGATCTATTAACGGCAGCATCTTCTTCCATTCCGTCTTGCAACCACCCCGAACCGTGGCTCCATAGAACGAGACCGTATTCGTTAGCGGGCGCTATGGTGGTCATGTCTTTGAGAACTTGAGACAAGCGACGGCTGTCGACGCTGAGGGTGTCGGAACTGTAATATTTAATAGTATCGAGCTTTTCTTTTGTTATTTCAAGTAACAACGGCTTAGATCTGTAAGCGCCACGATAAACCAAAAGTCTGCCATCGCCGATATCTCCGGCTTTGGCGGCTTTAATCATTTCTTTAACATCGGCAACGTCGTATGCAGCCGAGGGGGTGCCGAGGTTGTTATTTGCTGCTTGATAAACAAGAACAGTGCGAGTTACATTTTCAGGGACGGGCTTCTCGATAGGTGCTTCGGGATCGTCGCTACATGCTGTAAGTGCCAGAAATATTCCTCCGGCGGCTAGATATGTTTTGAGTTGTGTAATGCGTAATTCCATAAGTCACAAAAATACTTAAATATCGATAGATTACAAAGTATTTAAGCACATTTAACCAATTTAGCGTAATGATTATTTGATAAAAGATTATTCAGAATCGTGTTCGATAATTTCTTTGATAACTTTACGAGTTTCATCTTTGTCATCAGGAGTTAAATCGTTGTTTCGTGACAAGATGTAGTGGTCGTAATAAGCGAGCAAAAGGGTTGTTAACGGTAGTGCTATAATAAGTCCGATAAATCCTAATAACGTGCCCCAAACAGATAGTGATAGTAATATTAAAGCGGGGTTCAATCCCATTGCTTTACCCATTATTTTTGGCACGAGAAATAGGTCTTGGATGCATTGCACGACAATATATACAGCCATTGTGCAGAGCCACATATTCCAGAAATCGGTTGTTCCGTCAACGGTGCAAACGAGGCAAAGCAAGGTTGTGGGGATGAACGAAATCAGTTGCAGGTAAGGCACCATGTTGAGCAAGCCGATGAATAGCCCCATGACAATAGCAAGAGGCAAACCGATAATTAAGAATCCGATACAGAAAAGAATACCAACGATGAATGCCACTAAAGCTTGACCGCGGAAGTAATGGTTCATCGAGTTTTTGACATCGTTAGCAATACCGAACGTAACCGACCGATATTTTGGCGGTACCATGTGCTTGAAACCTTCGAGGATACGTTCGTAGTCGAGCATTATGAACACAACGTAAAGCACGACGATAAACCAATTAAAAATGCCCATCACCAAATTGTATCCTCCGGCAACGAATGATGAAATAGCTTGTAATATAGACCTAACATCTTGACTAGTAAGACGTCGAGAGATGAGGTCGAAGTCAATAGAGTTTTTAATCCACTCATGAAGCCAAGCCGGTATAAATTCTATTTGCGTACCGCTTTGGCTGTAATGTCGTATAATTTCCGCGACGCGGTGCATTTCGTCGATTATTGACGGAATAACGAAAACTCCTATTGCTGCGAGGATTAATACGCATTCAAAGAGAGTGATAGCAATTGGTAGCAAACGATTCTTTACTTTAAGTATGCGTTTGTTATGTTGCACAAATGGTTCAAGGAGATACGCAATCAGCCATGCTACTAAAAAAGGAAGAAGGACGGATTTTAGAATAGTAACAAGCCAAAAAATGCCGACAATTGCAGCGATATATATAATACCGCGCACTACTCGGTCGAAAGTATATTGACGCGCAGACGATGTTTCCTGTTTTGAACCCATATTAATGAGTGATTAAATTTGCTCCAAAATTACATTATTTTTCCATAATAGGCAAATAAAAAAGCACGCCGTTAAGCGTGCTTTCATAATGGTTGGAAATGATTTATTTGACAGCGATGCGCGCGGCTTTAGCACCGTAACGAACGATGTAAAGTCCGGGGGCATCAGGCAATGAGATGGCTGAGGTGTTGTTGAGTGAAGCTACCAAAGTGCCGTCGAGACGGTAAACGCTGATGTTGTTTACTGCGTTGTCGAGATAGAATGTGCGGTTGAAGATTTGCCATTCTTTAGCAGCTCCGATATTGCTTATAGAGCTTGTTTCTTCTTTGTAGCTCATTTTGTACACTGCCAAAGTGTTGCCGCACGCAAAGAGGGCTACATAAGCGTTCCAATCTTTGCCGTTAACGACAGTCTTCGCTGCAACGGGAGTAGAGTAAGTTGTAGAGTTGGTGCTACCCATGTCGATAGCAGGTAGGGTCCACATTGCTTTGGCTGTAGAAGTGAAGCCGTGAGTGCTATTAGATGCAATTACGAATTTGTAGCCTTCATCACCAAAGTGGTCGGCAACGGGGTATGCCATGTAACATTCAGCGGGGCCGAAGTGTGCAAAGCCGTTTGTGTACATGCCGTCAGGGGTTAAGCCTTCGGTATCGGCGAGAGAAGATGTTATTTTGCCGGTGGTGAAGTCGTATTCGGTAGGATGGATGTTGCCACCGTTAATGACGATTCGATTTTTAGAAATTACCGCCACTCGAGGAGCAATACCGAAAGCTGATGCCGACGCAGGATAGAATGCTTGCGGTGTCATTGTCTCGGGGTCGGATACGCTGTTGTTTTCAACAGTCCAGCGCCATACGGTAGCTTCTTTAGATGAAGCAGCGTAGATGTAAAGGCGATTGGCATTGTCGGGGTCGGCATATACGGTAGCGTGGTCGATACGGTTGGGTGCCGATACTGACATTACGGTTTCGCAGATATCCAATTCCGGATAGAATTTGTAAACATTGAAATCGCTACCAGCGCTAACGGCGAGGTTAGAGAAGTAAATGTTACCGTTAGCATCCGAGCAGATGTCGTTGCAAGGATAAGCACCTAAGCCGGAGTATGTAAACGAGCGCAAAAATTCGCCGGTATTGAGATCGTATTGCGAAATGATAGTGTTGCTTGAAGATGTATTACCATCACGTCCGGAGAGGTAAACATAGTCTCCTGCGATAGCGATAGAGCGGTTGTTTGCGCCATTGTCACCAAGGAAGGTGATGTTATCGAAATCGGAAGTTGACGAGCGATACCAGAGGTTGCTGATGTTGATTTTGTCAACAGCGGGATAAACGGTTTCGTCTCGTTCGCAGTAAGGATTTTCGGGAGTGTCAGGAGTGTCAGGAGTGTCAGGGGTGTCAGGGGTGTCGGGGGCATCGGGATCGGGTTCTACATAGTCAACATATGTAGGTTCGGATTCGTAACCATAGCCGTCATATGCACATACGGCATACCAATAACCGGAGCGGTAAGCTGAAGGAATTTCGAAAGAGCCTGAATAGCTTACATCGAGGAGGTATTTGTTGTTGATTCCGTCACCGTCAGCGGCAGCAGCTTTAGCTTGGCTCACAGATGCGGGCACGGCATAGATGGTATAACGCATGATGGGGTCGTCGGCAGTAAGTGTTGTGACATTCCAGGTGAGGTTGTTGCCGTTATGGGTTACCGACGGTGCAGTAAGCTCGGCATGGTCTTTCCATGTGATAAGAGGCATGAGAGATTTACTTTGGTAAGTATTTTTCTCCAAGTAAGCACCCCAACCGCTGAGTTGCGGACCATCCATATATTTAGCGCTGTAGTAGATAGCACCGGGCGCGTTTTGCTGGTTGTAGCTACGGGTGAATTCTACTTGCTTAGAGAGGTCTTTCCAGTGTGCGGTGTTGTTGTTATCGATAAGACGGTACGGAGCTAGAGACGCATAGAAATGGCGGTCGAAGATGTTTGCAACGGTGCTGTACCAATTTGTGAGCTTGTCAAAAGGAGCAGCAGAGGTATAAGAGTTAGAGGTGCTGTAATAGAACCAGTAAATCTGCGGAGAAATGAAATCGACAGAACCTTCAGCAAGCCAAGCGATGGGGTCGGAGAAGATTTCGTCATATTGCCAGTCATAAGTGCCTGAAATGGCAGAAGGTAGACCATATTCGCTACGATATTTGTCGGCGCCTTTGAAAGCAACGCCGGCAGGCGAGATGCCGAAGCGGAGGTCGGGACGGTCGGCTTGGATTTGGTTGTAAAGTTGCTTGATGAGCAAGTTTACGTTAGCACGACGCCAATCACCCATAGCGCTGGATAAACTGCCGCTGTAGTTGGGGTTTTGTTCAACGAACAAACCATAGTCATCAGCGCTTGAGTTGCAGGGGATGTTATTGGGATAGAAGTAGTCGTCAAAGAGCATACCGTCGATGCGGTAGTTCATATAGATTTCGCGGAAAATCTTAAGAAGATGTTCTCGTACTTCGGGCATACCGGGGTTGAAAGTGTCGTAGTTGTTATACGAAATAATCCAACCGTCTTTGGCTAGCACTGCTTTATCTTGCGCAGTATTACGCGCGGCGTTATCTTTGTTGAAACGATAGGGGTTTACCCAAGCGTAAATTTCGAGTCCGCGTTTGTGAGCTTCTTCAACGGCGAATGCCAGCGGATCCCAACCGGGATTAGTGCCGCGAGTGCCGGTGAGGTATTGCGACCAGGGTTCGTATGATGATTTGTACATAGCATCGGCAATGCTTCGCACATGGAAGCACACGCCGGTGAAGTTGCGATTTTTGTGGTTGTCGAGGTATTCGATAAGTTCCTCTTTTTGTTGTGCAATAATAGCCGCACTTGTGCCTTTTTTCGAAGGCCAGTCAATGTTAACGTAGGTTGTCAGCCAAGCCGAACGCATTTCGCGTTTGGGCGATTGTGCTTGTATTCCTTGAGCGAGGAATAGTCCTGCGGCGAAGACTAGTGCTGCCGTCAGTAGCTTTTTCATTGTTTAAGATGTTAAGTTTTTGTATATACTTCTATATTATTATTTTACAGCGATACGAGCCGCCTTGTTGCCATAACGAACGATGTAAAGTCCGGCAGAGGCAGGGAGGGTAATGGCGGCGGTGTCGTTTTGTGTGGCAACGAGTTGGCCGTCAAGACGATAGATGCTGATATTGTTAACGGCATTATCGAGCATGAATGTGTTGTTGAAAATCTGCCATTCGTTACGCGCACTTACTTCGTCGATCGATGTTTGCTGGCCGTCGTGGCTCATCTTGTAAACAGCCAAAGTGTTTCCGCAAGCAAATAGAGCGATGTAGCTGTCCCAACCGGTGCCGTTAACGACAGTCTTCGCTGCAACGGGAGTAGAGTAAGTTGTAGAGTTGGTGCTACCCATGTCGATAGCGGGTAGGGTCCACATTGCTTTGGCGGTGGAAGTGAAGCCGTGAGAGCTATTAGAAGCAATTACGAATTTGTAGCCATCGTCGCTTTGATGGTCAGCGATAGGATAAGCCATGTAACATTCAGCGGGTCCGAAGTGTGCAAAGCCGTTGGTTAGCGAGCCTGAAGGAATAATGCTTGATGCATCGGCGAGAGATGATGTTATTTTGCCGGTTGTGAAGTCATATTCAGTGGGGTGGATTCCGGTTCCGTTAACGACGATACGGTCTTTCGAAATCACAGCCACGCGAGGAGCATAGCCGAAAGTAGATGAAGAAGCGGGATAGAAAGCCTGAGCTGTCATTGTCTCCGGACCGGATACGGTACCGTTTACGACGGTCCAACGAGCTACAGAAGAACCACTTGAGGCAGCGGCGTAGATGTAAAGACGGTTAGCATTGTCGGGGTCGGCATATACGGTAGCGTGGTCGATACGGTTGGGTGCCGATACTGACATTACGGTTTCGCAGATATCAAGCTCGGGGTAGAATTTGTATACGTTGAAGCTACTGTTGGCACTAACGGCGAGGTTAGAGAAGTAAATGTTACCGTTTGCGTCCGAGCAAATGTCGTTGCAAGGATAAGCACCCAGGCCTGAATATGTGAACGAACGTTTGAATTCGCCGGTTTTGAGATCGTATTGCGAAATGATAGTGTTGCTTGAAGTTGTATTACCATCGCGTCCGGAGAGGTAAACATAGTCTCCGGCGATAGCGATAGAGCGGTTGTTAACGCCATTGTCACCGAGGAAGGTGATGTTGTTGAACGCTGATGTTGTAGAGCGATACCAAAGGTTCTGAACGTATATTTTGTCAACGGCGGGATATGTTGTTTCGTCGCGTTCGCAGTATGGGTTGTTAGGAGTTTCGGGAGCGTCAGGATCGGGGGCTACATATGAATAGTCAACATATGTTGGGTCTGATTCATAGCCGTAGCCGTCGTATGCACATACGGCATACCAATAACCGTTGCGGTAAGCAGAAGGAATTTCGAAAGATCCGGAATAGCTTACGTCGAGGAGGTATTTGTTATTGATACCATCACCATCAGCGGCAGCAGCGCTTTCTTGGCTTACAGACGAAGGCACGGCGTAGATGGTATAACGCATGATTGGGTCGTCGGCAGTAGGAGTGCTGACAGTCCAAGTGAGGTTGTTGCCGGTGTGGCTAACAGCAGGAGCTGTGAGGTCTTCGTGGTCTTTCCATGTTATGACGGGCATGAGAGCTTTGTTTTGGAAAGAGTTAGCTTGCAAGTAATCGCCCCAACCGCTGCATCTCGGACCATCCATATATCTTGCGCTATAAGCCATGGTGCCGGGGGCATTATTAAGGTCGTAGGAACGATTAAATTCAATTTGTTTGGAAAGGTCTTTCCAATGTGCGGTGTTGTTGTAATATAAATCATCTTTCTCATAGAGACGATAAGCAGCTATAGCAACATATAAATGACGATTGAATTTGTTAGCTATGATGCTCCACCATTCAGCAAGTTTGTCATAAGGACCGGCAGTAGTGTAAGAGTAAGAGGTGCTGTAATAGAACCAGTAAATCTGCGGTGCGATGAAGTCAACAGTGCCTTCAACAAGCCATGCGATAGGGTTTGCGAAGATTCCATTATATTGACCGTCGTAAGTGCCGGAAATTCCATTAGGGAGACCGTATTCGTTGCGATATTCGTTAGCACCATCGTTAGCAACGCCTCGTGGTGAAACACCGAAACGGAGGTCAGGACGGTCGGATTGAATTTTGTTGTATACTTCTTTGATGAAAGTATTGACGTTAGCGCGACGCCAATTGCCCATAGCAGTAGCGAGGGTGCCGCTATAGTTAGGATTTTGTTTTAAAAATAAACTATAGTCGTCAGCGCTTGATGTGCAAGGGGTACCGGAAGCATAAAAGTAGTCGTCGAACACCAAGCCGTCAACGCGGTAGTTCAAATAAATTTCCCGTAAAATATTAATGAGATATTCACGCACTTCCGGCAATCCGGGGTTAAAGGTATCATAGTTGTTGTGCGAAATGATCCAACCGTCTTTCGCTAACACGGCTTTATCTTGCGCAGTGTTACGAGCGGCGTTGTTTTGGTTGAAACGAAATGGGTTCACCCAAGCGTAAATTTCGAGTCCGCGTTTGTGAGCTTCTTCAACGGCGAATGCCAGCGGATCCCAACCGGGATTAGTGCCGCGAGTGCCGGTGAGGTATTGCGACCAGGGTTCGTATGATGATTTGTACATAGCATCGGCAATGCTTCGCACATGGAAGCACACGCCGGTGAAGTTGCGATTTTTGTGGTTGTCGAGGTATTCGATAAGTTCCTCTTTTTGTTGTGCAATAATAGCCGCACTTGTGCCTTTTTTCGAAGGCCAGTCAATGTTAACGTAGGTTGTCAGCCAAGCCGAACGCATTTCGCGTTTGGGCGATTGTTGAGCGAATGTGTTTTGTCCAAATAAAATGCCGGCAACGAATATTAGTGCAGCCGTCAATAGTTTTTTCATATTAGCTGATTTAGTGTATATTTACGAGTTTGTTAAGAAGAGGGAACATAGCGTTGGCAAAATTGACAAAGCCGATGTCGGTAAAGTGATAATTGTCAACAGTAGCTTCGTTGTCTCCACCGAGAATGTTTGTAGAATCGAAATAGTAAAGATTGTTGTCCCCCTCGGCAATGAGAGCATCGTATATTCGACGAAGTCGAGCGTTTTTGTCGGCAAGTGTTGCCGATACTTCAGTGCTGAAACGAGCGATGGGGAAGATGGGGCTTTCGACAAGAACGATGGGTGTTGAAGGGTGAACGGCGCGGATGATTTTTACAAAAGGCATCATCAGCGAGTCTATTTGTTCTGCTTTGCAGTTTGGTAGAGCGTCAATAACGAAAACAGACGCGTCGGCAGAGGCCATGTAGTGCGCCATTTCGGGGTCAAGTTTGGCGTTGCCACTGAAGCCGAGGTTTATCACTTCGTGCTGAAGCATACGTTCGAGGATGTTAGTGTGTGCCATACCCGGACGTGTTGCGCAGCCGCCTTGAAGTATAGAAGAACCATACATTACCACGGGTTTTCCGCGGCGGGGTAGGTCAACGACAGGCTGAAGAACGGCACTTGTTGAGTCAACGCCGATATATAGGCTGTCAACGCCATCGTAAAGAGAGAGGTAGAGTAGGTATTCTCGCATAACACCGGGTTGCATATCGGTGCTGAGAAGGCAAGTGTTGTTTTTGCCGTGATAAGCGGGACGTGCGCTTGACATTGTGGTCCATGTAGTGTCGCCTTGCAGAACGTAAAGGTCAAGTCCGCGAATACCGGTAGGGCTCATGTGATTCATATTGAATCCGTTTCGCGATTTCCATTTAGCCGCTAAGCGAGGAGAGTCGCTACGGAAACGAATAGCAAGCCCTGCGGAATTTTGGCTGAGAGACCATAGCTCTTTGCGAACAACGCCATTGAGGGAATCCGGCATACGAGTGTAGGCTGCGGATGCATCGGGAGCGAGTGTGCCCAAGAGTGGGTATGGACGCATATCTGTGTAAACAAGCTCGTCGACAACGGCGGCATTGGCGCTACACACACATAATAAGGTTACAAATAGCAGCAGTATTCGTGATATCATGTGATAATTAGTGATTTAAGATTAAATTCTCGCAAAAGTACAAAAAATAAGTCGATGCTGCAACAGTTTGTTTGTTTATGTCTGTGATTTTATAGGATTTATCTTAAAATTGCTATTTATAATTAAGAAAATTAAAAATTGTAACGATTTGATAAAAGTTTATTATTAGTTGTGTTTGGGCTCCGTTGCAGTTAAAAGTTAAAATCAATTTTCGGAAAACAATGATATCGAAAATAAAAAACGAAGGCGCCAAATTTGGCGCCCTCGCTGAGGAGGTATTTGTTGTTTATCGTTTTACGATTCGTTTAACAAATCGTTTTCCGTCGTGGGTAGTGATGTCAAGGAAGTACATGCCCGGGGCGAAAGAAGACATATCGATACAGTCAGTTTCGTCGTCGGTTAGTAGAACTGTGCCGTTGAGGTTGTAAATAGTAACAGTTTGTGCTTGTGGAGCGATGGTTACTATTCCATCTGTTAACGTAGGCGAAACAAAGCAATCATCAGAGGAGGGATTGTCAAAGCCGGTTTGGTGTTTGCAGACGGTGAAGATTACGCCGTCGTTATGTTGCGTACCGTTATGGAATATATATGCCATGTATTTGCCGCCGAGTTCGGCTTTGCTGAATTTAATGAAGAATTTAGCTTCTTTGGTTTCATCGGCTTTGGCGAATACATAGTTACTCTTTGTTGTGATCAAAGAAGATCCCCCTTCAGGATATTTGAAAATGGCAAGAGTGAGTTGGTCGGCAAAATAACCGTTCACGCAAGAAACATTAGCATTGAAGTTGAGGTCGTTATAGTCGGCATTGTTATTGTCGCCTTCAAGGGTTAGGTTGCTGATTGATATTGTTGTCGCAACGGGGTCTTTGATAGTGACTTGAATAGGGTTTGAAAATGCGGTAAACGTATTGTAGTTAAAGATGTACATATCGTATTCGCCGGCTTCTAAATTTTCGCCACTGAAAACTCTAAACGATTTGCTGACGTAGTTAATGTCGGCAGACTCACCGGGGCGAAGGCTTAATGCACAATCATCGCCAATTGCGACTAAATTATAGGTGCCGGGGTTGCAGAAGAGAGGCACAATGCTGCCATAAAATTCTTTTTCTCCATAGTTTAGCATCGTTGTTGATAGAGAGTATGGCGAACCTAAATATATTTCCGATTGCATAGTTACATCGGAAGCATAAAGCTTGGCTCGCGCGGTTTCGGGAGTGAATGTTAATGTGCTTCCATTAACGTTCAAAATGTATTGTTGAACATTAGTGATTAGAGTCGGCATGTCGAACCAAGTGCCGTCAATATTATATGCCGGAGTTACAATATAAGTGCCGTCGGCAAGGTCTGTGGGAGTTAGTGTGGGTATATTGTAAGCTACATGATAATAAGGTAATTCAGAATGGCTGTATAGCGGAGAGTAAATGCTTTCGCCTGAATTAGGTGTGTATTTAAGTCCAAAAAACACATCGATTTGAGAGAAAGAGAAGTTAGTTATTTGGCTTTCGATAGTTACTTGTTGTCCTGCAGTAACAGAAGATTCGGTGATTTTGAATTCATCTATCATCGCTATAGCCGGATATTTATTTGAATTATCGCGAGGTTTGGAAATGTTGCCGATAATGCACTGAGATAAGTTGTACCCATCAGAAGAACCGCCGATACCTTGTTGTTCGGGGTCAAGGATAGTAAGACGGAAGTATCCATCGCTTATACCATTCCATCCCCAATTGATATGGAAGTATCCATCGCGGTATCCGTCGCATACAAAAGCATGCCCTGAGGTAGTGCTGTGGCCGGTATATAATACGGGGCCATAATCTTTGAGCTGGCCGTATATTAGGTCTTCCCAATCGTTAATGCCGTAATAATTGCGATAATAAAGCCGGAGACCTTTATCGTAATCGAAGTGATTTATCATTGCTTCATAGCATTCGGTATTAGATGTTGACGAAACCGAAGGGGAGTATTGCATATTAGTAGCCACACCGCAAGCGTACATTAGCTTTGCTACGGCGTTTTTCTGCTCCGAGGTGGCATTGTTGGAATAGTCGTCGAGCATATTACTCCAATCGAACGATGTATCGCTGAAGTTGAGCGCCACTGTTTGTATTTGACCGTTATATTCTATTTCGTATGAATTTGAACCTACCCCCTTGTTAGGCCACTGGTGATAGTTCATTATTTGCGCCATGGCAGTAGCCATACAACCTGTAACAGAGCGATTCCCGTTCCATGCCGGGCACTGAAGGTTGTAGGGCTCGTCTTGATTCCATGTGCTATTTACCAGAGGCGAGATGTTGTTACGTTGAACGCGAAAGACGGGAGATTTTTCTTGAGAGGGATGAGATAGCACTATTTCCGCCTGCTGGGCGTATTCGTTAAGCCACCATTCCATTGCCGGCGGAATGTTAGCGGCATCGAAAGTATCGTCGGAGAAGCCGATAAGAGCAGGGAGACGGTCGTCGGCAGAGGTGATGATGAAGCCTTTGTCGGTGTTAGAGAACACGTATAATGATGCAGCCGTATCGTTGACGCGTGATATGGTCTTTGTTAGTTTGAATGTCGCCGATTTTGCCGGGAGACGATGACGCGAGTTGTCTAAAGCGCGAGCGAGAGCGGCATCGGGCGATAGTTCAGCGCCGAGCATACCTATCGTTCCGGCGGTGATGGCGGCTAGACTGAGAATGTAACGGAGGTTTTGTTTCATAATAATATATTTGAGTTTTGGTTTGTATATACTGAATTTGGTAGATAGAATTTTGGATCACAAAAGTAGTGTTTTTATATAATAACAAAAAATATAGGATTGAAATTTTGTAAAAATGGGCTAAAAATGACACATATTTGTTGCAGTCGAAGCGAAAATAATAATTAGAAACAAAAGAAAGAGAATAATAGCGTGGCAAAAAAGGAGATTATGGATAATTAAAATAGGTTAAACGTCGTGCTTGTGCCGTGTTAAATCACTAATTTTGCAATATGAAAGAAAAGCAGTATACAATCAGCATAAGTAAAGAAGCGTTGTCGGAGTTGCCGACCGTTCATTTTGCCGGCGCTATCACCGTAATAGAGAGTGCTGCCGTTGCGCATACTGCTCTTCGAGCGCTGTCGAAAGAGAAAATGGTAGGTTTTGATACCGAGACCCGTCCATGCTTTCGTAAAGGCCATGTGCGTCCTGCGGCATTGATGCAAATAAGCACCGAAGATCGTTGCTTTTTATTCCGTTTGAACAAAATAGGAATCTGCTCCGAGCTTAAGGATTTTCTTGAAAATCCGGATATTATCAAAATCGGCTTGTCCGTTCATGACGACTTTAATGTTCTCCGTCGCGCTACACCGCTAAACCCTCAAGGGTTTGTCGAACTGCAGACTCTCGTGAAGCGTTATGATATATCCGATATATCTTTGCAAAAAATTTATGCAATAATATTTGGCAAGCGCATCTCCAAGGGTCAGCGATTGAGTAATTGGGAAGCAGATGTGCTCACGGAGTCACAGCAAGCGTATGCCGCCCTGGATGCGTGGGCGTGCCTTAACATATATAAGGAACTAACCGGAGGGCATTTCGACCCGCTGACATCGCCATTGCGTCACGAAGTGTTGCCTCCGCCAACTCAAAATTAAAAACAGATGAAATATAATCGCGCTATCGTCATACCATCTGTTTTAGCTGCATATCTTGTTGTTATGGCAGCGATAGGCTATCGCGACTATGCCGCGGGGCTTACGTCACCGGCGCAATACTTTGGCGTTATTATTGCAACGACTATTATTATAGTAGTGTTACATTTTGCTATCAAGCATCGCGACCGCTTGCGCCAAGAACGCATTGACGATATCAACAAGAAAAATAACACATTAGACAAACAATAAATACATAAATATATGGCTAACAAAGCACTGCTTATAATCCTCGATGGTTGGGGTATTGGCAATCACGGCCACTCCGACGCTATTTACAGCACTCCCACTCCTTATTGGGACTATCTTCTCAATACCTATCCCCACTCACAGCTCCAAGCTAGTGGCGAAAATGTAGGTCTTCCTGACGGCCAGATGGGTAACTCAGAAGTAGGTCACCTCAATATCGGCGCCGGTCGTGTTGTATATCAGGACCTTGTTAAAATTAACCGTGCTATCGCTACCGGCGAAATTCTCGAAAACGCCGAAATCAAGCGTGCCTTCGAATATTGCGCCTCAACAGGTCAGGCTATGCACTTCATGGGCCTCACCTCGAATGGCGGTGTTCACTCGTCTCTTGACCACCTTTACGCTCTTTGCGACATCGCTAAGAAGTATGGCTTGACAAAGGTTTACCTCCACTGCTTCATGGATGGTCGTGATACCGACCCCCGCAGCGGTCTCGAATTCATCAAGCAAGTTACCGACCACTGCTCTAAGTCTGCCGGCGTTATTGCTTCTATCGTTGGCCGTTTCTATGCAATGGACCGCGACCACCGTTGGAATCGAGTTAAGGAAGCTTACGACCTCCTTATTGAAGGCAAGGGCGAACAGGCTGATGATATGGTGGCTGCTATGCAGAAGAGCTATGACAATGACGTTACCGACGAATTTGTTAAGCCTATCAATAATGCTACTGTTGACGGCACTATCAAACCTAACGACTGCGTTATTTTCTTCAACTACCGCAACGACCGTGCTAAAGAGCTCACTCAGGTGCTCACTCAGACAGATATGCCCGAAGAAGGCATGCACACCATTCCCGGTTTGCAGTATTTCTGCATGACTCCTTACGATTCATCATTCAAGGGCGTACATATCATCTTCGACAAGCAAGACGTAATGAATACCCTCGCCGAATATCTTTCGGCAAACGGCAAAAAGCAGTTGCACATCGCTGAAACAGAAAAGTATGCACACGTAACATTCTTCTTCAACGGTGGTCGCGAAGCTGCGTTCGATGGCGAAGATCGCATCCTCGTTCCCTCGCCCAAGGTTGCTACCTACGACCTTAAGCCCGAAATGAGCGCGTTTGAAGTGAAGGACAAATTGGTAGAACAAATTGATGCTGAAAAGTATGACTTCATCGTTGTTAACTATGCAAACGGCGACATGGTAGGTCATACCGGTATCTATCCTGCTATTCAGAAAGCCGTAGAAACACTCGACACTTGCCTCCACGACACCGTAGAAGCAGCTAAGGCTCACGGCTATGAAGTTATTATCATTGCCGACCACGGTAATGCCGATAACGCAGAAAATACCGATGGCACACCCAATACCGCCCACTCACTCAACCCTGTGCCTTTCGTGTATGTAACAGAAAACAAGTCAGCAACAACAGTAGACGGCCGTCTTGCCGACGTTGCACCCTCATTGCTTCACATCCTCGGCATGGCACAGCCCGCCGAAATGGATGGCACTGACCTTATTAAGGACTAATCGTAAGCCTTATATATATTAACACCCGGTGTGGAATGCATCGGGTGTTTTTATAACAAGGCGTTAGGACGTGTAAATGAACGGATTCGGACTAAAAAACGAGATAAAAACCGAAAAAAGTGTTGTAAGGCATATTTTATTTGGATAATTGATAAAAAATGCCTAAATTTGCACTCCGAAAATATGCGAAAATAAATTGAAAATAACATAAGGCAATGAAAAGAACATTCCAACCCTCTAACCGCAAGCGTGTTAACAAGCACGGTTTCCGCGAAAGAATGGCAACAGCAAACGGCCGCAAAGTACTTGCTCGTCGTCGTGCCAAAGGCCGCGCTTCTCTTACCGTTTCTGACCACATCGGCGGAAAATAATTATACGCGCGCAAAACGAATTAGCCGCTCCCTTCCAGGGGCGGTTTTTCGTTTTTATACTTTTGTTTTGTGGCTAACAAAAATTCTGATGTTGAGTTATTTTGCTCGTTATGCCACAAAAAAGATTCCAATAAAAAGTTGTTGCACTTCTTATTGGAATCGTATTTTTTAGGTATCTTATGTCGTGTTGATTATCGAACGGCGATAACTTCAATTTCAACTAAAACACCTTTGGGAAGTTCTCGAACGGCAACAGCAGAGCGAGCGGGGTAGGGTTCTTTGAATGTCTGTGCGTATACGGCATTCATAGCACCGAAGTTTGCCATATCTGATAAGAATACGGTGGTTTTCACAACGTTATCAGTGGTGAGTCCTGCTTCGGCAAGGATAGCTTCAACGTTTGCGAGAGACTGAGCTGTTTGAGCTTCGATACCTTCGGGTATTTCTCCGGTAGCGGGATTTACGGGAATTTGTCCTGATGCGTATACGAACGAGCCTGTGTCAATAGCTTGGCTGTAGGGGCCGATAGCGCCGGGAGCGGCGGTGGTTGCAATTACTTTTTTCATCTTTATAGTTTTGTTGATGTTGTTAGATAAGATTCGTTCACAAGAGTGTGTACGGGCACGTTATCGGCAGCAGTAGTGGCGGCGTTGTCGATTTGTGCTATTGTTGCTTGTATGTTGGGGAAATTACGTTCGAAGTCGTTGATGAAATGCTCAGCGCCGAGAGTGCGTAACATTGTGCGCAGGGTGGCTACGGTCAGTTGCTCGGGAGCGACGGCGAGTTGGAAGCCGTGGACTTCCTCGTCATCGTTGATAATAACTCGATTGGTAACACCGGCGGCGCATAGGCGGTCAGTGATGTTGGTGACAAGCCGAGCCGGCAGCTCGTAGAGGTTCATAAGGTCACCGGCGGTGACGGGAGGTCGGTGCTCGACAAAGCGGCGGGCGATGACGGCAGTGATGGCGACGGTGACCATGTCGTTATATCGTGTTGATATAGAGCTTACTTCGCGGTCGAGGCGGAATGCGAAAACATTTTGTGACGAGTAACATATCACAGCACCGGCGAGGGTGACAACCCACACTAATTGCAACCATAGCATTAATAGCGGCAACACGGCAAGGGAGCCATAGATGGCGTTGTATTTTGTAACGTAGAGCGTACCGGTAAGGAATAGCCATTGGAGTATACCGAAGCCTGTCCCGGCAATAGCTCCGGAGATAAGGGCGTTGCCGAGTTTTACTTTTGTGTAAGGTATGAGCAAATATACGGCGGCGAAGAATAGGCACGTCATTACCCATTTTGCGCCTTCGAGGAATATTGATATTACCGGTGTGAGGAAGCTGAAATCGAAGAAGTGGCGAAGCGATGAGCTTAGCAGAATAGATAAACCGCTTGAGCACAGCATCAACACCGGTAATATAAACAGCATTGCAGTATAATCGCTTATTTTACGCCAAAAACTGCGTCCGTTGCGTTGGCCCCAAATATAGTTGAATGTTGATTCGACGTTGCTCAGTAGGGATATTAAAGACCAAAGCAAGAACACGATGCCGATACCGAGGAAAATGCCATCGGAGGTTTGAGCCATGTATGCATCGACAAAGTTCATGGCATATTCGATAGCTGTTCGTTGGGCAGGGAATAGTTCGTAAAGCTCTTGTTGCAGCACGTTTTGAATGCCGAAGCCGCGACCTATTGCAATTAATAGCGCCAACGCCGGAACGATAGCGAGCATGGTGCGGTAGGTCATGCCGCATGCTTGGGTTTGGATGTCGCGGTTAAGAAATGATTTTACCGATAGGTTAATTGTGCGCAAAATGTTAAGCCACCATTTGCGTCGCGGGTCGCTCCAAATACCATTGACGAGGTAGTTGAATAATTGCATAGCGTTGCTAACGATGACGTTATTCTTTTTGTCGCTGTTGTTGTCGTGCATAACACTGCAAATTTAATAAAAATAATTCGGACAATAAAGGAAATTATACTGTCCGAATATTTTTTAAATATCTATACCTGTCAGAGTAGGACTATGCACTAGAGGCTGTTGAAAGTCTTATTGAAGATTCGAAGGCTGGTGCTAAGTTTGTAGTATGGCGTTTGCTGTACGGCGAGCGAAGTCTCCGCGGGTGCTGATGAACGTGCCGTCGATGTCGCGTAGACGACGTAAGGTGCTGATAAAAAAAGCTTCAGATAAAGGAGAACCGACGACTATTATGCGTTTAATACCGGCTTCACGTGCGGCACGGAGAGTAGATGCATAGTAGCGACGAGTGGTGTCGTTAGCTTCAATATCTGTCAAATCGTCATTATACGCCAAAATTAGAGCATTGTATCCGCGAAGGATGGAACGAACGTCATTGTGTTTGGCGATATTGATAGCTGTCGTGCGAAGGCGATTGTCGTTGAGCATAACCTTCTGCGGCTCGGCAACCATTACGTTGACGCGCAAATCATATTCAAGCAATGCTCCGAGAATGTCGGCTTGCACATCGCTAAGAGGTCCAATTAATGCTATCTCGTTCATTTTGCAGGAGTTATTGTTTTGTGTAAACAACAACTCCAATTACAAAATGTTCGAAACACCATTACTTACACGGTATGTTGCGCATCTCTAAAAACGCAGTGCCGTAAGCTTCGGTTGTGTTGAAATATCTGAAAGGTAACTGTATGAATGAAAAATACGAAGTGTTAGTGGGCACGTTTTTTAAGACTAATTGAATTGAAACAGGTATGCCATTAGGAAGGTAGAAGTCCCTAGAATTAGTATTATTGACGATTAATTTCATATCACGTTCGCCCATCTGATAAATAGTGCCATTATTATCGAAGGCCAATGCTTCACGACCACGTTCAGAATCAGTATAGTGTGGTTTTAGATCTTTACCGCTTCGATTGGTAAATACGAGATTATAAACAACGTTATCTCCGGAACGTTTAGGGCTTGAAATTTTTATGTCAATATCCGGAGCGTCGAATAGTATTTTCGATCTCGGGGTAGTTCCGTTAGATATAGTGCATTTTTGAGGCTTACAAGATAAATCCTTGATTTCGATATAGGCAATTCCGCCTCGTTCGAATGTGCCAAAATCTCTAAATAAAAGTTTAATTAACGGAAAGTAAGTAGCCGATGTCGGTACATCTTTGATTGTATATTGAACTAAAACAGGCACATTCGGTGGACACGTTAAGCATCTTACTTGATTGCCCTTAATGGTTTGAATAATTGTGTTTTGTTTTACAGAATAAGTATTGTTTAAATTGTCGATTGCAATCAATTCACCGCTATAACGATCAGCGCAAGGTTGTAAATATTTTCCGGACTCATTAGTGATAATAACGTCCACAATGATATTTCTGCCGGCGCGTTTAACGCCAACTACACGTGCATCGATATTATCGCTTGATGGTATTACTTCGGCTAATGATTGAATGATTTTGTCTGACGATTGAAAATGCACAGTCATATTATCTTGAGCAGAGGCTGTGATTTTATTATAGCCGACATAGCTAAAAACTAATTGTTCACCGGGAGTTGCTTCTATTTTGAATTTACCGTCAAAATCGGTGCTTGTTCCTCTTGTGGAGATGCCATTTGGCATTACGACAACACCTAGCATGGGTTCGTTGGATTCATCTAATACTGTACCGGTGATTATGCTCGGTTGAGGTTGCGGTGCTTTTTGAACACGTTGGATAGGTTGCTGTTCGACTGTCGGATTGGCTATTGGTGCCGGGGTAGCTCCATTGGTATTGAATCTAAATCCGCTCATAAGATTACCCATAGTCACCGGGTATTGAACTTTGTTGGTTGCCAAGTATGTTTGTTTAACAACATTGTTCATCATATCCGAGAAGCTAGTGTTAGAATCGATATTTTTCAGCAAAGCTTCCGCGAACGGGCTGTAATTGCCCTCGCCATCGAGGGCTGTATTTCCTTTTTGCGTAGAGAAAACGATAACCATACCCGGAGTGCCTTCCATTGACGCCAAACCGCGAGACGCCGAGCGTTTCCAAGAGGTTTGAACGTTGCGGCAAGCATCGAACACTACAATTTTTGTTTCGCAATTTGTTTCGTCTAATTTTTGAACAAAATCGTAAGCGCCGAGACATTGATTCAAGTTTGATTCATATTCCAGCGGACAATCAACAGGCACCATATAGTTTTGATCTTTGTTTTGCACGCCGTGACCGCTATAGTAAATCATAGCGGCATCGTAATCTTTTGCTTTAATTGCGAAGTTATTAAGCAAAGTCATCATTTTGGAGTAATTGCAATCATAACCATACATAACGTCAAACCCCAAAGAGAGGAGTTTGTATTGCATAGCAGTGGCGTCGGAAGCTGCATTTCGCAGGTATGGCTGAGTGCGATATTCCGAGTTGCCAATAACAAGAGCTATACGTTTTTCACCGAATTTATTGGCGCAGTCGCTATATTCGATTGGCAAATCAAGTGGTCCGGTTGCGCGTGTGGATGCTTCGTTGATACGCAAGTAATATTCATCGATATTTTTTGCCTTGTTTGATTGTAATTGCGCGTTTGTAAATCGATAAGGTAGGCCTGTTCGTTGGTTTTTGCAATTGATTTGTATTTCTTTCTTAACGTTTGGCCACAATATATCGTCTTTGGAGTTAAACGTTGCTCCAACGACGATTGGTTTACCATTGATTTTAATGTTTGTGTCATTAAAGCCGATTACGATGTATGAATCAGCAAAGCTTACCAGCGAAATGCTAATAGCTAGCAAAAAAAGGAAGAAACGAATCATGTTACGCAACTGAATTAGGTAAATATTTAGTTTTAAAACGTATGTAGAAGTCTAGAATCGTAAAAACGATAGTAGGCAAAGGTACGGATAAAGAATAGCCGATAGTCCAGACGCCGATTTTCATAAGAAATATCAATACGCCCCAGCCTAAAAACGACATTATAAACGGAATAACATCGTTGTCTTTCAGGAAGATAACGAGTTTGTTGTTTGAGATATTGTCAAACGTTAAGTTTAGTATATATTCGTACCATCGATTTGCGTTACTGAGTCTAATGTAAATAAACGCAGAAAATATAAAGAAAATAAGCAATTCACGCCATCCGACGAGATGGTTTCCTTTGTGAAGTTCTTTGTAAGCGAGGAAAGAAAGCATAGATCCCGGCACCTCGCCAACATATGTTTGGTGGATGTCTTCTTCAAAATCGCCGATGATAACGATTTTGTCTTTTACCATATTTTGAAGTTCTTCTGCGGTATTATACGCCAACAGATACGAACCTAGCAAGGGGTAGTTATAAATTTCAAAAGTATCAACCTTTGTTTTTGTAGTTTTGTTATAAAACAAAGGAATTGAATCGGTAAAATCTTGCGGAAAGAGGGGAAGAACGCTTCGTGTTGTTATATAATCGTTTAGCGCTATGCGGTTATTGTCAGAGTCGAGATGTGCCGTTGTGGTATTAGTCAACGGATACGGATCTAACAAAGGATAGTTGTAAACATTTAAGGAGTGTTTCGTCTCTGTAATTGTGTCAAAGAATAGATGAGTCGGATAAGTTAGGTCTTGCGGAATGAGAGGAAATACGGTGTTATAGCAAAGTTTGCCGTTTTCTGTAAAAAAACCTTTAGGCGAAATGTCTTTATTGTCAATGTCTTGATACATTTTCAGCGCAGCGGAAGCTTTGCCGTTTTGCCGCAATTCATAGCGACCGAAACTCGAAAAAATAGTAGCGCCATAATCAGCCATGCCATATTTTTCTTTCAGCAGAGGCTTAGGGTCGGTGTTGCTAAGGTGATTGGCGACAACGATATTTCTCATGTTGCTGATGAGAGTGAATAGTTTGTTGTCGACAATGGTGTCGGTAATAATTCTGTAATTTGTTGATGTTACGCCTTCGGCATACTTAGGAAAGCGCACGTCAAGAAAAATTTCGCGATAGTCGGCATTGGAGATGGCTTCAAGAAATTCTAAAATTTTACTACGGTCGGAGATGCATATTGAGCCGACATCGGAGCCGATTTCGTCGACTAGTGGTGCTAAAGTTTTGTCTAAGCCGAGGTTGACGCATATTATATCATTCCAAAAAGAATTGTTTGATTTAGAATGAAATATATGCTCATACCATCCGATAGTATCAATATCATCGAATATTGGATATTTGATATTATCGATAAAGAAATTACCCACCATTATAAAAAGTGAAAGTAAAATCGCAATGGCTAAGTTTTTATACTTTTTCAATACCACGAATAAGAGCTATAGTAAAAATCGGAGTTAACTAAAAAAGAAAAAATAGCTGCGATAATACCTGCAATAATGCTGATAATGCACCATATCAGCGAGATGTTAGAAGCTCGTTTTGCGGCGGAGTAGTTATTGGCATTCCAATGAGCTTGCACTTTCGAGGCATATATAATAGCTACGATACCAAAAGGAATGCAACAAAGTACTGTCACGATAATAGCAAAAGCCAAATGGGTGCTAGGGCATTGGTTGGGCTTTCGATAGTATTCGTAACCGGGAGCGTATGTCGGCTGAGTGTGAGGAGGGTATGGCGTGCCGGAATATGTTTCGCCATTAATAGGCGGCGGGGTGACATTGTCAGATTGTATAGGTGTCGGCGGGGGGGTGATGAAAAAGTGTTGTAAGTCGGCAACATCGGCAGCGCGTTGCCATTGTGTGCCCATGCTTGGTGTCCAAACATAGCTGTCCGGGCTGAGTCCATAATTTTTTAATTCCGACTCATCAATAGGACCGACGCGTGTGCCATTATTGTCTATTATATAGTAGTCTTTCATGTCATTTTTGCGTTTCATGGCAAAGTTAATGATTTTATTTCTATTAGCTGTATTAATGCTGAAAAAAGAGGCGAAATTTTGTCAGTTTTATGGCAGTGGCATAGGTTTTGCAATTATATCTGCGAATTCAAAACATTTTAGGCTTTTGAATGTTAGACACTAAAGAAAAAACAAAACTCTCCAATGATATGAACTTCAACAATTTAACCATTAAGTCACAGGAAGCCATCCAAAAGGCTGTGGAAGTCACGCGTGCGGCGGGGTCGCAGTCGATAGAAGCGGTGTGCATCCTTAAAGGCGTCATCGAAGAAGGTGAGTCGGTGGTTAATTTCATCTTCCAAAAGACAGGTGTAAATTCCGCTGTTGTTAGCCGTAACATTGATGCCGAAATAGCGCGATTGCCTAAGGTGTCGGGCTCGGAGCCATACCTCTCGCGTGACGCTAATGATGTGCTGCAGAAAGCACTCGATATATCAAAACATTTGGGCGACCAATATGTTACTCTTGAAGCGTTGTTAATGGCGCTTCATCAAGTTAATTCTCCGGCAGCGACGATTCTTAAAGATGCCGGATTGAATATGAAAGACCTTGAGGCTGCTGTTGATGAGCTCCGAAAGGGTAATAAAGCTACGGACCAAGGTGCGGAAGAAAAATATAATGCCTTGTCGAAATATGCCATAAACCTTAACGAACGTGCTCGCGACGGTAAACTTGATCCGGTAATCGGTCGTGATGATGAGATTCGTCGTGTGTTGCAAATTTTGTCGCGACGTACGAAAAACAATCCTATGCTTATCGGCGAGCCGGGTACCGGTAAAACCGCTATAGCGGAGGGCTTGGCTCATAGAATCGTTCGCGGTGACGTTCCCGAAAATTTGCGCACCAAGCAGATTTTCTCGCTTGATATGGGTGCGCTTATTGCAGGTGCTAAATATAAGGGCGAATTCGAGGAGCGTCTTAAAGCTATTGTCAACGAGGTTACCTCTGCCGATGGTGAGATAATACTTTTCATCGATGAGATTCACACACTTGTTGGCGCCGGAAAAGGCGAAGGCGCTATGGATGCTGCCAATATCTTGAAGCCGGCGTTGGCGCGTGGCGAATTGAGGGCTATCGGTGCAACAACTCTCGACGAATATCAGAAATATTTCGAGAAAGATAAAGCGCTCGAACGACGTTTTCAAAAGGTTATGGTCGACGAACCTGACGAAGCTAGCGCTATTGCAATTCTACGAGGCTTGAAAGAGCGTTACGAGAGTCATCATCATGTTAGAATTCGTGACGAGGCTATTATCGCTGCCGTGCAATTGTCGGAACGTTATATTACCGACCGATTCTTGCCCGATAAAGCTATTGACTTGGTTGACGAAGCTGCGGCGAAGTTGAAACTCGAAATTGATTCAGTGCCTCAGGTGCTTGACGATATTATACGTCATATTGCCCAAAAAGAAATCGAACGCGAAGCAATCAAGCGCGAGGGTCGCGATGCTGAAGTGGCTCAAATAGAGCGAGAAATTGCCGAGTTACGCGACGAAGAAAAGCAAATAACTGCCAAGTGGAAAGCCGAACGCGATTTGATAAGCCGTATTCAGCAGAATAAGGAGGCTATCGAACAACTCAATTTCGATGCCGAACGCGCTGAACGCGAAGGTGATTATGCCCGTGTCGCTGAAATACGATATAGCTCTATTGCGTCTAAGCATAAGGAAATTGAAGCGTTGCAGTCTCAATTAGCGTCAATGCAGGGTGAAAGTGCATTGATTAAGGAAGAGGTTGACGCTGAAGATATTGCCGATGTTGTTTCGCGATGGACCGGTATTCCGGTAAATAAGATGGTTCAGAGCGAAAAAGACAAATTGCTGCATCTTGAAGATGAATTGCACGCTCGTGTTGTCGGGCAAGACGAAGCCATCAGTGCTATTGCCGATGCCGTACGTCGTAGCCGTGCCGGACTTAATGACCCGAAACGTCCTATCGGTTCGTTCATATTCCTCGGCACTACCGGTGTGGGTAAGACGGAGCTAGCCAAGGCGCTCGCTGAATATTTGTTCGACGACGAAAATATGATGACGCGAATAGATATGAGTGAGTATCAAGAAAAGCATTCAGTATCACGCTTGGTAGGAGCGCCTCCGGGATACGTCGGTTATGATGAAGGCGGTCAACTCACAGAAGCTGTGCGGCGTAAACCGTATTCGGTTGTGCTTTTCGATGAGATAGAAAAGGCTCACCCAGATGTGTTCAACATATTGTTGCAGGTGCTCGATGATGGTCGTTTGACGGATAACAAAGGTCGTAACGTCAATTTCAAGAACACTATCATCATCATGACGTCGAACATGGGGTCGCAGTTGATACGCGAAAAATTTGCAACATTGACTCCGGAGAACAAAGTCGATGTTGTCGAAGATACCAAAGCTCAGGTTTTGGATATGCTAAAGCAAACCATTCGCCCTGAATTTTTGAATCGTATCGACGAGATTATTATGTTTACGCCGTTAAATCGTGCGGAAATAGAAAAAATCGTATATTTGCAAATTAATACGATTCGCCGAATGTTGTCGGAGTCAGCCGGAATTGAGTTGGAAATCACCCCGGCAGCTGTAAGCTATCTTGCTGACGAAGGCTTTGATCCTGAATTCGGCGCTCGTCCGGTAAAACGTGCTATTCAGAGATTGGTGCTTAATCAACTCTCGAAAGACATCTTGGCACAAAAGGTTGATAGGACAAAACCTATTACTATTGATGTTCAAGACGATATGCTGATTTTTAGAAACAACTGATTCTACTCACTATAAAACCACACCGAAATGAAAAAGATTCTATTTCTCCTCCTTCTCCTAATTCCGGCGGTGGCGATGGTATCGTGTGATAACGACGATGACTTGCCGAAAGTTAGCTTTTACTATTCGCTAGAAAATGCAACAGAAGTTGATGGTAAGATTTATGTTGTGCAAGGCGATACTCTAAAAATCACATCGCTTGAGGTAAAGAACCAAGAGGCAGGCCAGGTGGCTATCATCACCGCAGCAAACTACTATTGGGATGGATTTTACCTCGGTCGTAATGTAGTGCCTCCGTTTGGGTTTGATATCAATATCACCACGAACACTCCCAAAGGCAAGCATTACCTCGAAATTGAATGTCCCGTATATGCCAATGACAAAGCTCCGGCTTTTGCGCTGTTGGTGTTTGACGTGATGGTGGTTGCTTCGCAAGACGATGTTCCTGCTGCTGGCGACAATGTATCAAGCGCGAATCCTAAGGTTCACAAAACGGCAACGTATGTAGAACCGTAATTTGTAATAACAAACACAAACCCCTGTCGTATAGAGCGGCAGGGGTTTGTTGTGTTTAGATGCCTTTAAAGGCTTTAAGATGTTCAAAAAGAGCGTGTAACGGCAGGCCCATAACATTGTAAAAACATCCTTTGATGCCGCTAATAGCCGCGCCGCCTATCCATTCTTGGATTCCATAAGCGCCGGCTTTGTCGAAGGGGCGGTAAAGACGGATGTAGTTGTCGATTTCTTCGTCTGTGAGGTTGCCGAATGTCACTTCGGTGCTTTCTGAAAAGGTGGTGCTTTGTTCGATGCTTCGCAGCGTTACGCCTGTAACAACGGTGTGAGTGGCGTTGCGCAAGTCTGTGAGCATGCGGCGAGCATCGTCGGCATTCTTGGGCTTGCCGAGAATTTTACCTCGTGATATCACTACAGTGTCGGCAGTAATTAACAATTCTCCGCTTTCAATGTCGGCGCTGTATGCATCGGCTTTGAGTTTCGACAAAAACTCCGGCACGAGGTGTGCTTCGAGGGTGGAGGGGTAGCTTTCATCGATGTCGCGAGATTCGGCAAGTTCGAATTGGGGAACTATCATGCCTAGTAATTCGCGGCGGCGGGGTGAATTTGACGCCAATACAATTTTTACAGTGTTATATTTTTCTGACGGCAGCGGCGGCACGACGCCGGCACTGTCCTCTTTGCGGAAATCAAGATGATGTGTGTTCATTTGTTAAATACCTGTAGCGCCCGCTGATGTAGGCCATGTTTTTTGCGCTCGCATAATTTCTTCAACAATCTCACGTGCAACACCATAGCCTCCGTTTGCACTACTAACAAATGTGGCTATTTCTTTACATTCGTACGCCCCGTCTTTCGGACTTACCGAAAGTCCAACCCATTGCATTGGCGCGAGGTCAGGAACGTCGTCGCCGGCATAGGCTATCTCGTCGGGACTGATGCCATTACGCTGTGCCCATTCTTGGAGTACTGGTAGTTTGTCGCTGACACTGAGGTAGATGTCATCGTCGGCAAGGCCGATTAATTTGAAACGTTCACGCAAACCGGGGCAGTCGGCTCCGGATACTATCACTAAACGAATACCGGCTTTTACAGCGCGTACCATAGAATAGCCGTCTTTGAGGTTTGCCATTCGTTGTGGCGTGCCATTGGCACTGAGGGGTACGACGCTAGGCGAAAGTACGCCGTCGATATCAAATGCTATTGCGCGTATTTTTTGTAAATCGTAGTTTATCTTGCTCATTGTTACCTTATTGACGATATTTATTAAGGATATATCGTGTCAATGTATCATAAATTTCTTTGTCGATGCCGTCAAGCATATCTAAATGCTTGGCAATAACAGCGTTATCGCCACGCCGGGCCGGGCCTGTCATGGCTTTGTGTGGCCCTTCGCTGAAGGCTTTGGCAATGGTGGCTTCGAGAAGCGGTTGAACGGTGCTTAGCGGATAGTTCTCGCGTGAGAGAAGCTCTTCGACAATTTCAAGGAGTGCTACGCTGAAGTTTGATGTAAATACTCCGGCAACATGAAGAACGCGTCGCGATGATGCATCGGCATGGTGTACAGTGTCGCTAAGGCGGTGGGCTATTTCATCGGCTGCGATAAGTACTTCGTTATTAGCGCCTTCGGTGAAAAAGGGCACGCGGTGGAGATCTACGTAAACGCCTTTAGTAAAGGTTTGTAGTGGGTATACGACGCCATAATTCTTACTTACCGTAGCTAGGGTTTCCATTGGCATAGTGCCGGAAGTGTGTACGGCGATAGGGTCGTTTTCTATGTGTCCTACGCTTGTTGCTACTGCCGAAAGGGCTTTGTCGGCGACACTGAAAATTATGAAACGCGGTTTTAGTGTTGCTACATCTTCAAGAGCGCAAGCACAAGGCACACCAACGGCTTGTGCCAATGTTTCGGCATTAGCGATTGTGCGACTGGAGATTGCTATAAGTCTGTTGCTTAGCGCTTCTGCTATGTGAGATGCAACGTTGCCGGCGCCGACAAGGACTGTGTCTCGTTCTGTGCTCATTGTGCGTCGTGACGCCATGATCCGAGATGCACTTTTTCCCATTTTAATTTTGATGGGTCAACGGGTTTGCGTGTCTCGGCACTGTATCCGAATGAAATAATACATTCAACAACCATGTCGTTAGGAATGTCAAGAATGTCGCGTACAACATTTTCTGACGGTTCGTCTTCAGCGTTATATCTGCCGCGAACTTGCACCCAGCAAGAGCCTATACCCAATGCTTCGGCTTGAAGTTGCATGAATGCTCCGGCAAAGGCGGCGTCTTCGGCGTATGCTTCGCTCTTGGCAGGGTCTACGACGATAACGATAGCTAGGGGGGCTTCTTTGATAGAACCGGCATAAGTTGGTTTGCACTCTGACAAGCGAGCGAGGACTGCTTTATCTTCGACAGCGACAAATTGCCAACAACGCGCATTTTTGCTTGTGGGAGCAAGAAGGGCGGCTTCGAGGATTGTTTTTACGTGTTCGGGTTCTATTGCGGCGCCGGTATAACGGCGAATGCTGTGACGATTTAACAGCAAATCATGGAATTCCATAGGTGTTGGGGGTATTGACCTCCGTTTTCACTTATCGGCGACATATCCATGCCGACGGGTAGCGTGTGTAGGCTTCGTTGGCGCGGGCCATGTCTTGAAGTTCTCCGAAGGTGTCGGCGGTGAGTGAGTATATGCGGTAGCGGCCCGATGATTCTAATATGTGCAATCCGGGGCCATGAACGCTAACGTATTTTTCTGCTTCGGCGCGGCTGGCTAATGATGCTATTACCAAGCAATAACGGCCGGGCGTAAATGTTTCGGGTTCGGGTTCGACATCGCATGAGGCATCGGCGGGGGTGTTAAGAACGAGCACCAAAGGCGAGTCGGAACTTGTTGTTGTTGTGCTTCCGATAGGTTGCACACCGAGGCTTGGTGCTATCGATGCTGTGCGTGTTTCGGGAGTGCGCGACGGCAGTTGGGCGAAAACGAATGCCAAGAATGCAAAGATAGCAACGGCGGCAGCTCCTGAGGCGGTGCGACGCATTGAGCGTAGAAAATCTTCGCGGCGGACGGCTTCGATAACTTCTTCTGTTGCGTCGGCAGGGTTTTCTGTCGCTAGTGGGGTGAGTTCGATTTGCTTGAGCCAGCTATTTGTTGGTGTGGCTGGATTTACGAGTGTTGTGGCGCCATTGCGTTGCTCTAAAGAGCATACATTGCCGATAGTGTATTGACCGTCAACGGCAAGTCGCTGTTGCAAAGCGCGGATGCTGTCGTGACATTTTGTCTTGGCTGCGTTTTCATCGCATTGCTCGGCACGGCTGAGCGATAGCACCAATGTGCCATCATCTTCGGCGTTATAACTATCGAACGACACATCTACACCGGGGGCGTTAAGTGTTGTCCCGTCAATAGTGGCAGGACTGCTATGCATAGCAAAGGTTCCTACGCCGGCAACTGTAACTGTTCCCTGCGTTGCTAAGATATGCTCGATATGTAGGTCTATAGTTTTCAACACATTAAATCTTCGCGACAATTTTTTTGCCTCGATTCATCTACAAAGTTACATTTTTTTTATCATTCATCCAAAAATTTATCGATAAAACTATTTTTGTATTTTTACGAAATTACGTTGAAAAAGTTCGCTAATAAGATTTTTGAGTTTGTGAACGCTGCCTGAATTATTATATAAAAAACAGAGGCGCGAAAATTTCGCACCTCTGTTGTATGTTGGTATGAAGAAATTATTCTTCTGTGTTCTTTTCGGCGTAGTCTTTGAGGAGTTTTTCCTGCACGTCAGAAGGAACGAGTTCGTAAGAAGCGAACTTCATAGTGAAAGACGAGCGACCGCCGGTGATAGAGCTCAACGCTGTAGAGTAGCTTGACATTTCCTTCAAGGGCACGCGAGCGGTGAGTTTTTCGAAGCCGTTTTCGCTAGACATACCCATGATGATGGCACGACGTCCTTGAAGGTCGCTCATAACATCACCCATAACGTCTGACGGAACGAGAACTTCTACATCATATACAGGTTCGAGAACCTTCGGGTTAGCTTCGCGGAAAGCTTGAGAGAAAGCGTTACGACCTGCGAGACGGAAAGAGATTTCGTTAGAGTCTACGGGGTGCATCTTACCGTCATAGATACAAACGCGCACGTCGCGAGCGTATGAGCCGGTGAGAGGACCTTGTTCCATGCGGTCCATCAAGCCTTTAACGATAGCGGGGATGAAGCGAGCATCGATAGCACCGCCGACGATACAGTTGCATACTACCAATTTACCGCCCCAAGCCAAAGGTATTTCTTGGGTGTCGCGTACGCTCATCTTGAATTCCTGATTGCCGAATTTGTAGGTGTCGGGGGCAGGCATTCCTTCGGTATATGGTTCTACAATCAAGTGTACTTCACCGAATTGACCGGCGCCACCGGATTGTTTCTTGTGGCGATAGTCAGCGCGTGATGCGCGGGTGATTGTTTCGCGATATGGAATTTTGGGCTCTTCGAATATGATGGGGAGCTTATCGTTATTTTCAACACGCCATTTAAGAGTGCGGAGGTGGAACTCACCTTGACCCGATAGGATGGTCTGTTTGAGTTCTTTAGATTGTTCCACTTGCCATGTGGGATCTTCTTCGTGCATACGAGTAAGGATGCCACTGAGTTTTTCGGCGTCGCTTTCGGTAACGGGGCGAATAGCACGTTGATATTTTGGCGCGGGATATTTGATGAAATCAAATGTCATTTCGCAACCCTTTTCGTTTAGGGTGTTGCCGGTGCGAACGTCTTTGAGTTTTACAGAAGCACCGATATCGCCGGCTTGAAGTTCGTCAACGGCAGTGCGAATTTGACCGCATACGCAGAAAAGCTGAGCGAAACGTTCTTTGCCGCCGCGAGTCATATTTTCAAGGTCGGCTCCGGCTTTGAGGGTGCCGCTCATTACCTTGAAGTAGCTTACTTCGCCGATGTGCGGTTCTACTGTTGTTTTGAAAACGAATATGCTGAGAGGACCGTTAGGATCCGGCTTAACTTCTTCTAAAGCAGTGTTGACGGGAGCGGGCATATCGTCAACGAAAGGAACAACGTTGCCCAAGAATTCCATCATACGACGAACGCCCATGTCTTTTTCTGCGCTGACGCAGAAGAGGGGATAAATAGAGCGTTCAATCAAACCTTTGCGGATGCCGAGACGGAGCTCGTCTTCGCTGAGGTGTTCGGTTTCGAAGAATTTTTCCATCAAAGTTTCATCGTTTTCAGCAGCAGCTTCAACGAGAGCGCGATGGTATTCTTTCGCCTTGCTCATTTCTTCGGCGGGAATATCTTCGATAGTGGGAGTGCCACCTTCTGGGCCCCATGAGTATTTTTTCATCAACAGCACGTCAATCATGGCGTTGAAGCCGGGACCGCACTGTAGGGGATATTGAACGGGCACAACTTTGCTGCCGAAAATGTCACGCATTTGTTCGAGTACGTTGTCATAGTCGGCCTTTTCGCCATCAAGCTGGTTCATGGCGAAGATGATAGGTTTGTTGAGAGAAGAGGCGGTGCGGAAGATATTTTGTGTGCCTACTTCGACACCATATTGTCCGTTGATAACGATAACACCGGTATCGGTGACGTTAAGAGCTGTAATAGCGCTTCCTACGAAGTCGTCTGCACCGGGGCAGTCGATTACGTTGAGTTTCTTTCCAAGGAATTCTGAGTAGAATACTGTTGAGAATACCGAGTAGCCATACTCTTTCTCTACGGGGAAATAGTCGCATACGGTATTGTTAGCCGATACAGTACCACGGCGTTTTATAACTCCACACTCGTAGAGCATAGCTTCTGCGAGCGTGGTTTTCCCGGAGCCTTTGCTTCCTAGCAAGGCTATGTTTTTAATTTCTTTGGTGTTGTAGGTTTTCATGCTATCGGGTTTTTGGTATGTTCATTAATTTAGCATTTTGTAGTCGTTTGACTGCATCTTGCTTTTCGGCACGCAATTTATATAATTTTTTTGTCTCTGCAAGTCTGTTTTTATATGTTTGATAACACATTTTGTATTTTTATACTCGTTAACAGAATTTAATCTGTCAAATGATGACAGATTCATGCGGATTTATTAACTTTGGCATCGTTTTTGCCCTATGTTTCGCGGCTATAACATATAATTACCTTTTTATGGACGATTCCATCGATAAGACATTAGACGACAACAATCCTATAGTAGGTTTCCAAAAAATAGAAATCGACGTTACAAGTTTCACACAAGATCCTAACTTTGATAGCTTGCCTATTTTGCCCACTCGTAATTTGGTGCTTTTCCCGGGGATGACTATCAGCTTTGAACTCGCGCGTGAAAGTTCTTTAGCACTTGCTAAGCTTGCTAATGAGGCGAAGATTCCTATTGGTATTGTGTGTCAGATTAATCCTGACAACGACAAGCCGACAATTACCGGCGGTTTATATAAATATGGTGTAATTGCCGACGTCCTTAGCGTTGTTGACGGACCTATGGGTACTCATATGGCTATTGTCCGTTCGCGTGAAAAATTCCGTATCCTCGGTCGCGGTATCGGTGAATGGCCTTGCCTTTATGCAAGAGTTAAGCCCGTGATAGATGTGGTTAATAATGTCGATGCGATGGAGATTGACACTTTGAAGGAGGAATTGATGAAATTCGTTGAGAAAATTTCTCCGAGTGTGCCTAAGCATATTATGCAAGTTGTTCGTGATATTGCAGATTTCGAAGAGCTTGTAAACTATTGCTGTACAAACTTGCCCATCGACCAAAGCCGCAAGATTGAAATGTTGCAACGCTCAAAAATCAATGAGCGTGCGTTGTTGCTTTTCACCGAAATGAACGATATTCATGCCAAGGTGAAAATCAAGCAGGAAATTGACAAACGCACTCGTCACACTATCGACGAAAATCAGCGTAACGCTTTCTTGCAGCAGCAAATGGAAACGATTCGCGAAACACTTTACGGTGATGACGACGAAGCTGACAAACTTATTAGTAAGGCAGAAGCGTCGGGAATGCCGTCTGAGGTGTTCACTCATTTTAATAAAGAAATAGAAAAACTCCGTCGCTACAACCCGGCTTCTCCGGATTATTCGGTGCTTTATAGCTATCTTGATACACTTGCATCTTTGCCGTGGGTGAAAGAGAGTCCTATTCAGAAAGATTTTTCAGCAGCGGTAGACGTGCTTGAACGTGATCACTATGGCCTTGAGAAGGTCAAAGAACGTATCGTTGAGCAATTAGCTTTGTTGATGCATAATCCCAAAGGCAAGGCTCCGATTATTTGTCTTGTAGGCCCTCCCGGCGTTGGTAAGACTTCTATCGGACGTTCTGTTGCAACAGCTTTGGGTCGTGAGTACGAACGCGTGTCTTTTGGCGGTTTGCATGACGAAGCCGAAATTCGCGGTCATCGCCGCACTTACATCGGAGCTATGCCCGGACGTATTATTGATGCAATGAAGCGTGCCGGAACTGTTAACCCTGTGCTTATCCTTGACGAACTCGATAAAATAGGTGCCGACTATAAGGGAGACCCTGCTGCTGCTTTGCTCGAAGTGCTTGACCCTGAGCAAAATTGCCACTTCCACGACAATTATATTGATGTTGACTACGACCTATCTAAAGTGCTTTTTATTGCAACAGCAAATACCTTGAGCACTATCGCGCGTCCATTGCTCGACCGTATGGAGATTATCAACATCCCTGGTTATCTTGTCGAAGAAAAAATTCAAATTGCACGCAAGCATCTTTTGCCTCGTATTTTTAAAGAATACATGCTTGATGATTTGAAATTGAATATCACCGATGAGGCATTAACCGATATTATACGTTTGTATACATCTGAAAGTGGTGTGCGTAATCTTGAAAAGCAGCTTGCAAAAATTGCGCGCAAGGCAAACCTTTCGGTAATGAAGACGGGAAGCTATAAAGAAGTTGTAGAACCCGGTGATTTATACGATCTTCTCGGTCTTGCACCATTCCATCCCGACCGCTATGAAGGTAATGACTTCGCCGGCGAGGTAACAGGCTTGGCGTGGACAGAAGTCGGTGGTGAAATCTTGACGGTGGAATCATCATTAAGCCCCACCAAGACGCCGTCGTTAGTGTTGACAGGCAAGCTCGGCGATGTGATGAAGGAAAGTGCCACCGTGGCTTATCAGTGGGTACAGTGCAATGCGAAAAAATTGGGTATTAATCCCGATTTATTTGATAAATATAAGTTGCACATACACTTCCCTGAAGGTGCTGTGCCTAAAGACGGTCCTTCGGCGGGCATTACTATTGCAACGTCTATTGTGTCAACTTTCCGTCAGTGTCGCGTTGCGCCTAGAATTGCTATGACAGGCGAAATTACACTTCGCGGTAAGGTGCTACCTGTTGGCGGTATTCGCGAAAAGATTCTGGCAGCAAAGCGTTCGGGTATTGATACTATTATCTTGTCGTCGGACAACCGTCGTGATATTGAAGATATCCCTGCTGCTTTCTCGGATGGTATGACATTCCATTATGTTGATACGGTAGACCAAGTTATCAATCTTGCCGTTACCGATATCCCCGTTGCCAATCCAATTGAATTGTAAGCATAATTGATCAAACTAAAGGCTCGACTGCAAACCAAAGTAGTCGAGCTTTTTTGTTGCCGTTAAGGCATAAAAATACCGCCGCGGACTGTTATGTTCTGCGGCGGTAATTGTATGTGTGGTAATTATTAGATACCTAAGTCAGCTTTGATGCGAGCAATCTTTTCAGCAGCTGCAACATTGAGCGCTTCGTATTGCGATGCATCGGTCATTTCGGCATGTACTTCGATGTAGAACTTAATCTTGGGTTCTGTTCCTGAAGGACGAATCGAAACCTTTGTGCCATCTTCGGTGAAGAATTGGAGAACGTTCGATGTTGTGGGGAAGTCCATCTTTGTAACATTGCCATTAGTAAGGTCTGTGCAATTGAGGTTGCTATAGTCCTTAACAGTAATAACCGGGCTGCCGGCAATAGTCTTGGGCGGGTTCTGACGGAAAGATACCATCATGCGCTGTATTTCTTCAGCACCTGTTTTGCCGGGACGAACTACGCTGATGCCTTCTTCGTGGCTATAGCCATTCTGAAGGTAGATGTCTTGAAGCATCTGGTTGAAGTCCATGCCACGGTCTTTTGCCCAAGCGCAGATTTCTGCCATAAGAGAAATAGCAGAAACAGAGTCTTTATCGCGGCAGAAGTCTTCGGCAAGGAAGCCGTAGCTTTCTTCACCGCCACCGATGTAGCGAGCTGTACCTTCGAGGTCGCGGATAACAGCAGCAATCCACTTAAAGCCGGTGTAGCAGTCGTACATCTTGATGTTTTGATTCTTGGCAATAGCTTTGATGGTTTCGGTGGTAACGATTGTCTTAACAACGAATTCATTGCCTTTGAGGCGGCCGAGTTCACGGTTGCGGCACATGATGTAGTTAAGAAGAATCATTACGATTTGATTGCCGTTAACGAGCTGGTATTCACCATTGTTGTCGCGGATAACGCAACCGATGCGGTCGGCGTCGGGGTCTGATGCTACAACGAGGTCTGCGCCTACTTCCTTAGCCTTGGCGATAGCCATTGCCATTGCTGAGGGGTTTTCGGGGTTGGGGGAGTCTACTGTGGGGAAGTCGCCGCTAGGAATATCCTGTTCGGGAACGTGGATGATGTTGGTGAAACCGTAGTTACGGAGCGAGTCGGGGATGAGTTTTACACCGGTGCCGTGGATGGGGGTGTAAACGATTTTCAAGTCGGCGTGACGTTTGATAACGTCGGGGTCGAGAGATAGTCCTTTGATAGCGTCGAGGAATACGCGGTCGATGTCTTCACCGATGATTTGAATGAGGTCGGGGTTGCCGGCAAATTTTATTTCGCTAACAGATTTAATGCGGTTAACATTGTCGATGATATTAACATCGTGGGGTGCGATAATCTGTGCGCCGTCGTTCCAATATGCCTTGTAGCCGTTGTATTCTTTGGGGTTGTGGCTGGCGGTGATGTTGACACCACTTTGGCAACCGAGGTGACGAATAGCAAACGAAAGTTCGGGAGTGGGACGGAAGTTTTCGAAGAGGTAAACTTTAATGCCGTTAGCCGAGAAAATGTCAGCAACGATTTCTGCAAATTTGCGTGAGTTGTTGCGCACGTCGTGGCCTACTACTACGCTAATTTGTTCCATGTCGGCAAAAGCCTCTTTGAGATAGTTCGCAAGGCCCTGTGTTGCAGCACCTACGGTATAGATGTTCATGCGGTTAGAGCCGGCACCCATGATGCCGCGCAAGCCGCCGGTTCCGAATTCGAGGTCTTTGTAGAACGATTCTATAAGTTCTGTTTTATCTTCAGCGTCGAGCATTCGACGTACTTCGGCCTTGGTTTCGGCATCATAGCCTTCATCGCTGAGCCATTGGTTGGCTTTGGCGGTAACTTGGGCTAGTAGTTCGGAGTTTTCCATATTATGTTGGGGTGTAATAAGGTTTCTTTTGTGGCAAAGTTAACGTTTTACACTTAGATAAACAAATTTTAGAGGCTTTGGATTGTCAAAATGTAAGAAAAAATTCACATACCGGCAAAGCCCATGAACGCCATAGCAAGCAAACCTGCCGTTACTAAAGCAATAGGAACGCCGCGCATAGCTTCGGGAACATCGGCAAGAGCCAAGCGTGTGCGGATGCCTGCCATTAGGGTCAAGGCGAGGGCAAAGCCTAAGGCGGTGGAGATGGAGTATACTAATGAGTGTATAAATCCGAAGTCTTTCTGTGCCACGATGATAGCTACGCCGAGAACGGTGCAGTTTGTTGTGATAAGGGGCAAGAATACGCCTAAGGCGGCATAGAGTGACGGCGAACTTTTTTTCATTACAATTTCCAGCATTTGCACCAAAATTGCAATGACAAGTATAAAAGCTATTGTTTGGATGTATTCTAATCCAAGCGGAGCGAGGATGCAGTGTTGTAATAGCCACGTTACGGCTGTTGATACTGCAATAACGAAAGTTACAGCCAAGCCCATACCAACGGCACTATCCATGTCTTTTGATACGCCGATGAAGGGGCAAATGCCTAAAAATTGGGCAAAGACGATATTGTTGACTATCAGTGCCGAAAAGATGATGGCAAGATATGTTAGCATCTCTGTTTGGTTTTAATTGCGTGATAAGCGGTTAAACAAAGCCATTAGCAATCCGAGGACAATGAAAGCTCCCGGGGCAAGGACGAAGATAAGAGCGCCGTATGAGGCATCGTATATTTGAACACCGAAAACACTTCCGCTGCCGAGAATTTCGCGAACACTGCCTATTAGTGTTAGAGCAACGGTGAATCCTGCGCCTGTGCCCAAACCGTCGAATATTGACAGCATTACGCTATTTTTTGATGCGAAAGCTTCGGCTCGTCCTAAAAGGATACAATTCACAACAATAAGCGGAATGAAGATGCCTAAGGCTGAATATAGTGCCGGCGCCCATGCTTGCATTGCCATTTGTAGCAAGGTAACAAATGAGGCTATAACGACGATAAATGCCGGAATTCGTACCATTTGCGGCACTATGTTTTTTATAGCTGAAATTGCGGCATTTGAGCATGTTAGTACAGCCATTGTTGCCAAGCCCATTGAGAGGCCTGTTAATGCTGATGACGTTGTGCCGAGGGTGGGACACATTCCTAAAACAAGAACAAAAGTGGGGTTCTGTTTGATTAGGCCGTCAAGAAATGTTGTTATAGCTTTCATTGTTTATCGTCGTTAAAAGCAGCGTTACGAGCGCGGTTGATAGCTTCAGTAAATGCTCTTGAGGTGATGGTTGCTCCTGTTATAGCATCGATATCTCCGCCGTCTTTGCTGACGGTAAGGGCGTCGGTGCGGCCTATTACGTTGTGGTTTGTTCCGTCGGCGCAAAACCATTCTCCCATTTTTGCTCCCAATCCGGGCGTTTCGGCATGTTGGAGAACGCGATAGCCGGTGATTGAACCATTAGTGTCAAAACCGACCATGATGTCGATGCGACCGCTAAATCCATTGTCGCTATATGTTTCGACAGCGATACCTGAAGGTGTGCCTTCGAAGGTGGCTTTATATATAATGAGTCCGTTGACGGTATCTGCGGTGGCGGAGACGTTGTTGTCGAATTGAGGCAGAATTGCTTCCATAGCTTCGCGGCGTGCTTGCTCTTGGGCTTTTGCTATGGGCTCTTCGGTGAATGTTGCAACAATACCTAGCGCTGCAGCGGCTACAAGGCTCAGTCCTGTGAGCGAAAGTAGCATATTGGGCAATGTTGATTTCATGCTTTTGCCTCCTTTCGTGCTTTTGCAAATCGTGACGGCTTAAACCAGCGGTCGAGCAAGGGCACGCAGCCGTTCATTATTAATATGGCGAAAGACATACCTTCGGGATATGCACCCCAGCGGCGGATTGACGCGGTGATGATGCCTATCATAACACCATAAATGACCATTCCTTTGCGTGTCATTGGCGATGTAACATAGTCTGTAGCCATAAAAACGGCGCCGAGGAGTAAACCGCCCGTGAGAAGGTCTACTACAATAGGATAGCCGGCAAAAAGGTCTATAACAATAACACCGACGATAATGCTTAACGGTATTTCGAAGCTGATGACGCGTGTGATAAGAAGGTAAACGAAACCTATTAATATTGCTATAGCGCTCACTTCGCCCATAGAACCTCCGATATTGCCAAGTAGCATATCTGAAATATTGGCGTCGGTTGGTACTAATTGATTTAGCTTGATAAGCGAAAGCATAGTTGCACCGGTAGCCCCATCGGCGTCACCAAATCCTGCTTCCGGTAGAGGCCATGTTGTCATGGCTACGGGGAATGATATAAGCAAGAAAACGCGTCCGACGAGAGCGGGGTTGAAAATGTTACAACCGAGCCCGCCAAATGCCATCTTGGCGATGCCTATTGCCATAACAGCGCCTGCTACTGTCATCCACCATGGTAAGTTTGCCGGTAAATTTAATGCTAGGAGAACGCCCGTGAGTAGGGCGGTGCCATCGCTAATGCTTGTGGGGCGATGGAGCATATAGCGCGTTATTGCCCATTCGATCCCAACACACGATAGACACGATACCACTAAGGTTATTAGTGCCGGGATGCCGAAATAGTATAACGAGCATGCTATGGCGGGTAGAAGGGCTATAAGAACATGACGCATCAGCATATTAGTGCTGCGGTGCGTATGTAAATGAGGCGAGGGGGAAAATATTAGTTGAGATTCCATAATTATCGCGAACGTTGTTTTGCTATGCGAATATAGTCAAGTAAAGGTCTGGCTGACGGGCAGCTCCAGCTGCAAGCGCCGCACTCAAGACAGTCGGCAACATCGGCTTTGCGGGCGTCATCCCACATGCGTAGACGGCCGTATGTTGAAAGTAAATACGGTTCAAGACCCATAGGGCACGCGCGGACACATTCACCGCAGCGGATACATGGTTGAACGTCGCCGCGTTTGATATATTTGAGTATTGTTAAACCTGAAGTGCCTTTGGTTATCGGGGCGTCAAGATTCACAGCTGTACGGCCCATCATAGGTCCGCCGACAATAACACGAGCTTCCTCGGGGAGGGTGAAGGGTAGTTCTGACAGTGGTGTGCCGATGGCTGCCATGTAATTGCATTGTTGTCCTGATGGAATGTCGCCATTGACGGTAACAACGCGTTCTATCAGAGGCTGTTTTGTGGCGATAGCCTGCCATACGGCAAAGGCGGTGGCGACATTGTTAACAACCACGCCGACACTTAGTGGAAGAGCTCCGGATGCGATACGGCGTCCGGTGGTGGCTTCGACTAGTTGCTTTTCGCCGCCTTGTGGATATTTTGTTGCCAATTCCATAACCTCAATATTGCTATTGGGGCGTATAGCTTTGCGAAGTGCGGCGATAGCTGCGGGCTTGTTGGCTTCGATGCCGATAATGGCACGTTTGGCGCCGGTGGCTTTTACCATAAGTTCGATGCCTTCGGCTATGCGTGCCGGGTAGGTACACATTAACGCATCGTCACACATAAGATATGGCTCACATTCACAGCCGTTTAATACAAGAATATCGGGTTCTTGGCCGGGTTTGATAGCATATTTTACGTGAGCAGGGAATGTAGCACCGCCAAGACCGACAATGCCGGAGTCGGCGATGATTTTTCGTATTGCTTCAGCGTCGAGATTGTTGCATAAGCCGCGAGGGGTGTCGCATGGTACGATACTTTGCCAATATTGTTCGCGTGCGATAGTGTCGGCGGCGTGGTCGCTCTCGTCGGCTTTGATGATGATGGATTGTGATGGTTTGCCATTTGCCATCACAACGTCGGTTATATCGGCGATAGTGCCGGAAATAGGAGCGTGCAACCCTGCTGAGACAAATTTGGGATGCGATGCTATTTCTTGTCCGCGTGTCACATGGTCGCCTTTTGTTACTATTGCTTCTGAGGGCGCTCCGATGTGTTGGCTGAGCGGTAATATCGCTGTCATGGGCAGCGGGAGTAGCTGGATGTTGCGATTGGCGGTTTTCCCTTCGTAAGGATGTATGCCGCCTTTGCGGAAAGTGTGTTTCATACTGTGGCGGCTTGGGGTGTTTGTGGTTTTGGTGCTACGGGGGTGAATGTTGCGTTGATGGCGCCGGTGGGGCAGGCGTTTATACATTTACCACAACTGCGGCAAAGTGCCGGGTCGATGTATGCCATGTTGTTATTTACCGTTATAGCTCCGAAGGGACAAATTTTTGCGCATTTGCCACAACCGATACAAGCAGCGGTGCAAGCTTTACGCGCTATGGCTCCACGTTCGCAATTAGAACAAGCCACCCACACGCGTCGGTCGCGCGCGCCGACGGGACGCAGTTCGAGAAGATTGCGCGGACATTCGGCAACACAAGCGCCACAAGCGGTACATGCGTCGGCGGCGACGATTGCCAAACCGGTGGTAGTATCGATTTTGATGGCGTTGAATTTGCAAACGTCAACACAATCGCCGCAACCAAGACAACCGAACGAACATCCTTTCGTGCCTACGGCAACGTTGTCAATGACGCGACACGAGTTGGCGCCGTCGTATTTGTTTCGTTCGGGGCGTACTGCACAGGTGCCGTTGCATTTAAGTACTGCAACGCGGCGCATTGCTGTTGTTGCATCTACGCCGAGAATACGAGCTATAGCACTCATGCTCTTTTCTCCTCCGACAGGACAGCTAAGGCCATCAAGAGAACCTTTGTTGACACACGCGGTGGCGAAGTCTCGACATCCTTTCATGCCGCAACCACCGCAATTTGCTCCGGGAAGCTGCTCGACTATTTCGTCGATGCGTGGGTCTTCTTCAACGTTGAAGCGTTTTGCCGTATAATACAATACGACCGACCCTAATAATCCAAGGGCGCCGAGTAGCGCTAATGTTAATAATATAAGGTGCATTTTGTTATACCTATGATACTTGTTGGTTTATTTACCTTTAATAATATCAGTAACGACCCAAAGAGCTTTACCGCGACGCGACGTGAACGCAACACCGATAAGCGAAACTATGGCAGCGGTGATTGCGGAGATAGCGCTTATTGTTTCGGAAGCGGCGCAAGCATCTGCCACTAATGCAGCTATCAGCATTGCCGCTAACGGAATTGCGAGGAGTAGGGTAGTGGCACGACGGCGTACGTTGCCGCGAGCGACAATGCGTACCTTGGTGCCGTGTTCTATGTTGCGAAAGGGATCGTCGGCAATAGCGGTTACAATAACCTTTTCCGACGATGCACTATTGCAAACAGAACTGATGGCACAACCGGAGCAGTCGCCCCCGTCACTTCCCACACTGAACTGAACAAGCAAGCCCTTGGGCTTGCTACCTATCACAATTCCGGTGTGAGTAATGCTGTTTTTAATCTCTGTCATGATATTTGACGCAAAATTAACGAAATATTTCCATAATTAAAAGAATTATTGAAAAATTTCCACATTCACAAATTTTAACTCACATTAAACAACTTGGATTAGCTATTAAGATTGGCTTGAAATAGCTATTTCAGAGGTTGTAGACTGTCAAAATATAAACAAAAAAAGAAGGTATAGTGTGTTAAAAAAGTAACGTTTTGAAAGCATGATAAGCATAGAAAGGATGGATTGTGATATTTTCAACGCCAAAATTGCTAAAACTTTTTTCGAGAAAGCTTGTCGGTTTTTGGCGGAAAAATCGTATCTTTGCAACGGAATAATATCGGTATATGCGCTTGTTGTGTGTGAAAACATGCCTCAAGTGCTGTGTATCAGTATTTTCTAAATTCCTTGTATCAATTTGATGCGAATTAAACGAGAGAAAAATATATATAATAAATAATATGATAACATCAGCCATCTTCGGAATAGAGAACAACGGACTGCTGGGCATTACTGCGTTGCTCACCGGTGTCGCGCTCGTGGCTCTTGCACTTTGGTTAGCTAAGCTGATTTCTCCGAGGTCATTCAACCCTCAGAAAGGCGAAGCATACGAGTGCGGTATCCCCACGCGAGGCGAAAGCATGTCGCAGTTTCATGTAGGATACTATCTTTTCGCTATCCTGTTTCTTATGTTCGACGTCGAAACTGTATTCCTTTACCCCTGGGCGGTTAGAATGCAAGATCTCGGTGTCGATGGTTTGTTAAGCATCGCCGTTTTCTTCGGTATACTTGTGCTAGGCCTCGTTTATGCTTGGCGGAAAGGAGCTCTTGAATGGAAGTAACTACCAAAAGTATGCCCTACGAGGCATGGAAAGATAATGAGTATATAGAGAGCCTCGTGCAAGAGCTTCGTGACAATGGAGCTAATATCGTTGTCGGTTCTCTTGATAAACTCATCAACTGGGGTCGTTCTAACTCTATTTGGCCTCTTACATTTGCAACAAGCTGCTGCGGTATCGAATTCGTTTCGCTCGGTGCAGCACGTTTTGATATGGCTCGCTTCGGTTGGGAAGTGGCTCGTTCATCCCCCCGTCAAGCCGACTTTATGATGGTTGCTGGTACTATCGTTCACCGTATGGTGCCCGTGTTCCGTCGTTTGTACGATCAGCTCGCTGAACCTAAGTATGTTATCGCTTGCGGTAGCTGTGCTATCTCGGGCGGTCCATTCCGTAAGAGCTACCACGTTGCTAAAGGTATTGATGGTATCGTTCCTGTCGACGTGTTCGTCCCCGGATGCCCTCCGCGTCCTGAAGCGATGATATATGGTATCATGCAGCTCTCTCGTAAAATGAAAGTTGAACGTTTCTTCGGTGGTGTCAACCGTAAGGAAAAACAGCAGGAATTCCTCGCTGCACATCCCGTTGACGGTGTCGACAACTGATTGTATCACGCCTACTTATAACCGTTATGGCTAATATATTAGAAAAAATTCAGAAGCTTTTCCCCGGAAGCTCCATCGAAGAATCGAATGTGCCTATCGTTACCATTGAAGAAAATCAATGGCACGATGCTGCTCTCGCTCTTCGTAACGATGCCGACCTTGCTTTCGATTACCTCGTTACTATCGTCGGTATGGATTGGAAGGAAAATCTCGGCGCTATATACTATTTGATGTCGACAAAGTTCGACACTCTTGTTGGTGTAAAAGTAATCGCACAAGGCGATCGCGAACAGCCGTGGATTCACTCTGTAGCTGACGTTTGGCATGTTGCCGGTCTTTATGAACGCGAAGTTTACGACTTCCTCGGTATTATCTTTATTGATAACCCCGACATGCGTCGTCTGTTCCTCAGCATCGACTGGGTGGGATATCCCCTTCGTAAAGATTATAACGACGATCCCGAAATTAATCCCGTATCAACAGAAAACGAACGTCAATCTGACTTTACAGACGTTTACACTCTCAATGCAGAGGGTAAGGTGGTAAAAGAAGAACGCCGTATCTTCCAACCCGAAGATTTTGTTGTTAACATCGGCCCGCAGCACCCTGCTACTCACGGTGTGCTTCGTTTCCGTACTTCTGTTGACGGTGAAACTATTAAGAAAATCGATGTCTACATGGGCTATATCCATCGTGGCGTCGAAAAATTGTGCGAGAACTTGACTTATCCTCAGACTCTCCATTACATGGACCGTCTCGACTACTTCTCGGCACACAACTATCACCACGCGCTCTGTATGCTCGTCGAAAAAGCTGCTGGTATCGAAATCAGCCGCCGTGCGCAGGTTATTCGCGTGATGATGGACGAACTTTCGCGTATCGCTTCGCACTGCTTGTTTATCGGTACTTACTGCATGGACCTTGGTGCTACAACAATGTTGTTCTATACGCTCCGTGTTCGTGAACAGATTCTTGATATTATGGAGAAAACATGCGGTGCTCGTATGACATTCAATTACGATTGCATCGGTGGTGTAATGCAAGACCTTGCACCTGATTTCGTTCAGGATGTTAAGGCTCTTCTCGAAGTTCTCCCCCGTAACATTAAAGAATACAACGACGTATTCACCGGCAATATCATCGCTAAAAATCGTCTTGAAAAGGTTGGCGTTCTTTCAAAAGAAGACGCTATTGCTTATGGCGTAACCGGTCCTTCAGGACGTGCGTCAGGTTGGGCTTGCGATATGCGTAAGCTTCAGCCCTATAGCATTTATTCCGAACTCGACTTCAACGAAATCGTTGCTGAAGAAGGCGATTCTATGGCACGTTTCAAATGTCGTTTGCTCGAAATTGAAGAATCAGCAAAGATTCTTGCACAGCTCGTTGACAATATTCCCGAAGGCGAATATTGCGTGAAGGTGCCCAAGATGCTCAAACTTCCTGTAGGTCGTTGGTTCCAAGTTACTGAAGGATGCCGTGGCGCTTTCGGACTTTACCTTGAAAGTGATGGTTCGACAAAGCCATATCGTCTTAAGATTGCTCCTCCCTGTTTGCCTTTGGCTGCAGCGGTAGACCACATTACTCGCGGTCAGAAGATCGCTGACCTTATCACTATCGGCGGCTCGTTCGATTACATTGTTCCCGACATTGACCGTTGAACCTTTCTCCACGCATAAATCAGTAATATCACAGTACAATGCAAGATACTTCTTTCATCACTGACTGGATCGACAATTTCCTAAGGTCCTTAATGCCCGGATGGCTCGCTGTCACTACCGAATGTGTACTCATCGGGGTTGGCCTCCTCCTTGTATATGCTCTCTTGGCACTATTTTACATTTACTACGAACGTAAAGTATGTGCGGCATTCCAGTGCCGCCTCGGCCCGAACCGCGTTGGTCCTCTAGGACTTTGCCAGAGCTTCGCCGATATGTTTAAGATGCTTATCAAAGAAATTATCCATCTTAACCACATCGACCGATTCCTCTTCGCCCTCGCGCCTTATTTGGTTATCATCGCGTCTATGTTGTCGTTCGCCGTTCTTCCTTGGGGTAATGGCTTGCAGATTATCGACTTTAATATCGGTATCTTCTTCCTTGTTGCCGTTTCTTCAATAGGCGTGCTCGGTATCCTCTTGGCAGGTTGGTCGTCAAACAATAAGTTTACCCTCATCGGTTCGCTCCGTTCAGGTGCGCAGATGGTGAGCTACGAACTTTCTGTTGGCCTTTCTATCCTTACAATGGTATGCCTTGCCGGCACAATGTCTGTTCCCGGCATCGTAGATGCTCAAAAAGACCTTTGGTTTATCTTCAAAGGACACGTTCCCGCTCTTGTTGCTTTCATTATTTATATGATTGCCGGCACAGCAGAAACAAACCGTGGCCCGTTTGACCTTCCTGAAGCTGAAAGCGAACTTACCGCCGGTTATCACACCGAATACTCAGGTATCCACTTCGGCTTCTTCTACCTTGCTGAATACCTCAACCTCTTCATCGTTAGTGGTGTTGCATCGTTGCTATTCTTTGGTGGCTGGATGCCTCTCCATATCCCCGGTTGGGAAGCTTTCAATGATGTTATGAACTTCATCCCCGGCGTTGTTTGGTTCATCGCTAAGGCTGTTGCTCTTTCATTCATTATTATTTGGTTCAAATGGACCTTCCCCCGTCTTCGTATCGACCACCTTTTGGCGCTCGAATGGAAGTACCTTCTCCCCATCAACTTGGTTAACCTCGTTTTGATGGTTCTTATCATTACCTTAAACTGGCATTTCTAATCAGAAAAATATAAGCTATGAGCGACAAAATAGGTAAAATCGCCCAGGTAATTGGACCGGTTGTCGACGTTGTTTTTGAAGACAATGTCCTCCCTCCAATATATACCGCACTTAAAATTGACCGACCGGAAGGTGGCCAGACTATCCTCGAGGTAGAGCAGCATGTCGGCGAGGACACCGTTCGTTGCGTCGCTATGGAGAGCACTGACGGCTTGCGTCGCGGTATGACTGTTACTAATCTTGAACGTCCTATCGCTGTGCCTACCGGTGACCAAGTTAAAGGTCGTCTCCTTAACGTTGTTGGTGAAGCTATCGATAAGCTTCCCGAACTTAATCGCGACAATCTTCGTTCTATTCATCAACCCGCTCCTAAATTCGACGAACTTACTATCGGTACTGAAATTCTCGCTACCGGTATTAAGGTGATTGACCTCCTCGAGCCTTATAGCAAGGGTGGTAAAATCGGTTTGTTCGGTGGTGCAGGCGTTGGTAAGACGGTGCTCATTATGGAGCTAATTAATAACATTGCTAAGGGTCATGACGGCTTCTCGGTGTTCACCGGCGTTGGTGAACGTACTCGTGAAGGTAACGACTTGTTGCGCGAAATGATCGAAAGCGGTGTTATGAAGTATGGCGATAAGTTTTTGGAAGGCATGGAACGCGGCGAATGGAATCTTGCCGACGTTGATGCCGAACAGCTCAAAAACTCTCAAGCTACACTCGTGTTCGGTCAGATGAACGAACCACCGGGCGCTCGTTTGCGCGTTGCTTTGTCTGGTCTTACTGTTGCTGAACAGTTCCGTGATCAAGGTAGTGGTGGTAAAGACGTGCTTCTCTTTATTGATAATATTTTCCGTTTCACCCAGGCAGGTTCGGAAGTGTCTGCACTTCTCGGTCGTATGCCATCAGCGGTAGGTTATCAACCTACTCTTGCGTCGGAAATGGGCGCTCTTCAGGAACGTATTACTTCAACAAAGAACGGTTCTATTACATCGGTACAAGCTATCTATGTGCCTGCCGATGACCTTACCGACCCCGCTCCTGCGACAACGTTTAACTTCCTCGATGCTACTACGGTGCTTAGTCGTAAGATTACCGAGCTTGGTATCTATCCTGCTGTTGATCCTCTTGAATCAACATCTCGTATCCTTGACCCCAATATCATTGGTGAAGAGCATTACAATACAGCGCAGGCCGTTAAGCAACTTCTTCAGAAGTATAACGAACTTCAAGATATCATCGCCATTCTTGGTGTAGACGAACTTTCGGATGCCGACAAGTTGGTAGTAGCACGTGCCCGTCGCGCACAGCGTTTCCTCTCGCAGCCTTTCCATGTTGCAGAGCAGTTCACCGGCCTCCCCGGTGTTATGGTGCCGCTGAGCGAAACTATTCGCGGCTTCAAGATGATTCTTTCAGGCGAAATGGACCAATATCCCGAACAAGCTTTCCTTAACGTCGGTACTATCGACGATGCTATCGAAAAGGGTAAACGTCTTCTCGCTGAAGTTAAGTAATAAATTACGAGCTGCTCATGACACTCAAAATTATCTCTGCCGACCAAGTCCTTTATACGGGCAATGTGACAAGCGTATCGCTTCCCGGTGCGTTGGGCGAATTTATGGTCCTTAATAATCACGCGGCTTTGTTAACAACACTTTGCGAAGGTTTTGTTAAGTATAAAGAAGAAGGTGGAGCAGAATTATCAACCCCTGTCACCGGCGGTATCGTCGATGTTGACAATAATGTAGTGTCGGTATGCGTATATTGATTAATAAATTTAAGTCGCAAATGCTTGCCCTTTTTGTCGTTATGACATTAAGTGTTAGCATGACCGTATCAGCGCAAGATTCGACTTGTGTCGCTTTGTCCGATACAATAGAAGCGTGTGCAGATACAGTAGCGACAATTGATGCGGTAACATCCGATGCAGTAGCTGCTGAGGCAGAACATGAATCGGGTAAAATTAACCCGAAAGAAATTCTGTTCGAGCACTTGCTTGACGGATATGGTTGGGAAGTGCCGTTTAATCATCATCATCGTATTCCGCTTCCTATAATATGTTATGCGTCTGATGGTTGGCATGTGTTCTCATCATCGCGTATAGCTCATGGTGCAGTTTACAACGACAACGGTGTTGACTTTACAATAGCTCCCAAAGGCACTAAATATGCCGGAAAGCTTGTAGAGTTGCGCAATGGCGAACAGCTTCGTCCCTGGGATATCTCTATTACAAAGAATGTATGTGCAGTGTTCATTTGCGTTCTTGTTGTAGGCGGTTTGATGTTCTGGATGGCGTCGTTCCATCGCAAGCACCCCTATAAAGCACCTCGTAAAGGTTTAGGCGCCGTAGAAGTTGTTATTACCTTCGTTTACGATGGCGTTGTAAAGCCCATCTTGGGACCGTCGGCACCTCGTTTCGCTCCGTACCTTATGACAGTCTTCTTTTTCATCCTTGTGATGAACTTGTTAGGCCTTGTCGTAATCTTCCCCGGTGGTGCGAACCTTACAGGTAATATCGCTGTAACCATGGTCCTTGCCGTGTGTACATTCCTCGCCACTAATCTTTTCGGTAATAAGCATTATTGGAAAGATATATTATGGCCCGATGTGCCCATGTGGCTCAAATGTCCGATACCTATCATGCCTATCATCGAAATCTTTGGTATGTTTACCAAACCGGCGGCGTTGACAGTTCGTCTTTTCGCTAACATGATGGGTGGCCACATGATTGTGATAACGTTGACACTTCTTATCTTTATCTTCTCAGCCATCAGCCCTGCAGCCGGAGGAGGTGCAACAGTAGTGTCACTCATATTCTCAATATTCATGCTCACTTTGGACGTGCTTGTTAGCTTCATCCAAGCGTATGTGTTCACTATGCTATCAACGATCTTCATATCGTTGGCACATGAAGGCGAACATCACACCGAGGAAGCCCTCGACGAAATGAGCAAAACAAAAAAGTAAAAAATTAACAAAAATACACTAACTTAAAAGTAAATAACTATGTTCGGTCTTTTAGCAGAAATCGCACCTGTACTAGGTATCGGCGCATCAGTGGGTGCAGCAATCGCAGCAATCGGTGCTGGTCTTGGCATTGGTAAAATCGGCGCAGCCGCTATGGAAGCAATCGCACGTCAGCCTGAAGCTGCAGGTGATATCCGAAGCAACATGATCGTGATTGCAGCTCTTGTAGAAGGTGTTGCACTCTTCGCTGTTATCGTGTGCGCACTCTGCCTTTTCATGTAATAATAAACATCGTCTGAAAACTCAATCCTTTGCTAAATGGAACTATTCACACCTGACTTTGGACTAGTATTTTGGATGTTCGTATCCTTCGGCATCCTCTTTCTAGCCCTATACAAATTTGCATGGCCTGTCATCCTCAAAGGAGTAGACGCGCGCGCAGAACTTATAGACAAGGGTGTCGAATACGCCCAAGAAGCCAAGGCGCAGCTCGATAACGCACGTCAGCAAGCCGATGAATTTATTTCTGAGGCTCAACGTCAGCAAGCCGATATCCTTCGTCAAGCCGACAGAATGAAGTCGCAGATTATCGAAGAAGCACGCAGCGCTGCTCAAATAGAGGCTCAGAAAGTTATGGAGAATGCAAAGCTTCAAATTCAGCAACAGCAGAAAGAAGCCGAGCATCAGTTCCGTAACCAAGTCTCTGATTTTGCACTTGCCATAGCAGGCAAGCTTGTTAACAAACAGATGCAAAATGACAAGGCGCAAGAAGAGTTGGTAGGCAATATCCTCGATAATATCGACTCAAATAACTAAGCGATATGACTCAAGGACTACTGCCACGCCGATATGCAAAAGCACTTTATGCCGTCGCTGCCGACCGCGGTGACGCATCAGTGCTTTATGAATTGATGCAGAATCTTAATGCGGCTTTTGTCGAGACTCCTCAACTTGCCGACACAGTGGCTAATCCTTTTGTCGCTGACAGCGATAAAACGGCATTGCTGGTTGCCGCTAGCGGTGCCGCAGATAATGCCACGTTCGTTGATTTCTTGCACCTGCTCGAAGCTAATAAGCGAACAGCTTTGGTGCGTGACATCGCTTTGGCTTATGTGGCGATATATCGCACTGCCAATAATATCTATCGCATCGATATCGTGTCGGCAGCTAATATGGCCGATAACGAAAAGATGCGTCTGGAGAAAATCGTCGCCAAGCACATCGGTAATGGCACTTTGGAATTTTTCTATAGTGTCGACGCTTCTTTGATTGGTGGGTTCACTGTTACCGTCAATTCAGAACGTCTCGATGCGTCTATTTCTACGCAACTTAAGCAACTACGTCGCGCGCTGGTTGACTGATATGCTCCCCCCTTGTTTAATTAACAGCAAGCTCTCAACACAATGATTAATCCAAGCGAGATTTCGCAAGTTTTAAAACAGCAGCTCGAAAATATAAACACCAAAGTCAGCTTCGAGGAAGTAGGTACTGTTCTCGATGCCGGTGACGGTGTAGCTCATGTTTACGGGCTCGACAATGTCGGTGCCAACGAACTCGTAGAGTTTGAAAACGGCGTTAAGGGCGTCGCTATGAACCTCGAGGAGAGCAACGTCGGCGTCATTCTGCTTAACGACGTAAACTCGGTTACTGAAAATATGACCGTTCGTCGTACAGGACAGATTGCGTCTATCCCTGTGGGCGAAGGTTTGTTGGGTCGCGTTATCAACGTCCTCGGTGAACCCGTTGACGGTGCCGGTCCTATTTCCGGCGAATTGATTCGCCTTCCCCTCGAACGTAAAGCTCCCGGCGTTATTTATCGTCAGCCCGTGAAGCAACCTCTTCAGACCGGTTTGAAAGCTATCGACTCGATGGTGCCTATTGGTCGTGGTCAGCGTGAACTTATCATCGGTGACCGTCAGATCGGTAAGACAGCTATCGCTATTGATACTATTATCAATCAGCGCAAAGAATACGAAGCCGGCAAACCTGTCTATTGTATCTATGTTGCTATTGGTCAGAAAGCATCATCTATCGCAGCGTTAGTTGAAACCCTCCGCCAGCACGGTGCTATGGACTATACCGTAGTTGTAGCAGCAACAGCATCGGAATCGGCAGCAATGCGCTACTTCGCACCCTTCGCCGGCGTTGCTATCGGCGAATACTTCCGCGATACCGGCCGTGATGCTCTTATCGTTTACGATGACCTTTCAAAACAGGCTGTTGCATACCGTGAAGTGTCTCTTATTCTTAAGCGTCCTTCAGGTCGTGAAGCTTATCCCGGCGATATTTTCTATCTCCATAGCCGTTTGCTCGAACGCGCTGCTAAGATTATCAACAATCAGGAAGTAGCATCACAGATGAACGACCTTCCCGAAGCCCTTCGTCCAATCATGAAGGCCGGAGGCTCGCTTACAGCTCTTCCTATTATCGAAACTCAGGCAGGTGACGTATCGGCATATATCCCGACCAACGTAATTTCTATTACAGACGGTCAGATCTTCCTTGAAAGCGCCCTCTTCAACCGCGGTATCCGCCCGGCTATCAACGTAGGTATTTCAGTATCGCGTGTAGGTGGTTCGGCACAGGTTAAGGCGATGAAGAAAGTAGCAGGTACCCTCAAAATCGACCAGGCCCAGTTCCGCGAACTTGAAGCCTTCACCAAATTCGGTGGCGATATGGATGCCGTTACCGCTCGCGTTATTGACAAAGGACGAAAGAACGAACGATTACTTATACAGCCCCAATATCATCCAATGTCGGTAGCCGACGAAATTGCGGTGATTTATTGTGGCGTTCATGGCTTGCTCGAAAAAGCACCTATTGAAAAGGTTGCTGAGTTTGAGAAGCAATTCTTGCAGATGATGCACGCCAAGCATTCAGACGTTATGGCAAATCTTGCCAAAGGCGTTCTCAATGACGAAGATGTCGAAAAGCTAAATGCAACGGCACTTGAAATTGCTGCAAGTTTAAAAAACTGAGATTGATAACAAAAAACAATGGCAACACTACGCGAACTTAAAGGCCGTATAGGCTCTGTCGCATCGAGTGAGAAAATCACCGGCGCAATGAAGATGATTTCATCGGCAAAAATGCACAAAGCCGAAGGAATTATCCGCCGACTCTCGCCCTTCCGCGATAGCGTTAGGTCAATTATCGCCAACTTGCTACACAGCGATGCTATGGTTTATTCGCCTCTCACCGAGGCTCATCAAGCCATTAAACGTGTCGCCATTGTGGTGCTCGGTAGCGACGACGGTCTTTGCGGAGCTTATAATGTCAACATATTCAAAGGCTTGTTAGATAACATCGCAACTCTGCGTGCCTCGTATGGCGATGATGTCCTTTTCGACATTATTCCCGTCGGAAAAAAGATGGCAGCAGCAGTGGCGCGTATTGCTTCAGACAAGGCTATTTCGATTAAATCGGTTGAAATTGTTGACTCTAAAAGTGAAGGTGATGTTGTGAAAACTTTTACACAAGAGCTTGAACAGCGTTTCCTTGAAGAAGATGTAGACTTGGTGCAGGTAATGTATATGCATTACTATTCCGCCGGAAAACAACGTCTATCAACCGAGCAATTTTTGCCTATCAGTCCTGACGGACTTGGCGATAGCGACAGTGTCGATTCGAAGCCTTACCTCTTCGAACCCGATGCAACAACAATCTTTTGCACCGTGCTACCAATGTATTTGCTTTCGCAGATGCAAGAAGCCTTTGCCCAAAATCGCGCCTCAGAACAAGCAGCACGCGTAATGGCAATGCAAAGTGCAAACGATAACGCACAGAAACTCCTCGAACAACTCCAACTCGAATACAATAAACTGCGTCAGCAAGGCATTACCAATGAGCTCCTCGATATAGTAGGAGGTCAACGCCGCGACTGACAATAATTAGCCAATCAATAATCACTCACAAATGGGTAGTGTATCTGAATACTTTTCATCGCTGGGCTACGGCATCTGCAGCTTGCTGAAGGGCATGAAAGTGACCGGTAAGGAGTTTATCACTCCTAAGATCACTGAATGCTATCCGGAAAACCGCACAGATCATCAATGGCCCGAGCGTTTCCGCGCTCAACTTAAATTTATCTACGACGCCGAGGGTAACCACAAGTGTATCGCTTGCGGTAACTGCGAACGCAACTGTCCCAATGGTACTATCTCGATAGAATCGAAGATGGTAACAACAATGGCAGGAACCAAGAAGAAAAAGCTCGTTAAGTATAACTATGACTTAGGAAGCTGTACCTTCTGCCAATTGTGCGTCACCAATTGCCCCACCGGTGCTATTGAGTTTGATAACGATTTCGAACAAGCCGTTTTCACTCGTAGCAAATTGGTTAAGCAACTCAATTACCTTCCCGAGAAGGAAGAACCGGAACCCACACCCGAAGAGTTGGCACGTATCGAAGCTGAACGTCAAGCCAAAATCGCTGAAGCAAAAGCAAAAGCTGCCGCTGCTAAAGCCGCTCAGGATAATAACGCCGCTGGTGCTGCACAGCCCCAGGGCGACGCCAATACAGATAAAAATTAATATTTATGGATTCTCTCGGAAGCATAATCTTGTATTTCATCGTCGCCCTGTCGATGATAGTATTTTCCGTGATGGCCGTGACGACTCGCAAAATCTTGCGCGCCGCCACATATTTGCTATTCACCCTCTTTGCAGCCGCTGTGGTCTACTTTATGCTTGACTACGAGTTCCTTGGTGCCGTTCAGATTGCAGTATATGCAGGCGGTATCGTGGTGCTTTTCGTCTTTGCCATCTTGTTGACCAGCCGCCCCGGCGACAACACAGAACGCCTCACATCGCGCTCGCGTGTTCTCGGTGGTCTCGGTGCTGTTTTAATGTTTATTGCCGCCGGTTACTCTCTAGTAACTCGTTGCGCAAATGTACTAACAACCAAGCCCGCTATGGAAGCTATTGATATGCCCGCTGTCGGCACAGCCTTGTTAGGCACAGGACACGGTCAGTATCTCCTTCCCTTCGAGGCTGTTTCGGTGCTCCTCCTCGCTTGTATTATCGGTGGCGTCGTTGTTGCACGCAAAGATGATTGATAAACTATGGAAATTACAGCCGTTTACTATCTTATCCCGGCGCTGATCATGTTCTGCTGCGGTGTGTATGGTTTCATCACTCGCAAGAATATGATTGCTATGCTCATTTCGCTAGAATTGATGCTTAACGCCGTCGACGTCAACTTCGTCGTGTTCAACCGTTTCTTGTATCCCGAACAAATGGAAGGTATGTTCTTCACTTTGTTCGCTATCGCAATCGCTGCTGCTGAAACAGCGCTCGCTATTGCTATTATCATTAATATCTTCCGTGCTGTCAAGAATATTGACGTGCGTTCACTTAACGAAATGAAATTTTAAACACCATGGATGTTACTGTACCTATCCTGATCTTGGTCATCCCCTTGTTTATGTTCGTTTTCCTTGGCCTTTGCGGCATGAAGATGAGCCATAAACTTGCAGGTGTCCTCGGTACGCTCGGCATGGGCACTGTCCTGGTGCTGTCGTACTTCACGGCGTTCCAATATTTCTTTAGCGGCAATGCTAATTTTATTAACGCTGCCGGCGAACGTCTCCAGTATCTAGTTTTCGACCAAACTTGGTTGCAATTTACTGAAAATTTGGTAATTAAGCTCGGTTTCTTGCTCGATCCTATTTCGGCAATGATGCTCGTTGTTATTACCACTATTTCTTTCATGGTTCACCTCTATAGCCTCGGTTATATGCGTGATCACCATGGCGTTTACGAAGTAGGCTTCCAGCGTTTCTACGCTTTCTTGTCGCTCTTCAGCTTCTCAATGCTCGGTCTCGTCGTTGCCCCCAACATCTTCCAAATGTACATCTTCTGGGAGCTTGTAGGTGCATCGTCTTACCTCCTAATCGGTTTCTATTACAGAAAACCGTCAGCTGTATCGGCATCAAAGAAGGCCTTTATCGTAACACGTTTTGCCGACCTTGGTTTCCTCGTTGGTATCCTTACCCTATCATGGTATACCGGCACATTTAACTTTACCGAACTTACATCTATCCCCGTCGAAGGTCTTGCCGGCGTAAGCCAAGTAAGCCTCTCAACCGCCGAAAACATTCGTGGCATCTTTGCCAACAGTGCAGCTCCCACCTTTATGGGTGCATCGGTTCTCACATGGGCTCTCGTGCTCATCTTCATGGGTGGTATGGGTAAGTCGGCAATGATGCCCCTCCATATCTGGCTCCCCGATGCTATGGAAGGTCCTACCCCTGTATCGGCACTTATCCACGCCGCTACTATGGTCGTTGCAGGTGTTTACCTCGTTGCTCGTCTCTTCCCCCTCTATTTGATGGAAGAAAGCGCAATGATTATCATCACCGTCGTAGGCGCTCTTACAGCACTCTACGCTGCTATGGTAGCTTGTGTTCAAGTTGATATCAAACGCGTGCTCGCGTTCTCTACAATTTCTCAGATTGCGTTTATGATGGTGTCACTTGGTGTAGCACGTCCCGAACATCACGAAAGTCTCGGTTACATGGCATCAATGTTCCACTTGTTCACACACGCAATGTTCAAGGCTTTGCTCTTCCTCGGCGCCGGTGCTCTTATTCATGCTATCGGCTCTAACGATTACACTGCAATGCACGGCCTTCGCAAGAGCATGCCTATCACCCACATAACATTCCTTATCGGCTGTCTCGCTATTGCCGGTATAATTCCCTTCTCAGGCTTCTTCTCTAAGGACGAAATTCTCAGCGCTTGTATGGAATACGATTTCGTAGCATACATCTGGATGTCGGCAGTTGCCGGTTTGACAGCGTTCTATATGTTCCGTCTTTACTTCCTGATCTTCTGGTGGAAAGAACACGAAACCCCCGCAGGTCACCATGCACCTCACGACCAGCCTTGGACAATGAGCCTCCCCTTGATTATCCTTGCTCTCGTATCTTGCGTTGCCGGTTTCATTCCTTTTGGCAATCTCGTAAGCTGGAACGGTCATGCATACGACTTCATGGAACACTTCAATTGGTCAGTAGCAACTGTTAGTCTTTTGGTAGCCGTTGCAGGTATCGGATTGGCTGCTGTTCTCTATCTTAAAGAAAACGACAAGCCCGCCAAGATGCGTGCGGCTCTTCCCAAACTTTGGGATTGGTGCTATCACCGCTTCTATTGGGACGAACTTTATATGTTCATCACCCATAAGATTATCTTTGGCCTTGTATGTCGTCCATTGGCATGGTTCGACCGTCATATCATCGATGGCACAATGGATTCTTTTGCCGCTATCACCAATAAGGCGTCAGAAGCTATCAAGCCTCTACAAAGCGGTCAAATTCAGATGTATGTGTGGTTCTATCTTATCGGTGCCCTTCTCCTCGGTGGCGTTACGATTATCTGCCTTATCTGATAATAATTCGGTACAAACAATTAAAATTCATTAACTACGATGTTTTCTAATATATTGATATACTTCGTCATCATCCCCTTGCTCATGCTCGGAGGTGTTGCGCTGTGCCGAAACATCCGTCAGATTCGTGCCGTTGCCGTTGTAGGTTCTTTGGCGCTTCTGACACTTTCTACGGTACTACTTTTGCAGTATCTCGACCTTCGCCAAGCCGGCGAAATGGCTCCGATGCTGTTCACTGACTCTTGGATGTGGTTCGAACCGCTTAACATTCACCTAGCAGTGGGTGTTGACGGCATTTCGATTGCCATGATTCTCCTTTCTTCGATCATTGTTTTCGCCGGCTCGTTCGCGTCGTGGTCGATTGAAAATCCTAAAGCATTCTTCCTTTGGCTTATCCTCCTTTCAACAGGTGTGTTCGGCTTCTTTATCTCTGTAGACTTGTTCACCATGTTCATGTTCTACGAAGTGGCTCTAATTCCGATGTACCTCCTTATCGGTGTATGGGGCTCAGGTCGCAAGAACTATTCAGCGATGAAGCTCACACTAATGCTCATGGGTGGCTCAGCCTTCTTGATGCTCGGCCTTATCGGTATTTACTATCATAGCGCTGCCGATGGTCATCTAACATGGAATATTCTCGAAATCGCAGCCAGCGATGCTATTCCTCACGAATGGCAAATGTTCCTCTTCCCTATGACTTTCGTAGGCTTCGGCGTTCTCGGAGCTATGTTCCCCTTCCATACCTGGAGCCCTGACGGTCACGCATCAGCGCCGACAGCCGTATCAATGCTCCACGCCGGCGTGCTTATGAAGCTCGGTGGCTATGGTTGCTTCCGTGTGGCTATCTTCTTGATGCCTTACGCTGCTAAAGAACTCGCTTTCATCTTCTTGATTCTTACCGGTATCTCGGTTGTTTACGGTGCATTCTGCGCTTGCGTTAAGACCGACCTTAAGTACATCAACGCTTATTCATCAGTGTCACACTGCGGCTTGGTGCTTTTCGCAATCCTTATGCTCAACACAACAGCGATGACAGGTGCTATCATGCAGATGCTTTCACACGGTCTTATGACAGCGTTGTTCTTCGCCCTTATCGGTCAAATCTACGGACGTACACACACACGTGAAATTACACAAATGGGTGGTATGATGCAGATCATGCCTTACCTTTCAGTATGTTATGTCATTGCCGGTATGGCATCACTCGGCTTGCCCGGTCTTAGCGGTTTCGTTGCCGAAATGACAATCTTCGTAGGCTCGTTCCAAGCCGGTATGGCAGACTACCTCTCAGGAGCCGGATCACTCCGTCTCGTGTTTACCCTCATCGCTTGCTGCTCTATCGTAATCACAGCGGTATACATTCTTCGCGTAGTAGGTAAACTCCTCTTTGGACCGGTATATGACGAACACCATCGTCAGCTTACCGACGCCACATGGTGGGAACGCGTCAGCACAGTTACACTCATTATTTGTGTAGCCGCTATCGGTTGCTTCCCCAACTTCTTCTCGTCTTTGATCAAAACCACCTTCAGCCCCGAAATCTTCGCGGTTTTGGGTATGTAAGAACCCTTCAGTAACGTTTAGCAATGGATTACTCACAATTTTTAGCAATGAAGCAGGAGATAGCGCTCCTTGTCGTTTTCCTGCTGGTATTCCTCTACGATACCTTCCTTCCTAAGGGAGCTCAGAAGGGCCTTCCCGTGTTCAGCGCTATCATGATGGCGTTGGTAACAGTAGCCGGTCTATGCCCCTGCTGCCTCGGCGCTGCTGCCGATTCGTCAGCTTTCGCTGGCATGTACGCTTCAGGTACTGTTGTCGCTGCGATCAAGAACATTCTCAATGTAGGTGTGGTGATTGTGCTTATTCAGTCTATCAAATGGACTAACTCAGAAAACATGATAGTACGTCGTGGCGAGTTCTATGAACTTCTCCTCGTTACCTTGTTCGGTATGTACCTCATGATTTCAGCACGTCACTTCTTGTTGTTCATCATCGGCCTAGAATGTGCTTCACTTCCCTTGGCTGCTATGGTTGCATTTGACAAGAATCGTTATGAAAGCCACGAAGCTGCTGTTAAGTATATCCTTACAGCAGTATTCTCATCGGCAATCTTCATGATGGGTCTTTCGTTTGTATACGGCCTCACCGGTTCGCTTTACTTCGAAAACATCTACTTTGCACTCAATGGACAGATGAGCACCATGCTCGTATTCGCTCTAGCCTTTGTTATCGCCGGTATCGGTTTCAAGCTATCGCTTGTACCCTTCCACCTCTGGACTGCCGACGTTTATCAAGGTGCGCCCACTTCGGTTACTTCTTACCTCTCTGTTATCTCTAAAGGAGCAACAGCATTTGCTTTCCTTGTAGTGCTTTCACAGGTATTTGGTACAGTATACTCACAAGTTTGGGAATGGATGCTTTATGCGCTCATCATCATCACCATCACTATAGGTAACCTCTTTGCCATCCGTCAGCGTAATATGAAGCGCTTCCTTGCGTTCTCATCAATTTCGCAGGCCGGTTATATCATGCTCGGTGTTATCGCTTACAACGCTATGGGCTTGGCAGCGTTGATGTACTACATTCTTGTATACATCTTCTCTAACCTTGCAGCCTTCGGTGTTATCGGTGCTATCGAAAATGCAACAGGCAAAGTAAGCATGGATGACTATCGCGGTCTTAGCAAGACAAACCCCAAATTGTCATTTGCTATGATGCTCGCAATGTTCTCACTTGCAGGTATTCCTCCCTTTGCCGGTTTCTTCTCGAAGTTCTTTATCTTCACCGGCGCTATTAACCAAGGCAGCATCGCTATCTATGTATTGGTGCTCATTGCCTTGATTAACACTATTGTGTCGCTTTACTACTATCTCCTCGTTGTTAAGGCAATGTACATTGCCGAAGACGAGTGCGTGATTCCTACCTTCCGTTCAGCATTGTCAGAACGAGTAGGTCTTTGGATTACCGTAGGAGGTATCATCTGTTTAGGTATCGTAAGCTGCTTCTACAGCTACCTCCTCGATGCCACAGCCTTAAGCACGATGCAATCATACTTCATTGGCTAAAATAATACAAAATAGCCTCAGCGACCTCGGGAATTCTCGGGGTCGCTTTTTTGTTTTATTTCGTAATTGTTGTAACTTTGCATAAAAACAACGATACGGAAATGAAATTTATCTCATGGAATGTCAATGGCCTTCGTGCCGTTATGGGCAAAGGATTTGCTGAAATATTTGCCGGCTTCGATGCCGATTTTGTGTGCTTGCAAGAAATTAAATTGCAAGAGGGTCAAATCGATATTGACTTTGACGGCTACAAGTCGTATTGGAGTTATGCCGATCGAAAAGGTTATTCAGGAACTGCAATATTTACGCGCCATGAGCCTCTTAGCGTGCGCACAACAATGGGAATAGACCAACATGACCATGAAGGACGTATTGTAGCGCTGGAGTATGATAAGTTTTATCTAGTAAACGTATACACCCCAAACTCGCAGTCAGAGCTAGCACGTTTGGATTATCGAATGGAATGGGAACGCGATTTCCGAGCATTTCTAACCAATCTATCCGCACAAAAGCCAGTTGTTGTATGTGGCGATATGAATGTAGCGCATAACGAAATAGACTTGGCCAATCCGTCGACAAATCGTCGCAATGCCGGGTTCACCGACGAGGAACGCTCTTGTATGACACAGTTGCTAGGCAGCGGCTTTGTAGACACCTATCGCGCACTCTATCCCGACCAAAAAGCGGCATATAGTTGGTGGAGTTATCGAGGTCGTGCTCGAGAGAAGAATGTAGGGTGGCGTATCGATTATTTCCTTGTGTCAGAATTGTTGCGTCCGGCAATAACAGCGGCTGCAATCCATCCGGAAGTGATGGGCTCGGATCATTGTCCGGTAGAGCTTGTCTTGGATTTATAAAACGATAAAAACGGTTGCCTGAGAGTTCGATAGTATTGCTAAAGAACGTGAGGTAATTGTGGTTTAAAGAGATGCGGAGCGTGGCTAGGTCATGCTCCGAATTTTTTATGGATTGTAGAAAGTCAGTTTTTGAGCTATTAGATGTATTGATATACAGCTTTTGAAAAAGTTTTGAGAATTAAATGAACATTTTTTATATAGATAGTATTAGATAAAGAAAAAATTACTACCTTTGCGGCGATAAAATAATTTTAGGGGTGCACCACTTAATCATAAGAGCGAGTGGGGCTGAGATTAAACCCTTCGAACTTGATCCGGTTAGTACCGGCGCAAAGAAAAAATTTAAGCATGAAACCACGCATTTCATGGGCATTGGTTGTAGCAACAGGCGCAACCGTAATGCCTTGCATGGCTATGACAGCCAATGCTGTATCGGCTTCAGAGGGTGTTGCCGATAGTCTAGTAATCAGTCTTAACAGTGTAGAAGTTACCGCAAATCGAGCCGGTGTGAAAACTCCTATCGCTTTTACGAACATCAGTAGCGAGGAAATTTCACGCAGCAACGATGGGCGCGATATGCCTTCATTGCTCGAAATGTTGCCGTCAATAGTGTCGACAGGTGATGCCGGCGGTGGTATCGGTTATAGCGGTATCCGTGTTCGAGGAAGCGATGCATCGCGTATAAACATAACAGCCAACGGTATTCCTATCAACGACAGCGAGAGCCATAATGTTTATTGGGTTAATATGCCCGACTTGGCGTCGTCGTTGCGCAGTATACAAATTCAACGCGGAGCCGGAACGTCGACAAACGGAGCCGGTGCTTTCGGTGCATCTATCAATATGCTCACCGATGCCCCATCACTTGATCCCGGAGCGACAATAGCGTTGGCATATGGTTCGTATAATTCTAATCGCCAGACATTAAAGGTTTCGTCAGGACAAATCGGCAACCATTGGAGCGTAGATGCACGAATCAGCCACATTGGTTCAGACGGATATATCGACCGCGCTTTCTCGGAGCTTTGGAGCTACATGGGCCAACTTGCTTATCGTGATAGTGATAATTCGTTACGTCTGCTTGCTTTCGGAGGTAAGGAACGCACTTATATGGCATGGGATTATGCCTCGAAAGAAGATATGGCAGAGTATGGCCGCCGTTACAATCCGTGTGGTAAATATACAGCCGATGATGGCTCAACGGCATTCTACGATGACCAATGCGACAACTTTGTTCAGCACCATTTTCAGTTGCTATATACTCGAAGCTTGGGAGTACACACAAGTTTGAACGCAGCGTTGCATTACACAAAAGGCGACGGATATTATGACCAATACAAGACCAAACGAACACTTGTAGAATATGGCTTGACACCTTTTGAAGATGAGGATGGCGAGCTTGTGGAAAAATCCGACTTGATACGTCTAAAAAATAATGACAATGATTTTGGTGGCGGAATGCTAAACTTACGCTATCAAAGCGGTCCATTAGCTATGACTATCGGAGGCGCTGCTAACTGGCATCGCGGTCATCACTTCGGACAAATTAAATGGGTGCGTAACTATGTAGGGGCAATTAATCCCTTGCAGCAGTATTATTTCAATACCGGACGAAAATTTGACACAAATGCTTATGTGCGTGCCGATTACAATATTACCGACAATCTTTCGGCATATTGCGATATGCAACTACGCCATATCCGTTACAGCATTCGCGGCATCAGTGATAACTACGATTGGTCTATCAGCGATATGGCGCAGCTTGATGTTGAGCGTGATTGGACATTCTTCAACCCCAAAGTAGGCTTGTCATGGCTTAGCGGTCCGCATCGAGCTTATGCCTCATGGAGCGTTGCTCACAAAGAACCCACACGCGATAACTTCACAGACAGCGACCCCAATCATTATCCGTCAGCAGAACGTATGAATGACTATGAACTCGGTTATTCGTTCACAAACAAGCTATTTACTATAGGAGCGAACCTCTATTTGATGGACTATAAAAATCAGCTTGTCGTAACGGGTCAATTGTCCGATACAGGTAATGCAATATCCGTAAACGTCCCCGATTCGTATCGTGCCGGTATAGAATTTCAGGGCGCGTTGCGACCTGCAACGTGGTTTGATTGGCAACTAAATGCGACCTTGTCTCGAAACCGTATATGCGATTTCGTAGAATATATTTACGAAGACGAGTGGGCTAATCCTATAGCATTCAATCGCGGCGACACTCCTATTGCCTTTTCGCCCGATTTGATTATGCAGAATGCTTTCAATTTCCGCTCTAACGGTTTTGAAGCATCGTTGATGAGTCGTTATATCTCAAGCCAATACATGAACAATGCCCGTAGTGCCGAAGCAAAACTTGATGCGTACTTCGTTTCAGATTTGGCATTGAGCTATGCCTTTACAAAGGTTCCGGGAGTGAAGGAACTTCGTATTGGATTTACTGTTTATAATATATTCAACGAGAAATATTTTAACAACGGCTATTCGGGTGCGGGATATTATCTAGAAGGCGAAACACCTGTAATTTATCGTTATTCCGGCTACGCCGCACAAGCCACAACAAACGTTCTCGGAACTATAACACTCACGCTATGATAGAATTACTTTCAACGTTGCCATGGAGCTCAATTCTAGAAGTGCTTGGTTTTAGTGTAGGATTGCTTTATTTGTGGTGGGAATATCATGCTGATTCGCGTTTATGGATAGCATCAATAGTGATGCCGTCAATATCTATGTGGATATATTTTAGCAAAGGTATCTACGCCGATTTTGCGATAAATATTTACTACTTCATAATAGCAATCTATGGCTGGGTCGTTTGGACAAGAGCGCAAGGAGGCAAGAATGTAGAAAGTAAAGAGAAAAAAGAGTTGCCGATAACGAGCATTGCACCAAAGCAATTGCTAGCTTGTGGAGCCGTTTTTGCTGCTTTATGGGGAACATTATATTGTGTGCTTAATTTCTTTACAGATAGTAATGTACCTCTTGTAGACGGCTTTACGACGGCATTGAGTATAGTTGCAATGTGGATGCTGGCGCGAAAATATTTGGAGCAGTGGATTGCATGGATAGCTGTTGACGCTGTTTGTGTAGGGCTATATGCTTATAAGGGTATTTATCTTTATGCAGTGCTATATGCTATTTATACTGTAATAGCGATTAAAGGCTATCTTAATTGGCGTCGCTTGATGGCACAAAATTAATACCGCGCTCCGGCGAATTTGTGTTAAGGTCTTTAGAGTCGTGTGACTTTAAAGACCTTAATTTTTAAGGTGGGGTAGTGCAAAAAAAGCAGAGCGCCGAAAGTGTCGACGCTCCGCAGGATATATGCAAAATAACTCTATTTCATATTATCACTCAGGTACATAAATAATATCTCCGTTTTCAAGTTCGTAAGCAATGCCAACACGTTTACCACGATTTGACGAATTGCTATTGTCTTCCGACGGAGTGTAGCGGTTAATCTTTTCGCCTTCCTTGGTGATTATCTCCATGTTTTCTTTACCCGGATTTTTCACCATAGTAAAATCTTCTTGCGAGAACATTTCCGTCATGTTATATCTGCTTACCAATGCCACCATAAGCGCTACGGCGAATACCATTGCGATGTCGAACAGGTTACTAACCACGCTCATGGGGTCTATATCCTCGCTCTTGCCCAATAATCTACGACGTCTCATGATTATTCTTTATGAGCTTGTTTCACAATTTCGCCAAGATACTCGAGTAAAGATACATTGCGAACAAACCAACGTTCTTTAGCTTGTTGCGTAGTGAATCCGATAGCACTAATCACCAAACCGACCACAGTAGTAGCAAAAGCGACTTGCATATTATAAGCCATCGAAGAAATGTCCCCGGCCGCCAACCCGACCAACGCCGGACCCATAGGGATAAGCGTGCCCATCAAACCGAGGATAGGGCCCATCTTTGTGAGTATCTTAGGAGTAGACAGGCTTCTGTCGGCTTCCAACTCATATTCGTTTAGCAACAAGTCGATACGTGCGGCATTACCTTTACATTCTATAATCTTTGCAGCAAAAGCTTCAACAACCGAACCGCCCTCGGTGCGGAGTGTTGTTTTAAATTCGTCTAACGATTCGGCTGTCAATGCTTTAATACGACCATCGAGCGATGTCGATATTTTGCGTTCTTGCAAATACTGTCCGAAGAAGCCGCCAACGAGAATAATAGCACGGCCAAAGAAGAAAATAAGCAATACGATTACCGGAACCAATAAGCCGGTTGATATCCAATAGAGGATGTTAGATATTAAGTTCATTTTGTTTTGAGTATTTTTGTAATTCGTTTATTGTCAATAAATTTAGTAATAAAGTGTCCGATAACGGCTCCGCATATCATAATAGCGCAAATGCCAGCGAGCGCACTCCATTCCACCTCAGAAGTTCCGTTAACCGCCGTGCGGCCGTTAACAGTGGCAATCACTCCGAGAACGGCAATTAATCCGTTTACGAGGAAAATTAGTTCGAGTCGCATACCGCGAGCAGGGAATAACATCCTCATGCAAAAAGCCAAAGCGGGGATTAAAATCAATATTGCTCCGGCAAATATCCAAGCAATTTTGGCGAAGTTGACACCCGGAAACGAGAATATCAATTCAACCAGCGCCGAAAATAGAACCGGGAAAATCAATATACCCGGAATCCATAGAGTTAGAGCCAACGCTACCGATTCAATTCGTCGCATCTTTTCGCCAATAATTTTACGACCGAATTGCATACAAAATGCTAGCTGAATAAACACATCGATAGTAAGAAGCACCGAAGTGTCGAGCATCAAATCAGGCTGAGCGAGCCAATCGGCAATCTGTGTTTTCGATTGCACAACAGCGAGTTCCCATGTCAGCCCAATGAAAAGGGCTGACACAGCTGAACTTATTACGATTCCGGCAAGGTGATGAAATGATAGTTTGATAACAAAACTAACACAAACCAATGCCATGATTATCAAAACGACGATTTCCATTTTAATCGATATGTTTACCCGATTTATTTCTGCGACGCATAACAATTGCCAATACTATAATAGCGCCCAAAACACCCACACCGACGATAATACCATTTACGCGGCTAGTGATTTGGTCGGCTTCGTTTAGCGTTTCTTTTTGCATCACCATGCCTGAATTGTCCGACGCAATATTCTCGGCGCGGATTTCGGCAACGGTATTTTTGTATTGTGTCGCTGTTTGTTGCGATACATTGTTTGCAATGAAATCTCTTAGTTTGCCATTATCGCACACAAAACCGGAGCAAGATGGTTTGTATTCATTCACAACTTCAGTGTGCAACTCAGCGAGTTCCTTAATCTGCGCATCAGAAGCGTTCCAAAGACCTTTACGAGCAGTTTCAAGCATTACAGCGGTCATTTCTTCTATCGCGGCAGGATTTACAGAGGTGAAGTATTTTTTCACGCCAAGATTGTGCTTGTCTTTGACATATGTATCATATATATCGTTCCACAATTCATTGTCAATAGCATCAGGCTTCATGACGTTCCATCCATAAGTGTTTCGAATTACGTCAGCGAAAGCCGAAGCATCCCCGGCGCCGCCTTTCATCTTCTCGCTTATATACTTAGGATTGAGTATTGTAGTGCGGCTTTCGACACCGATAGCTTCTTTTACTTCTTGCATCTTAACTCGGTTACGATTTCGGTAGTCGCTCAAATAAGCATCCGGGTCTTTACCTGTTACATTACGCACAGCCAAGTTCATACCGCCCATGAATTCGTAAACATGGTCAAGGCTCAACGCACCCCATGTATTGCTTTGACGAGGTTGTACAACAACGTCGGTACGAGTAAGAGCCGCTTCAAATGCATAGTCGCGCATCTTTTCCCAATCATCTTCGTTACCGTAGATAGCGCCCATGTTGTTGATATAAGCCTCAGCGATTTCAGATTCATTTTCCCATCTGTCACCGGCTTCTACCATACCTTGTATACCGCTGCCATAATTTCCGTCAATGCCACCGAACACGCGAGCAGTAGATAATTCTCGAGCTTCTTTTGGCGTCACGCCGCGATTAACGAGGTGGCGTTCCGATTCGATAACGCCTTCTGCAACGTAGTTAGGATATATGTCGTCATGAGCTTCAGCAGCCATCTTTACGGCTCTACTGATTAAGAACAATCGCGACGCTGCCAAATCGCGTAGTTGACCGCTAGTTTGGACAACGACATCAATACGCGAACGCCCGAGGTCAGACGATGGTATCAAGCGCAAATCGGTAACACGACCAAAGGGGTCGCGGACGGGTTCGACACCTAACATATATAATACTTGTGCTATGGTAGCACCTTCGGTTTCAATAAATTCGCTGCTCCATAAAGTATAGCTAACTTTACGAGGAATCGAATCGTTGTGGGTTTTGCGATACATTTTGATAGTGTTGTCAACCAATCCCTTAGCTTTTTCCCACGCCACAGCTGACGGGGTTTCTTCGGCATTGATTGCAAACATATTTCGACCTGTCGGTAAGATGTTAGGATTCAACACGGGGTCGCCGCCGGAGGTAGGAGCTATATATCCGCCATCTAACGCATTAAGTATGGAGAGTAATTCCATTTCCGGGCTGTTGCGTAAAGATTCGCGGTAATTAGCGACATTAGCAATAGCACGTTCGACTTCAGCGATAGACAAAGCGAAATCTATTTGCTCGCGAGAAAATTCACGCGCCCGCATACCACCATGCATTTTGCCACCATGATGATTTCCGCCTTTAACAACAGACTTGCTCTCCATTGCGTTCTTCATTTTCGCGATAGCCTCTTCATCGGCTCCCATTTTCTTAGCCATTTCCAAAGCCTTTTCCGGAGTCATGCCTGGCATAGACATCATGCCCTTCTTTTTCGAAGATTCGGGACGGTCGGCGATTTTTGCTGTAGGATTAGATTCACCGCGAGGCATCATAGAGCCCATGACCATCATACGCGAAAGCATATCTTTCGAGCCTTCGATACCATTATTGATTTGTCGAGCGCTGTCTAGTAAGGCTTGTGTTATTCCGGCAACGCGACATATTTCAGCGTCATTTGTTTCTCGATTCCTTGATAGCGAGTTTGTTACGATACCTTTCGCTTTGCTGCCATATATTTGATTGAAACGCGAACGATTACGGTCATAATCCAAATTAGTGCGACCTAGTTGTTTGTCGAGCATATAGAGGCTATATGCAACGGGGTCTACGGTCATTGCATATACTGTTGATACGATATGTTCGTTTGCATACGGAACGCCCATAACATAATAAGCGCCGGTTATTTTTTCGTTTGCCAACTCTTCGGCAAAATTTTCAATGCGAACAATTTCGTCGGCAGAATAAGGCGTTGACATAACACTATCCAAACGCAACTCGCGATGGATGCCCAATTCGACGGTATATTTTTTTACGAGCAAAGCTGCTTTTTCGATTGCTTTTTCGTTGGGATTATCAACAGACGATACTTTGTTGTATTCAGCAATAGCATCAGACAGGTTGCGATAAATGCCACGCACATCGCTTTCCATAAATGGGGGAGTGAGGTAATTGATGATACCTGCATAGCTTCGACGTTTTGCCATCATAGCCTCGCCGACATTGCTTGTAGAGTAAATATAGAAGTGCGGCATGGTACCCACCAAACGGTCGGGCCAATCATTGCTACCCAATGCTACTTGTTTGCGTGGCGTAAATTCCAAACTGCCGTGAGCGCCAAAGTGAATCAACGCATCGGCGCCGAAACCATAGCGAGCCCATAAATATGAAGCAACATAGCAATGAGGCGGTGCAGCATCGGTGCCGTGAACCATTTTGAAATCGTCATCGCCCAAACCGGCAGCCGTCTGTGGGATAAGTACAACATTACCGAACTGCAATCGAGCCAACGCCAAATCGCCATCGGCAGAAGCCATACCATGTCCCGGGAATTCACTGTCAACGGCATCAATATCGGCGCGTAAGTCAGCTGAGAACGTTTTTTTGCACCAGTTGTCATACGCTTCACGGCTAACGAGTTCGGGTGCGCAATTTTTTACAAAATCGGCTTTAGCACCTTTGGCATAGCCATTGAATACTTTGCCATATTCATTGATAAGCTTTTCGAAAGCCTCAGCCGATGCCGGTAAATTATCTACCCGGTAGCCTTCAGCCTTCAAGCGCTTTAACATATTGAAAAGCGAAGGTCCAACTTCCATCCCTTCGGCAACAAGAGCATTTTGTCCCGGTCCTTTAAAATAAAATATTGCTACTTTCTTGTCGGAATTCGCTTTTGTTTGCAAAGACAAATAATTATTAATCGTAGCAACGAATTCATTCAAGCGAACAGGGATTGCAGCAACGTAAGGTAAACCGTCATCACCGTTATAATGCGCAAAAAGAGCGAAAGGACGAACGGCGCCGTCGATTTCGGGAGTTACAACACTCTGAGACAAGAAACCGCCGTTCATGCCCATTTTATCGGACATCCATTCGTTATAATCACGATTGACATTGAGCGGAGAAAAGAGAGGGATGTTCTTTGCCTTAAGGTAGTTGACTACCATGTCGCCCATTCTTCCGTGAGCCATATTTATAACGGCGGCGATATTTATCGAATCGGCATGGCAGCGAGCGATAAATTGTTGAATAGAATTTACGGGATATACGATGTTTCCGGAACGTTCCAACGCGACAACAAGGCTGTCCGGCACGCCCATCTGACCGGTTAGCACTATTCGTGGCGCAGAGGCATCGAACTTGCCCTGTGCGGATAGAAAATGCTCGTATTCGCTAATGGTGCTGAAATTATAATCATCATTTTCTGACGGATAATAGAGCAATGATGATGATGACATAACAGGGTCGCCGGGAGTGGTAACGAAGAGCAATTTGCCATCGATAAATTTGCGAACATATCGCAATAGGTTGCGATAGTTGTTTTTGCCACCAACGAGATATTGCTTTAAGAACACCGCATCAACCGAGTCCACGGATTCTATCATATTTTGCGGATTCGTTGCCGCTGTTGTCAACACAGGAGTACCGGTTTGAGCGGCATCGATTAGCGCTTGGCGCTGTTCTTCAGTGATACGAAGCCCCATGCCGTTAACAAATATCATATCGTAATCGGCAGCGTTGTCTAAATTTTCTACGGGCAATTCGTTGAGGCTGACAAATGAATTGTCGTTAGCTTTTGATATTTGTCCGAGGGTAATTGCTTGATAATTAACAAAAGCAATTTTCGTAGCCGATAAATATTTGCACCACGCCCCAAAACCGAGGGCGATAATGACTATTACGGCAAGTGTTAGTAGAGTTATTTTGCGCTTATTCATGTTATATTACTTCTTGAAACATTCATCGATATTCACCGACATACCGACCGATAAGGTAGCACCTGTTGTCGATGGCGAATTGCTGTAATAATATTTCGGTACATAGTTGAAAAGGTTATCAACGGCCATGGTGACATTAATGCCTTTCCAAATGCGATGAATCATGTTTAGTTTCCACATTGTATATGCCGGATATTTTACTTTTTCAGTTTCTTCATATTCAGTCAGAGATGTATATTCGTCTACCGTTACGTCAGATAATAAACGTCCGTTCAGGGCAACAGTGAAGCCGTAATTTTTCCATCGTTTGCTGTAATCGAAACGTAAAGTAGCAGTGTGAGGGCGAGATGACGAGGTGTAAGGTTCGCCATTTTTCACGTGTTCGTGAGTATACATATACGATAATTTTGCACCGAAGCCACAATTGTGTTTCCATGAAGCATTAGCATCAAAACCGGCGATGTTTACTCGTCCGATGTTTGTATAACGCTGACCTTTTAGAGTTTGGCTCCACGATGTTGATATTCGGTTGTCAACCAAATTGCAGAACACTCCGGCATCGAAGGTAAGCAAATGGCGCGTATATTCGGCGGATAGTTGGAAATTATGGCTCGTTTCGGGTTTGAGGCTCGGGTTACCATAAATCATAAAAATGCCAGCCATGTCGAAATTCATATACATTTCTTTTAATGACGGCGCCCGAAACCCACCCGAGTATGATCCGCGAAGCGACACCCGTGGTAGTTTATACATCATGCTCACACGCGATGAGGCATGCTTCATTGCCGCTTCGGAAAAATAGTCATAGCGCAGTCCGGCGATGATGTTTAAATTCTTTACAAAATTCATGTCGAACTGAGCAAAGCCATCGGCGGTAACTTGTGTTTTATGACCGTTGTTAGAGAACTGATAACTCATAAGATAGTCGCGCATCACATCGCCGCCGACAGTAAGGATATGTTTCTCGTCGAAAGTATGATTATAAATCATTCGTCCGCTATTCTGAACATTACTATATTTGCGTACATCGCTAGAGGTGACAGTCAAAAAATCGCTCTTATCGTATTGGTCGAAGTTGTACGACAGTTCTAAATTGTTTGCGTTCGAGAAATTATAAATACCTCTTAACCCGGCAGAGAAATCGCGGTAACGGTCGCGCGATGTTTCTTGGGCATTACGTTGGCGGAAATAGTATCCCAAACGTCCGACAAGTTTCAGTTTGTCGGTAGCGTTGACGGTGATTCGTTCTTTGATATTCCAGTTATAACCGCCATAGAAACGGCTATAGTCACCTGAATTTTTCATATCATAAGAATCGATTCCGGTATATTGCACTGTTGTTGCGCTTTTAAGCTTTCCGGTTTTGAAGCTGAATAGACCTCCGTAACGTTGTTCGTTGTGAGCGCCGTATCTGGCATTAACATTAAATCTCCACGGAGACGTTTCTTCGCGGCTGATAATGTTTACCACACCACCGACGGCATTTGACCCATAGAGTGCCGAGGCTCCGCCTTTGACAATTTCTATTCGTCCGACATTGTTCATATTCAGACGATTATAGTCTATATTGTCAAGTGTTTCACCTGCCAAGCGTTCACCATCGACGAGGAATAGAACCGAGTTGCCGCCAAAGCCTTGCATATTGAGTGAAACTTGCTGATTCATAGAATAAGAAAACTCAATACCTGGTAACTCAGTCTGTAACAGGTCGCTGATATTGGTAGCGTCGGATTTGCTGATATCTTTTTCAGATATAACACGAGTCAACACAGGCGAGTCTTTAAGCAATTTAGGCGTGCGAGTGCCGGTAACGACAACGGTGTTCAACATAATATCCCACGCATTCTCTAACGAATCGAGCCTAGCCTCCTCTGCAGTCGTTGGCTTGACTGTGATTTCGCCGTATGCAAGGGTCGAAGTTAGCACTAAGGCTGATATGAGTGCTTGTGCTTTCATTTGTTTAATCGTTTAGCGGATAGATGTATTCTATTGTCATGTAGCCTTTTATGCCGTATGCGTCCATGTAGTTGTCGAGGCGCAAGGCAGCTTTGGTGCCATCGCTGAGACGTAGAATATATACTTTATTCGAAGGAGTGTATAACGGTGGCATTGAGCTTGTGTCTACGTTGAGCCACTTCGACAACTCAGTGTTGTAGTTCGACTCGGCATAGCTTAGATAGCCGTCCATCATTGTCGACATATCGGTAACGATAGTTTTTGTTGTCCATTGGTCGGCAATATAGTCGGCATCGTTTGTAGGAACAAAGTTTTCTAACGCAGTAAAACCTGTTGTTCCTGTTTCGGCAACGTCGCCGCCGTTGGTTTTAGTGTCATAGCGGTGAACGGCAAAATCCCATAGTTCAGGCTCGTCGGCATCGACGCTCAAAGGCAAAATAGTCTTGTCGCGAAAATTTACATAGGTCCATGTGGTATAATCCGTAGCATCGATATAAATTTTACCCGGATTTTTTACTGTCGACGATTGTAAAAAGCCGTATTCGAGAGACGTCTCGCTCTCGGGATTGTCGTAAATATCGCTAAAAATACCATTGCAAGCAGAGAGCAGCATTGCTGCTGCCCCCGCTGTTAGTAATGAAATAATGCTGTTTTTTGATTTCATTGAAAATCTTACTCCTGCGGCATTTCACCGGTGTTAAACTCTATTGACAAACCGCCCATCACGGCAGGTACTTTAAAACTGAAAGAGGGTGTTTCTTTAGCAATATCGATAGAGCCGCTGAAAGAGCAAGCATATTCGTTGACTTTATCGCCCATCCCCATAATGCAAACGCCTTCGCCGCTCAATACAAAAGTATTGCCTTCTGCAACAGCTGTTATGCCTTCGATAGAGAATTCACCCCAAGTGTCGGAGGTGTAGGAGGCTTTGTAGGTGTCGTTTTCTGTTGCTTCGAGTTTTATGATTTGCTCATTAGCGTACATTCCTTGGAAATATGCACAGTCGGCTTTTGTATAACCTGTATAAGAACCGGGAACTACCACTGAAGCAGGTACAGCTCCTTGGCGGAACGATATAGTTAAGCCACCCATCACGGCAGGGCAGCTGAATTCGAGATCAGCGACGCCATTAATAATAGTGCCGGAGAGGTTGCATACATATTCTTTAGCTTCGCTACCGCTCATGCCCATTTCTGTAACGCCGCTACCGTTGAGCATTACGCCGTTATCGGTTGATGTTACGTTTGCTTCTGCGATGCTGAATGAGCCCCAAGTGTCGGATTTGTAGTTTACTGATACTTTGTCTACAGACGCATATGTTACTGCTACGCTTTGGTCGGTTGATAATTGATTTGAGAAATATTTGCAACCGGCTACGGTGTAACCGCTATAAGTACCTACTGCGTTTTTTGCGTTGTCTACAATTTCGTCATCATCGCTACATGATGCCATCATTATGGCAACAAGAATGAGCGATAGCATTTTAAGTTTTTTCATCGCGTGTTTTGTGCTTTTACAGTTAATTTTTTGTGAGTGCAAAATTACTGTCTGCCGCGATGCTTGACAATACTCAATTTTTGGGTATTTTTTAGTTACAATAATACACTAGTTTAAGTATATGCTCTACTATATTTTAGTTATTTTAGGGTATAGTGTATCAATTATATAGTATTTAACTTTGCATGGGATTTAATACCCCGATGTAAAATGCTATTAAAGACCATTAAAATAGTATTGAATTTTGGATAATAAAAAACTGCGCCGAGATGAGTTACGACGCAGTTTTTGAAGGAATATTTGTTTGTTAGTTAGTCGACAATTTCAGAGAGTAGAGTAGCGCTTGTAGAAGCTTTCACTTCAACAGTAACCAAATCTCCCACTCGAGCATTTTTACGCGGGAAAACAGCAGTTTTGTTTTGGCTAGTGCGTCCAACCATTTGGTCTGCACTACGTTTAGCAACTCCTTCAACGAGCACTTCGAAGCGTTTGCCCACATCAGCAGCGTTAGAAGCGGCAGACAATTCGTTCTGAAGAGCAATCATGCGGTTAAGACGGTCAATTTTAACCTCTTCGGGAATGTTGTCGGGCATAGTTCGCGCAGCGAGAGTGCCGGGGCGTTCGGAATATTTAAACATGAAGGCCGAGTCGAAACGTACTTGACGCATAAGGTCGAGAGTAAGTTCGAAATCTTCTTCAGTTTCGCCGTGGAATCCGGTGAAAAGGTCGGTAGAAATTCCACATTCGGGAATGATGTCACGGATTTCAGCGACGCGGTCGAGATACCATTCGCGAGTGTATTTGCGGTTCATAGCGCGTAACACATCGTTGCTTCCAGATTGAACGGGAAGGTGAATGTGTCGGCAAATGTTTGTGTGAGCGGCAATAGCGCGAACCACTTCTGCATTCATATCTTTAGGGTGAGAAGTGGTGAATCGAACACGCATCTGAGGGGCATGTTCGGCAACGGTTTCTAGCAAACGAGCAAAACCGACTTCGCCATCGCAGTAGCTGTTAACATTTTGGCCCAAAAGAGTCACTTCACGGAAGCCTTTAGCGGAAAGGTCTTCGATTTCGCGAATAATGCTTTCGACAGGACGACTACGTTCGCGTCCGCGAGTGTAGGGAACGATACAGTAAGAGCAGAAATTGTTGCAACCGCGCATGATGCTCACGAAGCCGCTGACATTATGACCGGGCAAACGTACCGGAACGATGTCGCGATAAGTTTCGGTGGTGCTAAGTTCAATATTTACGGCCGGTTGCCCTGCTCGAGCTGCAGCGAACAACGCGGGTAAGTCGAGATACGAGTCCGGACCTGCGACGAGGTTAACACCATGAGCGCCGATAAGTTCGTCTTTAACACGCTCAGCCATGCAGCCTATTACTCCGATAGTAAGGTCTTTACCGGCGGCTTGGCGTTTGCGACGCAAAGCGCGTAAAGCCTGAAGTCGACCGATAACTTTTTGCTCGGCGTTGTCGCGAATAGAGCAGGTATTAACAAGCACGGCGTCGGCATCGTCAGCGTTGTCAGTGATAGAATAGCCGTCCATCTCCATAATAGCTGCAACGACTTCGCTGTCAGCAACGTTCATTTGGCAGCCGTATGTTTCGATATAAAGTTTAGCGTCGGCAAGTGCTTCTTTTTTCTGTTCCATAAAAAATTTTTTGCTCCATTTAGCAATAATGCTTATTTTTGTGCAAAATTACAAAAAAAAAGTGGATACTCAACTCCTCGTAATAATAATAGGTGTCGTAATAACGATATTTGCGCCGATGTTTGAGAAAAAAATAAAGGCCAAAGACGACGAAGATGTCGAAAATGACGTCTCGAGGGATGATATGTCGGCGTGGCTGAGTTCTATGGTAAATGAGATAGAAAGAAAGTCGCGAAACAGTCAAGAGCAAGTCGACGCCATGATGAACGGTCGAGTTGTAGAGCCGCCGATGCCTTTGCGCGAAGCTATCGCAAAGCCAACCCCGGAGCGTCGCATGAACGGTCGAGTTGTAGAGCCGCCGATGCCTTTGCGCGAAGCTATCGCAAAGCCAACCCCGGAGCGCCGCAAAGTACGGAACAATAGCAAAAAGGCGCGAAAGCAAGAAATTGCGATATTGCCGGAAGAAGGTATTCGTGTAACAAAAGATGAAAAACCGCAAAAACGTTGCGTAGATAATAAACGCACTATCGCAAGGCGCAACGAATTGCGACGAGCAGTGATTTGGAGCGAAATAATGCCTCCGAAATACAAAGAATATTAACCACCAATCGATACCATACAGAAAATTATGGCATTTAACACACTTACGGCACAAGAAGCTGCCGAATTAATTCACAATGGAGCCACGATAGGCTTGTCGGGCTTTACCGCCCCCGGTACCCCCAAGGCAGTAACAGAAGCCCTCGCAGAGAAGGCCGTCCGCGAACATGAAGCCGGCCGTCCGTTCAAAGTTAATATGTTCACCGGAGCAAGTACGTCCGACCATGTTGATGGTGTTATGGCGCGAGCTAACGCGTATAATTGGCGTGCACCGTATCAGAATGTTCCAGACTTGCGTAAGCGCATCAACGCTCACGATTGTCATTATTTTGACCGACATCTTTCCGAAATGGCACAAGAAGTGCGTTACGGATTCTATGGCGATATAGATTTTGCTATTATCGAGGCAGCAGATATTAGCGATAATGGCGAAATCGTTCTCGGTTGCGCGGTAGGTAATGTTGCTACATATGCAGCGTTGGCGAAAAATATTATCATCGAACTTAACGACAAACTACCCAAGAGCTTGCTCGGTATGCACGATGTATATACTCCTCTCGATCCGCCTTATCGTCGCGAAATACCAATCTATCGCCCCAATGATAGAGTAGGTTCTCCTACGTTGAAAGTTGACCCCGCTAAAATTCGCGGTATTGTTCACACAAGCTCATATGACTGTGTAAAGCCCTTCACCGCACCCGATGAAGTGAGTACACAAATCGGTCGAAATGTGGTTCGTTTCCTCGTTGGGGAATACACTTCCGGCCGTCTCCCTAAAGAATTCCTTCCCTTGCAGAGCGGTGTTGGTAATGTTGCCAATGCAGTGCTATACGACCTCGGCGAAAGTAAAGAATTGCCTCCGTTTATGATGTATACCGAGGTTATTCAAGATGCCGTTCTCGAACTTATTCAGAAAGAAAAGTGTACATTCGCAAGTACTTGTTCGATGACCTTTACCGATGCCACCGAACAAAAACTTTTCGCCGATCTTGATTTCTTCCACGACCGCATTTGTATGCGTCCCGCAGAAATTTCAAATAACCCCGAGGTGATTCGTCGTCTTGGCGTTATCGCAATGAATACCGCTCTCGAAGCCGATTTGTTTGGCTCAGTGAACTCAACACACGTTTTGGGTACCAAGATGATGAACGGTATCGGCGGATCAGGTGACTTTACTCGTAATGCATATATCTCGATATTCTCCTGTCCGTCAGTAACAAAGGGCGGCTTGATTAGTAATATCGTACCTATGGTAGCACACCCCGACCATAGCGAACACTCTGTAGACATTCTCGTTACCGACCAAGGTATTGCCGATTTGCGCCACAAAGATCCGGTAGAACGTGCTCATTGCATTATTGACAATTGTGCGCATCCGATGTATCGC
>CAZFGV010000007.1:0-86695 GCA_964518705.1 uncultured Bacteroides sp.
TGTAACCTTCTGATCCGTAGTCAGATGCTCTATTCAGTTGAGCTAGCGAGCCGTTATTGCCTGTTTGCGGATGCAAAGTTACTACTTTTTCTACAATCTGCCAAATTTTTAACATCATTTCACTTATTAACCCCTTTTTATTTACTTCTTTTCCGCTGATTTATTCATAAAATATTCTTATATCTGTTTTTATAAAAATTTTTTCTTTGCAAATAATTTTTCTTTACAAGCCTATCTATCAACAAACAAACCCACTTTTGCGCATATTTTTCCAACAATACTCCGATTATTTTTTCAAAATTTATTTGCAGAAACTAAATATTTATTCTAACTTTGTACTCAGTTCAATGTAATACACATCACAATGACATCCGAAAATACTCGTCAAGAATTAACACAACTACTATCTCGCGCCGGGATACGTCCTTCAATTCAGCGTTTAGCAATATTGGAGTACATCACCTCGCGCAGAATTCACCCTTCTGCCGACGAAGTATACGCCGACTTAGTAAAAGAGCACCCCATGCTATCGCGCACGACGGTATTCAATAGCTTGCACCTCATGGCTGAGAAAGGTTTGGTTAATGACCTCAACATCTCTGCCGAGTCAACACGTTTCGACTCCGCACTGAGAACACCTCACGGACATTTCCTGTGCCATGACTGCGGCAAAATTTTCGACATCGCTATCGACATGGATGCACTCAAAGCTCCGGACGAGTTCTATTGTGATTGCAAAGACGTATTTTTCAGAGGCTTATGCCCCGACTGTAAAAACAAAAAAGAAACAAACGACAAACAATAACTGATTATGAAAGAACTAAAAGGCACCAAAACCGAGCAAAACTTGCTCGAAGCATTCGCAGGCGAATCAATGGCCCGCAACAAATACACCTACTTCGCATCAAAAGCTCGCAAAGACGGCTACGAACAAATCGCTGCCCTCTTCGAAGAAACAGCACAAAACGAAAAAGAGCACGCCAAACTATGGTACAAGCTCCTCAACGGCGGTGAAGTTTCCGACACCATGACCAACCTCCGCGCTGCTGCCGAAGGCGAAAACGACGAATGGACAAACATGTACGCTCGCATGGCTGATGAAGCCGACGCCGAAGGTTTCCCCGAAATCGCTTTCAAATTCCGCGCCGTTGCCGAAATCGAACGCCACCACGAAGAACGTTACCTTCGTCTCCTCAAAAACCTTGAAGATGGTATCGTATTCTCTCGCGACGGAGATGCCGTTTGGATCTGCCGCAACTGCGGTCACATCGTAGTTGGCAAGAAAGCTCCCGGCGCTTGCCCCGTATGCGCTCACAAACAAAGCTTCTTCGAACTAAAAGCTAACAACTACTAAACACACCCAGAGCCTGCACAACGCAGGCTCTTTTTTTATCACATCATAAGCTACACCAATAAAAAGCAAAAAACGCAGAGCTTCTCGGCTTGCGTTTTTCGATTTCTTTCCCTCAAATGAGGGATGAACTTATATTAATTATCGATAATTAATCATTTTGCCAACACCACACGGGCGCGGGTGCTTAAGGTGCGGTTTACAAATGGCGTCCAGGCACACGGCGACACCACATCCGCATCCGTTATTATATACGGATCTACATTTTCTATTATAGTAAAATCAGCCACAACGCCCGGTTTAAGCCTTCCGTAATCCGCCATACGGAACACATCAGCCACACCGGCTGTCATCTTCTCGACAACCAATTGAGCCGGGAGATATGCCAACATTACAGGCACGGCAAATTGCACCTGAGGCGCACCCGATGCCGCCGTCAACGCTCCGCCGATTTTCTGTGCATACAAATGCGGTGCATGGTCGGTGGCAATTGTATCTATACGTCCGTCTGCCAATGCTTTTCGCAACTCTTCTGCATCTGCTGCCGTTTTTATTGCCGGATTAACCTTATGACGTTCACAACGACGCTTCGGTTCTGCAAGCCATGGGTCTAAATATAACGGTGTAGTCTCTGCCGTTATCTGTTTACTTGCCGTCGGACCTGCACTGAGCAACTCACGAGCTTCGCGTGCTGTACTGATATGAGCGATATGCAATCTCGCTCCCGTACGCAAAGCATATTCCACCGCTGTTGCTGCAGCAGCAAAACAAGCCTCTTCACTGCGAATGCGCCAATGTTCGCTAACAGGCACCGCTTCGCGACCGCCCCAACGTTCTATTGCCGCAGATGTATTAGCCGCTATGATTGCGTTGTCTTCAGCGTGCACCACTGCAGGGAGGTCGTTATCAGCACACCAGCGCAACACATCTTCAAGTTCCTTGCCCTCCGGCGCTGCCATAGCTCCTGTCGACGTGCCTAAAAATATTTTAATACCGGGCGTCTTTGTTCTGTCAAGACGTCGTAATTCGTCCATACACCCGGGCGTAGCACCAAAAAAAGCACGATAGCGCGTCGCGGCAGATGCGCCACGGACGAGTTTATCTTCCAAAGCCTCTACCGTTGTCGTTGCAGGAACGGTATTAGGCATATCAAAAGTCATTGCAATACCGCCTTCGAGGGCAGCACGGCTTTCCGACGCTATAGTACCCTTCTGCTCCATTCCCGGCTCGCGAAAATGCACATGAGAGTCTATCAAACCGGGACACAAACGCGCTCCGCGTAAGTCGATAACAGTTTCTGCCGACGGAGCTGATTCTGTTCCTACTGCTACTATTACTTTACCATCATGCAATAACCAGCCACACCGCTCGCCGGCAACATCAGTGAGCAGTGCATTTGTATATAAAGTCGTTGACATAATTATTTCTTAGAATAATCAGGGAAACGTTTAAAGAGGCTATTCCATTTAAGACGTATCACGCCAAAAACAGCTTCACTAAATATACCGCCACTCATTTTTGACGTGCCCAAAACACGATTAACAAAAATGATAGGCACTTCAACCACCTTAAATCCAAATTTATAGGCAGTGAATTTCATTTCAATCTGGAAAGCATAACCTTTAAACTTCACAGCGTCCAAATCAAGAGCTTCCAACACGCGGCGACGGTAGCACACAAATCCCGCGGTGGTATCATGAACGGGCAAGCCGGTAACGATACGCACATACTTCGATGCATAATATGACATCAACACACGTCCCATCGGCCAATTTACCACATTTACACCCGTAACATATCGCGATCCAACAACAACATCACCATTTTCTTTTATCGCCGTCTCGCGAAGGCGAACAAGATCCTCGGGATTATGCGAAAAATCAGCATCCATCTCACAGACAAACTCATAATCATGCTGCAAGCACCACTTAAAACCTTCGATATAAGCCGTACCAAGCCCGAGCTTGCCGGCGCGTTCTATAAGATGAACTCTGTCGGGATGCTCCGAAATCTTTTGCTTAACTATCGCCGCTGTTCCGTCGGGCGAATTGTCATCAATAACAAGAATATCAAATGCAACAGGCAGCGCAAGAACGGCATCAATAATTGCTGACGCATTCTCACACTCATTATACATCGGTATGATCACTACCGAATCTGAGGCTGTGCGGGCGGGTGTTGTCATAGTATGTGGTATTATTATCACAAAATTATATATAAAGCATCAACAATTTATTGCTCGGAATGTTAAAAATGTGGAATTTCGAAATATTTTTCTCATTTAACACACCTTATTAAGGCAATTACATAAGCATTTACTTTAAAACATATGTTAATTTATATTATATTTTGTTACACCAAATCCAAAAACGCTAGCGTTTGATGCTAAATATTTGCTCATGAGCTATAAAAATCGTACCTTTGCACAAAATCTTCTACGGAGGAGGGGGCATGCGCTTCCTCCTCTTTATTTGAAGGCACATTTGATATGATAGACAAAGACATGCTACGGAAAACAGTAGAGGACTACCTCGAAGGCAGCGCTGTTTTCGTAACCGACATTACTATTACTCCCGCCAACGACATTACCGTCGAAATCGATTCTATCGAAGGCGTCGACATCGAAACCTGCGGTAACATTACCCGTCGCATCGAAGAAATCTTCGACCGCGATGTCGAAGACTACTCCCTCGAAGTTGGCTCTGCCGGCATCACTTCGCCTCTAAAAGTTCGTGCCCAATACACCAAAAACATTGGCCACGACATTGAAGTGCTCACCGCTGACGGACGTAAGCTTCGCGGCGTTCTAACAGCAGTCGCCAATGGTGACGCGCTGGACACCGACATCGAATTCACGATCGAAATTACTGTCAAAGTCAAAGAACCCGGAGCTAAACGCCCCGTTTTGCGCAACGATGCTATCGTCCTTAAATCAGGCGACTGCAAATACGTGCGCCCCGAACTTAAATTCTGAAATAAAAAAATTTAAACCCCATAATGCCGCTCTCCCGACGGCGCATAACCCATTAAAGTAAAATGGCAAAAAAAGAGGAAACCCCGAATATGGTCGAGCAGTTCCGCGACTTCAAAGAACTGAAAAACATCGACAAAACCACCATGATCAGCGTTTTGGAAGAATCTTTCCGCAACGTATTGGCTAAAATGTTCGGTACAGACGAAAACCTTGACGTAATCCTTAACCCCGACAAAGGCGACGTGCAGATTTTCCAAAACCTTGAAGTTGTTCCCGACGGCGAAGTCGAGAACCCCAACTTGCAAATCTCGTTGAGCGATGCACGTGCCGACGACGACCCCGAAGCCGAGGTCGGAGAAGAACACACTCGCATCATCATCTTCGAGAAATTCGGCCGTCGCGCTATCCTCAACCTCCGTCAAACTCTACAGAGCCGCATCCTTGACCTTCAGAAAGAATCTGTTTACAACAAATTCAAAGAACTCGAAGGCCAACTCATCACCGGTGAAGTTTATCAGCCCTGGAGCCGTGAAACTCTCCTCCTCGACGACGAAAAGAACGAACTTCTCCTCCCCAAATCTGAAGCTATCCCCGGCGACTTCTTCCACAAAGGCGAAACCGTACGCGCTGTAATCGCTAACGTTGACAACAAAAACAACAACCCCAAAATTACAGTATCACGTATCAGCAACCTCTTCCTCGTTCGCTTATTCGAACTCGAAGTTCCCGAAATCAAAGACGGTCTCATCAACATCCGTGCCGTAGCACGCATCCCCGGCGAACGCGCTAAAATCGCCGTAGAAAGCTACGACGACCGCATCGACCCCGTAGGCGCTTGCGTTGGTGTTAAAGGCAGCCGTATCCACGGCATCGTGCGAGAACTTCGCAACGAAAACATCGACGTTATCAACTACACCTCAAACCCCTCGCTATTTATCCAGCGCGCACTCTCGCCCGCTAAAATCAGCACAATTCGTCTCGACGAAGAAAATAAAAAAGCCGAAGTGTTCCTTCGCCCCGAAGAAGTATCTTTGGCTATCGGTAAAAACGGCCACAACATCAAGCTCGCAACCATGCTTACAGGTTACGAAATCGACGTTTACCGCGACACCGAAATGATTTACGAAGACGATATCTTCCTCGATGAATTCCGTGACGAAATCGAAGATTGGGTTGTTGACGCACTCAAAAACATCGGTTGCGTAACCGCCAAGAGCGTCCTCAACACACCCCGTCAGACTCTCATCGACAAATCAGACCTCGAAGAAGGCACTATTGATGACGTTCTCGCTATTCTACGCGCAGAATACGAAGACGACGAACCCGACGCTGACGCTAACGAAGAGCCACAAGGCGATTCTGCCGAAGCTGAAAACTCCGACGCCAAATAATCGATAGTTCACCCACATGGCTGTGGGTGGCCTTTAGGCGCGTTATTTTTCAGTCTTATTAATCGATTAGGAACAGATTCATATATGCCCAAGAAACTAAGCAAAGTAGCAAAGGACCTAAACATCTCGGTTAGCACCGTGATTGAATTCCTACAAAAGAAAGATATCAACATCGAGGACAATCCCAACACTCGTATCGAAGATAACGTTGTTGACATGCTCACAGCAGCTTTCAAAAGCGATAAGGACCTCAAAAACCAATCCACTCAGTACACCACCGAGCGGAAAGAAAATCGTGGACGTTCCGCTGAACGCTCTGAACGCGCTGCTGCAACAGAAGCTCGTACCTCAACACCTCAAAAGCCACACATCGTGGGCAAAATTGAAATCGACGCCAAGGGTAACCCCGTAAGCGCCATACATCCTGTAAACGCGCCTAAAGCCGAACAACCCAAAGCCGAAACCCCTAAAACAGAAGTGACTAAAACCGAAGCGCCCAAAGCTCAGCCAAAGCAAGAAGCTAGCAAGGCTGAAACGAAAGTAGAAGCCCCCAAGGCCGAAACTCCTAAAGCCGATGCTACAAAAGCTCAGCCTAAAAACGTAGAACAGCCCAAGCAGCAAAATCACAAGGCTGATGCTCCAAAAGCGCAGCCTAAACATGATGCTCCCAAGGCTGCTGCAAAAACCGAACAGCCTAAAACTGAAGCGCTAGATAACGCTACAGCTAACAATGAAGAATCGGAAGTTTTTACTCTCGAACGTAAAACTCCGACTCCTTCGCTTAACATCGTAGGCAAAATCGACCTCGATGCCATGAACCTCTCAACCCGTCCTCGCAAAAAGGGCTCGGATCGTCGTAACAACGGCCGTCCCGGTCAAGGCAACGGTCAAGCAGGTCAAGGCAATGGCGAAGGCGACCGCAAAAAACGTCGTCGCATTTCAGGAAAAGAAAAGGTCGACATCGAAAAAGCCGGTCAGCAAGCTGCTAACAACGAACGCAACGAACGCAAAAACGACAACCGTCAAGGTGGTCAGCGTCAAGGTGGCGGACAACAGCGCCAAAACGACAACAACCGTCGTCAAAACGATAACCGTCGCGGCGGTCAGCAGCGCAAAGCCGCTCCTCAGCCCGAAGTAAGCGAAGAAGACGTACAAAAGCAAGTACGCGAAACCCTCGCTCGACTAACATCAAAAGACAAATCGCAAAAGCGCGGCGCTAAGTGGCGTAAAGAAAAACGCGAAGCTAACGCCAACCGCGAACGCGAAGCGCAGCAGGCTGAATTGGCAGAAAGCCGCATCCTCAAAATCACAGAATTCGTTACCGCTAACGAACTCGCCGTGATGATGGACGTCCCCGTCAACAACGTTATCGCTACTTGTATGAACATCGGCGTGATGGTTTCTATCAACCAACGTCTCGACGCCGAAACAATCAACATCGTTGCCGAAGAATTCGGTTTCAGCACCGAATACGTTTCTGCCGAAGTTGCCGAAGCTATTCACCAAGAAGAAGACCGCGAAGAAGACCTCGAAGCTCGTCCCCCGGTGGTTACCGTAATGGGTCACGTCGACCACGGTAAAACTTCTTTGCTCGACTATATCCGTAAAGCCAACGTTATCGCAGGCGAAGCCGGCGGTATCACTCAGCACATCGGCGCTTACAACGTTAAGCTCGCCGACGGTCGTCACATCACCTTCCTCGACACCCCCGGTCACGAAGCTTTCACCGCTATGCGTGCTCGTGGTGCTAAAGTTACCGACTTGGTTATCATCATCGTTGCCGCCGACGACAGCGTGATGCCTCAAACCGTCGAAGCTATCAACCACGCTTCTGCTGCCGGTGTGCCTATCGTGTTCGCTATCAACAAAATCGATAAGCCCCACGCAAACCCCGACAAGATTAAAGAAGAGCTCGCTGCTATGAACTACCTCGTTGAAGAATGGGGTGGTAAATACCAGAGCCAAGACATATCTGCAAAGCAGGGTATCGGAGTTGAAGAACTCATGGAAAAAGTTCTTCTCGAAGCCGAAATGCTCGAACTCCGCGCAAACCCCAACCGTCGCGCTGTCGGCACTATCATCGAATCATCTCTCGACAAGGGTCGCGGTTACGTTGCAAACGTGCTCGTTCAGAACGGTACTCTCCGCGTTGGCGACATCGTCGTTGCCGGAAACCACTTCGGCAAAATCAAGGCTATGTTCAACGAACGTAACCAGCGCATCAAAGAAGCCGGACCCGCTATGCCGGCTCTTATCCTCGGCCTCAACGGCGCTCCAACCGCCGGCGACGTTTTCAACGTTCTCGAAACTGAACAAGAAGCTCGCGAAATCGCATCTAAGCGCGAACAACTCGCTCGCGAACAGGGCCTTCGCACAACCAAGCTCCTCACACTCGAAGACATCGGCCGTCGTCGCGCTATCGGCAACTTCCAAGAGCTCAACATCATCGTCAAGGGTGACGTGGACGGCTCTATCGAAGCTCTTTCCGACTCGCTCATCAAACTTTCTACCGACGAAATTCAAATCAACGTTCTCCACAAAGCCGTTGGTGAAATTTCAGAAAGCGATGTAACCCTCGCAGCCGCATCCGACGCCATCATCATCGGCTTCCAGGTGCGTCCTAGCATCGCGGCTCGTCGCGCTGCTGAACGTGAAGGTGTGCAGATTCGTCTTTACTCGGTTATCTACCAAGCTATCGAAGAAGTTAAGGACGCTATGGCAGGCATGCTCGCACCCGAAATCAAAGAAGAAGTTACCGGTACTGCCGAAGTCCTCGAAACTTTCAAAGTTTCAAAAGTCGGCACTATTGCTGGTACAATGGTACGCGAAGGCAAGATACGCCGCGGCTGCAAAGTACGCCTAATCCGTGACGGCATCGTGCGTTACACCGGCGACCTCGGTTCGCTCAAACGTTTCAAAGACGACGTCAAAGAAGTCGTTTCTGGATACGATTGCGGTATGTCGATTGTTGGATACAACGACATCCAAATCGGCGACATCCTCGAAGCGTTCGAAGAAAAAGAAGTGGCACGCACATCTATCGACTAACTATCTCATTAGACATTATAACGCCGGCATCGCTACTTAGCCTTGCCGGCGTTTTTAAATATAATATGATCAGTAAAGTATACCTCGGCTTAGGCTCAAACAGCGGCGACCGACGATTCTTCATTGGTAGCGCCATCGCTGCTTTGGCTGAACGGCTGCCCATTGAGAGCATACGCACCTCTGACTGCTACGAATCCGCTCCCGACGGTTTCAACTCTCCGAACCACTTCGTTAACATCGCCGCTGTTCTCACATTCGAACGCAACACACCATGGACTGACGACGAGGTTGACGATCTTTTCAACACTATCGAAGCAATACAAAACAGCATCTCATCAATGCCGCACCGAAACCCCGACGGGTCTTATCGTGACAGAGAAATTGACATTGACATCCTTCGAATCGACAACCTAACATTCAACACCTCGAGACTAACCATCCCTCACCCTCGAATGCTTGACCGTCCCTTCGTTACAATCCCTTTGAGCCAAATAGACCAATAAACGCTAAAAAAATTGAATCTTTGGCAAATTTCACCTACAAAGTAATTTTTTTAGCTCGCCTTTAATGTATCTTCCAATATTTTTATCTAAATTCGCAACACCAAATACTTAATCATATCTTACACCAATGTCAACTAAAATTATTTCTGTTCTCGCTATAGCATCAATAATGTTTGCCACATCATGTTCAAGTGACGATGTTACAGCCCCGGCAGAAGAAACAATCATAACCTTCGCTACACAAATTCCAGAAACCTTTAGCTCTCGAGCTGAAGCAAGCTACACTTTTGGCGACGGCACAACTGCAACAAAACTCCAATATGCCGTTTACTTAGTAAACAAAGATAACTCGTGGACTAACATATCTACTTTAAACGGCACTTCAACAATCATTAACAAAGAAGCCAACGTTCAGATTCGTCTTGCCAAAGGCACCCAATATAAGGTTGTATTCTGGGCGAGCGCTCAAAATAATCCTTACACCTTCAATATTGCAAACAAAGTGGTTTCCGTTGACTACAGCGATTGCAAAACAAACGACGAAAACCTCGATGCTTTCTATGCCGTAGAAGATGTGGACCTTCGCACAGCGACTCCGGAAAACCAGCTTGTAGTAATGACTCGTCCGTTTGCCCAACTTAACATCGGTGCTTCCGACATCGATCAATACCAAACCATCTCCGGACAAACAATTTCAACTGCAGCCATAACCATTCCGGCATACACACAATTCAGCTTCGAAACCGAAAACGTTGTCGGCAGTATGCAAACCATAGCATTCAACGGCGGAACACTCCCTACAGATCAAACACTCCCCATTTCCGGCAGCAAATACCTCACTATGAGCTACTTATTTGCCGACAAAAATGGCAATAACGTAGACATTACTCTTGACTACGGTAACACTACGAACACGCTCACATTCAACAGTATTCCCCTAAAGCCCAACTACCGCACCAATATCACAGGCTCATTGCTAACCTCTGAAGGTAGTTTCGATATTCAGCTTTCTGCCGGATTCAACGCAGATTAAAACATATTCTACTAAATAAAGTTACCCCACACCAGCCGTTGCAATAGTTGAATCTATTGCAGCGGCTGACTTGTTAGCATCCTCACCTCGGCGCACCGATAAACACCAAAGCCAACACCATATGGTGCTTAAAAAAACTCTAAACTCTGGTAAAAATCCCAGAGACTGTCGAAATTGTTAAACCAAAGAACCATAGTTTACCATCGTACCATATTTCCAGACCTCAATTCAATATTTCGTGTCTAAAAAGAAAAAAAGGCACAAAAATTTGCACAAATCATAAAAAAACGCTAACTTTGCACACGAAAAGAAGAGCTATGCTCGGAAATTTCATAGTGGACAGATTTGGCTGCTTGCAACCACTCGAAAAAATGCTAAAATCGCCCGCAATGTCACCTCCACAAGAGGTGCGCTTGTTAGGGCTGAAAAGGTTTTATTCAAGGTTTCTCGTGGCCGGGCCGTCTGTTTTGAGACATGCCGTCAGCCGCGATTTTTTCTTTATGGCAGACAGTTTCTTGTGTAATTCCTAAAATATCCGATATGTCGAAAAATTATCTCTTCACCTCAGAAAGCGTTTCTGAAGGCCATCCCGACAAAGTTGCTGACCAAATCAGCGATGCTATTCTTGACGAATTCCTCGCCCGCGACCCACAATCTAAAGTCGCTTGCGAAACCCTCGTAACCACCGGTCAAGTTGTCGTTGCCGGTGAAGTGAAATCTGACGCATACATCGACTTGCAAGAAACAGCTCGTCGCGTCATCAACGAAATAGGCTACAACCGTTCTGAACTTTGCTTCGACGGCAACTCTTGCGGCGTTCTTCTTGCCGTTCACGAACAGAGCCAAGACATCAACCGCGGTGTTGAACGCAACGAAGCCACCGAGCAAGGTGCCGGCGACCAAGGCATGATGTTCGGCTATGCCACTAACGAAACTCCCCTCTTCATCCCCCTCACCCTCGCCCTCAGCCACGCGCTCATGATGACTCTCACAAACATCCGTCGCGAAGGCAAAGAAATGAAATACCTACGCCCCGACTCTAAGAGCCAGGTTACCGTTGAATATACCGGCGATGGAAAACCCGTTCGCGTTACCACCATCGTTATCTCAACACAGCACGACGACTTCATCGCTGCCACCGACACCCTCAGCCAAGCTGACGCCGACGAACAGATGCTCGACATCATCCGCCGCGATGTGCGCGACATCTTAATACCCCGCACCGCTGCAACTCTCCCCGACAACATCAAACACCTCCTCACCGACACAAATATCGAACTCCTCGTTAACCCCACCGGCAAATTCGTTATCGGCGGTCCTCACGGCGACACCGGTCTCACCGGTCGCAAAATCATCGTTGACACCTACGGTGGCCACGGCGCTCACGGTGGCGGTGCTTTCTCCGGCAAAGACCCCTCGAAAGTTGACCGCTCGGCAGCTTATGCTTCTCGTCACATCGCAAAGAACCTCGTCGCTGCCGGCATCGCTGACCGAATGCTCGTTCAAGTCGCTTACGCTATCGGCCGCGCCGAGCCCGTTAGCTTGTGCGTAAACACTTATGGCACCGCTCACGTTGCGCTTTCTGATGACGAAATTGCACAACGCGTTCTAAACATCTTCGACATGCGTCCTTATGCTATCGAACAGCGTCTCGGACTCCGCAACCCTATCTATCGCGAAACTGCTTCTTACGGTCACATGGGTCGCACTCCCCGAACCGTAACTAAGAAATTCGCAAGCCGATACGAAGCTCCGTTCGAAAAGACCGTAGAACTCTTCACTTGGGAAAAACTCGATTACGTCGATGCCGTAAAACAAGCATTCGCCGACGTCCTCTAATAATAAACTCATACGAAGCCACCTTGCCGCCCCATCGGCAGGGTGGTTTTTTATACCCCGCCACAAACATTTTACCCCACTTGCCACACCCTCACTCCTCTGAAAAGCACCGACACACCTACGACAATCGCTGCCTCAAGAGTGTGAAAAAAATTGCAACATTGGCAGAAAGTGAGTAATTTTGTCTACATGAAACCCGACGACAGTCACATAGCGCGACGCATAGCGATAACCATCATCGCTGCAACAGCCATCATGGCACTTACCGTCATATCGTGGCGACTATTCCGCCCGCGCGAACCTCACGTCGACGTCGACCGCAACATATACCCCGTTCGCGGCATTGACCTTTCCGCTCATAACGGTGTCCCCGACTTCAACGCCATCGCTGCCGACGGCATAGATTTCGTATACCTCAAAGCCTCCGAAGGCATGACCTTCCGCGACCCGGCATTCATGCGCAACTACCTCGCCGCACGACGAGCAGGTCTTAATGTAGGAGCATACCACTTCTTCCGCTTCGACTGCGACGGCGCCTCTCAAGCCGACAATTTCCTCGCCTCTATAGTAGGCTGCCACTTCCAACTGCCACTAGTCATCGACATTGAAGAATGGGGCAACCCTAGCAACTACAAGCACACAACCATAAACACAAACCTCCGCGAGATGCTCGACTCCGTGTCTTCACGCCGCGGCTACGTTATGCTTTACACAAACAAAAACGGCGTTTCGCGATTCCTTCCCTCTACCAACACCCCGGACCTGTGGATATGCTCATTCACAAACCCTCCTATACGACGACAATGGCGCCTTTGGCAACACAGCCACTGCGGAACGGTCAATGGTGTTAAGGGAAAAGTTGACTTGAACACATTCAACGGCTCTCACCGTCAATGGATTGAATGGCTCGACAGCATAGCCGAAAAGCACACAATAAAATAACATATTCGGCGTTATTTCTAAGGCTAAGTAGACTCTTCGAAAAGCCCTAATAATCCGACATCAAATGAACCGCATATATAAAGTTCTACTCACCCTCCTCATCCTTGCCACCACCGGTCCTCTAGCACAAGCTTTCGACCTCAGCTTTTATGCCGACAGCTCGGCTCTAGCCACAGGTAAGTGGATAAAAATCGCAGTGCCTTCAGATGGCCTTTACCGCATCACAAACTCTCGTTTGCGCTCGTGGGGCATAGACCCTGCTAAGGCTATCGTATTAGGCTATGGCGGGCACCGTCAGGACATTATACTATCAGCAAACACATATATCGACGACCTTCCCACCGCGCCACAAGCAACAACAGACCAAGGCATCGTTTTCTACGGCCAAGGCGGTCCGAAATGGGTTGACGACAACGACGCCGACAAATATTGGCTCGAGCAGAACGATTTCTCCAACAACGGCTATTACTTCGTCGGCGAACGTCGCTCCGACAGCGAGGGCGAACTCCTTGCTGCAGATTGCAGAAACGTAACAAACTCACCTACAACAATATATAACGCCCGTTGCCACTACGAAAAAGACCTCATCGCAGCCCCCGGTGAAGCAGGGCCGATTCTTTTAGGCGAAGAAATGCGTTTCACAACAAAACGCACAGTTTCTTTCAACATCCCCGATGCTGTCGACGATGGCATTTTGTGGTTCAAAACCTCTTTTGTCAGCAAAACGTCAGCGGCAGGAAAACTCGCTTTCACCATCAATGGCGAAGAAGTAAAAGCCACCAGCGCTGACATCGTTTCCCCCACATCTACAAGCTCTTACATCCACGGCAACGAAACCGTTGCGCGGCATAGCGTATACATCAACAACAGTTGGAACAAGGTTGTAAACATCGACATCACCTTCAGCGGCGGCGGCAATATATCGGGTGCGTGGCTTAACTATGTCAGCTTGAACTACCAGCGACACCTTCGACTTCCCGCTGACGGTTATTTGCACTTCCACACCGGCGCTAACTGCCTAAGCCTCGAAACCTCTCGAGCTAAAGATTTACGTATTTGGGATATTTCAAACCCACATAACGCTGCAGAAATACAATTCAACGCCACCGACAATGCCGCAACGTGGCAAAAAACGGCAACAACAACAAACAAAAACGCTTTCGTGGCTTGGACTCCCGATGCCAAGCTACCCGAACCGACTTTTGTCGGCGCTGTAACTAACCAAAACTTGCACAGCCATCGCGGATACGACATGGTTATCATCTCACCGGCAGCCTATGCCGAACAGGCACAACGTCTCGCCGATTTCCATGCCAATAGCAGCGACTCACTAAACACTATCATCGTTAACCCCGACCAAATTTACAACGAATTCTCCTCCGGCACCCTCGACGTCGGAGGCATACGACGTTACCTTAAAATGCTCTACGACCGCGGCAATAGCGACAACCACAAACTGCGCTACGTTATATTCTTCGGTCGCACCACACTAGACAACCGCCTCAACACTGCCACCGCGCCCTCATATCCCACCATACCATCGTGGATGCCCACCGGCGTGCAAGCGTCACTGTCTGACAACACCGGATATTGCACCGACGATATTACAGTTATGCTCGAAGACGGTGCCGGGGCGTATTTAGGAACCGATAAACTTTCCATTGCACCGGGGCGTATTCCTGTCGTTTCCGTCGCTGAAGCTCGAAACGTTGTCGACAAACTTATACAATACGCAACAAACTCTAAGAAAAGCGCTTGGAAACATCGATTCCTTTTCCTCGCCGACGACCAAGACGGCGGTCAACACCTCGAACAAACTGAAAAAATCATAACACAATATCAAGCGCAAGGCGAATCGAGAATTCTGCCCAAAAAGGTATATATGGACTCGTATACCTTCGAAGGCACCAACTACCCCGCCGCGCGTGAAGATATGTTCCGAATCCTCGACGAGGGCGTTGTTTGGTGGAACTTCGTTGGACACGCCAGTACTACCGGTTGGACCCACGAACACCAACTCGAATACACCGACCTCAACAACATGTACCTCCGCCATTGGCCCTTTATAGCAGCATACACTTGCTACTTCCTTCGCCTTGACTCTCAATCTATTAGCGGCGGCGAAATTATGTTCAAAGAACGCTACGGCGGCGCCATAGGCATGGTATCTGCCGTTCGTCCGGTATACATTTCCGACAACGGACTCCTCTCCGCCGCTATGGGACGCGCTATGGGTGCCGTTGACAGCGACGGTAAAATGTTCACTCCCGGCGAAATGCTGCGACAAGCTAAAAACGACATCCGCGACCGCAACGACGAACGTCCTACTTCTGACGACAACAGACTTCGTTTCATGTTCGTCGGAGACCCGGCGTTGCCATTGGCTATGCCGTCAAATAACATCGTGCTCGACTACATCAAAGACACCGCCGTTGACGGCACCAACCAGCCCACCCTCGCTGCTCTGGAACGAGCCGACATCAAAGGTCACATCACCACTCCTGACGGAACTATTATGAGCGACTTCAATGGTGTTGTGATGGTAGATATCTTCGATGCCGAACACACCTTAACCACCAACGGACGAGGCGAGAACGGCAAAGTTAACAACTTCGAAGACTTCGGCACTCGCATATACTGCGGCTCAGCCATTGTCTCCAACGGTGAATTTACTCTTAACGTTGCCATGCCCGGCGAAATCAGTCAAAACTTCCGTCCCGCTGCAATGTCGCTTTACGCATACTCCACCTCAGACGACACCGAAGCTATCGGCTTAAACACCGACTTTTACTGCTATGGCTTCGACGAAAGCTCTACCGACACCATTCCTCCCGTTATCGAAAGCATGGTGCTCAACCACAGCGACTTCCGCAACGGTGACACAGTCAACTCCGAGCCCATGCTCATCGCCGGCTTGCGCGATGACGTCGGCATCAACGTATCAATGGCAGGCATCGGCCACCAGCTTACCGCCATCCTCGACGGCACCACCACCTTCACCGGACTTAGCGACTACTACACCCCTAACGCCGACGGCACGCCCGCAGGTATATTAAACTATCCCCTCAGCGAGCTCCAACCCGGCGACCACACCCTCGTTTTGCGCGTATGGGACACCTCCGGCAACCCATCGGAACAAGCTATAAACTTCACCGTCGCCACAGGCCTCGCTCCCAAAATCTACGACATCTACAGCGATGCCAACCCCGCCTCTACCGTGGCTAACTTCTACCTCAGCCACAACCAGCCCGACAACATGGTAACGGTAACCGTAAGCGTATACAACCTCCTCGGCCGTCAAATATGGTCAGGCAGCTCTAGCGGTCGCAGCGATATGTTCCTCTCCGTTCCCGTAAGTTGGGACCTCACCGACACCAGCGGCCGTCGCGTTCAACGCGGCATATACATCTACCGCGCCACCATCACCGCAGACGGCACAAATTTTGAAACAGCATCACGTCGCATAGCAGTTACTGCCAATTGATATTATCGATTGATATTGGCATAATTGCAAGATTTTTTGTAAATTTGCAGACGTAATGAGCGAAAAACCAACAACCACCATACCCGTCCAGCTGCCCGAGCCCACACTCAGGCGGCTTCCTTGGTATCTTGCATATCTATCGACGTTACGCAACGCCGACATTGAGTATATTTCCTCAACACGCATCGCCGAAGCTCTCGACGTCGACCCATCGCAAATTGCTAAAGATTTATCATTCCTCGGTATTCGCGGCAAAACGCGTATCGGCTATCAAGTCGACGCTCTCGAAAGCAAGCTACGCGACTTCCTCGGCTTCGACAAGCACCACAACGCCATCATGGTAGGTTGCGGTAGCCTTGGCGCGGCTCTTTTGGCGGACAAAGGTTTGCAAAGATACGGCCTTGACATCGTTGCCGGACTTGATACCAATCCCGAATTAGCCGGCACTACAGTCAACGGTGTGCCTATCTACTCCACCACCGACAGCGCCGAAATAGTGAAGCGTTTCAATGCCTCTATCGGCATCCTCGCCGTGCCCGTCGAAAGCGCTCAAGCGGCGGCTGACACTCTTTCGCTTGCCGGCATTAAAGCTATTTGGAATTTTACTCCATCACGAATACGCGTTCCCGAAGGCGTCGTTATCGCAAACACGTCGATATATTCACACCTCGCCGTAATGTACAACCGCTTGTCGTTACTCGACCTATGAAAGTTCTCTATCTGAGCCGTCGCGGCTCTACCTACGATGTTTCCGGCGGCGTCGATTCTGCTGTCTTACGTCCCGGAGAACCCGTTTTCATCCCCGACCCCACCGATGATTGGCTTACATGCGTATGCCCTGCCGTCATCATCAGCCTCTTAGGCTCGCATATTCCCGTAGAAAGCGCTCGCCGTCACTATAACCGCGGCACGTTGCTTCACCTCACTTTGCCGCGCACTCAACAACCCGTACCTTCTCTCTGCATCGACCGCGCCGTGGCCCCAGGACAACCTTTTGACGTCGATAACATTTGCAACAACATCGAAGTTCATCGATGCGCTATCGACGGCTCTGGCGACGAAGTATGGTCCGACTCCGGAATTTCTCTCGACGAAGCGGATAAAGCTATCGCTTTCCTTTCGAAATATATGACCCTGAAAACAGGTGACTTAATAGCGTTCGAAAGCCTGCCGCTAACTATTGGCGCTCCGATTCTTGACACTAAAATTACAGCAAGCATAGGCGATATACAAAGCCTTGAAATAAGAATTAAATAACCGACTACATACGCACACCATAACGCTATGCATATTTGTATACGCCTCTTATGTATCACACTTGCCCTCTTCGCAAGCTTGCCCTCTATGGCTTACAGTGCCGACTACTACTCCAAAGTGTCGGCACTTGCCGCAGGTAAATGGGTTAAGATCGATGTCGACACAACAGGCATCTACGAAATAAGCCATGACCAATTGCTCCAATGGGGCTTTAGCGATCCCAAAGCCGTTCATGTCTACGGCTACGGCGGCGTTGCGCCTACTGTCAACACCTTTGAAAATTCATACATCGACGATATGCCGGCATCGCCGTCGGTTCACACCGATGATAATCGTTTGATTTTCTTCGCCGAAGGTCCGGTACGAGCTTCTTTATCCGCATCCGGCTCACTAACCATCACTCGCAACAACTACGACACCGCCGGACACTATTTCCTCAGCGACGTGCCGTATAGCTACTCTATCACAACTCAAGAATATGCCGAGTGCCCCGACACGGCTGAAAGAGTCATTAATTGGCATTACTGCTTCGACATCGTTGAAAACGAAGTTCAAAACCCCGGCAATGGTGGTGCGTTCTTCCACGACAAACAGCTTTTTGCCGGCGACAGTCAAAACTTCGACTTTCATATTCGCGACTTCGGTTGGAATATGCCGACAACACCCTTTGCCACGTTCCAATACACCGCCGCAGTAAACACAAAACGCTCTATGATGTTTAACGTCGCTTTTAGCGACAACATATACGTCCCCGAAGGCGGAGTAAACATCAGCGCATCGCCAACAAACTCTATCACTACACGCCTTTACAACACAACCAAAGGCTCGGTGAGAATAGAAGAAAGCACCGACGAAGCCGGTAAAGAGCTAAACGACAGCTATTTCACCGCCACCATCAGCGTGCCGTCAAGCTTCATAGGCACTTATGCCGCTATTGACGCCGCTTATGTTATATACCCGCGTTTAAACAGACTCGCTAACGTTTCCGAATTGAGCATGACCATCACCGAACGCGATTGTCAACTGCAAAACCTTGCTCTCGAAAACGCCGACGCCAACGTGCAGGTGTGGAACGTCACTAACCCGATGAACATATTCGCCTACGGCATCAAGCACAACGGCGACGGCACTGCGGCAATAGCGCTAGGCGACGAATTCAATAACGGAACACAACGCTTGGTTGCCTTTAACCCGGCAGCAAAACATCGCACGCCCTCTTTCGGCGGAATCGTTTCGGCACAAAACATCCACGGCGCCGACACCCCCGAATTGCTGATTGTTACCACAACCGCACTTCGCCCATACGCCGAACAGCTCGCTCAAATACACCGCGACTTTGGATGCCCCTCTTTCGTCTGCACTCAAGACGAAGCTTTTAACGAATTCGGTTCCGGTGCCAAAACTCCTGCCGCCGTGCGACGTGTCGTTAAAATGTTCTATGACAAAAATCCCGGCAAGCTTAGAAACGTTCTTTTCTATGGTTGCGCCACTTACGACTTCCGTTTCATAGAAGCAAGCCCCTTCGATGCTCTTATAACCTTTGAGTGCGAAAACATCGACCAAGCCAAAGACGAGGCCACCAACTATTGCTCCGATACATATTTCGGCATGGTAGCCGACAACTTCAACGCCAAGCGCATCCACGCTCAGCCATCTCAAGTTGCTACCGGACGTATGCCCGTAACAGATGCCGAGACAGGACTTCTTTTGAACAGCATCGTCAAAAAACAATTAACCAATCTCCCGACTGCGGCGATAGGTCTTCGCACCCTAAAATTCTCTGACAACGAGGACGATGGCATACACTTCAAAAACTCCGAAGAAGTTGCCGACACCCTCCTCACCAATCCCAACAGCACCATATTCCGCGCCGACAATATGCTTTTCAAAATCGTCGGCAACCGCGCTCCCGAAGCCTCTGCCGCTATCAACAACGCTCTCGAACGCGGCGTCGGTTTCTTCTACTACACCGGCCACGGCACTTCCGGTGGTTTGACTGCTGAAAAATTATGGGACTGCTCGCGTGCCAAAACCGTAACGCACAACTATCCTCCCCTCGCTTTATTGGCATCGTGCGATGCTTATCCTCTTGACCGCCATCGCGCAAGCTTGGCTGAAGTGATGGTATCACAAACAAAAGGCGGCATGACGGGCGTTATTGCGGCGTGTCGTTCTGTTTATCTTGACCACAACCACATCTTCAGCCTTGCTGTTGCCGAAGCTTACGCAAACGCAAAAGCCGGTACTACCAACGGCGAAATACTTATGCTCGCGCGTAACATCCTTATCGCCAACGGCATATCCGGCAACGTCGGTTATAACACATTATGTTTCAACCACTGCGGCGACCCGGCGATTCCTCTTTCGATACCGACATACAACATTATTATCGACTCTTTCGGCGACGGCAATATCACCACAGGCGCATCAACACCGCTAATAGCACGTGTTGTCAACGAAAACGGCGCAACTGTCAACTCTTTCACCGGCACTGTACTAATCGAAGTTTACGACGCCCCCTTCACTCGCAAAACATTGAGTCAAAACAAAGAAGACGGCCCCGTACAAACAACAATATGCGACGAAACTATCCTCGCAGAATACCCCGCCAAGGTCGTTAACGGCGTCATATACGCTAACATAACACTTCCCCTCCCGGCAATAGAAAACAAAACATTCCGCGTTGTTGTTACCGCAACCGACACCACAAGCGGACTATACGCCGCCGGAACATTCGCAGGAAAGAAACTTTCCATCGGCAACAACAACGCCGATACCAACGGACCGCAGATAACCAATTTTAGCATCGATTCGGAATCATACATCGGCGATAATGTAACAGGCTCTACTATCACCCTTAACGCCACAATGACCGTTCCGTCATGCGGTTTGGCTGTAAGTAATAGCGGCGTGCGACCAGGTATGTCGTTAATTATCGACGGCAAGACACGATATGCCAACATTCGTAACGTGCTCAACTATGGCACTGACAACAATGCCAATATCACCTACACCCTGACCGACCAAAGCTTCGGCAAGCACACCGCCACCCTCACCGTTTTCGACAACAACGGCAATAGCGCTTCCGAAACAATATCATTCACCGTCGGCAGCACAGCCATCACCGGCAATCTCACTATCGACGAAGCAAACCCCGTACGCAAAACGGCAACGTTCAATCTCGACAGTGAAGGCAGCGCCAAACGCTTGATTATCATCGACAGCGATGGCAACACCGTTTATTCTACCACAAATGTTTCATTCCCCTACACGTGGAATCTACGCGACACCAATGACACCATTATCCCCGACGGTAAATACCGTGCATGGGCTGTCTTGGAATCCGACCTCGCTCGCGGTGCTTCGAACACGGTAGAATTTATTGTTGTAAAATGACCGATATGCTACGCCACATAATACTTTCCCTAAGCCTCGGAGCCTCTGTCGCTGTCTGTGCGACAGATTTTGAATGTACTCCCGGAAATCTATCTCAGATTATCGGTGAGCAAAATGTCTCCGTGTTGAAAATTAGCGGCACTGCCGATGCTAACGACCTCTTCTATCTCGGCAGCCTCACAGAATTGCGCACGCTGGATATTTCAAACTTAAATATCGTAGCCTCTAACGGCGTTGCCGGCAAATACGCCGCCGCCACAATTCCTACAGGAGCTTTCGCCGGAAGCAACATCACCGAATTGACCCTGCCGGAAAATATCGTCATCGACGAATGTTCATTCATAGGCGCTCATATTACAAGCCTCACCATCCCCGCAAATTGCACCATCGCTACGGGAGCGTTTAGCGCTTGCTCTGATTTGAAGGAGGTAAAACTCTCCGCGACAAGCAAGCTTGGCAGCCACGCCTTTGAGTCGTGCATGGCTCTCGCTGACGTTGACCTCGGCGGATTAACAAGCATAAGCGCATACGCTTTTGCAAATTGCACCGCTCTGACAAATATCACCAACGCCACAGCCGTGACCTCTATCGGCAACAATGCTTTTGCTTCATGCCGTGCGCTGACAACTCTGCCAACTTTAACGGCACTCAACAGCATCGGTGACGAAGCTTTTCGCAACAGCGGCATAACACGTGCAATGTTAAAGAAAACCGCACTTAAAAGCCTCGGCGACCGCGCGTTTGCTAATTGTGACGCGTTGACAACCGTCGGACTCCCGCAAAATTGCACCACAATAGGCGAAGGCGCCTTCTTCGACTGCTCGGCGCTTGAAAACGTCAACATCCCGGCGCTATGCGCTGAAATTCCGGCGTATGCTTTCAAAGACAACGAATCGCTAAGCACTTTAGAATTAACCGACAGCCGTATTTCATCTATCAATGAATATAGCTTCAAAGGTTGTGGCATAGCAATGCTCTCCTTGCCCACCACTCTCGAATATATCGGCGAAAACGCTATGGAAGGAATGAGCTATCTTACCGACATTGACGGCACACGTCTTAAAGCCGTTCCAGAATTAGGAGACAATGTGTGGATGGATATTAATCAATACAACGTCAACCTTACTGTCGACAACAGCCTCGCTGATATTTTCTCATCAACCCCGCAATGGCAAGATTTTAAAATCAACGACACCGAATCCGACCTGACAGATATCTCATCGACAATCGGTAAAAATAATATCAGCTGCTTGTTCGATGCCGATAAATTGACAATAAAATCCGACGCCACCCTATCTCAAGTTACCGTATACACCCCCGGCGGCTTTATGCTAACACAAGCCACCGTTGATGGTAATTACATAACTCTCCGTGCTACAAATTTCACAAATACAATAATCGTAGTCGGCACCTTGCCCAATGGCACTGTCGCTACCATCAAACTCGCTCGACGACTATAATATGGGAAAAAACAAACTCCGCAAATTTGCAGAAGTAGAAGCCAATCCGCTCGTACTGCAATATCCTTTCGGCCGCTTAAAAACCGAACCCTTCCCCCTACGAGGCCGTTGGGCCTCCGATTTTTTCGGTAACGACAACCCTATCGTACTCGAATTAGGGTGCGGCAAAGGCGAATACACCGTTGGCTTGGCTCGCCATTATCAAAACTGCAACTTCATAGGCATTGACATCAAAGGCGCTCGTATATGGAGCGGTGCTTCGCAAGCTTTGAACGACGACATGAAAAACGTTGCGTTCTTGCGCACGTCTATTGAACTGCTCGAACATTTCTTCGCGCCTAACGAAGTGTCGGAAATATGGATCACCTTCCCCGATCCTCAGATGCGCAAGGTCAACAAACGCCTCACAGGCACGCGAATGATGATGATGTATGGCAGAATCCTCGCAAACGGAGGTAAAGTACATCTCAAAAGCGACAGCCCGTTCTTGTACGAATACACCAAAATGATGGCAGAACACAACAACCTCGCCATCGAAGAAGCGTGCAATGACATTTACGGCAACTACGGCACCGGTATTCCTTTGACAGACATTCGTACGCACTACGAGCAGCAATGGCTCGACCGCGGTCTAACTATAAAATATTTACGCTTCACCCCCGGCAACGGTCCGCTCACAGAACCTCCCGGCGCTGAAGACATTCCTCTCGACACTTACCGCAGCTACTCACGCGGTTATATACAAATGCCCGACCAAATGGAGGGCGACGAATAAAGATATTATGGCAAACGATCCACTCTACCCTGCTCTTATTACTGAAGCTCTCGCGACAGTACGATATCCGGGTTCCGGCAAAAGCCTTGTAGAACTCGATATGATCGCCGATGATATCCGTATCGACGGCGACAATGTATCGTTCACTATAGTTTTCGAAAAGACCACCGACCCCTTCCGTGCCTCGCTATTGAAAGCCGCCGAAGCCGCTATCAAGCTACGCGCACCGCACGCTAATGTAACAATCAACTACGCCGCCAAAGCTGCCGCTCCCGCCCCCAAGCCTCCGGTATTGCCCGGCGTAAAAAATATCATTGCCGTATCGTCAGGCAAAGGCGGTGTCGGCAAAAGCACTGTCGCCGCTAACCTCGCTGTCGCTCTCGCCGCTGAAGGCTACTCTGTTGGCTTGCTCGACGCTGATATTTTCGGGCCGTCAGTGCCTAAAATGTTCGGTATTGAAAACGCCGAACTATATATGCACGAAGTTAACGGCGTTAACCTCATCATTCCCGCCGAGCGTTACGGTGTGAAAGTCCTTTCTATCGGCTTCCTTATCGACCCCGACAAAGCTGCTGTATGGCGCGGATCTATGGCGTCAAACGCTCTCAAACAGCTTATCGAACAAGGCGATTGGGGCGAACTCGATTATTTCGTTATCGATATGCCCCCCGGCACTAGCGATATCCACCTCACACTTGTGCAAACGCTCGGTGTTACAGGATCTTTGGTTGTTACCACACCCCAACAAGTAGCCCTTGCAGATGCGCGTAAAGGCATTGCAATGTTCCGTGACCCCAAAATCAACGTCCCCGTTCTCGGCCTTGTTGAAAATATGGCGTGGTTCACCCCCGAAAAGCACCCCGACGAACGATATTTCCTCTTCGGCAGTGAAGCTAACGTCGATGCTCTCGCTAACGACTACAATGTTCCCGTGTTGGCTCGCATACCTCTCGTTGCTGCCGTAGGCGAACATTCTGACAACGGTAGCCCTATCGTTCTAGAAAACACAGCGTCAGCTCAGGCGTTCATCCACCTTGCCCACGAAACTGTCGACGCTATTGACCGACGCAACAACGAAATGCCTCCGACAACAAAGGTCGAAACTCATTAAGCTATGAACAGCTGTCTTTACATCCTCGTTCTTAACGGCCCGAATCTAAACCTATTAGGCCTTCGCGAACCGGAAATATACGGTCATCGCACCCTCGCAGATATCAACGCCGACCTTGCCGAGAAATCTGATGTTGCTCTCACCTTTGAACAGTATAACAGCGAGGGCGACATTATCGACGCCATTCATCGCGCCGGCACGGATGCTAACTGTATGGGCATAGCCCTTAACGCCGGTGCTTACACGCACTATTCTTATGCTATCGCCGACGCTATCGCTGCTGTAAAAGCGCCTGTCGTTGAAGTTCATATCAGCAACATCGCCGCTCGCGATGACTTCAGACATCAATCCGTTATCGCTCCCGTATGCGTGGGCTCTATTGCAGGCTTTGGTGAAGACAGCTACAGCCTTGCTATTGACGCTATCGTTAAACTATATAACAAAGGCAAAAAGTGAAGGGCGCCTTAAAACTTAATGTAGGCTTCGACGGCAAACGTGCCGTCGCTAATATGACCGGCTTGGGCAACTACAGCCGATATGCTATCAATATTTTGTCGACAGCATTCCCGTCGTCACATTTTCGCATATACACCGGCACGGAGCGCAGCAACGACCGCCTCGACCCAATCTTGGCTCGAGACAATGTCGAACTCGCCATTGCCGACGTGCACCCGTCGTGCGGTTTAACTCGTGCGTTTTGGCGCACTATAGATATGCCCGTCCAACTTAAAAACGACGGAATAGATATATACCACGGTCTCAGCAACGAGTTGCCTCTTACGATAAAAGACGTATGCCCGTCTGTAGTTACCATCCACGACCTTATCTGGCGCCGGAGCCCTAAAGATTATTCAGCAATAGACCGACGTATTTACGATTTCAAATACGGCCGTTCGGCGCGTATTGCAACGCGCGTTATAGCAATAAGCCAATGCACCAAAAACGATTTGGTGACAGAATTCGGCATTGACCCCGACAAAATCGATGTGATATATCAAGGCATCGACCCGATATACACCTTGCCCATCGACACCATCAAACGTCAGCAAGTGCGCGAGAAATATTCTTTGCCGGAACTGTTTATAATCGCCGTAGGGACAGTGCAACCGCGAAAAAATCAAATGCTCGCCGTCGAAGGTCTGGCTCGCCTCAACAAGGCTGTAAAGCTCGTAATCGTAGGCCGTCACGACAATAAATACGGCGACTCCGTCATCGCCCGCGCTCGACAACTCGGCGTTGAAGACCGTGTGATTTTCAAAGACGTTGCCTTTGCCGACCTACCTGCCGTATATTCCTGCGCTGCGCTTAGCACATACACCTCACGCTACGAAGGCTTCGGCTTGCCTGTGGTAGAATCTATCTCTTGCGGCACTCCCGTAATTGCTTGCGTAGGCTCGTGCCTCGAAGAAGCCGGAGGCGATGGCGCGGTATATATTAACCCTGACGATGCCGCCGCTTGGGCGACGGAAGCCGAACACTTCATCGACGACATTATCCACCGCGACAAAACGGTGCGACTCGGGCAACGACATATTAAACAATTCTCCGCCGACGCTTTTGCGAAGGCGACAATGGCAACTTATCAAAAAGCCATAATAGACCAACTGTCATGACACAACTAGAAGGTAAAAACGTACTCGTTGTCGGCGCCGGAGGTTTTATCGGCGGCTTTATCTGCAGCGAAGGCTTGCGCCGCGGTTGCAACGTTTGGGCCGGCGTGCGTAAAACCACTTCACGTCGATATCTTAATGACGATAGGCTTAACATCGTCGATTTCGATTACGATAATTACGACACACTCAGCACTCAATTGCACGACGCCGCTCCGAAAGGCGGTTGGGATTGGATTATTTACAACCTCGGTGCAACAAAGTGTCTTAACTTCGGCGACTTTAACAGAATAAACTACCAATATTTGCGCGACTTCACCGACGCTTTGGAGGACAACAATCTCATTCCTCAGAAATTTCTCTATATGAGCTCGTTAAGCGCTCTCGGCGTCGGCGATGAAAAGAACTACACCCCCATCTCCTCCGCAACGGTACCTAACCCGAATACGCGCTACGGCCTATCGAAAATCAAAGCCGAAACATTCTTGCTCTCCAAGCCGTCAATACCATGGACAATCTTCCGTCCTACCGGCGTTTACGGCCCTCATGAGAAAGACTATTTGATGATGATTCAAAGCATCGACAATCACTTCGATTTCGGCGTCGGTTATCGCCGTCAGATGCTTACTTTCATATATGTTGACGACCTTGTAGGAGCAATGTACGATGCCCTTTCATCGGACAAAACACTTCACAAGCACTACATTATCAGCGAGCCACGAGCTTACACACAAAGCGAATTCCGCAAAATTGTTGCCGATACCCTCGGAACAAAATTCGTTATCCCCGTACGCTTGCCTCTTTGGGCGGCATACATCGCTTCTTACTGCGCCGAACAGTGGAGTCATATTTCGCTTAAGCCCTCAACACTTAACCGCGACAAATTCAAAATTATGAAGCAACGTAATTGGAACTGCGACGTTTCTGATGCCGTTGCCGATTTCGGTTTCCATGCCGACTTCCCCCTTAAACGTGGTATAGAAGAAACCGTAAAAGCATATTTGGCAGACAAAGCTGCCGCTAAAGCGCAGAAAAAACAAAAATGAGAACACCTCTTCTCCCCTCTAAAAAAATGCCGCTGTGGCTAAAAATATGCATTATCGCCGATTGCTTACCTATAATTGCTATCCCGGCTTTATTAGCAGCATGCCCTGACGTTACGGAAGCGATAACTTTAATTAAATTATATCCTATCGCCATTATCGGTGGCGGTATAATAGCATGGCTGAGTTGGAAAGAGCGTGCCGAAATAACATGGATTCTTTTGGCTATTATGCTCCTCACTCACCTTGCTATGTGGATACTTGTCAATCAGTCATGACCGAAGAAGAATACATCGAATCACATATCGACGCCGAACCTACAGCCTTACGCGCCTTGCGACGTCGCACTCATATTCAACGTCTTTACTCACGCATGTGCACCGACCACATCCAAGGCCGCGTGCTTACAATGCTAACAACAATGATACGCCCCTCTCGAATTCTCGAACTGGGAGCATACACCGGGTATTCCGCTCTTTGTATGGCAGAAGCTATGCCTGAAGGTTGCGTTATCGACACCGTTGAAGTTGATGAAGAATATGCCGATGAACTTCGTGCCACCTTCGCCGCTGATGCCAGGGCTAAAGACATTAACGTTCATTTCGGTGATGCCGAAGTCGTTGCGCCGCTATTGTTGGCAAAAAATAAGTACGATATGGTTTTCATCGACGCCAACAAACGTCGTTATCCCGAATACCTCGCTATCGTCGCACCTCATATCGCCCCCGGCGGTTACATCCTCGCTGACAACACTTTATGGGCTGACAAAGTTTGCGACCCCACTGCAACAGACCCGCAAACTGACGGTATACGTCGATTTAACGACATCGTTGCTGCTGACCCTTCTCTTTCCGTTACAATACTCCCTATCCGCGACGGACTAACTGTTATTCGCAAAAAATAACGGCTACGCATCTTCTTTATCTATCGCACAATACAAGGGTAGATTAGCGGTTTTCGGGCACTTCTCCTTTCTAACCTATAAGTTATTGATGTACAGCCCTTTGCATATTAACACTACATTTTTCGACACTTCGTGGCAAAAATTTTGTGCGATTTAGTCTTTGTTGTATACGCGTTTGTGGAGTTTTTTTGTTACCTCGGCAGCGTTGATTGTAGGGTCTGTTGTCATCAATAAAAGCGGCACTTCGGGCAGTCCTTCGCCATAAGGCGGCTGAACGTATGGATAATCAAGCACAGTAAAACCGCAGCGTTCATAGAAGGCTATGCGCCGCAATGCCATAGGGTCAGGATGATTACGCGGCTCTACTTCCAACACCACGGGAACGTTGAGAAGATGAATCAAAGCATCAATAGCCTTAGCGCCAACTCCTTTACCGCGACATGATTGGTCGATGGCAAAGTGTTCGACATATGCAAAACCGTCAAGGTGCCAAACGGTTATAAAACCGACTTGATTATCGTCATCAAACACGCCGAGCAATTGCATAGGCGCATCAGGAGCAACAATTTGTTCCCATTGACGACGCTCTTCGGGCGGAAATGCCAAAAGATATAACTCATGAGCGGCATCGGTGGCGACTCCGCATAGGGGTTGTAATTTTATTGCCATTAGTTTTTGCCTGTAAGGATGCCGCGTATATCGTGCAATTTGGTTAGAGCTTCCAGCGGCGTGAGATTATTTATATCAACACCCAAAAGTTCGTCGCGCACTTGGCTGAGGATGGGGTCATCGAGTTGGAAGAACGACAGTTGCATCCCTCCGATGGTTTCATTAGCAGGAGCGATTTTAACCTTACCGCGACGGCTGCGGGGCTTGTTTGTCGTCGTCGTTTCCACTTTTGCGGTAACATCACTTTCCGGTGCGGCATTGCCGGCAATATCTGCCGATTCAAGCTGTTCGAGGACCTCGTTGGCGCGTTTAACAATAGCCTGAGGCATACCTGCGAGCTTGGCTACATGAATACCGAAACTATGTTCCGATCCACCGCGTGCCAATTTGCGCAAGAACACTACTTTGCCATCAATTTCTTTTACCGAAACATTAAAATTCTCAATGCGAGAGTACGAACGTTCCATATCGTTAAGTTCGTGATAATGAGTGGCAAAGAGAGTTTTTGGATGCATATTGCCGTAATTATGAATATATTCGACAATAGCCCATGCAATAGAAATGCCGTCATATGTCGACGTACCACGGCCGAGTTCGTCGAAAAGTATCAACGACCGTTCGCTCATATTATTAAGAATCGACGCCGCTTCATTCATTTCCACCATAAATGTCGACTCTCCTAACGAAATGTTGTCGCTCGCGCCGACACGCGTAAAGATTTTATCGACAACGCCTATTTTAGCGCTTTCTGTGGCGACAAAACTACCAATCTGAGCCATTAGTACATTCAACGCCGTTTGACGCAACAATGCCGATTTACCCGACATATTGGGGCCGGTTATCATCATTATTTGCGTACTTTCATTATTTAGCTCAACGGTGTTGCTGATATAAGGCTCGCCGGGAGGCAGCTGGCGTTCGATTACGGGGTGACGGGCATCTCGCAAAATCAAGTCGAGGGAGTCGTCAACGATTGGGCGGTTGTATTTGTTCTCGATAGCAACGCGAGTAAAGGTGTTAAGCACATCCAAACGCGCAAGGAGGTTGGCATCGAGTTGCAATACGGGAATATATTGCGCCACGGCGCTAACAAGCTCGCCATAAAGTCGTTGCTGCAACGACTCTATCTTTTCCTGTGCGCCGAGGATAGTTTCTTCGTATTCTTTAAGTTCCTGTGTAATATATCGTTCGGCATTGACAAGAGTTTGCTTGCGAACCCAATCGGCAGGGACTTTGTCTTTATGCGTATTCGTTACTTCGATATAATAGCCGAAAACATTATTAAAGCTGATTTTCAGCGAGCTAATACCTGTTTTCTCTATTTCACGAGCTTGCAAGCGTGCAAGATAATCTTTTCCTTCGTAAGCGATTTTACGCAGTCTGTCGAGCTCTTCGTCAACGCCCGGACGAATAATATCGCCACGATTGGCGGCATTACCTGAGTCGTCGCATAGCACATCGGCAATACGAGAGCACACTTTTTCGCACGGATTAATCTGCTCACCAATAGCTTGTAACTGCGGCAACCCGGCACGGCAACATAAGTCGCGCAAAGGCACCATAGCTTCAAGCGCCTGGCGTACTTGCACGAGTTCGCGTGGCGTGATACGCTCGGTAGACACCTTGCTGACAAGTCGCTCGAGGTCGCCGACAGATTTCAAATACTCGCACACCTGCTCGCGTATATCGGGCGTACGGAAGAAATGCTCAACGATGTCAAGACGTTCGTTGATAGCCTTAGAATCTTTAAGCGGCAACTGCAGCCAACGGCGCAACAGACGTGCGCCCATAGGGGTAACTGTGCGGTCTAGAACGCCTAGCAAACTCTTGCCGTCCGGGTCGAGTGGCTCGAATAGTTCAAGGTTGCGTATCGTAAATCGGTCGAGGCGAACATATTTAGCGCCCTCGATACGACTTATAGACGTAATATGCTGTGTGTGAGTGTGCTGTGTAAGGTCAAGGTAATGTAAAATCGCACCGGCGGCGATAACGGCATTACCCATTCTGTCAAGGCCGAAACCTTTTAGTGATGTTGTGCCGAATTGTTTGAGCAAACGTTCATCGGCTGCTGTGGAGGTGAAAAGCCAATCTTCAAGTTCGAAAACTGCTGTACATTGGAATGTTAGCTCCGTAGCAACACGGCTCTTATAACCTCGCTGAACGAGCAATTCCTTCGGCGACATTGATGTTAATATCTTATCGATATAATCAGCCGTTCCTTCTGTAGCCAAAAATTCGCCGGTACTAATATCCAGCAACGCCAAGCCATGCAATCCTTTGGCGAAATGTATAGCGGCAAGGAAGTTATTTTCACGCCCCGTGAGAACGTTATCGTTCATCGCCACGCCTGGCGTAACGAGCTCAGTAATACCGCGTTTAACGAGTTTTTTCGTTAGTTTCGGGTCTTCAAGCTGTTCGCAAATGGCCACACGTTTACCAGCACGAACGAGTTTTGGCAAATAGGTGTCGAGAGCGTGGTGAGGAAAGCCCGCCAACTCAACATATTGCGCAGCACCATTGGCGCGACGCGTCAAGGTGATGCCTAATATTTCTGATGCCTCAATAGCATCGTCACTAAAAGTTTCGTAAAAGTCACCTACACGAAAAAGCAGTATTGCATCCGGATGCTTAGCCTTCATTTCGGCATACTGCTTCATCAGCGGCGTTTCAACAACCTTCTTAGCCACAGCGCAGTAATATGATTATTTCACTTTAGCTTCTCTCGCCGGGATAGCGAAAGATGTAAAAATCTGCAAAGCAGCGCCGGCTATGGTAAATGCCAACCAGTCGCGCATTTCGGCTTGTGCGTAAAAAAGGAAAAAAGCAGCAACAAGGAAAATTACCGCTTGCCATGTTTCCAAACGATATAGACGTTTCAAACGGAAATCCGAACTGCTACGACCATCAAAAGCACGAGCAATAAAAAGCACAAAAGCCCCGATAGTATATACATACTTATAGGCATTCTGCGCCCAATCAACATTTTGTAGGAAAAAGGGCACTATGGTAGCCAACAAAATCATCAAAAGCCCTAACGGGGCACATACTACGGCCCAGGGACGCGGTTTGGTGTTACTCATATTTTATTAAATAAACATCCTCACTCGGACGTTTCATATTGTATTGTTCTCGTACTATCTGCTCCATCAACTCGCGATCTGACGACAATCGGCTATTCAAATCGGAATAATGCAACATGGTATCGCGCTCGGCGGAAAGCACTATCTCTAACGAATCTATTTCCTTATGCAATGCCACGCTCTGAAATGCCGAATTCTCGCCCCACAACAAGATGTAAATAAGCAAGCCGAATGCCAAGATTGTTGGTATCGGCAAATATTTATTTACCCATGGTTGTGTGCGTTCTTGTTCTGGATTCATATTGCAAATTTACCAATTTCAATCTACTTCACCAAAAAAATTTAATCGTTTCAATACAATAGAAACACCACCCACATCAATAAGCAACTGATAACAATCAAGCCAACTGCTGTCCATATTAACATGGTGGTATTCTTTTCTTCTTCAGACATGGCAATTTAGTCAAGACGGAGTTTAACAATGACAGGGCGGTGATCGGACACTTCGGGTTCGTCGGCAACTTCGCTATGCATCACTTCGGCTTTAGCGGCGTGACGTTTGTCGAGCAATATATAATCGATTGTTCGATCGGGAACATCTGCGGGGAAGGTGTAATCGCCGACTTCGTTGAGTATTTCAAAATGCTCACACAAGAGTTTTATAAATTCCGTTTCGGGTTCATCATTAAAGTCTCCGAGGAGCATAAAGGGCTTTGATGTCTGCGCGAGGATGTCGCTAATAATAGAAATTGAAGCTAATCGGTCTTCAGCAGTGAGCGACAAGTGCGTGCATGCAGCGATATATTTATCAAACTCTACCACAAGCAACGCTCTTGGCTCTTCACTGCCGGGCAAAGCATGACGCGACACCGTTATAGGCTCTTGGCGGCAGAGCATTCCGATACCATATCCGCCACCGGCAAAATCCATAGCCGAGCAAAAATAGGGGTGCATATCGGTGAGGGCGCCTATATCGGCAAGGAAATTATCGGGGCAACGCGTGGTCATTGAATCGAGCTCTTGCAAGGCAACGATGTCGGGTGAATAGCGATTGATAATTTCGGCATTTCGCGCCGCATCGCGCTCGCCTGCCAACGGCGCTCCATGATGTATGTTATACGTCATAACACACAACGGCTCGTGGCGACATGAGCTAAATATAAAAACAGATATTATTGATAATAAAACAACTAGCGCGTTTTTCATGATTATCTTTTAACAGGAAATCTTAGAAAAGGTATAAACAAATGTTTCAGTTTTCAAAGTTATAATTTTTTCATCAAATAAACCATATAAAAACAAAAATATCGACGTTGTCAGACGCCGATATTTTCAATATAAGTATTTTATTCTTAAGCTTCTCTACCGTGGCAGTTTTTGTACTTTTTGCCTGAACCGCATGGACAAAGATCGTTACGACCAACAGTATGTTGTGCACGAGCAGGCATTTGCTTGGGCTGTTCACCCTGAGGAGCAGAAGCGGCAGCACGCTGCTCGGCAGCTCCGGGGAGTTCGGCTTTGGTTTCCTGATAGTTTGTGCGACGACGAACGACGGGGTCGTGTGTTTCTTTGATTTCCGGTTCGCGACGTTCAGGCTGGTCGTCAGATGCGGGAGGTGCTTGGCGCACGAAAATCTGACCTCGCATAAGTGCTGATACAGCCTTAACATTAAGCTCGCTGAGCATACGTTCGAAGAGGTGGAACGATTCTACTTTGTAGATTACGAGCGGGTCTTTTTGTTCGTATGCTGCATTTTGCACACTCTGACGCAATTGGTCGAGTTCGCGCAAGTGTTCTTTCCACAATTCGTCGATGGTTACGAGCATGAGAGCCTTGTGCCATTCTTTGATAACAGAACGACATTCCGATTTCACAGCGGTGCGCAAATCGGCGCGGAGTTGGAAGATGCGCTTGCCATCTGTGATGGGCACCAAGATAGGACCGTCATATTCGGGACGATCGTTAACCATCTGGCTAAGAACGGGAATAGCAACTTCTCGAATGCGGTCGCTCTTGCGGTCGAGGGCTTCGACAGCTGCTTCGTGCAAACGGTTGATTTTTTCGTCTCTATCGAGGGTGCTGTATTCTTCTTCGTTGAAAGGTGCTTCTATAGCAAGAACGCGGAAGATTTCAGTGCAAAGATCGGGATAATCTGCCGGAGCTTCGTGGCTGATTATGAGGTTCTCTACGGTGTCGTAAAGCATATTGACGATATCAACACCAATACGTTCGCCGAGCACGGCATGACGACGACGTTCGTAGATATATGTACGTTGTTTGTTCATAACGTCGTCGAATTCGAGCAAGCGCTTACGGATGCCGAAGTTGTTTTCTTCAACGCGCTTCTGTGCTTTTTCGATGGCGTTATTAACAATCTTGTGTTCGATCATTTCGTCTTCCTTCAAACCGAGTCTGTCGAGCATTTTAACGACAGAGTCGGTAGCGAAGAGACGCATCAACTGGTCTTCGAAAGAAACGAAGAATACCGACGAACCGGGGTCACCCTGACGACCGGCACGACCACGCAACTGACGGTCAACGCGACGGCTTTCATGACGTTCGGTACCGATAATAGCAAGACCACCGGCTTCTTTCACTTCGGGAGTGAGCTTAATGTCGGTACCACGACCTGCCATGTTGGTAGCGATAGTAACGCAACCCTTGCGACCTGCCAAGGCAACAACTTCAGCTTCGCGCTGGTGTAATTTTGCATTGAGCACCTGGTGAGGTATCTTCTGCATTGTCAGCATACGGCTGAGCAATTCTGAAATTTCTACAGAGGTGGTACCAACCAAAACGGGGCGACCTTGATTTACCATCTCAACAACTTCGGCGATAACGGCTTTGTACTTTTCCTTTCGGGTACGGTACACGCGGTCGTTCATGTCGATACGAGCGATAGGACGGTTGGTGGGGATGGTAACAACATCGAGCTTGTAGATGTCCCAAAATTCGCCTGCTTCTGTTTCGGCTGTACCGGTCATACCGGCGAGTTTGTGGTACATACGGAAGTAGTTCTGCAAGGTGATAGTAGCAAATGTCTGTGTTGCTGCTTCAACCTTCACGCCTTCCTTAGCTTCGATAGCTTGGTGGAGACCTTCTGAATATCGGCGGCCTTCCATGATACGACCGGTCTGTTCGTCGACAATCTTTACTTTATTGTCATCTACAACATATTCCTGGTCTTTCACGAAAAGGGTATAAGCCTTAAGAAGTTGTGTTACAGTGTGAACACGTTCGCTCTTTACCGCATAGTTAGACATCAACTCGTCTTTGCGAGTTTGACGTTCTGCAAGGTCGGTAATATTTTCGAGCTCAGATAGCTGAGCGGCGATGTCAGGAAGAACAAAGAACTGAGGGTCTTGTGACGAGCCGGTAAGTTCGTCAATACCTTTGTCGGTAAGTTCTACCGAACGGTTCTTTTCATCGATAACGAAATACAATGGGTCAGTAACGACGGGCATTTCGCGTTCGTTATCTTGGAGATAGTGAGCTTCGGTTTCAAGAAGGGTGTTCTTCATACCCTCTTGGCTCAAGAAGCGAATAAGAGCCGAGTTTTTGGGGAGGCCTTTAAAAGCGCGGAACAACAATAGTGCGCCTTCTTTGCGTTCTTCTTTGTCTTCGCTGCCGAGCTTGGTCTTTGCTTGAGCAAGAATTTCGGTAACGAGACGCTGCTGTGCGCGTACCACGCGTTCTACATTGCTCTTGTATTCGTCGAACAACTGCTGATCACCGCGAGGAATAGGACCGGAGATGATAAGAGGAGTACGAGCGTCGTCGATAAGCACAGAGTCGACCTCATCGACAATAGCATAGTAATGTTTGCGTTGCACGAGTTCGTCGGGGCTCATTGCCATGTTATCGCGCAAGTAGTCGAAGCCGAATTCGTTATTTGTACCGTAAGTAATATCACACTGATAAGCACGACGGCGTTCGAGGGTGTTGGGCTGGTGCTTGTCGATGCAATCGACAGAAGCGCCGTGGAACATATACAAGGGCCCCATCCATTCGCTATCTCGTTTAGCGAGGTAGTCGTTGACAGTAACGACGTGAACACCGCGGCCGGAGAGTGAACGCAAGAATACGGGAAGTGTAGCCACGAGGGTTTTACCTTCACCGGTAGCCATTTCGGCAATTTTACCTTGGGTAAGAACGATACCACCGATGAGCTGAACATCGTAGTGCGCCATATCCCAAATAACTTCGTTGCCACCGGCAATCCAACGGTTGTGCCAGATAGCTTTGTCGCCTTCAATACGAACAAATTCGCGTCCTTGACCTGCGAGGTCGCGGTCGAAAGCGGTAGCTGTTACTTCGATATATTCGTTTTGAGCAAAGCGGCGTCCGGTTTCGCGCAAAACGGCAAAGACTACGGGTAGATGTTCGTTAAGTTTGTCCTCGATGATGTCAAGGATTTTCTTTTCGTGAGCATCGATTTGATCCCATAGGGGTTGACGCTGTTCGAAAGGCAATTCTTCTACGTCGAGTTTAAGCTTTTCTATAGCAGCATTATCTTCTGCTGTTGCAGCGGCAATATCTGCGCGGATATCGGTAATACGACCGCGGAGGCTATCAATATCAAGCTGTTCGATTTCGGGCATTACAGCCTTGATTTTTTGCAAGATAGGCTGTATCGCTTTTAAATCTCGTGACGATTTATCGCCAAAGACTTTTTTTAAGAAGGATGTAAATGACATGTATGTTGTGTGCGTTTTTTTGCGGTTGATTGCTGACGTGATGTTTCACGCGTCTGCAAAGGTAATAAAAAATAAGTAAAAAACCTTAATAATAGGTTGATAAAGCGCTTAAACAAGCGGCGTTGTGAAATTTATTACAAAATCACAGCCGGCACCGAAGCAGCATTAGGCGACCTTATCCGCAAAATGCGCGCTACCGTAGGTGCTATTGCACGAGCATCTACGGGCGTTCCGAGGGTTTGGGGACTTACCTCGGCACTAAATATAAAGACGGGCGCTGTTGTGGTCGCGGCGGTTTGTACCATTCCGGAGCGGGACAGCGGGGTCTCGTTTTCGTAATCGTCTATTATTTCAAATCCGGGTGATACTTCAAGGAGCAAATCACCGGAATTAGCTGCTACTGTATTGCGGCGCAATGCCTCGGCTTTTTCTCCGGCACGGCCTAATACAATGTCATCGATAGTATGAACACGGTTGATTCCCGTCATTCCGGAGAGCAAACGTGCCGCCTCGGCGCGTACAGAGACAAGGTCGAGTTTGCGCTCTTCTATCAGCTTATGGTTGAGATAGATCTGTCCATTATAGTAATGGCTCACATAAGCACCATTGCCATGCAGGGCAACAAGATAGAGGTTGAGCAACGATGTAGCTTTGCGCGGTGAAAATTCGCCATAGGGCAAATTCCATTTATCATCCTCACGCCGACGTTGCGGACGCGGTGGCGTTGACGCCAACATTATAACGGCATTATCAAGCCCTATTCGGCGATCTATGTCGTTAAAGAGTCGTTGCAAATCGGCATCGAGTTTGACATACGCGTCCATTGTTTCGACACGACAGTCTGCCGACGAGCCTATATTTACCGGCTGAACGGTGAACGCCAAATTCAAGACATCTGTAACGCCTTGGTGCTGACCGAGTTTCTGACGCATCATCAAATCGGCAGCGAGGTCGGTCACTTCGCGGTTAAATAGTGGCGTCGACAAGAACAAATCCAATCGCCACGGGTTGCTTCGAGGGAAGACGTAGCGGAAAGGATAGTGCTTCATGTGGTCCGGAAGTGCCGGATATTCGTCGGGTTTGAGAGACGGAGTCCAACACATCGTATCCATGCGCATCGACAAAGGCTGAGTGCGATTGCGTTGCACTATAGAATTGGGAATGTCGGAATATGCTGTTGAGGACGCCCACGCACCACTCTTGGCATCTATCCACAGCACCGAGGTGGCAGTATGACCGCCCATGCTTATGGCAAGCCCGGGTGTTGACGCTACCGAATAAGCTACGTTAGTGCCTCCGGCGGCAATGCGAGCCTCATCGGTGATATTTGTAACGCGTAAAGCCGTAGGAGAGAAGCCGTTGTTGCTAAAATTACCCAACACGTTGCCATCGGCATAAGTGCTTAGGGCGCGATATAAACGCGAATCGAAATGCGTATCAGCACCGATACCCGATGTTGCAGGCGCGGCTCCGCTAAATACCATTGCTGTGGCAGCGGTAGCGTCGAGAGGCGTGCTATAATCGGCTGTTATTTTTACGCCGCGTTCTTGCAGCATACGGAAACCGCCGTCGCCGAATTTATCGCGCAACAAATCGAGATATTCGGCATCGAGACCGTCAACCATAATACCCAACAACAAACGAGCCTGCTGCGGAGGAGCAGCCGACGCGCCCAAGGCGGCGACGGTAACGAGTACCATCAACAAGCCGGGAAGTTGTAAGTGGCGACGGGGTAATTTCATCTTTTATTGATATAAATATAAGCTGCCGAGCGCATCATTTCCGCGCCTATGATGGGCAAAAATGCAATATTTGCGCTCTGCGGCAAGAAGCACCAAATGCCGCTAAGTACTAACAGCACTGCAAAATTAACAATTTGATAGCACATAAGCACCTTCTTGCATTTTTTTAACCATATCAAAATCGGCACAAGGAGGCACAAGGGGTTCAACCACAAGAATAGCCAGTTAGGACTAGTTGCTTCGTGAACGCTGACAAAAATAAGAAACGCCATCGAGCAACCTTCCAAGCCCAACAAGGTAAACAAAACGGTATCAAACCACCGCGACACTTCTTTGTGGCGCACATCTCGAACGGTTATGCCTAATGTAAGGAGGAATAAGGCCGAGAACACAGCCATGGGGGTTTCCCACCACGGTGTCGGGCCTTGCACTGCATAATCCTCGGGAAGGTCAATCACCGCAACAGTCTCTGACACAAAATCTTTATCGCCTACTTTCGCTTTGGCTATCATTGACTCAAGTTCCACCGGCGCAAAGGCGGCTTCGATAGGCTCCAACTCATAATCGACACCACTACCGAGAGCTAAGTCGATACCGAATTGATACCATGGATAGTTGCGATGATAGTAACGCATGATATTGCGGAAGGTCATCGGCGATGACGAGTTTTCCACAAAAGCTGGAGCACCTAAGCGCAGGCTGTCACCAACGACGCGCTCTATTGCTCGCAAGGGACGTGTTGCACAATTATCTTTGACGTAATTGTAGCGATATTTGCAATTCTGCGGCAGCACAACGCTGTCAAGGTCATTGACTAACTGTGCTGTTTGTGCTGCTGTGAGATTTAGCTTCTGAGCTACTGCTCGGCGGCCTTCGCGAACATATTCATACATGAAAGCGTCGTAGGGCCAATTGACTGCCATGTAGTCGGTTTGTCCGGTGACGAAACGCCACAAAAAATTCGGTGTTTTAAAATCGAAAACGCCGAAATTATATGCACGCGTCTGTCGTCCCGGAATTTGCACGGCAAGAGCGGTATGACCTTCAAGCTGATAAACCACTTCGCCGGGATAAATAGTCACGAGCCACACGGCTGTGTCATTTGCTGCCGGCAAGAGACGCAACATCGGACGAACATCGCTTCGGGCTGAAACGATGACGCCTATAACGAGTAATAATAATGTTAGTAAACGCCTCATTTTATGTAAAGTAGAGCTATTATTCTGCGCAAAATGCGCTAAACAGTCGCAAATTTACAAAAAATAAGGCAAAAATCATGCCAAGGGGCACAGTTTTCCTAGTCTTACTTTTTAATTACGCTTTCGTAAAGTTTGATATAATCTTCGAGTGCGACGTTGTAATCAAAATGTACGGCAGCATTAGCGCAATCGGCACGATTAAGTTTTGCTGCTTGCAAAACAGCATTTGCAAGCGCTTCGGTATCACCTACCGGGGCAACGCATCCTGTTAATGGTGTTACCGCTTCGGCACATCCTCCGGTATCAAATAGCGCTACGGGGGTGCCACAGGCTTGCGATTCCAATATCACTGTCGGATAATTGTCTGCCAATGAAGGCACAACGGTCACCGATGCTTCTTGCATAAGTTTTGCCACTGTCGCGGGGTCGCTCTTGGGAAGGCCCTCAATACCGGCAGGGAGGTGACGCAACTGATGATGCGACAAACCGACAGCAATCAAACGCCAATCGTCGGGCAAAAGACCTCGCAAAGCGCAAAAATGGTCAAGACCTTTACGAGGAGCCCACGGCGCCGCAAAGGCAACTGCCGTAGGACGGGTCGGTGCGGTGAGGGTCGGTGTAAATAAGGTGGTATCTATGCCGTTATAAATCACTTGATGTTGATAATCTCGCAATGGGCTTTGCGGCAACATCTTATCGAGCCACTTCGACACCGGCACAAGAGTCATCGCCGGCACGTCGCGAAACGCGGTCATCTTATCGGCAAAATTAGCACGGCTCGCATCTACGAACCACGATGCCGGATATTGCCTCATCATCGGGCAGTTACCACAGCCACGTCTCCAGCGCGAGCAATTAACGGCATCAGGGAAAGCACAATGACCCGTGAAGGGCCATGCGTCGTGCATTGTCCAAACTATAGGACGTCCGCAAGTACGCAACCAACGGAACAGCGTTGGATAATGCAAATAATAGCCATGAATATTATGCAGATGAATCACGTCGGGATTCAATTCTTCAGCCCGAGCGATAAAATGCTCCGTCGCCCGTCGTCCGGAACGACCGTGAGCATCCGCCAAACGCGACACCACGCCATGAAACGCTACATTAGCAACATTGCCGATACGAATAGTTTCGGATGTCGTTACCGGCTTGCGACGGCCATAAGCTATCACGGAGCGCCAACCATAACTTTGCGCTACACGCCCTATCAAGTCGGCACATCGCCCCGTGCTATCAGCGCCGGCGGTTACGGATATCTGCAAGAGCGTTGGCATGGCGTTTTATTTAAACATTATTGCTTGTTCGAGGACGGGCAAAGCCAAAGCTTCCATCACTTCGTAGCCTGACACGTTAGGATGCACGCCGTCTTTGGTAAAGTCGGGATTGAGAGATACGCCGTCTTTGCCTACCAACGCAGGATACCAATCGATACAATAAAGACCTTGCTCAACAGCAAATGCTTTAATCAAGCTGTTTAGAGATTGCACCTTTTCGGCAACATCCTTAATATCCGAGCGCCAATAGAAGTTGCTACACGGCACGAGAGTTGCCATTACAGGAGTTATGCCGGCCGATTTGGCGAGCATTACCATGGCGCGTAGGTTATTAAAAGTAAACTCTTCGGAATATTGTCCCGAATTTTCTGCGATATCGTTAGTACCGGCAAGGATAAGCACGCCGGAAGGATGATTTTCAACGACATCAGCAACGAAACGAAGCAACATTTGCGATGTTGTCTGCCCCGAAATGCCGCGACCTAAATAATTTTTGGCAGCAAAAAATTCAGGACGGAATTTTGCCCAGTTATCGGTGATAGAGTTACCGATAAACACAAACTTAGGAGCAGCGGTAACAGAGTCGTTAGCAGCGTTATAGCGAGCTAAATCGGCATATTTAACAGCATCTACTGACTGAGCCGACACACTAAAGGCAGCAATAAGAGCTGCAACAGCGATAAGGAGTTTTCTTTTAATAGTCATAACAAATTGCGACACAGCAAATAGCATTGCCGTTAAGCAAAAGCTGTCGGAGAGTCAAAACAACCCTCCGACAGATATTATATTATTTTACTTCCCAAGTATCACCAGCGAGAATCATATCGCGGAGACACGAGAAACCTTTCTTAGCACGAACTTCGTCAACTTGTTCGCACACGCCATCATTATATGTAGGCGCGTCGACATCACGAATAACGCCCAGAGCGAGAGGCAATTCGCCCATACCGTCCATCATTGCAAGCTGCTGATGCAAGAAATTAGACTGTTCATGAGCGTCGTGGACGAGGACGTCGTCGAGGGTGTAACCATCTTCACCGATAGTTACAGCCTTGAGGGTGAAGCCGTCGCGAACGATACCACGGTTCATTTCTTTACCGAACACCATCTTTTCGCCATGGCGGAGCAAGATTGTATGGTCGGCACGGATTTCGCGGTCGGTTATGGGATTGTGGATACCGTTATTGAAAATAACGCAGTTCTGCAAAATTTCCACAACAGCCGCACCGGCATGACGGGCAGCGGCGGCAAGGACATCTTGCGAGGTCTGCAATTCTACATCTATCGAGCGGGCGAAGAAGTTGCCACGAGCGCCGAAAACAAGCTCGGCGGGAATAAACGGGTCTTCAACCGTGCCGTAAGGGCTTGATTTTGACACAAAACCGCGTGCTGATGTCGGTGAATACTGACCCTTGGTGAGTCCGTAAATTTTATTATTGAAAAGAATGATATTGATGTCGATGTTACGACGCACTGCATGAATAAAGTGGTTACCACCGATAGCTAAACCGTCACCGTCGCCACTAATTTGCCACACCGTCATATCAGGATTGGCAACCTTGTAGCCTGTAGCGATAGCAGCAGCACGGCCGTGGATGGTATGGAATCCGTAGGTATTCATGTAATACGGAAGTCGAGACGAGCAACCGATACCTGAAATAACCGCAGTACGATGAGGAGGAACGCCGAGGGTTGCCATTGCCTTATGCAGGGTGTTAAGGATAGCATGGTCGCCGCAACCGGGGCACCAACGTACGGCTTGATCACTCTTGTAGTTTGCCGGGGTGAATGTTGTCTGTTCCATCTTTTAGTCCTCCATAAGTTTGGTGGCACGTTCTACAAGTTCGCTCACCGAGAAGGGCTGGCCTTGTATCTTATTTATACGCAGAATCTTAGCGTCGGAATAACGACACTGTAGATAATCGGCAAACATACCTGTGTTAAGTTCTGCCACGATAATACGTTTGTATCGTTTAAGCACTTCTTCCGTATTTGCGGGCATTGGGTTGATATATCTGAAGTGAGCCATAGCGACAGGTTTACCTGCGGCACACATTTCTTCAGTAGCGCTGAGAAGATGACCGTAAGTTCCGCCCCAGCCGACAAGAAGCGTGTCGGCGGTAGCATCACCTTGAATTTCGAGAGCGGGGATATTGTCTGCTATGCGAGCAATTTTTTCACGACGCAACATAACCATCTTTTCGTGGTTTACGGGATCGTTAGAAATCGCACCTGTAACAGCATCTTTTTCAAGACCGCCAAGACGGTGAGCAGCGCCTTCCGTACCACCTACGGGCCAATAACGGGCAAGATTTTCGCGACGGAGATAGGGGCGCCAGGTGCCGTTAGCGAGCAATTCCTCGGGAACGTCGGGGGTTTTGATTGCGGGATATTCGTCGGGGTCTGGAATACGCCATGCTGATGAGCCGTTGCCAATAAAGGCATCGCTGAGCAATATTACGGGGGTCATATGTTCTACGGCGATACGGCAGGCTTCGAAAGCCATTGTGAAGCAGTCTGTCGGAGATGCAGGAGCAACTACGGCAACGGGGCTTTCGCCGTTACGGCCATATAGCGCTTGCATAAGGTCGGTTTGCTCTGTCTTTGTAGGTAGACCGGTAGAGGGACCACCGCGCTGAACGTCGATAATAACAAGCGGCAATTCTGCCATCACAGCGAGGCCGATACCTTCGCTCTTAAGCGCCAAGCCGGGGCCTGATGTTGATGTAACAGCGAGGTTTCCGGCAAAAGAGGCGCCGATAGCCGAGCATACGCCGGCGATTTCGTCTTCCATCTGACATGCCTTTACGCCGAGGTCTTTGCGCTTGGCGAGTTCGTGAAGGATGTCGGTGGCGGGGGTGATGGGATAAGAGCCCAAGAACAAGGGACGGCCGCATTTTTCGCTTGCCATAATAAGTCCCCATGCGGTGGCGGTGTTGCCGTTGATATCGGTGTAAATACCGGGCTTGGGATCTTCGGTTTCTATGCGGTAAGTGCTTACTGAGGCGTGGATGTTATGACCATAATCATATCCGGCTTGAAGCACTTTGGCATTAGCCTCGAACACAGCGGGTTTCTTGGCAAACTTCGACTGTAGATGGTGCAAAGCGGCTTCGAGAGGACGATCAAAGAGCCAGCAAACCAAACCGAGGGCAAATATATTGCGGCATTTGAGGATGCTCTTATTGTCAAGCCCGGAGTCGGCAAGGGCTGCCTTTGTCATTGTTGTGATGGGCACTTGCACAATTTGAGCCTTAATACCTAATTCTTCGAAAGGATTGTCGGTAGTGTAAAGTGCTTTTTTAAGGTCTGCCTCACGGAATGAGTCAATGTCAACAATAATAACCCCACCGGGTTTAAGGAATTTATGGTTTTGCTTCAGCGCAGCAGCGTTCATAGACACTAGCACGTCGCAAGCGTCACCCGGAGTGTGCACGCCTGTACCAACGCTAACTTGGAATCCGGAAACGCCTCCGAGAGAGCCCTGCGGAGCGCGTATTTCGGCAGGATAGTCGGGAAATGTTGATACTTGATTACCCAAACCTGCTGACACATTGGTAAAGATATTACCTGCGAGTTGCATACCGTCGCCGGAGTCTCCGGAAAAGCGTACTACAACTTTATCAAGTGTCTTTACATTTGTTGTTTCCAGCATAATACTGTTTTCAAGGAATAAATTCAAGGCCGCGAGGCCATAATATGGTTTATCTTCTCTATATTTCGGCTTTTAGCCGTTGCAAATATACACAACTTATTCAACTTCACCAAATAATTATTTTATGATGTCAAAATCCGAATATCCATGCGCTATCGGCTCTTTTGACGGGTTTCTATATAGTGAAATGTGAGATTTGTAGATTCGGGCGATAGGTTGCTATAGGACGCTTCGAATATTTTATATTTTCGGATGAAAACTTTTGTGCTTTTAGAGAAGGACAATGCTATATAAAGCAAAACCGACCGTGAGGTATTCGCGGTCGGTTTTTATTTGTTGATTACTTTTTAAAGCAAGCAAAGAATTAAAGCTTGAGCAGCAACAACGCGGAGGAACATTGTCAACGGATAAACTGTTGAGTAAGCAACAGCGGGTTGGTCGTTACCTGTGCTATTGTTAGCATAAGCGAGTGCTGGCGGGTCGGTATTCGAGCCGGACATCAAGCCCATGATTGTAAGGAGGTTGATGCGGTCGTGACCACGAGCGATGCAACCTACGATAACAAGAGGAACCAAAGTGATTACAAAACCCCAGATAACCCACCACATACCGGTTTCGCTGAACACAGAAGCGGCGAAGTCTTTACCGGCAGCGATACCTACGGAAGCGAGGAAGAGGCAGATACCGAGTTCTCGCAGCAACAGCGATGCCGCTGATGACGTGTAGGTAACGAGTTTGAATTTGTAACCGAAACGGCTAATAAGGATAGCAACCACGAGGGGACCACCGGCGAGGCCGAGTTTCATACCGAAACCAACGTCGATAGAACCGAGGATGATACCGAGGATGATACCAACGAAGATTGTGATGAGGTTAGGCTGATTGAGACGCTTAACCGAGTTACCGAGTCGCGAAGCGAGGCGGTCGATATCTTCGAGGTTACCAACAACGGTGATACGGTCACCCATTTGAAGGCGAAGATTGGGAGCAGCAAGAAGGTCGACACCGGCACGGTTAACGCGGGTACAGTTGAGCTGATAGCCGTTGTGCAAGCGGAGCGAGCCGAGAGCTACACCATTGTATTCACTCTTTGTGATAAGGATTCGGCGAGAGTAAACGTCGGCAGTGGTGGCTTCCCAGTCCATCTTTACGTCAGGACCGATAACTGCTTTGAAGCGGTCAACATCCTGAGCCGAGCATACGATGCGAAGTTTATCGCCGGTATGAACTGTTGTTGTAGACTTGGGAATTGTGATTTCACCATTTTTTGACATCAAGCGCGAAACGACGAAGTTTGTTTGCACAACGTCATGAAGCTCTACCATGCTCTTACCGTCAACCAAAGCATTGGTAACCTCGCAGGTGAGGATGTAAGGTTTGAGCTGAGAGTCTTCTTGTTCAGCTTCGAGTTTACGAATTTCTTCGTCGGTCTTAATGCCGAAAATCCATTTGATAACGAACATCGACAAAATGATACCGATCACGCCAAGTGGATAAGCGGCAGCATAACCTGCAGCCATCAAGTTGGCTTTTTCGGCACCGTCGGCAACCATAGTGGTAACAGTCTGCTGCGCGGCAGCGAGGCCGGGAGTGTTTGTTACCGCTCCCGACATAATACCAACGAGGGCTGAGATGTCGTGAACGTTACCGAAGAAATAGATTCCCAATACGATAGCGACGTTTAGTGCAATCACTAACACAGCGAGCAAGTTAAGACGCATACCGCCCTTCTTGAATGACGAGAAGAAACCGGGGCCTACTTGCAAACCGATTGAGAAAATAAATAGGATAAGGCCAAACTCGCGAACGAATTTTAACACTGCAGAATCCACAGTATAGCCAAAATGGCCTAAGAGGATTCCGACGAAAAGCACGAACGTAACGCCTAGCGATACGCCGCAGATCTTCAGCTTGCCGATATATATACCGGCAGCGATGACGAAGGAATAAAGCACCAGCGTTGCGGCTATACCGGTATTGCCGGGCATAAATAATTGACTAATTGCATCCATTAGAAATAGGATAATGTCTATTGGAAAATATACCTCAAATTTTCTGCAAAGTTAACACTTTTTTAGTTGCTAAGCAAACTACGTTGCTTTTACTTTTCACGCATGAAGATATTGATAGGTGTACCCGAATAGCCCCAATGCTCGCGTATCTTGTTTTCAAGATAGCGACGATATGGCTCCTTCACCCACTGTGGCAAGTTGCAGAAGAAGATGAAAGTAGGCACGGGAGCGCCTTTGAGCATGGTGATATACTTTATCTTAATAAACTTACCCTTGTTGCTTGGCGGCGGATAGGCATCGATATCTTCTTTTAGTACGGTGTTGAGTTGATTTGTGGGCACTGTGCGCTGACGGTTGCCATACACTTCTACTGCGGTTTCGAGCACTTTAAAAATGCGCTGTTTGGTGAGTGCCGAGGTGAAGATGATGGGGAAGTCGGTGAACGGTGCAAAACGTTCGCGAATTGCGTCTTCGTAGTGCTTAATTGCGGTGGTGCTCTTGTCCTCTACCAAGTCCCACTTGTTTACAACAACAACAAGGCCTTTCTTGTTGCGCTGCACGAGTGAGAAGATATTAACGTCTTGGGCTTCTATGCCACGAGTAGCGTCTATCATCAAGATGCAGACGTCGGAAGCTTCGATTGAACGGATTGAACGGATAACTGAGTAATACTCAATATCTTCGTTCACTTTTGTTTTCTTGCGAATACCGGCAGTATCAACAAGATAGAAGTCGAAACCGAATTTGTTATAACGGGTGTAGATAGAGTCGCGAGTAGTGCCGGCAATGTCGGTAACGATATGACGGTCAGCGCCGATGAAAGCATTAATCAACGACGATTTACCGGCATTAGGACGACCAACGATAGCAAATTTGGGGATAGCATCGAGAGCTGCGGCTTCGTCTTCATCGAGCTCGGGAAGGTCTTTAACCACTTCATCGAGCAAATCACCTGTGCCATAACCGTTTACCGCCGAGATAGGATACGGATCACCGAGGCCTAAAGAATAGAATTCGGGCACGTTGTATACCCACTCGTTAGAGTCGACTTTATTAGCCACCAACAGCACGGGCTTGCGCGAACGGCGCAAAATTTCAGCCACATGATCGTCAAGGTCGGTAACGCCGTTCATTGCATCAACGACAAACAAGATAACGTCGGCTTGCTCGATGGCGAGTTCGACTTGCTTATTGATTTCCGATTCGAAAACGTCTTCGGAATTTACTACCCAACCACCGGTATCAACAATAGAGAACTCACGGCCGGTCCAGTCGACTTTGCCGTACTGACGGTCACGAGTAGTGCCTGCAGTAGGGTCTGTGATGGCGGTACGAGTCTGTGTGAGACGGTTGAAGAGGGTCGATTTACCCACATTGGGGCGACCTACTATTGCTACAAGTTGTCCCATATATTTTTGATCGTTTGTTTGTTATGAAATGATGCCTTATTCAATATAACCGAACTGACGCAACTTGCCTTCGCGATTTCGCCAGTTGGGTTCGACTTTGACGAATAGTTCGAGGAACACTCGTTTGTCGAAGAATGTTTCGATATCTTTTCGCGCTTGCATGCCCACCTTTTTGAGCATAGCACCTCCGCGGCCGATAAGGATGCCTTTTTGGCTATCGCGCTCGACATATACTACCGCCATGATGTGTATAGAGTTGTCTTTTTCTTCAAACTTTTCAACAATCACTTCGGTAGAATACGGCACTTCTTTGTCGTAGTTCAACAAAATTTTTTCGCGAACAATTTCGGTGACGAAGAAACGCGCCGGTTTGTCGGTAAGAGCATCTTTGCCAAAATAAGGCTCACCCACGGGCAACAATTCTACAATGCGTTGCATAAGGTTGGTGACGTTGAAATGCTCTTGCGCCGAGGTGGGGAAAATTTCGGCTTTGGGAAGTCGCTCACGCCAGCGTGATATGATGGTTTCGAGATCGCTGTTATTTTTCAGCAAGTCGATTTTGTTGATAACCAAAAGGACGGGCACTTTTTCCTTTGCCACCTTGGCAAGGAAGTCGGCGTTCTTTTCCGGGTCTTCAACAACGTCGGTAACATACAACAAGATATCGGCATCCGTGAGAGCACCTTCGCTAAAAGCGAGCATACTCTCTTGCATTTTGTATTTGGGAGCCAACACACCGGGGGTATCCGAGAAAACGATCTGATACTCAGGCGTATTCACTATGCCCATAATGCGATGACGAGTAGTCTGCGCCTTTTGGGTGATGATGCTAACACGTTCGCCTACAAGGTCGTTCATCAATGTTGATTTGCCGACATTAGGGTTGCCGACAATATTAACAAATCCCGACTTGTGATTAGCGGCGACAGGAGCGCCTACAGTGCCGAAAAGGTCGGCAGGGCCGGTGGTGTTTTCTTCCATATCTTTAATGCGTTATAAAAGTACAACAAGAATAGCACCACAAAAGTGCTATTCTCGTGATATTCTTTAAAGTGCCGTTGGCAGAGTTCAAATTACATGTTCCACACGAGGTACATAGCACCCCATGTAAAACCTGCGCCGAAAGCTGTCAATACTATGCGATCACCTTTCTTGAGCTTACCCTTATATTCGTCGAGACACAAGGGAATAGAAGCTGCCGATGTATTGCCGGTGTGCTCAATATTAACAAGCACCTTTTCCATCGGGAATTTAGCTCGCTGCGCAACTGCTTCAATGATACGAAGGTTTGCCTGATGAGGCACGAGATAGTCAACTGTATCAACTGTTAGACCGTTACGCTCCATAACATCGAGAGTAGAAGTGAGCATATCAGTAACAGCGTGACGATACACAGCGCGGCCGTCTTGGAAGAGGAAGTTTTCACCTGCGTCAACGGTAGCATGAGTGGTAGGCTTAGCCGAACCGCCGGCAACCATGAGAAGGTGTTCGCGGCCTTGACCGTCAACGTGGAATACTGCGTCTTGAATACCTACAGTTTCGTCATCGGTGGGAGTTACAAGAACAGCACCTGCGCCGTCACCGAAAAGAGGGCAAGTCGAACGGTCTTTGTAATCGACCATTGAAGACATCTTTTCAGCCGCCACAACGATAACTTTCTTATAAATACCCGAGCAAATATAAGCGCGTGCTTCCTGGAGTGCGATAATAAAACCGGCACAAGCGGCTTCCATATCATAGCTATAAGCCTTCGAGAGCTTGGCACCCTCGCAGATAATAGAGCCGGTAGAAGGGAAGCGGTGGTCGGGATTCGACGTTGCGCATATTAAAACATCGATTTCGTCGGCGCTCACGCCTGTTTCGGCGAGAAGCTTATTTACAGCCTGTATACCCATGTATGACGAGCCCTTATCGGGGTCGCGGAGGATATGACGAGTTTTGATACCAACTCGTGTTGTTATCCATTCGTCATTAGTATCGACCATCTGCGACAACATTTCGTTGTCGAGTATGTCACCGGGCACATAGGATGCAATTCCGGAAATGCATGCGTTCATTACTTTCCTTATTGAATTGGATTAAAAAACAAAAGTACGCACAAAAGTGCGATAGGTCGGTGTATGCCGAAAACGCCCTAAGGCGCTGCGCAACGTTCTATAACGCTACTGCGCTCGGGGCGTAAGCATTGTCATGTAGGAAAAACTCCGATGTATCAACGAATAGCAGATTGCTTATCGCAAATACGGGAGTTGTTCCTTTGCGCATGACATCGTTTCTCAGATAGCCTCGTCTTTAACGATGGCTTGCTTGCCACGGTAGTAACCGCACTCGCCACATACTGTGTGGTATACGTGCCATGCACCGCAGTTGGGGCAAAGGGCAAGTGTAGGCGCTACTGCCTTGTCGTGAGTACGACGCTTTGCCGTACGAGTCTTCGATTGCTTGCGTTTAGGATGTGCCATTGCTTCGCTTATTTATCGTTTGATTATTCTTATTTATTATCGTCAGACGAGCTCAACTTTCGAAGGGCATTCCAGCGGGGGTCTACGACTCCGGCATCGTCTGCCTCACAATCATCGATTTCGTCGATTATTTCTGTTTCATATTCAGCGTCTTCGCCGCTGAGGGTAGCTTGGTGCTTTTTAAGCAACGCGCTCATTTGTCGATTGCACTGACCTGCCGGATGAACATGCTTGATCGGTATTGCCAATACGACGGTATCGTGGATCATATAGGCTACATTCAACGTCGCATCGCTGTCTGGTATTATCAAGACTTCATCGTTGTCGTCGTTGTAATCCTCGCCATATTTCACCACTATGTGATATTCGGCATCAATAGGGAATGTAAGATCGTCAAGGCATCGATCGCACCCGATAACTATGTCGCCGCTAACATCAAGGTCGAGCTCATAGAAATCGCCGTTATAACCAACGCGCACATCAACAGACAAATTGGCATCTCGGACATCTTCGTTCTCCATATTTTCGAAAAACGTTTTGTCGAGATGAAAGTCAAATTCATGTGTGCCTACCCCTAGACTTTTAAGGGGTAATTTGTAGGCGGTAAACTTTCCCATATTCCAATGGTGTCGAAAAAACTTTGCAAAGATAACGTATTTTCCCAAACTTTCAAAACAAATCGCTAAAATTCTTATTATTGCGCATTTAAAATCGAGTTATTTTCTGAATTTCGATCGTTTTTTGCACAATTTGGGGATCATACGGCTATTCCGGCTCTTCTTATCAGATTTTACAGCGCGTGCTTCTAAAAGGTTCGATTTTTGAGGCGTTGCTGTCAAATCAGCCAATAATCAAGCAATATTCTCAACGGTGCTTAACAGGTGCCAAAAACACAAAAGGAGCGACCATAGGCCGCTCCTTTTATATATGTAAGGCTTTATTAAGCTTTGTGATGACGACGAGCGTCGGTGAGGTAAGCAACGGGGCTGGCAAGGTAGATTGTTGCCAATGTACCGATGATTACACCGAGGATCATTGCGAATGTGAAGCTGCGGATTGAGTCACCACCAAGAATGAAGATACAGAGCAATACCAAGAGGGTTGAACCTGAGGTCATGATGGTACGGCTAAGTGTTGTATTGATAGACTTGTTGATTGTGGTGAAGAAATCCTGCTTGGGATATAGGCCAACGTATTCGCGCACACGGTCGAAGACTACCACGGTATCGTTGATCTGGTAACCGATAACGGTCAAGATAGCAGCGATGAATGTTTGGTCAACTTCCATAGCGAAAGGCAAGATGCCGTAAAGGAGCGAGTAGCTACCAATGATAGCGAAAGCAGTGAAAGCTACAGCGGCGAGAGCACCAAGCGAGAATGCAACGTTGCGGAAACGAAGGAGGATGTAGAAGAACATCGCGATAAGAGCCATTACGACAGCGATAATAGCGTCGGTACGCATATCGTCAGCCACTGAGGGACCTACCTTCTGAGCACTTACAATACCCTGTGAAGCGTCGTAAGTAGAGAATTCTTCAGCAGTCATACCTTCACGGAGGTAAGGCTTGAGGGCTTCGAAGAGCTTAGCGGTGATTTCGCGATCAACTTCAGAATTGTCATCGGCAATCTTGTAGTTGGTAGAAACGCGAACTTGGTTAGAGCTTTCGATTGTAATAACAGAAGTAGAAGCATCAGGGAACTGAGCAGAAAGCACGCTCTGAAGTTCTTCTGTATTTACAGGCTGTTCGAACTTAACAACATAGTTGCGACCGCCCGAGAAGTCGATACCTTGGCTAAGACCGCGAATACCGAGAGAAGCGAGACAGATAAGGATAACAATACCGCAAACAGTGAAGCTCATCTTGCGCTGGCCGAGGAAGTTGATGCTTGTGTTAGCAAGCATATTCTTGCTCAAGCTAGTAGAGAAAGTAAGCTTAGAGAATGCTTCAGTGCGGCTGAACCAGTTGAAGAACAAGCGGCTCAAGTATACAGCTGTAAAGAACGAGCAAACGAGACCGATGATAAGAGTTGTAGCGAAGCCCTTGATAGGACCAGTACCGAAGAGGAGGAGAATAACACCGGTGATAACCGAAGTAAGGTTAGAGTCGAAGATAGCCGAGAAAGCGTTAGAATAACCGTCAGCGAGAGCGTTGCGAACGTTCTTGCCGGCGCGAAGTTCTTCCTTGGTACGTTCGAAGATAAGCACGTTAGCATCGACAGCCATACCGAGCGAAAGCACGATACCGGCAATACCTGACATTGTAAGAGTTGCCTGGAATGATGCCAAGATACCACTTGTAAAGAAGAGGTTGCAAACGAGACAGATGTTAGCGATGAGGCCGGGGATAACGCCGTAGAACGACATCATGAACACCATAAGGAGCACGAGTGCTACGATGAATGAAATGAAACCGGCTTCGATAGCTTGCTTACCGAGTGACGGACCGATAACCATATCTGAGATGATATGTACCTTAGCGTCCATCTTACCAGATTTGAGGACGTTAGCAAGGTCACGAGCTTCTTCGATAGAGAAGTTACCTGTAATAGACGACTGACCGCCTTCGATTTTGTCGTTTACGTTAGGAGCAGAGTAAACTTTGTCGTCGAGCACGATAGCAACCTGCTTGCCGATGTTCTGACCGGTAACGCGCGCCCAGTTACGAGCACCTTCAGCGTTCATACGCATCGAAACTTCGATACCACGCAATGGGTCGGGGTTAGAAGAAGCGTCGCTTACAGCTTTACCGTCGAGAGCGGGCTTGCCACCGTTAGCTCGAAGAGCGTAGAGAGGAGTGCCGAAGTTGATTTCAGCGCCGTTAGCGTCGGTGCGAACGTCAGCCTTAACACCCCAACGGAGACGAAGGTCTGCGGGGAGAAGGTTTTTAGCAGCAGGCGAAGCGAGGAGCTGATCTACAGCTGCCATAGTGCGAGCGTCAGTAGCATAACCTACAGTAGCGCCATAACCACCGCGAGCAAGAACAGACTGAAGAGCAGCCAAGTTTACGGTAGTGTCGTTAGCGAGACGGTTGAAGAGGTTATTGAAAGCGTTGCCGAGTTCGTCAGCAGTGTAAGTTTCGTAGAATTCGAGGTTAGCCGAGCGCTGGAGGAGGTCACGAACGCGTTCGTGGTCTTTGACGCCGGGGAGTTCGAGAAGAATCTGACCGTCCTTACCCTGAAGAACCTGAATGTTGGGCGAAACAACGCCGAACTGGTCGATACGGTTGCGGAGCACGTTAGTAGCGCTATTGTCTACACGGTCCTTAACCTGTGATTTAAGAGTAGTGCGAACAGCATCGTCAGACATACCCGAAGAAACGACATCCTGGAAAACTACAGAGAAGTCGGCTTGGGGTTTAGCTTCACGATAAAGCTTGATGAAAGAACTAACGAAGTCATCACTCTGATGCAATTCAATCATTTTTTCAGCACCGGCGAGAGCAGCTTCGAAAGTAGAGTCGGTTTCGCCGGCTTTCATCGAGCGCATCATGTCGGGCATATCAACTTGAAGAATCACGTTCATACCGCCCTTGAGGTCGAGGCCGAGACCGATACCCCATTTGCGTACATCATTGAGAGTGTAAAGACCTAAATACACTTTTTTCTCGCTGAGCGAGTCCATGTAGTGCTTGTAGGCTTGGTTGTAGGCAGCATCGTCGTTATCGCCGGAAAGAACCTTGGCATATTCGGCTGCTTTTGTTTCATAGTTGCTCGACACAAAAGTGAACGAGAGATAGAACAAGCAGACGAGCGCCAGGAAAACGGCTATAACGCCGGAAACGACGCTTCCTAATTTTCCGTTGCTTTGCATGTAATTTTATAGTTTAAGTATTAATAAATATTTTCAAAGGTGTTTCAGCTCGCAAATATAGTTAAAAAAGTTCATACCGAAGCAATTTGCGCCTTAAAAAGTGCAATTTTGAGCTTTATAACAGGCTTTGGTGCTGTTTACGAAACGCTTAGGAGCTCTATTTCGAAAATCAAAGTAGAGCCTCCGGGGATGCCGGGTTGGTTAAAACGGCCATATGCTTGCTCGGCGGGGATGTATATTTCCCACTTATCGCCAACGCGCATTTGCTGCAAGGCGATAATCCATCCCGGAATAAGGTCGCGAAGGCGGAAGGCGGGAGCTGTGCCGCCGCGGCTGCTATCAAAGGTTTTGCCGTTGATTGTTTTGCCTACATAATGCGCCACCACAACGCTATTGCGATTGGGTTTGGCGCCGTCGGGTTTTCCACTGCGTACAACGCGATATAGGATTCCCTTATCAAGCGATTTTACACCGGGTTCTGTGGCTTTGTCTTTAAGCCATTGACGGTTTTTGTCGATATATTCTTGTTTTGCCATAGTTATTTTAAGATACCGGAAGTAGCAATATCGATTCTAGAATTTCGACAGCGGCACTTACGGATTGTACGTTTTTAATTAAGAAGCTACGATTGTTTCCTCTCTGCCGCAATTCAACGCGACGAGGGTTGATTGTTGCATATGTGAGCATCCTACCGAAGGCGTCCGATTTATAGTATGCTTCATTTTCGGGGCCGACGAAGAATGTAAACATTTGTCGTTGTTTGAGTGTAACTTTTTCTATACCAAGGCGTTTTGCGAGTCTTCTCAATTTAGGCACGCGCAATAGTTCTTGTGCGGCATCGGGAATTCTGCCAAAACGGTCGACGAGGCGCTCTTCAAACGCTTTCAAATCATCGTCGCGTTCGATGCTGTCGAGTTCTTGATATAGAGCAATACGTTCGGCGGTCTGACTGACATATTCTACCGGGAATAGTAGTTCGAGATCACTATCTATCACGCAGTCAGCGACATAATCGGTGGCATTATCATCCTCTGGCGCGGGGAGGTCGGGGAATTCTTCGGTACGCAATTCGGTAACGGCTTCGCGAAGAATTTTTTGATAAGTTTCATAGCCCAAATCGGCAATAAAACCGCTCTGTTCCGCTCCTAAAAGGTTGCCGGCACCGCGAATATCAAGGTCTTGCATTGCTATTTGTATACCCGAACCGAGGTCGGAGAACGATTCAATCGCTTGCAAACGTCTGCGAGCATCATCGGTGAGCGTAAGGTCGCCGGGGACAGCAAGATAGCAGAACGCCTTACGCGCCGAGCGCCCTACCCTGCCTCGCAACTGATGCAACTCGCTAAGGCCGAATCGCTGTGCATCATTGATAATGATGGTGTTGACATTCGGCATATCTATACCGCTTTCGACAATAGTTGTGGCAAGCAAAATATCATAGTCGTGAGCCGTAAAGTCGTTGATGATTGTTTCGAGCTTATCCGGGGGCATCTGCCCATGCGCCACAACAGTACGAGCATCGGGCACCAAACGACGAACGCGGTCTTCGAGTTGAAAAAGACCTTCGATACGAGGATTGATAACAAATACTTGTCCTCCACGCGCCAATTCAAAGTTTATAGCATCGGCAAGGGTATCATTATCAAGGACACCAACGGTTGTAATGATGGGATATCTGTTTGGCGGCGGGGTTGTTATAGTGCTCAAATCTCGTGCGCCCATGAGAGAGAACTGCAGCGTTCGAGGAATAGGCGTAGCGGTCATGGTTAGTGTGTCAATATTGACACGCATTTGACGCAGTTTTTCTTTTACGGCAACGCCGAATTTTTGTTCTTCGTCAATAATAAGCAAACCTAAGTCTTTGAATTTTACCGTTTTGCCTATCAATTTATGAGTGCCGACAATAATATCGATTTTACCGTCTTCGAGGTCAGCGAGAATTTGCTTTGTTTCTTTAGCGGAACGTGCACGCGAGAGATAGTCCACACGCACGGGGAAATCGGCAAGACGATCAGAGAATGTGTGGAAATGTTGGTATGCCAACACCGTTGTAGGCACCATCACTGCAACTTGTTTGCCGTCGACGGCAGCTTTAAACGCTGCTCGCACAGCAATTTCCGTTTTACCAAAGCCAACGTCGCCGCAAATAAGTCGGTCCATCGGTCGACTACTTTCCATATCTGCCTTAACAGCCTGAGTTGCCGTCAATTGGTCGGGAGTATCTTCGTAAATAAACGAGGCCTCAAGTTCGTTTTGCATATACGTATCGGGCGAGAAGGCAAAACCCTTTTCGTCCCGTCGCGCCGCATATAGTTTTATCAAATCGCGCGCAATATCTTTGAGTTTACCCTTAGTGCGTTCTTTAAGACGCTGCCAATGGCCTGAGCCTATGCGATTTACCTTTGGCGGAACGCCGTCTTTGCCGCGATATTTGGCAAGTTTATGCAATGAGGTGATATTTACTAGCAAGATGTCGTTGCAGTCGTAAACAAGTTTGATAACTTCTTGCATTTTGCCATTTACGGGCGTGCGAATTAAACCGGCAAAGCAACCGACGCCGTGGTCGACGTGAACAATATAATCGCCCGGTTGTATTTGCCCTAACTCGCGCAAGGACAGTGCCATTTTACCGGTGCGGGCACGGTCGCTTTTGAGGGTATATTTATGGAAGCGGTCGAAAATTTGGTGGTCGGTAAAGACGCAAACACGCGCATGATGGTCGACAAAGCCCTCATGGATAGTACCTTCGACAGCTTCGAACATAATTTTGTCGCCGCGTTCGGAGAAAATTTCCCGCAAACGGTCAAATTGCTTTACGTTATCCGACAAAATCATCAAACGATAACCATCGGCAAGAAAGCGCGTAAAAGATTCGGCGATAAGGTCGAAATTTTTATGGTAAACCCCTTGCGGCGAGCAGTCGTAATTAATAACAGCCGTCGCGCGGCGTTTTGCAGACACATCGGCATCGGGTTTTGCCGCCGTGAAAGTAATACGCCTCAACGCAGCAAAACGGTCAGCGAGGGCGTCGGCATCGACAACATCTTCAACCGCAGTGGAATCGCCTTCTCCTGCCATTTGCGACAATGCCGAAAAGCCTTCGGTAGCGATAGCGCGTACTCGCTCTACGGTATATTGTTCGTCACGGAGTGCTACGATAGTGTTGTCTGCAAGGAAGTCGAGCAACGATTGCTTACGCACTCGTGCATGGACGTTGGCGGTAACATCGATTGATGTTACGCTATGGTCTGATAGCTGTGTATCAACATTAAAAACACGTATCGAATCGATTTCATCGCCAAAGAAGTCGAGACGATAAGGCAATTCGGACGAATAAGCAAAAATATCGACAATAGAACCACGCACAGCAAATTGCCCGGGCTCGTAAACATAATCGACATGAACGAAGCCATTGTCACGAAGCCACGCCATGGTGTCAATCATATCAACCGATGTTCCTTTAGCCAGTCGCAAGGTATGTTTTGCCAAGTCGTCGGCAGAAGCTACAGTTTCGGCAAGGGCTTCGGGGTAAGTTACCACAAAATGGACATCCCCGGCGGCAATGCGTCGCAAGGTTTCGGTTCGAAGGATACGGTTGGGTTCATCGGGCTGACCGTATTTAATATCACGCTTAAAACCCGAAGGCATAAAAGCGACATCATCATCACCAAGAAGCCTGCACAGGTCGAAATATAAATAACCTGCGTCGTCGAGGCTATCACCAACAACAAGAATAGGAGCGCTTTTAGGACGCGGCAACGCGGCAAGCATAAAAGCTGCCGACGACCCGGCTAAACCACCAACGGCAGCGCCGACACGACCACATAAAGCTTTGAGTGCCGTACGACGTTCGCCACTATTTATGATTCCGAATAGTTCTTTTATTGTCATGGAATATATTCACCTTAAAAAAGCGCTCAACAATCACACCGCGAGGCTTTTCCTTTGCAAATTTAGCTATTAGTTTTAAAAGGGCAAAGCAAAAACCGCGTGTTATAATTTTATAGAATTTTGGTAAAGATAGCGAATTAGTATTCTCTTGGGCCGAATATCGCCGTACCTATTCTTACAAGCGTCGAACCTGCCTCGATAGCCAAAAGATAATCGTCGCTCATGCCCATTGACAAATGTTTGAAATCAACGAGGTCGGGAGCGAGGGCAATAATGTTTTCTTTAAGACGAGCGAGAGCATTAAAATCGGCACGGATGCGCTCGGTGTCATCGGTATTTGATGCCATGCCCATAAGTCCGCAAATACGCGTAGCGCGTAAATTACGATATTGCCCCGAGCGGAAGTATTCTAGCAATTCGTCGGGAGCAAAGCCGCTTTTTGTTTCTTCTTGAGCGACATGGGCTTCGACGAGAACATTGGTAATTCGTCCTTGCTTAACACTTTCGGCGTCAATAGCATTTAAAAGTTTCAAGCTATCAACACTTTCAATAAGCAAATCAAGACCTGCCGCAAGGAGTTGCCTCACCTTATTTGTCTGCAAATGACCTATAAAGTGCCAACGTATATCGTTAGGCAATATTGGAGCTTTAGCCAATAGCTCCTGCACACGACTTTCGCCGAAAGCACGTTGGCCGACGGAGTAAGCTTGTTCTATCGCCGCTGCCGGGTGAAATTTAGAAACAGCAACGAGCCCCACTCCTTGTGGGAGTGAGGTGCGTACTGATTCTATCGCTGTTGCGACATTCATTAGTCTACAACTTTCATTTTGTAAACGTCCATCAACGGTGTTTCGGTAATGGAAACGATTTCATAATCCGCCATCGAGCCTTTCATAGCTTCATCAAAAACGCTCACAGCGTTGTGGAAGTTAGTAGCTTGAACGAGGATTTGCGAAATAGCACGTTTTTCGGCAGCTGTTTTTTCATCGATAGTAATGAACGCTACCTTCACGAGATACCAACGGTCGCCGGCTTCGTTCCAAAATATTTCAGATATTTTTGTGCGCTTAACGGCATTAACGTCGAAATTGCCTGAGATAAAGGGTCTTTGTTCTTCTGTTATACGTGCTTCTGCTTCTGTAAAGCTCAACGCATCAACAAGATAAGGCTCGGTAACTTTCTTTGCAGCTCCGTTTTCCTGTATTTTGTCGTAGCGCACTTTACATTCAAACCAATTTGCCATAATTGATATAAAGGATTGTGGAACAATACCTCCGATTTTCGAGGAGGCGTGATTTCAGTTATTTCTGTTTTGATTTATTTAGTATCTCCGACAGAATCGGAGTTAGTTTGTCGGCATAATGCCGAAAACCGAGGTCGGTAAGATGTATACCATCGACAGTGCCATCGTCTTCAACACCGTCAAGGCCGTCTGTTGTAACGTAATAGAGGTTGTCGGGATTTTCTGCTTTAAGTCGCTCGTAATTACGACGATAAGCTTCATTCTTTGCCGGAAGATATTTGCCGAAGAAGCTATCGTAACGTGCATAGGGGTATATCGGACCTTCTACCATAACGATAGGGACATCAGGTCGAGCTTTGCGCAAGATGTTGACAAAATCATAAGTAAGAGTGTCGCACATCATTTCGGTGCAGTTAGGCACGGGGTCGAGGACATACATATCAACATCTTCAATCTGAGCCATAGCGCGTGCCATACATTGGTCCATCTTTCCTTCGCCGGAGAAGCCGAGGTTTACGATTTCGCAATTAAGTTCGCGGCTCATTATATTTGTTGCCGCCATACCGGTACGACTTGCGCATCCGCCTTGCAAAATACTTGTGCCATAGGCTACTATCTTGGTATCGGCATCTATAAGTTTGCGGTCGCCGCTATTGATGTCGGCGGTTTCGTCTATTTTTACTTCTACCTTATTAACACCATCATAAAGAGGAAAATAGACCATATATTCGGTCATACGAGTGGTGTCGAGGTTGCTAACATATGTAGCCTCGCAGATTTTGTTTTCTTTATCGGCGAGATAAGGACGGTTCGTGTTTACATGACGCCACACCGAATCACCTTCCCAAATATAAAGGTCAGTGCCTTTAAGTCCGGTATCCGCCATGTGTATCATGTGAGTATTGAAGAACAGCTGATAACGTATACCTATTCTAGACGAATTCGTAGCGAAACGCACAGCAATACCAGCCGAGCATTGTTGGCGTTCCCACAAATCGGCACGGACGCTATCCTTAAGATATGCCGGGATGCGCGAGTAATCACGTTCGGTGGTGTTCCATCCTTTATTGATAACACGCAAATCTTGAGCATCAACATAACGCCACGGCTTTTCAGGCTCGTCAGCGGCGAATAGTGCAGGGATGCTTATAAGCACACCTAAGACAAAGGCTAGCAACTGTTTCATAGTCTTTAAGGTATATTATCTCCCGATGTCGAGCAATATTTTGCCAATAAAATTCTTTCGAGATCAGCCACGCCTACTGTAGCATTTTCTCGAATCACCGTCACCCCGTCGGGGACACGCGAAGGGCGAGGATCGATGTAATATACCGGCGTTCCGGGACGGACAAACTGCATAAGTGCCGCCGCGGGATATACTACTAGTGAAGTGCCTATGATAACGAAAATATCTGCTTGAGCAGCCAATTCTGCAGCAGGTTCAAACATAGGCACCGCCTCTTGGAAAAATACAATATTCGGACGCACATGATGCCCGTCTATGACAGTGTCGGGAGTCGTTTCATCGCTATATCCTAGCGACCACACACAACTTTCATCGTCGAGTGCGCGCACCTTTGTAAGTTCGCCGTGGAGGTGTGTTATTTTCGACGATCCGGCGCGTTCGTGAAGGTCATCTACGTTTTGTGTTATGACGTGAACGTCGAAATTATCTTCGAGGCGCTTCAAAATTTTGTGCGCGTCATTAGGCTCAACGTTAGCGAGCGCAGCACGACGCGCGTTGTAAAATTGATGCACCAACGCCGGATTACGAGCAAAGCCGTCAGCACTTGCCACTTCCATAACATCGTAGTTCTCCCACAAGCCGTCAGCATCGCGGAAAGTGCTGATGCCACTCTCCGCGCTTATTCCGGCACCGGTAGATACTACTATTTTAAGACGTTTATCGGTCATTATCTCCGAAAGAAATTACGTTAGATGACGTTTGGTTGGAATTACGCGACATATCCTGTTCGTGTTCGGCACGGCGTGATTCCAATGCCACTTTGCGTTTGTCGCGCTTGTAAGCGGGAGTAGCTTCGATTTGTGCTATCGCGGCGTCGTTATCAAGGTCCGACGCGTCGAGGATATAGTAGTTTTGGGTTTCTTGACGGCGACGGATTTCGTCAACTTTATCAAAGCCATAAGCTTCGCCGATGGTTTTCCAATCGGTTTCTTCTTGGCTCACGGGAGTGTCTTTGCCTTCGATGAAAGAAATTTTGTGGCCGTTGGTGTCCACTGCCATATCAAAGCCCGAAGCAAGGATAGAGAACTTAATCTGCTCGCCAAGGGTATCGTCAAAGCCCCAGCCGTATTTGATGTGAACGTGCTTGTTGATTTCTTCAACGAGATGGTTTGCCGCCGCACTTTCGTAAACTTTGAGTTTGTGGTCGTGCGAATAGTAGAACGCAAAGAGCAATTCGCGTGCGTTCATAATGTTGGTGTCACATAATAGCGGAGAGTGAAGAGCAGCGTTAATAGCCTTATTCATACGGTCTTCACCTTCGCCATAGCCGACCGAAATAAGCGCCGTACGACCATTGCGGAGGCAAGTGTCAACGTCTCGCATATCTATGTTGATATTCGAAAGCGTTGTAACCATATCCGAGATAGTACGCGCTGCTGTTGTCAAGACGTCATCGGCTTTCGAGAACGCTTCGTCCCACGCCATGTCGGGATATATAGTGGCGATTCGGTCGTTATTGATAACCAACAGAGCATCAACATTTTCCTGCAACGTAGCAGCACCGCGAATAGCATCGTGGATTTTTGTAAGACCTTCGAAGAAGAAAGGAATAGTAACGATACCGACAGTAAGGATATCACGTTTCTTAGCCACCCCTGCAACGATAGGCGCCGCACCGGTGCCTGTACCGCCTCCCATACCGGCGGTAACGAATACCATCTTAACATTGGGAGTTAAGAACTTTTCGATTTCAGCAACGCTCTCTTCAGCCGCAGCACGACCGATTTCAGGTTTACCACCGGCACCCAAGCCACCGCAAATTTGTGGCCCGAGGAGCAAGCGCGAGTCAACATCGATTGGATCAAGCGCCTGTTTGTCTGTATTAAGCACCACAAAATCGACACCGCGGACGCCCTGTTTGCTCATATAAGCAACTGCGTTACAACCGCCGCCGCCAACACCCATAGCGAGGATGATATTTCCCTGTGTGTTTCCGTTGTCTTGCTTGACATATTTGTCGAGCAATGTCGTATCTTCAATTTCGTTATTTGTATCCATTTCAATATAAGGGTGTTGGGTGGTTATTTATTTTTGCGGCCGCCGAAGAATGAGATATTTTCGTCTTCGTCCTCTTCGTCTTCGTCGGGAGAAACATATAAAGCATCGTCCTTCGCTTCTTCTTCAACCGATGTGGCTGAGAATATATCCAAGAAACGGCGACGCAAGCCTTCCATTATTGCTGACGATTTTTCGATTTCGTCTTGTTGAAATTCTTCCGGCTCTTCATCAGAGTCTTCAACCTTGTCCTGCTCGTTTTTTGCCGGAGCGACATAAGGTTCCGGGCGGTTGTGCTCGGGATTAGTGCCGTCTAATGCCGACAACAAGGGGTCGACCTGCGGTTCTTGTACGGGTTTGGGTTTACGCTTTCCAAAACTGAAAAAACTGCGGCGGGATTCTTTTTGCTGAGGTTCTTCAACGTCTTTATCATCGCGAAGAAGATTTTCATCATTTTCGTCAATGTTTCGGCGGCCGAAGAAAGAATCATCACTAGTGGGTCCGGTTACGATAGGCACTTCTACGGTAGGAGTGATGGCAGGCTCTTCTACTACGGTTTCCTTCACCTCTTTGGGTTCTTCGAAAACTGTCTGAATTTCAGGAACTTCTTCCTTAACGACATCCGGCGTCGTCAAGCAATCTTCAGCAAAACGACGCGAAGCGGCTATCAATAGAGCCACGATGTCGATATTATCGATATTGTTGCGACCTGATACGCGGAAGATGATATTATCGGGCATTTCGGCATTGCGAACGTTGGCTTTTCCTTGCTTGACAAGTTGCTTTTCGAAAGCGTTGATGTGAGTAGCGGCACCGCAAAGCACCACTTTACTCAACGAAGCAGCCGAATAACCAGCATTGTCGAGTTGTGCCAAAATATTAGCAACAATTTCACCGGCGCGAGAGCTGATATATCCTTCAACTTCCTTCGTCTGAGCCATTTCAGCTCCGGCAGCATAGTCGTGTTTCAACAATTCCGCAGCTTCTTCGGTGATACCAAAGCCCATCATAAGGTCAGTGGTAATCAAACGAGACCCCATAGGCACAGTGCAAAGGAAAGTGGGCGTTCCGTCTTTATAAACGACGATAGTGCTCGTTTCTGCGCCTATATCAATCAAAGCCGCACCCACTTCGCGTTCATCGGCAGAAAGGACAAAATCAGCGATAGCGGTAGGACGCAAGATATAAGCAACCTGATCGGGCTCGATAGTATCGTATTTGAGGCGGTCAAGGTTTTGTTTTGTTTCACGACCGCAAGTAATCATAGTGAATTCGCCGCTCAAAGTTTCGCCGTAAGTGCCGACGGGACGACGTACGGGGCCGTTGTTGACATAGAACATACGCGGCACCGAGGTTATAACAACTTTATCGCCGATAATATCACTGGAAGCATGGTAAGCGAGGCGCTCAACATTCTTGTCAGTAATTTCAACTTCTTGGTCGAATTTCATCGCCGCCTTAGCTTGGACACCCATGACAGAACGACCGCCGAAGCCGACAGCTATTGAACGAATCTTACGCGGACTCACTGCGGTAGCTTCTTCCAAACGACGTATAACTTCGTTAACGGAAGCCGAAACTTCGCGAATATTTTGAACACGTCCATAGCGAACATTGTTAATGCCGGCAATATCCTCGACGGCAATAACAGCTAAACGTCCATCAGGACCAACGGTGCCGACAGCACCTTTTACCTTTGATGAGGCTATTTCGATAGCAACTAAAGTCTTGGGTTCCATTGCGGTAGCGATTTAATCGGTTGTAATAGAGGAGATAGTATCATCCGGCATAAGTTCATTATTATCGATGTCGAGGTTGCCGGAAGCCTCGTCTTCGGTAGGTATAGTAATAGGCTTAAGCGCCTTGTTTCGTCGAGTAGCAACGATACGATCACGCCATTTGACAGCTATGGTATCGTACATTTCCCAACCCTTTGTTGGTGCAACATGTCGATAGAAGGCGCGCAAGCGGTGGAATTTATCGTCTACCATTGTGGTGTCACCAAAGTTGATAACGTGGCCGACGATAGTGGGAATAAGGATTATATTTCCGTTGGGTTCTTGCGTTACTGTCGACACCATAGCGCTCTTGCCGGGATCGTTTGTGATTCGTTCTAAAAGCGGCAGCAAATGATGCGCCGGATGAACGCTATCGAATGTGCCGACAAGAATGGGCACATCGATATGATACCTCAATTCGGCTGAGATAGATTTGCCTTTTGCATTGATATAATACGACGGCTTATTGGCGTCAAACACACGAGCGACAGGCACCATCGGCACAACATCAATATGCACAACGCCATCCGTCGAAAGGCTCACGTTGGCACTTTGAAGTTTATCGGAGGCTTCCAATCGGTGTTCAATGTCTCCCAAGGGGAAGTTATAACGATAACATCGGCTGATTGTATCGGGGTCTATGCCGCTTTCGACAATAACATCAGCAACGCTTACAAAGCGCGAATTGGGGTCGGAAAGAGTAACTTTCATCGCACGAACATGCTCGGTGCGAGCCATGCAATTCGTCAAATGCAAGGCATAACCGCTATAGACGATAAGCAATATCGTCAGCAAGCACATTAATAGCGATTTTTTACTCATTGGAGATAATCGTGTTTAAGACAATTACATATCAACGGGTACCGACAATGGCCTCTACAAGCTTAGGCACGTAGAGGTTGAGGTCGCCGGCTCCGGCTGTCAATAACATTTCAAAATTACGATTTTTCAGCGTATCCACAAAATCTTCCTTCGAAATAAGGATTTTTTGCGGGTTTTTAACCTTGTCAAATATCGTTTTAGAGCTAATACCGGGAATAGGGAGCTCACGTGCGGGATACAAGTCGATAAGGACAACCTCGTCAGCGGTATCGAGCGCGGCAGCAAATTCGTCGGCGAAATCGCGCGTACGAGAATAAAGATGGGGTTGGAAAGCTACTGTCAATCGGCGTTCGGGATAAAGTGCGCGGACTGATGCTATGCTTTGACGCAATTCGTCGGGATGATGGGCATAGTCGTCAACGATAGCGCGGTCGGCTTCTTTGAGGTGGAAATCGAAACGTCGCTCCACACCGGGATATGACGCCATAGCCTTACGCGCCAATTCCGGAGTAAGCTCGCCGGCAATCCAAACTGCTGCTAAGGCGGATACGGCATTGTCGATATTAATTTCCACGGGAACACCGAGTTCGACATCGGTAATAACACCCTCAGGGTGAACGAAATCGAAGATTATTGTGCCATTTCCGATGCGAATATTTTGAGCGTGGAAATCGCCGTCATTACGACCGAAAGTATAAACACGAACACCTTCGGGCTGACGTGGCACGAGTTTTATTCCGGTACGCATAAGCAAAGCACCTCCGGGCTGAATAAGCTCGGTAAAATGCGCAAAGCTTTCCAAATACGCTTCTTCGGTACCGTAGATGTCGAGGTGGTCCGGGTCGGTGGCGTTAACAATTGCCACATAGGGAGTTAACTGATGGAATGAGCGGTCGTATTCGTCGGCTTCGACAACGCTCCACGGCGATGTCGATGACAAAATAAGGTTGCTATTATATCCCTTCAAAATACCACCGAGGAAAGCATTACAACCAGCACCGCAATGCAAGATATGCGCCGCCATTGACGAGGTGGTAGTTTTACCGTGAGTGCCTGAGAAACAAAGACTTTTCGACGCGCGTGTAATCTGCCCGAGCACCCACGCACGTTTGCGGAATTCAAAACCGCCGTCGCGGAAGAAAGACAAAGGAATATTCTGCGCCGGCACTGCGGGGGTATACACCGCCAAAGTACCGTCAACAGTACGAAATTCTTCAGGGATAGCATCCATGCTATCATCATAGCTAACGACAGCACCTTCATGCACAAGCTCATCGGTGAGGGCACTGCGTGTGCGGTCGTAACCGGCGACGGGCAAGCCTTTTGACATATAATATCGAGCAAGTGCTGCCATACCGATGCCGCCGATGCCGATAAAGTAAACGCGTTTTGTATCTTTAAGTTCCATTGTTTTTTCTAAATTATTCCGACAAACGATTTTGAACGAGTTCAATAATTTTGTCGGCAATACGTTCGTCGCTATCCGGCAAAGCCATAGCCTTAATATTTTTAGCCAACAACGCCAGAGTATTGTCATTACGCACCACCGTTGCCGTTTCACGCCATAGAGTGTCAACAGCGTCCGCATCAAGCACCATACCGGCAGCCCCACGTTCGGCGAGGGCTACGGCGTTATGACGCTGATGGTCCTCGGCAACGTTAGGCGACGGCACGAGGATTGAGGGCTTTCCGAGCAACTCAAGTTCGCTGATAGTACCCGCTCCGGCACGCGCCACCACCAAATCGGCGGCACAATAAGCCAAAGCCATATCGGAAATAAACTCCGTGCAACGCACATTTTCAGCGGGGCACTGCGCCAACGCGGCTTCACAACGGCTGTAATCATTGCGGCCCGTCTGCCATAGAACGTCGAAATTTTCACTCTTGGCGCAACCGTTATTGAGGGCGCCGATGATAGTGTCGTTCAAAGTACGCGCACCGAGACTACCGCCTACAAAGAGAACCAAACGGCGTTCCGGATTAAAACCGAGACGCTCTTTAGCCTCAGCTTGCGTACATCCGGGCGACAAAATAGCCGCGCGGACGGGATTGCCGGTTGTTATGATTTTTTCAGCAGGGAAGAAGCGGTCGAGCCCGGGATAAGCAACACATATAGCGTCAGCTTTTGCGGCGAGCATTTTATTTGTTACACCGGGATACGAGTTTTGCTCTTGCAACAGCGTCGGCACACCATTAGCCTGAGCTACCTTTAGCGTCGGGCCGCTAGCATAACCGCCAACACCGACAGCAATATCGGGTCGGAAATCGCGTACTATTTTTCGCGCCATAAGCATACTCTTGGTGAGTTTATACACCACCTTAAAATTATTAAGCAAATGCTTACGGTCAAAACCGCACACCGGCAGACCGACAATATTATACCCACCTGCAGGCACGCGTTCCATCTCCATGCGCCCCAAGGCACCAACGAATAGAATTTCAGTATCGGCATCACGACGCTTCAACGCATCAGCAATAGCCATTGCCGGGAAGATATGTCCACCCGTGCCGCCGCCGCTTATAAGTACTCGCAACGGGCGCTTTGTTGGTTTATTTGTATTGTCAGTCATAACGTTAGCAGTTATTTCATTTAAGAGATTCGATAGCACCGACATTGACACCTTGCGCTTTTTCGGGCAAGATATCGCGTTCTTTACGCTGTTCGATTTTACTATCCGTGATTCTTATCGCATGACGCGCACAGCTTAACATAATACCGAAAGCCCATGATGTTACAAGAACAGACATACCGCCTTTACTAATCAGAGGGAGCGGTTGTCCCGACACAGGGAAAAAGCCTGACACGATAGCCATATGGTAAAGCGCTTGGAACACTATCACAAACGCGCATCCCATAACCATCATACCCGGCATGGTATGTCGGAAGCATAATGTTAGCTTGGCACTACGGCCGAGAATCCACATATATATAAGGAGGACAAAAAGACCGCCTATCAATCCTAATTCTTCAACAACGATAGCGTATACATAGTCAGAATAAGCCAACGGGAGACGTGCATTTTCGCGCGACTTACCGATACCGACGCCTAAGATACCGCCATTAGCTTGAGCGATATAGCTCAACTGCTCTTGCTGATGATCGAGAGAGAAAGCTTCTTTCCATTTATCGGGTCTAAAATGCGCCGACAAGCGATTGTTCCACACCTTACCACGTCCCGAACCACTAACGGAATCGGCTTCGACATGATTTAATTCATTAATACGCTGCTGCGCTGCCGTAACTTCAACATCTTCTTTAGCGTTTGTTTTATACAAAAATGCCGCGCCGCCGAAAACAATAGCTAAAAGCGCCAATATACCCATCTTTTTCCAACTCAGACCTGCCACGAACATCATTGAAAAACCGATAGATAATACGATTATAGTATTCGACAAACCTTGGGAGAAAAGTAGCCCGGCACACAAGCCCAAGAATAACAAACAGTAGACAAATCCTTTTGTTGAGATATCACGCTTTCCCGGAATTTGGTAACGTGTCATAAACCACGCCACCGCCAAAGCGACACCGAGCTTTATACACTCGGCAGGCAGAACGGTAATGCCGCAAAACGATATAGAACGCAAAGCGCCATTGATTTCAGAATCCTGACACAGCACCCAAAACATAGCAGCGACCGAGGCTGCGGCATAAAACACTATTAACTTGAAAATCAAGCGATAATGCATAGCTTGCAGCACGAACATACAAACCAAACCGACAAGTATAAATTTGCCATGACGGATTATAGGTCCGAAAATGCCCCCCTCGCCGACTTCTTGAATCGACGCCGAGAAAAGCTCAACGATGGCAATCATTACCAACAAAATGTAAGTGCCCCACATATGGTAGTCGATGCGCTTACGCAACTTACGAGGGGCTTTAGCGACCACTCCGGCATTTGCGAATTCCGGAGAAGAGCTGAGCGCCGTTTCGGCGGCATTGTTGAGGAGGTCGTTCATAGGGTTTTATTACTTATTTTCGAGTGCGCGAACAGCAGCCTTAAAACGACGGCCGCGGTCTTCATATGAGCTAAAGAGGTCGAACGATGCACAGCACGGAGACAAAAGGACTGTATCACCGGAAACTGCCAAAGATTGGCAAGCGGCGATGGCTGAGTCGAGGTTGTCGGTGCTTGTAACGGGAACGTGAGGGCTGAAGAAGTCTACGATTTTTTCGTTATGCAATCCCATAGCGACAATAGCTTTCACTTTCTCCTTCACCAAGGGCAAAATTTCGCTGTAATCGTTACCCTTATCTTTTCCACCGAGAATAAGCACTGTCGGGGTTGTCATGGCTTCGAGAGCATACCAGCACGAGTTTACGTTTGTAGCCTTGCTGTCATTAATCCAACGAACGCCGTCAATATCCGCCGTAAATTCGAGGCGATGTTCCACTCCGTGGAAATCGGCGAGGGCGTCGCGAATGTCGTCTTTGCGAATATCGAACACACAAGCCGAAAGTCCTGCCGCCATAGAATTGAACACATTGTGCAATCCGTTAAGGGCGAGGTCGGCGCGCGGCATGGTCATACAGGTGCCGGGGGTGTTGAAAACGAGATTGTTTTCTGCATCGATATATGCTGCTGTCTGCTCTTCTTGATTTTCAGCGAAGGGCAACATCTTGGCTTCGACAGCAATATGGCGCAACTGCTCGGTGATGACGGGGTCGTCTTGCCAGAAGATGAAAACATCGCGTGAGGTCATATTTTGCAGAATTCGAAACTTGGCGTTAACATAATTCTGCATCTTGAAGTCGTAACGGTCGAGGTGGTCGGGGGTGATGTTTAACAACACGGCAATGTTAGCCTTGAAGTCGTACATATTATCGAGCTGGAACGAGCTGAGTTCCACCACATAAACTTGGTGCGGGTCGCGAGCGACTTGATAAGCCAAGCTTTTACCGATATTACCTGCCAACGAAGCATCCAAACCGGCGTGGCAAAGGATGTGGTGGATAAGCATGGTAGTGGTGGTTTTGCCATTAGAACCGGTGATGCACACCATGCGAGAATCGGTATATCGTCCGGCGAATTCTATTTCGCTAACAACGGGAATATTTTTGTCGCGAACAGCCTTAACAACAGGCGCATCGAGAGGAATGCCGGGGCTTTTGATAACCTCGTCAGCACTAATAATCTTATCGAGTGAGTGTGTACCCTCCTCATAATCAATACCTTCGTTGGCAAGAACGGCGCGATATTTGGGAGATATAGTACCGCTATCGCTAAGGAAAACATCAAAACCCTTATCCTTAGCGAGGATAGCAGCACCGGTGCCACTTTCTCCGGCACCGAGAACGACAATACGACGTTTATTTGTTTGCATATCAGCGAATTTTCAAGGTTACGAACGTTACTACGGCAAGGATAATTCCTACAATCCAGAAGCGTGTAACGATTTTTTGTTCAGGAATAGCACGTAAGGGATGTTGGATTATCGCCTTAACAGAACCGGCATCGATTTGGAAATGATGATGCAAGGGGGTCATTTTAAATATGCGATTTCCATGTGTATGTTTATAGAATGCCACTTGCAGCACCACAGAAAGGTCTTCGATATAAAATAGAGCGCACAAAATAGGCAAGAGCAATTCTTTATGAATCAAAATAGCAAACACAGCAATGACGCCCCCAAGCATCAAGCTACCGGTATCACCCATAAATACTTGAGCCGGCGACGCGTTATACCACAAGAAGCCAATCAAAGCCCCAATAAACGCAGCCATATACACCACAAGTTCCTCACTACCCGGCACATACATTATATTAAGATATGCCGAGTAAACGATACTACCTCCGAGATAGGCCATAATCGCCAACGCCGTACCAGCCACTGCCGACAGCCCGGCACACATACCATCCAAGCCATCGTTGAGATTTGCACCATTACTTGTAGCGGTGACGAGGAAGAGCGTCACTAGCAAGAACACAATCCAACCTCCGGCTTCGCTTTGGTCTCCAAGCCAGCTTGTTACCCACGAGTAGTTGAAATTGTTATTCTTAACAAAAGGAATCGTTGTCTGCGGTGATTTTACCGAATGTTTCTCATACACAACATCTTCAACTCGGTGTGTTTGTTCGGACAGAACCTCGCGGTTTTCTACAATAACCATTGACGGGTTAGCATACATTGTTCCGGCAACTATCAGTGCGATACCGACTTGTCCGATAATTTTATACTTTCCTTTGATGCCGTCTTTATTGTGATATTTAAACTTCTTATAGTCGTCGAGCAAACCGATAGCCCCGAGCCATACTGTTGTCAAAAGCATCAGCAACATATACACGTTGCCAAGGTTGCCTACCAACAAGCATGGCACAACTATTGAAAGAATAATTATGATACCGCCCATTGTGGGAGTACCTTTTTTCTTTATCTGCCCTTCCAAATCGAGGTCGCGGATAGTCTCACCAATCTGCATCTTCTGCAGTTTGCCAATAATATATCGACCCACAAGCATAGCAAACAACATAGCAAGCACAAAAGCAGCGCCTGAGCGGAAGGTTATGTAGCTCATAAGCCTTACGCCGGGGATGTCAGCTTCTTGCAATAGGGCGAATAGTGAGTAAAGCATTGTGTATTTATTTTAAGCGTTGTATGGTAAATCAAGAGCACGGCACACTTCTTCGCGGTCGTCGAAGTGGAATGTTTCTTTGCCGATAGTTTGAGTTGTTTCGTGGCCTTTACCGGCAACGAGAATAACATCACCGGGTTTTGCTGCCGCCACGGCTTTTTCAATAGCGGTTCGGCGGTCGGGTTCAACGATAGTGCGCGCACGTTGGTCGTCGTCAAGACCGGCGAGCATTTCGTCGATGATAGCCATAGGGTCCTCGCTTCGTGGGTTATCCGATGTGAGTACGAGGATATGCGAGCGATCGGCAGCCGAACGTGCCATCAAAGGACGTTTGCCACGGTCGCGGTCTCCACCGGCGCCACAAACGGTTATTATCGCAGCCTCATCAGATGCCACTTCGTTAATTGTTTCAAGCACATTCTCGAGCGCGTCGGGAGTGTGAGCGAAATCAACAATGGCGTAAACACCTGATTTCGAGCAGAATGTTTGGAAACGTCCTGCTACGGGGCGCAGTTGACTCAACAGCACCGGAGCTTCTTCGGAGTCAACACCGAGCAAGCGCAAAGCGCCATAAACGGCGGCAAGGTTTGAGGCGTTAAAACGTCCGGTGAAGAGTGTTTCGACTTGTCTGCCGCCGATTTCAAGCAACATTCCGTCGAGACGGTCTTCAACAACCTTTAAAGTATAATCAGCAATGTCGCGCACGGAATAAGTATGGCACGCGGCTTGGGTATTTTGTATCATAACGGCACCATTGCGGTCGTCGGCATTTACGAGGGCAAATGCTGTTGAGGGCAAGCCGTCAAAAAACGATTTTTTAGCGCGGAGATAAGCGTCGACGGTCTTATGATAGTCGAGATGGTCACGGGTCAAATTTGTAAACACGCCCCCGGCATAGTTAAGTCCTTCTATACGTTTTTGATCAGCGGCATGGCTGCTCACTTCCATAGCAACGAATGTACAACCGGCATCAACCATGCGACGCAATAAGCTGTTAAGCAACACCGGGTCGGGAGTGGTATGCTCAGCGGGAGTAGCTTCGCCATCAATAATATTTGCCACAGTGCTAATAAGCCCTGCTTTAAGTCCACGCAAACGAGCCGCTTCATACAACAATGTCGCTACTGTCGTCTTGCCATTTGTTCCTGTCACGCCAACGAGGACAAGCTCTTCTGAAGGATCACCGAAGAAGCGCGAAGCCAAACGTCCTAACGCCTCATGGCTATCTGGCACGACAATAGCGGCAGTGCCGTCGGGGAATGTCGCCAACACTTCATCGGGCAATTCCTCGGCAACAATAGCCGCAGCGCCGGCGGCAAGCGCTGCCGGAATAAACTTATGACCATCAACAGCCGTGCCACGAACAGCAACAAAAAGCGAGCCGGTATGCACTTGACGGCTATCGGAGGTGACGGCACTGATTTCAATGTCGCCTACGTTGTCGTGACGCTGATATGATGTGATGGCGTCTAACAAATCATCCAAAAGGACGCTATGTTCTTTATTATCAATCATGACGAAGTTTCAAATTGACACACGTACCCGGACTTGCCATAGCCCCCGGTTCGGGATTTTGTTCAGCCACATAACCGATGCCATCGAAATTAACGGTGTAGCCCATAGCTTCCAAACGCGACAACGCCTCACGAATACCAACACCTCTGACATCCGGCACCACCCCGGCTTCAAAAGCTGTCGAGGGACGACGAAATGCCGTTGGATGACTGATTGACAAGTCGTTGCATAAGTCTATGTTGCGCTGTGAGTCGTATGACGAATAAAGCACCGGACCTTTATCGCTAGCGGCGTGAGTGTCTTGAAATTCAGGATTATCGCTCAGCATACCACGCGCATAAAGCTTAAGCGCAACATTTTTGAGCACAGTACCGGCACTTACCGCAGGACCGCGAAGGGGCAATTTCGGGTCATTAATAACAACTATACAAGTATATTTAGGATTGGCATAAGGGAAGAAACCGCAGAAGGTCACGCGATAGTGACCGTCGAGGTAACCGCCTCGCCATTTTTTTCCATCGTTAATAGGTTTACCATCTTTGTCACGTGGCCGTTCGAGAGCGATACGGCAAGTACCGGTTTTACCGGCAATTTCCACGAGGTCGTTACGCAACACCTTAGCCGTTCCGCCTTGCTCCCACACAACGCCATGAATCATTTGACGCAAAATGGCAGCATTTTCCGACGACATCATACGTTCACGAACGTAATCGACGGGATAGAACGAGTCAACGCCTTCGGGAGTGCGCACTCCGCGAACGAGGCGCGGTCGAACAAATTTACCATCGTTAGCAACGGCATTATAGAACGCACAAGTATATAGCGGCGGAATAGCTGTACTATAACCGAACACCATACGCGACAAGTCTATTAGCTTGGGATCCGACAAAAAGCGAGGACGCACTTCGCCGGCAATGCCGGTGTTGAATTTATCAAAGAAACCGAGCTCGGCAAGGTCTTCCTTAAACTGCTTGGGGTCGTTGCTATAGTGAGGTATAGTCATTTTCACCATACCGATATTTGACGAATACTCAATGAACCTGCTCACCGGCAATGTTGCTGGCGAGTGAGTGTCGCGAATAGGACGATTCAAGAACGAGTAAGTATGACCTATCGAATATTCACGGTTAATAGGTTTTGCAAAGCCTTTCTCGAGCGCCACCGCCATAGTCATAACCTTCATCACCGAACCGGGCTCATAAGCCAATACGCAACGATTTAACGCTTCGATATATCTCGGCGCTACTGATTTTTTATCGATTTCGAGGTTTGAGATAGCTTTAATATCACCAGTCGCCGTCTCCATCACCATAGCAGCTCCCCACTCTGCTTTAGAGTCTATCAACATTTGTCCCAACTCGTTTTCGAGGATATCTTGCATGGTGATATCGATGGTTGTATATACGTCATACCCTCTCACTGCCGGGGTGTCGACAACGAATTTAGTACCGCGCGTTGACATTGTGCGATACATAACACCCTTCTTGCCAAACAATTGACTATCGAGAGCACATTCAAGACCTGAACGGCCATGCACTTCCGGATCAGTGTCCGTCATACCGACACGGCCGATGCTCAATCGTGCCATTGTTCCATAGGGATAGGTACGTTTCAAAACAGGGTCGGATTTTAGACCATGCTTCGACGAACGTTTAAAGCCTCGGAAGAAGGGAAATTTTTTTATGCGTTCATACTCTGCTTTGGGCACAGAACGGCAAAGCACGAAATTGCGAGTACGTTTTCCTTTGGGCTTGGCGAGTTGTTTATCAAATTTTTCGCGCCAGCCTTTCTTTGTGTAAGGATAATAATGCGCAGCCAAAGAATCGCACAACAAATCGAGCGAGTCGCAGAACTCTACAATTTTGAAGCCATCGCTACGCAAGTCCATCATCACGTTGTAATAATACAAATTCGTAGCGAGTATAGATCCGTCCGCCGATAAAATTTCACCGCGCATAGGCTGTATCGGTTTTACAGAATCGATAGTGCTAATGCCCATATCACGCCACTCATCGGCGTGTACGATAGTTGTATCGACTAATTTATAGACGATACCACCCGCAATAATGCAGCACAAAAGGAAAATGAATCCGAAGCGCAATACTGAATCTTCTTGTTCGGGTCCCGGCTGTGGTGTCATTGGTAGGAGAGTTATAATTCGTTAGCAGGTATGTGAATTTCTTGAGCATGAGCGTCGGGCAACGCCAAGCCCAACTTCAACGAGTCGACAAGGTGAATCATTGCCGATTCGCGTATTAGTGTCATATATCGAGAGCGTTGGCGCTGCTTTTCGGTGCGCATAATGTTGATAGAGTCGTTGAGGCGATCTACTCTATTTTCATTCGTCAAGCGATCAAAACGCATAGAAATAGCAAGAACACCACACACGAGAGAAAATGTGGTGACCACCATATGACGTTTGAAGAACAAACTTGACACGCCGTCGCCTTGGATGATTTTGCAGCAAAACAGCCAAACGCGCCGCAAGGCCTTAAAGCATATTTTCGATATAACCGACATGACTACACTCTTAGAGCTTTATAGCAACGCGTAGTTTCGCGCTTCTGCTTCTGGGGTTAGCTTCAATCTCGGCATCGTCGGGGACGATGGGTTTTGATGTCAAAGGCTTCAAGGGCGACGAAGAGCGTCCGAAGAGATCTCGTTCGTCACGGCCGTCAATACGTCCGGTGCGCATGAAGTTTTTCACCATACGATCTTCGAGAGAGTGGTATGTGATAACGGCAAGCCGACCTCCGGGGCGGAGCGTCTCCAATGCTTGAACGAGGAAAGATTCCAATGCATCCATTTCGCCGTTGACGGCGATACGCAAAGCTTGGAACACCTGTGCCAGCTCTTTCTTTTCGCGCTGACGAGCGAGCAAGGGGCGTACTATCTCAACCAAACGGCCTGTTGTATCCACGGGCGCGAGGGCACGAGCGCGAATAATAGCATCCGCCAAACGACGAGCCTGACCAAGTTCGCCATAAAGTTTGAACAAACGCGTTAAAGTCTCAGCGTCGGCATCAGCAACCAAATCAGCTGCCGTGCGACCGCCTTGGGGGTTCATTCGCATATCCAAAGGACCGTCAGCACGGAAAGAAAAGCCACGGGCAGCATCGTCAAAATGATGCGACGACACACCCAAGTCAGCGAGGACTCCCGACACGTTGCCTAACACGCCGTAATAGTCCATAAAGTTGGCAAGATAACGAAAATTGCCATGAATGGGCGTAAAAGTATCCGTAGGAGTAACACGGGCAATGGCATCGCTATCTTGGTCGAGGCTATATAAGTGCCCGGCATCACCCAAAAGGTTCAGAATAGCACGGGTGTGGCCGCCGCCACCAAGAGTGACGTCGACATAAATTCCGTCAGCTTGCACATCGAGGCCTTCAAGCGTTTGAGGCAACAAGGCAGGAACGTGATATACAACTTCTTCCATCAGTTTTTTGCTTTCCTTTCGTGAGCAGATGAGTATAGTACATATTAGGCTGTAAAGTTACGCCTTTTTAGCGACAATTTACATATAGAAACACAAAAAGTTATCAACATTTTTACAACACAGTAAAAAATATTGAAACATAGTTCGTCAGAGCGTGTTTGCAATTGTAAACAAAGGCCTTTGGCTGCAAAGAAAACGGGTCTTTACAGCCTGATTGACTATAAAGACCCGAAAAATATCATAAAACTATCACCTGTTTAGAATGGAGGTCTACCACCGGGAGGTCCCATACGTCTGCCCCCGGGGCCAAAGCCGCGGTCATTGCGATCTTTCGGTTGTTCACCGCCACCAAATGTGGTAAAGCGATAACTGAACGATACCATAACGTAGCGAGTAAGAGCGTTATAACGAGTATCGTCGATATAGTTAGCAGTCGTTATACGCTGAACGTTTGAACGCTGACCCAAGATGTCGTATGCCTTAAGGCTAATAGTCGCATTTCTACCGCGGAGGAATTGGTAAGCTACCGAAGCGTTCCACATCCATGTGCGAGTATCGTAACCTTCGCTATAACCCGATGTGGCAGAATAGTTTACATCCGAGCTAAGAACAATTCCGACGGGAGTGTTATAAGTAGCATAGAACGAGCCGCCGTAGGTGTGAATGGTGCGGTCGGATTGCAACGAAATTGAGTTACTAACAGTGCTTAAACGGTAGCTGGGACGGAGCTCGAATTCGAGAAATTCCGGACGCCAAGCCAAGCCAAAGCTCTCGGCAAAGCCAAATGTACCGGCACGATTTCGGAGACCGTTATTATAGCCAACAGAGCTTGAATAGTGCAACATCAAATGGTTGTTGAACGTAAACGATCTGTTACGGAACGGCATAGAAATCATATTGAAAGCGCGAACATTCCAAACGCCGTTAACGTTGTCGTAAGTCGTTGTCTGACCGCCGGTTTCGGGATTAAATGTTGTCTTCGACACGATAGAGTTTTGCTGGAAATCGCCGAACGCCATCAACATAATCGAACGCTGCGCCTCTGCATTGAAGTCTTGATAACCGAAACGGAAGTTATGAGTAAAAGTAGGCTTCAAATTCGGGTTACCGACAATAATTCTAAGCGGGTCCGACATATCGGGCACAGGTTGCAATTGTGTCAACGAGGGCTGAGACGAGCGACCGTTATAGAAGGCGTGCATAGAGCGTGTTTTGCTCATGCGATAGCGATAACGCAAGAAGGGCGCGAAGTTAAGAACATTGCGACGAGGAATGCTCTTTTCGGCATTGATAAGGTTTTGTGACTTAGACGATTGAGGCACCATTGACACACCGACATTAAGGTTGCCGCCCTTTGATACGTGACGATAACCGAGACGCACTTCCTGATTCATATAATCATTGCGGAATTGGTTAGATAAGTCAGCATTAAAGAGCAATTCAGACCCAACAATCGGCTCACCGTCCCATCCGTTAGGGAACGATACGGGGTGGTCGTAAGTCATTTTATCGGCATTGTTCCAACGATAAGCGAAACGATACGACAAAGTCAAGAAATTGCCGTTTTTAGCATCGCCAATCGGTTCAGTCCACGACACGCGAGCGCTCACATTGTTGCTCCAGGTGTGATTGTCGGCATATTGGTCGTAAAGATCAACAGAGTCGCCGAGCATGAAGAACTTATTCAACGAATACGAGTCTAATTTTTCACGCACGTTGCTAAATTGATAGCGAGTCATAATCGAGAACGAACGCCCCGGGTGATTGCGGAAATTGTGATTATAAATCAAAGAACCGCCAATCTCGAACGAGTTGCCCGACGAGCTATTATTGTTAAGGCTTCGGGTCACTTGCGGCATACCGGGAGCGCCTGAGAATGTACCTGTGCTGTCGATTGAGTAAGAGTCGTTATAGTTCAACGAGAAATTGGGACGGAAGTCGAAAGTATTAAAGCTATCAGGCTTCCATTCTACGCGCAAATCGGCACGAATGTTATGGCCTTTGTCGCGAGATATTTTATTAGAACGCGCCAAAGAGGTGCTATCGGTAAACAAATATTGACGGTCCGATGACGTGCGGGTATCACGGTCTGTGTGGCTATACATAACATCACCGCCAACACGGAATATTTCTTCTTTGCCAACATTAAAGTTAACGCCGAAAGATTGCGATGTGTTGATGCCGTTCATACCGCCAAAACGCTGAAAACGACCTGATGCGCCATCGGCAAAACCGGGCTGATTGACGTTATTAGCCGAGCCGAGGAATGTTATCTGATTATCATTCCAGAAACGGTTGATTGTGAAGTTTGCGTTATATCGATCGTCGGTGCCATAACCGGCTTCGATATTACCGAACCAACCGTTTTTCATATCTTTCTTAACGGTAAGGTTGATAACAGTTTCGTCTTCGCCATCGTCGACGCCAGTGATACGAGCGAGATCACTTTTTCGGTCAACGACTTGCAATTTTTCAACCATTTCAACGGGCAAATTTCGAGAAGCCACAGTGGGGTCATCGCTAAAGAATTCCTTGCCATCCACAAGAATTTTCTTCACTTCTTTACCATTAGCGGTAATTTTGCCTTCCGAGTCCACCTCAACACCCGGGAGACGCTTAAGCAAGTCTTCCACCACAGCATTAGGCTGAGTTTTATAAGACTCTGCAGAATACTCAATTGTATCTTCCATCACCTTAATTGGCGTACGAATACCGGTTACGACAGCATCACGCAAAGCGATAGCACTTTCCGAGAGGGTGAAAGGTTTCACTCTCAAATCGTCGGTGTTAAGATTGATATTTGTAAACGCTGTCGCATAACCTACATAAGAGGCTTCGACAATGTATCGCCCTTGTTTAAGGCCATTGATGGTATAATTTCCGTTGACGTTCGTAACGGCACCCTTAACGAGCGAGGAGTCTTTAACGGCGAGCACACGAACCGAAGCTTGTATGAGCGGTTCGCCGGTATTATCAGACACCTTACCACGAATCGTGGCGGCCATCACGGTCGCCACGTCCAGGAATGCAAAAACCATCAAAACAATAAAAATAGTCAATTGTTTCATCTGCAAAGTTATTAGCAATTTCTCGGATTAGCAAACGTGTTTCTACTTTTTTGGCGTTATTATCGAAAAAAAAGCATATTTTATCGACAAAAGCCATATATTTTATTTTCTAAATGTGCGCTTGAGGTGGAAAGATTTCTTGTGGAGATCTTGTATATCTTTTCGTAATATAGGCTAAAAAGCGCTTAAATCACAGCGGACACAGACTCAAATCTTTTTTACCTCATTACAAAATTACACCAAAATATGGATGTAAACAAACTAGTTTCTACCTTCAAAGAGCAAACATAGAAAAACGGCAATATTTTATCGACAAAAGCAAATTACGAAAACTCGCCCCCTCGTAATCACGAAGGGGCGAGATGTCGTAAGTTACATTTTATCAACGACCACCACCAAGGGCTTGATAGAGGTTGATTACGGCATTAGCACGAGCCAACTCTGTGGTGATTTGGCTGATTTGTGCCGATAACAAACCCTGCTGTGCGGTAAGCACTTCGAGGTAGTTGGTTGTACCGGTTGAATAAAGCATCAAGTCTTGTGTATATTCTACCGATTTTGTCAACTCATTAACTTGCTGTTCAAGAAGTGTTGATTTTTCGATGCTCTTTTCATAAACAGTAAGAGCGTCCGACACTTCTGCTGCAGCGTTAAGGAGCGAGTATTCAAAGTTGTTAAGAGCTTGCTTCTGTTGAGCCTTAGCACCTTTAAGACGAGCGATGTTCTGACCGCGAGCGAACAGAGGCGCTGTCAAAGAGCCGGCGAGCTGATAGAACCATTCTCCGGGGTTCTTGATAGCCGAGCCGAGGAGGTTTGTGAAGCCGCCTGATGCTGTAATGGTAAGACCGGGATAGAAAGCAGCACGAGCGCTGTTTGTTGCATAGTAAGCTGAAGCGAGAGTCTGTTCAGCGGCAGCAACGTCAGGACGAGCGGCGAGTTCTGACATAGGAACGCCGGCACGAAGGATTGCAGGCACATTAAGGTCTACCTTGTCGGTAACATCCCATTCCTTAGGAAGGGTGTTAAGGAGAAGGCTCATTGTGTTGTTGAGCTTATCGAGCTGGGTTTCAAGGTCGGTAATAGACGCTTGGATAGCGTAGTAGTTAGCCGATGATTGCACCACGGCAGCTTCGGTAACACCACGACCGGCTTCCTTAAGGTCTCGCATGGTCTGTACGGTTTCTTTCCAAAGGCCGGCAGTGTTGCGCGAGAGGTTAAGCTGGCAACGTACGGCAGCGATAGAATAGTAAGTGGCAGCTACAGCCGAGATGATTTGGCTACGCACAGCCTGAGCATAAGCTTCCGACTGAAGGAGAGCGGCTTTAGCGCCACGTTTGCTATTAAGGATTTTGCCGAAGATATCAACTTCCCAGCTAAGCTGAGCGGGAAGAGAGTAGCTCCACGACAAATCGCTACCGGCAATAGAGTTACCGGCGCCATTAGGAGCAACGACCACCGAAGGGAGGTAAGCCAAACGAGCGCCGAGGACATTTGCACGAGCTATTTCAGTGTTCAACTGAGCATTGCGCAAGCTAGTGTTAGACTCAAGCGCTTGCTGAATGAGCGAAGCGAGTTTGGGGTCGGTAAAAACGTCTTCCCACAACAAGTTACCGAAAGTAGTAGAATCTACGGGAAGAGCACGAGCCTCAACATACTCCTTAGTAAGAGCCGTTTCGGTAGGAGTCTCGTAGCTTTTATAAATGTGGCAGCTAGTGGCGCCGAAAACAACGGCGCCAAACATTGCTGCACGAATTATTTTATTGATATTCATTGCTGTGAATAAATTACTTGGCATACTGTTCGATTTCTTTCTCGATAGTTCCGCCACGTTCTTGATTTTCCCACTTGATAGGCTTGATTTTCTCTTGGATAGCCTGGAATATCACGAATAGCGCAGGCACGACGAAAATCTGGCAAATCATACCGATAAGCATACCGCCTACCGAACCGGCACCAAGAGCGCGGTTACCGTTAGCACCAACACCGTGAGCAAACATCATAGGCAAGAGGCCGATAACCATAGCCAACGATGTCATAAGAATGGGTCGGAGACGAGCGGTAGAACCTGCGATAGCTGCGTTAAAGATGCTCATACCGGTGTTGCGGCGTTCAATACAGAACTCGACAATAAGGATGGCGTTCTTTGCCAATAGACCGATAAGCATAATCAAAGCAATCTGCAAGTAGATATTGTTCGAGATGTCGAAGAATGAAGCAAAGATGAAAGTACCGCACAAGCCGAAGGGGATAGAAAGGATAACGGCGAGGGGCAAGATATAACTTTCATACTGAGCCGAGAGCAACAAGTAAACGAACAAGAAGCAGAGGCCGAAGATAGTAGCAGTAGCAGAACCTGACGAGCTACCGGCTTCTTCACGGGTCATACCTGCATATTCATAACCGTAGCCCTGGGGCAAGGTCTGAGCAGCAACGCGTTCGATAGCAGCAATAGCGTCACCTGAAGAATAACCGGGAGCGGGAGTACCAGTAACAGAGATTGAGGTAAACATATTGAAACGGTTCATCAAGTCAGGGCCGTAAACGCGGGTGAGCTTAACGAAGTTCGATATGGGTGCCATTTCTGCTCCGTTGCGAATCTTAACATTGTTAAGAGTTTCGAGGTTTACGCGAGATTCGGGCGCGGCCTGCATCATTACACGATAAATCTTACCGAAACGGTTGAAGTTTGACACATACATACCGCCATAGTAACCTTGGAGAGTAGAAAGGATAGTAGCGGGGCTGATACCGGCTGTTTTTGCTTTAGCAGCGTCGATATCAATCATGTACTGCGGGAAGGTGGGGTTGAAGGTGGTGTATGCCATCTGGATTTCTTCGCACTGGTTGAGCTGAGCCAAGAAACCTTGAACGACGCCATAGAATTTGTTGATATCGCCACCGGTACGGTCCTGCATCTTCATTTCGAAACCGTTAGTAGCAGAGTAACCCGAGATCATCGGTGGTGCGAAAATCATCACACGACCGTCACGGATGTGCTGACCGGTAAGGGCGTAAAGCTTAGCAATGATAGCGTCAGCGCTTTGGCTGGCGTCACGTTCGCTCCAGTCCTTAAGTTTGATAATGAAAGTACCATAAGTAGCACCCTGACCTGCGATGAAGCTATAGCCGTTAATAGCCTGACGCACTTTGATGCCGGGGATTGTAGCGGCGAGTGAGTCAACCTGTTCCATTACTTCCTCGGTACGTTCTTGAGAAGTACCGGCAGGCATATCGATCATGGCGAAGATAACACCGGTGTCTTCGTTAGGTACGAGGGCCGAGGGTGTTACAGCCATCAAATAAACGAGCAATGCGATAGCGACACCAACAGAGCTAAGAGAAAGGATTTTGTGCTTAGCACAAATAGTAGCGATTTTGCTATATCCTGCGAGGAGCTTGCCAAAGTTCTTTTCGAACGAGCGGTGGAAACGCTTGCCGAAGAGACCGAGTACAGCAACGATAGCGACAGCCCATGCTACACAGCTAAGAGCGACATTAGAGAAGCTGTACCAACCAAGTACCATGAAGGTAATTGTGGCAACGAGAAGAATGAATGTGATGAGAGGGTGGATATCGAGAGCAAAAGCGCGTTTGTAACGCTGAGCAACAACTTCACCTGCAGCGCGATAAGCATCGCCCATACGCTGGCCGAGGCTTTGGTCGCCTTCAGCTTTGTGGGGGTGAAGGAAGATGGCGCACAATGCAGGTGAAAGGGTCAACGCATTGATAGCCGAGAATGCAATAGCGATTGCCATTGTAAGACCGAACTGACGGTAGAACACACCAGAGGTGCCGGGCATGAATGACACAGGGATGAACACGAGCATCATTACCAAAGTAATAGAAACAAGCGCACCGGCGATTTCACCCATGGCGTCGATAGAAGCGCGACGTGCCGAGGTGTAACCTTGGTCAAGTTTAGCGTGAACAGCCTCGACGACCACAATGGCGTCATCGACCACAATCGCAATAGCAAGCACGAGCGCTGATAGAGTAATCAAGTTCACCGAGAAGCCGATAAGGTTCATTACGAAGAATGTACCGATAAGAGCCACGGGAATTGCAATAGCGGGGATAAGGGTACTGCGCATATCCTGGAGGAACACGTATACCACGAAGAACACAAGGATGAATGCTTCAATAAGAGTGTGGATCACAGTTTCGATTGAAGCATAAAGGAAGTCGTTGTTGTTCATCGGCACCGTGTATTCGCAACCAACGGGAAGATCGGATTTAAGTTTTTCAACGACAGCAAGACAGTCGTTAATAATCTTAGTAGCGTTCGAGCCCGGAGTTTGGAACACAATCGCCATTGTAGAAAGCTGACCGTTAGCGTGGTTAGCGAAGCCGTAAGTAACACGACCGAGTTCGATTTCTGCAACATCTTTAAGATAAAGGACTTCGCCGTTAGCGCCTGTGCGCACAACGATGTCGCCGAACTGTTCGGGAGTTGTAAGACGGCCACGGTAGCGCATGATGTACTGGAACGACTGGTCGCCTTGTTCACCGAAAGCACCGGGAGCGGCTTCGACGTTCTGTTCAGCGAGGGCTGCGCTAATGTCTGAAGGCATAAGATGGTATTGCGCCATCACTTCAGGCTTGAGCCAGATTCGCATAGAGTAATCAGCACCGAAAGACATCACGTCACCCACACCTTGCACACGCTGCAATTCGGGGATAACGTTGATCTTCATGTAGTTATCGAGGAATTCGGGAGCATAAACACCAGCTGCCGTAGTATCAACGAGAGCGATACCCATAAGCATAGAAGTCTGACGTTTACGAGTTTCGACACCTACTTGGTTAACTTCCGAAGGAAGGAGATTGGCGGCTTTAGCGACACGGTTCTGCACGTCCACGGCAGCCATATCGGGGTCAAAGCCTTGTTCGAAGTAAACGTTGATAGTAGCCGAGCCGGTGTTAGTAGCTGTAGACTCCATATAGGTCATACCTTGAGCACCGTTTATAGATTCTTCAAGGGGAGCGATCACAGAGTTAAGCACAGCGGCGGCGTTAGCACCGTTATATGTGGTCGAAACTGAAATTGTAGGCGGCGCAATATCGGGGTACTGAGTCACAGGGAGCGACGTCAAACCGATAATACCCAGCAAGACGATGAAGATAGAAATCACCGTCGAGAGCACAGGGCGGTTTATAAATGTATCGAGTTTCATTTTACTTATGTAATGAAATGATTGTCAATTATTATTGAGCCTGCTGCTCTGTTTTGGGGGTAACGGGCATATTGGGACGAACAGAAGAACCTACGCCTTCAACAACAATACGATCACCGGCTTTGAGGCCTGATGTAACAACGTATGTTTTGCCATCGTCGTAGGGCATCACAGTAATTTGAGTAGGAACGGTGATGTTGCTGTCGTTAAGAGTGTAAACATAACGTAGCGACTGCACTTCGTAAGTAGCCTTCTGGGGAATTACGAGAACGTTTTCGCTAACGCGGGGGATGATGATTTGACCGGTGTTACCAGAGCGGAGCATACCGGCGGGGTTGGCGAAAAGCGCGCGAGAAGAAGCGGCACCGGTGGCGTTGTCGATAACACCTGAAACGGTAGCAACTTTACCTTCGTAGGGATAAATAGAACCGTCAGCGAGCTGGAGTTTAACAGCGGGGAGAGCTGCAACGCCGGCAGCAACAGTAGAACGGCCTTCGTCAACGAAAGAGAGAAGATCTTTTTCGCTGAGAGCGAAGTAAGCGTACATTTCAGAGTTGTCGCTGATAGTGGTGAGAGGTTCAACAGAAGAGGGTGAAGCGAGCGAACCTTCACGGTTGGGGATTACACCAACAACACCGTTGCAAGGAGCGGTAACGGTTGTGTACGCGAGGTTTTTGTTAGCAGAAACGAGAGCGGCATTAGCCTGAGCGAGAGCGGCTTTAGCTTGTGCAAGCTGGTTAGCTGCCATTTGCCATTCGGTTTGGCTGATGATGTTCTTGTCGAGGAGCATACGCTTGTTCTGCTCAGTGATTTCAGCAGTGCTTACGGCAGAAGTAGCGCTATTAACGTTGGCTTGAGCCTGATCTACGGCAGCTTGGAATTGTACCTGATCGATGGTAAAGAGAACTTGACCTTGACGAACGTGCTGACCTTCGTCAACATGTACTTTAGTGATGAAACCGCTGATCTGAGGACGGATAGCGATGTCAGTTTTACCACGAAGAGTAGCGGGATACGAGCTTTGATACTCGGCATTAGAAGGCTCAAGAGTCATAACTGCGATAGGAAGAGCCATTTGTCCTCCGGCGGCTTGCTGCTTTTGACCGCATGAAGGAAGGACGAAACTGCCTGCGAGGCAGATTGAAGCACCTACAAGTGCCAACGTCTGTTTTTTCATATATACTTTTACGATGTTTGTTTTCGAGCTCATTTGCGCGATTTTACGTCATTCGACGAGAAAATCACAAAAACATGTTATAAAACATACTTTTTCGGAATGCAAAGTTACTAATTTTTTATTATGTACACTACCCGCCTTTTTGACTAAAAATTGGCATTTAGGTCGAATGAGTGGTTAAATTTTGCTAAGTATTTGCCTTTTAATCTTTAGTATAAGATTAAAGTCATACATTTGGGCGTTCAATTTGATTGAACTATAGCAATGTTTACGTTAATAATTGACGAATTAGACTGTGTATTTGGTTTTATTAACTTTTATTGCCATATTTTTAAGGTAATTGTCAATTATTCTTTATAACTTTGCATCGTGAACATTGAGCATAGCCTCAATGAATGACAATAGATAACGTTTTGTTAGACTCACAATATACTTGAATTTTGGTTATGAGGAAGGTGCGTTACTGTGAAGCAACGCACTTTCATTTTTTATTACCACACAAAGTCAATTTATACTCCGGCACGCCAAGTCTAACAAGCAGAACATTAACTCAGCCAAGATATTCAATTACAATAATATACAAAAGAGGCTGTGTCGTAATTAAAGTTTACGGCGCAGCCTCTTATTTTTGAGCGT
>CAZFGV010000008.1:0-84348 GCA_964518705.1 uncultured Bacteroides sp.
GGAAAGTGGAAAGTGGAAAGTGACTATACAAAAACTCCCCGACCATTGGCCGAGGAGTCTTTTTCTATATTTCGCGCTATTATTTCTTAATCAATGTAAGAGTAGCAGGCGAAACGCCAAAGTTGAGAACAACGTCATAAACACCGGCTTCTTCAAGGATGAAGTTACCCGCATTCTGACGAACGTCATCAAGCTCGCCACCATAGCTCAACGCCCAATCGTGCGATACGCAGAACTTGAACTCGTCGGCAGGAAGCTCGATATCGGTCACTGTCCATACGGCATACTTGCTGTCGGGAGTAAGGTCTACCGCTGTGCCGGTGTTCCAATCGTTGAACTTGCCAATGATGCTAATCTGAGGTATCGGTGTGATAGACCATTCGAGGGTTACAACGTTAGCCTTAACATAGTAAAGACCCTGCTGGGCAACCTTCATCATCGTGTTTGTCGTAACGTCATAAACCATCGTACCCTTAGCACCGCCGTTTTCATCGTCAACCTGGTCGGCATCGGGGCGGAAGCTTACACCCTTAGTGCTTGCTTGACCGGTAAACCAGAAGCGTGAACGCAATGGCATAGTACCTTCGTAGTTGATATAATCGTTAGTTTCGAGGCGAAGAACCTGGTCGAACTTATTATCAGCAGTAGCCGTAGCCATACCGGGCACCCAAAGCGCTTCGAAAGCGGGACCGACAGAATACTCACGAGCCTCCATATTAAGCTTAATCATATACGGACCTTCCTGACGGATAACGCCTTTGGCAGCGTCGTCAGTGTCAACGAGGACACCTTCAGTATCGGTGCCGTTAACGCCGAACGCGCCTGCGAGGCTATTGCTGTCATAGCCCGACTTGCCAACAATCATCCACTGATAGCCGTCTTCGCTATCGGCAAGGTCTTTGTTAACGTCAATCTTAAGAGTGAACTCGGGGTTGTCGTAAGGATTGCCTTCGTTGAGCTGAGCGAAAGGAATACCCTTGGTAACGTCCCAATCGCAGAAATTGCCCACAAGGTAATATGCCGTTTCGATAACATTCGGTTGAGGTAGCGGAGTAACATTGTATCCACCGGTCCAATAATAGTAGTCCGGACCACCGAGGCGAACACGGCTTGTGCCATTAACGGCATAAGCGATATAGCTCGCATTCATATAACGTGCAACAATGTCCTTGCTGACAACGCTGTTGAAAATAGTCTGCAACTCTGCCGTAGAGATAGTAACGGCATTGTTGTCGGTAACATTCAACTTCGCTGTCATCGTTTTGAGATTTTCAACCGGCATGCCGACAGGCATTTCTTGGCAGAATTCGCCTTCAACTTCGATAGAATATCCTGCGGGGAAGTTTGTCACCGTGAGGTCGAACAAATGCACGGGCGAATTCTCGGCTACCAACTCAGGCAAGTTAATATTGTCTGCCGTGCTGGTAAAAACGAGGTCGGTTGACGTGAAAATAGCCTCTTCGGGGTTGCTCTGTGCAGGAGGGTTCGGCAAAGTGTATTCATCACACGACGCCATCCCTACCGCTGCTGCAATTAGAGCTATGATTTGATAGTGTTTCATATCGTTTCAGTAGTTTTTCTGATTAATTAATCGAGAGCCTTGATAATCACCTTGGGATTAGCGCGATCGCTCATGTCAACAGTGAAGTCGAGGCGGCCGGTGTAATTATTGAATTGGAACGAGTCTTTGGTCTTTGCCAAAGCGTGGTCGAGAGTTTGTCCGCTAGTGAAATCGGGGAACTCTACAGGAGTATCCGAGTCAGTACCACCGGCACAACCCCATGAATCTGCATCCCAACCGGTAAGGGCGGTGTAGAAACGGAAGATTGAGCCTTCTTCGGCATTGGTGGGCTGGAAGTCGATGACGCCATAGTAAACCTTCGAACCGATAGCATCAACGCTCTCGCTCAACGTGTAAGGCTCGAGCTTACTTTCGTTATCGGCATCGGGGCTTATCCATGAGCCGGTGTAGTTACCGATAACATAGATAACGCCGGGGATAGGCAAAGCGAGGTAGCCCTGAACGCGGTTGAGGGTAACGGTGTTAGATGTTACCACATAACTGCGGTTGTTACCTTCGGCATCGGTGAGGCCGTCGATATAGGCTGCTCCTTTGAAATATACCTTCTGCTCGCCGGCGTCGGTATATTGGCTCTTTTCGGTGATGCCACGCAAGTCGCACAACGCCATAGCAAGGTCGTTGTCCTTAATGGTCATCTTAGAGAGCGTGCCGGAACCGGTAGGGGTAAGGACACGGTAGTCGGATTCGGTGTCGAATTTGCCCGTAAGTGACACCAACGCACGATATTGGGTGATTGCCGAGAAGCCATAGTCGGGCTGGCCGTTGAGGGAAAGTTCGAAAGTGCCTTCTGCGTTCAATTCATAATATTCATTAAGGAACGGAGGCGTGTTGATTAAGAACGTTTCGGCATCGGGGGTATGAAATTTTGGGTCGGTAACATCGCTACATCCGGAGCTCAAGCTCATAGCAGCAAAGCATACAACGGCACTAAATATCTTGACGAATTTCATAATGGGTATGAATTACGTTTGTTAACTATTAATAACCGGGATTCTGTCCTACAGTTTCGGTGTACTGATAAGGAATAGCGTAAAGAGCGCGGTAGTCGTCGATGTAAGCACCTTCGAGGACGCCACCCTTCCATGACCATACATAGTTATCACCTGTGTAACGGCCGAAACGGATAAGGTCGGAACGACGGAAGCCTTCGAGGTAAAGCTCTACATTACGTTCGTGAAGCACTACTTCGGCACTCAATGCACCAACAGGCTCCATGCCCGCACGGGCGCGTACTTTATTGAGATAGCCAAGACCATCGCACTGTACGCCGTTGAGCTCACATTCGGCAAGCATCAAGTAGGTATCTGCTAGGCGGAACAAGGGATAGTCGGTGTTAGACATCGCTGTGCCGTTGTTAAGAGGCTTGCCGCTTGCCAAATACTGTGAATTGTCGTAGTCGTCCTCGGTCGTGTTGGTGTATTTGATAATCATGTAACCGCAAGAGTTTTCGTCGAACGAAGCCAAATCGGGAATTTCTTCCTGATAAGTTCCTTCATAAATCAAACGGCGGTTGTCGTCCTTAAGCGCCTTTGACAATTCGGGACGCACGCGCAGACCTGACCATGGGGTATCGCCACTGTTGAGGCTTTGAAGCACTTCTGCAGGAGCTGATTCTATCCATGCACCGCAAGTGAGGTAGGTAGTACCGCCCCATGTGGTGAAACGGCCCTGAAGCTGAGGCACGGCCCACAAGATTTCTCCATTGCCGACATACTTGTCGTTGCTAGCGCAGAAGAGATACTTATAAGTAGGCGCGAGCTGGATGCCTGTTGAAAGCACTTGCTTGCAAGCATCGGCACATTCTGCCCACATAGCAGTGCCGGTATATACTTCGGCATTGAGGTAAAGCTTGGCAAGGAGCATCCACGCAGCTTCGCGGCTCACACGGCCATAATCTTGCTCTGCGGCAGGCTTTACTGAAGGAATAGCAGCCTTCAACTCGGCAACAACAGCATTGAAGAGCTGTGTGCGGTCGTAAGTGGGAGGTATTGAACCGGTTACTGAGGTCTCGTCAATCCACGGACCACGACCGAAGAGGTCGATCATGCACCAATAAGCATAGCAACGGATAACGTGAGCTTCGGCAATGCGTGCTTCTACCTCGGCTTCGTCATAGAACGCTGCTCCTTTGGTCTTCATGTCGCGGATATACTCTGCCGACATCTTTGCCATAAAGAATTCGCGTGAGAAGGCGGCATATACCCATTCGTTATTGTTTGCCCAAGTGTTGAACACCAATGTGTTATAACCGGGGTCGTTCCATTTCTGAGAGATGAAACATTCGTCGGCAACCACTTCCTGAAGGTTGAAGTGGCAACGAGTGAACGAACCGGCACCACCGTCAGACGTTGACACCAAGTCGCCGCTGTCGTCTAGAAAGTTCCAATACAGACGTGCCAAATAGCCGTCCCATTCCTCCTGTGTGGTGAGTTCGAGTTTTGTATTAGGGTCGTTAGGGGTAACGTTGAGGTCGTCTACGCATGAGCTCGACGCCAATGACATCAAGGCTATGCAACCCGAAGCGATATATTTGGTAAGTTTCATTATTCTTATTCTGCTGAGATTAGACTTAGAATGTAGCCACTACACCTACAGTGTAAGTTGTGGGGCGGGGATATACACTGCTGTCAATACCCTGGAAGGCGGTCAACTCGGGGTCGAGGCCTTTATATTTGGTGATTACGAACGGGTTCTGTACTGCTGCATACAATCGCAAACGGAGGTTGTTCTGCAACAAGTTCTGCCACGTGTATCCCAAGGTAATGTTGTCGCAGCGTACGAATGATGCGTTCTGTACAAAGTATGAGCTTACCATGTGTTCGGTGGTGCGGGCCTGTTCAAACAAGAAAGTGCCGCTCATAAGGTTGCTCAACGGGGCGGTAGCGGTGCGTGATACGAATGACGCATCCATCTGGTTCTTGTTGTATGCCCAGTTGCCAAAGGCTCCTCGGAGTACAAAGCCCAAATCCCAGTTCTTGTAGTTGAACGTGTTGTTCCAACTTACGGTGATGTCGGGGTGTACATGGTGGTAGTTGATGTAGTCATCACTGTTGATAACACCATCGGCATTCTGATCTACAAAACAGCCTTCAATAGGATTGCCGGATTCGTCATAAACCTGCTCGAGAACATAGAATGTATATGCTGCCATACCTACCTGATGCTTCTGGATGTTAACACCATTGTCGATAGAACCGGTCATAGTGTCGGCACCTTCGGCTAGACGGGTAATCTTGTTCTTATTCCATGCTATATTAAAGTTAGAATTCCAAGTGAAGTCTTTTGTTACAACAGGACGAGTGTTGATATTGAATTCAATACCGGTGTTGCGAAGGTCACCAAGGTTAATCCAACCAACGTTACCGATGTTTGAACCGGCAGGATAGTTGGCACGGGTGAGCAAGTCTGATGTCTTGCGTACATAGAATTCGATAGAACCGTTGATGCGGTTGTTGAGGATACCATAGTCAAGACCAACGTTCCATGTATGAGTTGTTTCCCACTTCAATGCAGCATTGTAGGGGTTAGGCCATACTGTGTTTACGTAGTTATCTTTTCCGCCGATAGGATAGGTAGGATTGTCACCTGTTGAGTTGCCGTATACGGGGAGGTAGGGGAAGTAGTCTTCGTTAAGGTCCTGCTGACCGGTAGTACCGTAAGACGCACGAAGCTTAAGATCGTTGATGATGCTGCGAGCATCTGACATAAACGATTCTTCACTGATACGCCAACCGAGTGACACTGAGGGGAATGTACCCCAACGGGTATCTTTACCAAATCGGCTGGTACCGTCGCGACGTACCGTAGCGGTAAGCAAGTAGCGGTCTTTGAATGTGTAGTTTACACGGCCGAAGAACGACACGAGCTGATAGCGGCTCTTATAGTAATATGTCGGGCTATACTGATAAGCAGCAAGGTCGCTGAGGTTGTAGTAGGTTTCGCCGTTGATAACTGCGGGAGTTTTCAATTCACCTGTGTTTGAGGCTATTGAGGGGTCGACGATGCTAAAGTTGTAACCCTTGTTGTTAAAACGCTGCCATGAGTAACCGGCGGTGGCGTCTACACTTGATGCGATTTCTTTGAATTCCTTGTTATAGTTAAGGTAGAAGTCGAGCAACAATGAGTAACGGGTCTGGTTGTAATAGTTCTTAGAAGCATAGCCTTCTTTGAGGTTTACAGTGCTACCGTCTTCTGCATAGTAAGCAATGCCGTTGAGGTAAGCTTGGGGAGAACCGGCAACCTGAAGGTTGTTCTGGTTACCATGGCTGTAGTCATAACCCAAGTTGAGGTTAGCACGAAGCTCGCGGAGGAAAGGCATCTTGAGGTCGAGCTGCAAGTTGCCTACGCTCTGATATACATTTGATTCGTCGTCATACTCCATCAAACGAGAAACGGGGTTAACGGCGTAAAGTGTAGAAATGGCGCTTGTGGGGGTGTCCTCGTCTGCTATCATACCTCCACCAACGTATGTTGTCCAATTGCCGAATTGGTTGGGCGAATGTACGGGGAGTGTGGGGTTGAAAGCGGTAGCTGCTCCTAAAACGCCCTGTTCGTAGCCGTTCTGGATGTAAGCACCCTTAACGTTAGCGTTCACACTGAGAAGGTCGTCGAAGAACTTGGGTGTTAAGTTGAGGCTCGCGCCCAAACGACGGTTGTTAGTGGTCTTGATAACGCCTTCGGTGTTGGTATAGTTCACCGACACATTATAAGGAAGGAAACCGGTAGTACCGCCAACGCTGAGGCTATAGTCCTGGCTGAATGCTGTACGAAGCACTTCTTTCTGCCAATCAGTGTTGACATTTCCAAGCGCAGCAGCTTGGTTAGAGTCGGCACCATAGCGGCTGATGATGTAGTTGCGGAATTCGTTGCCGTCCATCATGTCGAGGTAGTTGCGAGGTGTAGCAACATAGAAGTTGGCAGCAAAGTTAACCTGAGGCTTGCCACTCTTACCGCTCTTGGTGGTGATGATAATCACACCGTTAGACGCACGCGAACCGAAGATAGCTGTCGCCGAGGCGTCCTTAAGGATGGTCATAGACTCGATATTTTCGGGAGACACAAGCGCCAAGGGGTTAGATGATCCGGTAACGCTATAACGAGTCATAGGCACACCGTCGATAACGATAAGAGGGTCGTTAGAAGCATTCAACGACGCACCACCACGAATCTGAATCGAAGCAGCGTCTGACGGGTTACCACCCTTTGTGCTTACAACAACACCGGGGCTGGCACCTACCAAAAGGTCTTGTGCCGAAGATGCCAATCCGGCTTGTATTTCGTCGGGCTTAACAACGCCGACAGCTCCGGTTGCATCAGATTTCTTTACAACACCATAGCCGATAACTACAAGCTCGCTCATCGCTACGGAGTTGGTCTTTAAATTAACGTCAATAGTCTTGCGGCCATTGACTGCTACATCTTGGTTGTCACAGCCTACATACGAGAATACCAATGTTGCATTGGCATCGCACTGAATGCTGTACTTACCATCAAAATCAGTGGCAACACCATAATTTGATGTGCCCTTAACGGCTACAGAAGCTCCGATGGCTGGCTCGCCTTCAGGCTCGTAAACTGTACCGCTCACTGTGATTTTTTGCGCTAAAGCCGGGAAGGTGATTGCCAACGCCATCACGAACGTCAGCACGGTCTTCCACGTCATTTGTTTACAAATGTTCTTCATGCAAGGGTCTTTTTAATTATGTTATTATTAATTTCGTATTTCCTTCTTTGATACAGACGCAACAAAACAGTTAGGTTCCGTGCCCAACTAGTTGCAACATTTGCTATTTGATAGCCCTTCTATGGTATAACAAACCTCAAGGAGGTACATCTCTAAGTAAGTATAAAATATAAATCACAAATTAGTCTACAAAGGTTTACGCTACCCCGTGACTAACACGCCACAAATTAAATTAAAATTTCGTGAAGAAAGTTGAGCTTTCGCCAAAAATTTCACGCGAAAACCCAACTTTAACTTATTTAACAGTCGCTGTGTTAAAATTTAACACATGCAACGTTCTTATTTCATCTTAAGCTGTGATAGTGCTTTTGCTATACGCTGCATTGCCTCTACCAAAGTCGAATCTGCTGTGGCATAGCTCAAGCGCAAATATCCGGGAGCGCAGAACGCTGCTCCGTCAACGGTAGCTACATGTGCTGTGGCAAGGAGGTAAAGTGCCAAGTCGTTACCATTCTCTATAACAGCACCTTCGGGTGTTGTGCTGCCGAAATAGCTGCTTACTTCGGGGAACAAATAGAACGCTCCCTGAGGCTCGTTAACCTTCAATCCGGGGATTTCGCGTGCCAAACGCACCACCAAGTCTCGACGGCGTTCAAAGGCCTGACGCATTTCTTCTACACAGTCCTGTGGTCCGTTATATGCTGCCTCGGCTGCCTTCTGTGCTATTGACGATGCTCCTGAAGTGTACTGACCCTGAAGCTTGTTAACGGCCTTGGCTATCTCTACCGGTGCGGCACAGTAGCCGATACGCCAGCCGGTCATCGCATATGCCTTTGACACACCGTTTATAACAACTGTACGGTCGGCAATAGCTTCGAAGGACGCTAATGACACAAATTCGCCTGTATATAATATATGTTCGTAAATCTCATCAGCTATAACGAGCACCTGAGGATGACGTGCAAGAACATCTACCAACGCCTGCAATTCGGCACGGCTATAAACGCTGCCCGTAGGATTCGAGGGCGAACACATTATTATAGCACGTGTGCGTTCTGTGATTGCTGCCTCGAGCTGTGACGGGGTTATTTTGAAATCATCGTCTATGCCGGTCGGTACTAATACAGGTGTACCCTCGGCTAGCTTCACCATCTCAACATAGCTTACCCATGCCGGTGTGGGAATGATAACTTCATCTCCAGGGTCGACGGTGGCGACTATTACATTACATATAGAATGTTTGGCTCCATTGCCTACAACAATCTGCGAGGGCTCGTAATGCAAGCCGTTTTCGCGTGATAGTTTGTCGGCAATTGCCTTGCGAAGACTCATGTAACCTGGAACGGGACTATAAAAACTGAAATTGTCATTAATGGCTGCTATGGCAGCGGCTTTGATGTGGTCCGGTGTGTTAAAATCCGGCTCCCCTACTGATAAGTTAATAACATCTACGCCTTGAGCTTTGAGCTCGGCGCTCTTCTGCGACATGGCTAAGGTTTGCGATGCCGCTAGCGATTCTACGCGTTGTGATATGGTATGCATAGTCGGTGTTTTGTTTTCGCGACAAATTTACGCATTATTTTGCAACCGCCAAAAACATTATTACTTTATTGTTCCTTATTTTTAATCTTACATTTTCTCCAATATATTGTTCTTTATTTCCCTATTTGTGTTAAACACTGTAAAATTCGTAATTTTTCTGCTCGAAAATTATGTTGTATAACATAAAAGTACTAACTTTGCATCAGTTTTTCATGGTATTAGATTTAAGGTGAAAAGATTATTCGTCGGGATGACGGATAATTTTTTTTATACCTATACCAAATCCCACTCTATTTATTGACAAATATGCCATAAAATTGGTATATTAGTTCAACTCAGCCCATACTCTCACCACTTTTTATTAACTTTGTAAGTTAAACAGTAGAAAGTACCCAATGAAGATAGGAAATGTCGACTTAGGCGAACGCCCTGTCATGCTCGCCCCGATGGAAGATGTCACTGACGCCTCGTTCCGTTTAATATGTAAGGAACAAGGTGCAGATATGACGTATACTGAATTTGTATCTGCCGACGCTCTTATTCGCAGCATTGCTGCAACAACACGCAAGCTACACATCAGCGACGGTGAACGCCCTACTGCTATTCAGATTTACGGCCGTGAGGTCGAGCCTATGGTGGAAGCCGCTAAGATTGTCGAAGCGGCAGGGCCGGACATTATTGACATTAACTTCGGTTGCCCTGTTAAGAAAGTGGCAGGGAAAGGTGCCGGTGCAGGTATGCTTCGTGACATTCCCAAGATGCTCGAAATAACTCGAGCTGTCGTGAATGCAGTAAAGTTACCCGTAACAGTAAAGACTCGCCTCGGTTGGGACTGTGAAAACAAAATCATCGTAGAACTTGCCGAACAGCTACAAGACTGTGGAATACAAGCACTTACCGTTCACGGTCGCACACGCTCTCAAATGTACACCGGACAAGCCGACTGGGACATGATAGGTCGCGTCAAAGCAAATCCGCGTCTACACATCCCCGTTATAGGCAACGGAGACATCACCGATGCTCCAAAACTCGTTGAAGCCTTCAACCGATATGGCGTCGACGGCGTTATGGTAGGGCGTGCGTCAATAGGTGCGCCTTGGATTTTCAAACAGATGACATCTCTGCTTCGAAACGGCTCGGAAGCTACCGTATCTAACGAAGAGAAATTCGCTCTCCTGCGTCGTCAGATTCACGAAAGTGTCGAACGCATAGACGAATACCGTGGCATTTTGCACATACGCCGCCACCTCGCTGCTTCGCCGCTCTTCAAAAGCATACCCGACTTCAGACCAACTCGCATTGCTATGCTTAAAGCGTCGACTCTTGACGAATTAGAAGCAATACTCGACGACATTGAACACAACATCCTGCCTCGCGTTAGCAATCACAATTAATAGTAATGAAACACATATTAAGCATCCTCAGCATCTGTATTGCATTATTCACCGTCTCTGCTCAAGAGTCGACACTTACAACATACCGTCTCAATGTCGAAAACTTTGATGAACTAACCATCGTTGACGGTGTTAACGTGGACTATCGTGTTAATCCCGACTCTATCGGTTACGCCGTGTTCACCTGCGACGCTTCTATGGCGTCAAACATCTCGTTCTCAAACAAGAACAACCACCTCACAATCCGCACCAACGCCGACGAATACGACATTCCCAACGTTCCTCTCGTTACCGTTTACTCGGCAACATTGCATAAGATTGAAAACTCAGGCGATTCTTTAGTGCGCGTATTCAACCCTGTTAAAGTTGAAACCTTCAAAGCCAAGCAGATAGGAAACGGCAATATCGAAGTTTACAATGTCAACGCTAACAATGTCGATGCCGGTATCACTGCCGGAAAAGGACACATCACCATCAGCGGAACAACAACACGTGCTCGTCTTCGCAATGTCAGCACCGGACCTATCTACGCTGCTAACTTGCATGCCAAGAGCGTAAAATGCTTCGTTTTCGGTACCGGAAACATCGATTGCTACCCTTCAGACAATCTCACAGCCTACGGTGCCGGATCCGGGAAAGTGTTCTACCACTTCAAACCCGAGAAAGTATCAAACCGTGGCATCGGGGTGCGTATTATTCCGTCTGAAGAATTGAAAGACAAAAACACCGACGACTCTAACAACAAATAACACAAGCACTTACCGCCATCGTCTCATCTCTCAAAACACGCACTGCAAGGTCTTTGAAATGGAACCTCATTGACCGTGTATCGACGCAAGTCCTTTACGCCGTTACTGGCATCGTGCTTGCGTTGAAGTTGAGTACTGACGATTTCGGTCTTGTCGGGGCGTTGTTAGTCTTTCAAGCCTTCGCTTCGCTTCTCGTCGACAGCGGATTCTCTTACGCTCTACTACAACGGAAAGAACCTTCGAGACTCGACTACTCTACTGTCCTATGGTTTAACATCGCCTTGGCGACACTGCTCTACGCTATTCTTTTCTGCCTCACCCCTACCATAGCAACACTGTTTCAAAACGACACACGTCTCATTCCGCTCGGGCGAGTCATTTTCTTGGCTATAATATTCAACGCCACTGCTATAGTACAAACTAACAGGCTAATGAAAGCCATGGACGTGCGCATGGTGGCGGTATCAAATTCGCTTGGTCTTTTCATCGGTGGCATCGTGGGCATTAGCTTGGCTGTATATGGCTTCGGGGCGTGGGCTATTGTGTGGCAAACGGTAGTTACCGCTGCTATTAAATCTTTAGTCCTCTGGGTTACAGGACATTGGTGCCCGATTTTCAAATTCTCGTGGACTATTTTACGTTCTTACGCCGGACTGGGCAGCAGGATGCTTTTCACCTCGTTTCTAAACACGGTATTCCTGAATATTTACAGCTTTTTCATCGGCAACCGCATAGGTCTCAGCGCTTTAGGCTACTACACTCAAAGCGACAAATGGAGCAAGATGGGCATTAGCTCTCTCAGCCAAGTTCTGACTTCATCTTTCGTGCCGGCTTTAGCTTCCGTACAAGACGACAGCGATCGTTTTTCTAACATGGTGTCGAAAATGAACCGTTTCACATCATACCTCCTCTTCCCTGCCATGCTAGGGCTCTGTGCTATGGCTGAACCGATTTTCCACGCTCTATTCGGCACTAAATGGGACCCATCTATTGCACTTTTTCAAATTCTTCTTTTTAGGGGTATCTTCGTAGTACTCAGTTCTTTATACTCCAACTATCTACTCGCTCTCGGACACGGCAGCACTATCGTAAAGCTCGAAATTGTTCGCGATGCTTGTGCCATACTCGCACTTGCTATCACATTCCCATACATGAACCTATCAAGCCCCACCGATCCTGTTATAGGCGTTCGTATACTTTTATGGGGCCAACTCGCTGCTACGGCTATTTCGTGGCTTGTTGCGTTGTTTTTCACTGTAAAGCTCACTAACGTAAGTGTTTTAAACTTTTTACGCGACATGGCTCCTTACGCCATACAAACACTCGCTATAATACCGCTAATGCTCATCGCGGCACAACTCGTTGACAACGCTTGGATAAAACTGCTCATCATGACAGCTGTCGCTATTCCGCTTTATATCACAATAAACAGCATCCTCGGATCAAAAATCCAAAGCGAAATTATATCCTTCATAAAAAAGTAATAAACTCCGGCACTCTGGTTATAACATCACTTTCCTGACTACTTTCCCTCTCATTTATCACTTTCCCATATCAGGCAAGGAAAGCGGGAAAGTGGAAAGTGCCAACACACTCTCGCCCACAATTCACTTACGCCAAAACGCAGGCATCAACAGCACAAGTATTGTATAAATCTCCAAACGACCCGTAAGCATCAGAGCCGACAAAATCCACTTCGCTACACTCGGAAGTGTATCATATCCTGCGCCATATCCCGTCGTCGTTGCGCCAAATCCGGTGTTTGACATACACGAGAACGACGAAAAGAATGCATCTACTATAGGTACATCAAAAAGCGAAAGCAATATACCGCCTACAACAACAAGTATTAAATACAAGCACAAAAAAGCTATAACCTTGGTTACCAAATCCGGGTTTGCAATACGTCCGTTAACCTTAACCGACATTATCGCATTTGGATAAATACAACGGTACACCTCATTACGGCAATTCTTATACAGATACAAAATACGGTCTATTTTCGCACCGCCACTCGTACTTCCGGCACAAGCGCCAAAGAACATCATAACAAACGTCAGCGCCAACACTGCCGGGCCCCAGATAGTAAGCTCTTCCAACGAATAGCCCGTCGACGTTATCGTGCTAACAATCTGAAACAAAGGATCTATCGTAACCGCTTGCCAGCCATTAAAGCCCTTATGAAGCAATATAGATGCTACAAACACCAGCAACACCGCACATATAGTCTGAACATACACGCGCAACACATCGCTAGTCTTAACTGCTGCAAAATCGCCATGGACTGTCTTATATATCAAACCGAAATTAACTCCGCCAAGGAACATAAACACAGTCATCACAATCTTGACATACCATGAATCTCCCCAGACGCTAATACCGTCACTATTAACACTATACCCACCCGTCGAAATAGTACCGAGGGCGTGGCATATACTTTCAAACACACTCATCGGACCGCACGACAAAAGCACGACAAGCACCAATGTCAAACCACAGTAAACAGCCCATAAACTCTTGGCTGTCTGATTAATACGCGGACGTATCTTATCATGCGTTATGCCCGTAACTTCGGCATTAAACATCTGCATCCCGCCGGAATGATTAAGCATCGGAATAACAGCGAGCGTAAACAGAATAATACCCATACCGCCAATCCATTGCATCATCGCACGCCATATATGCAAGCCATGACTAACTTTGGTCGTGTCTGTTATCACCGACGCGCCGGTAGTGGTAAAGCCGGACATTGCCTCAAAAAAGGAATCGCTGAAGCATAAATCTACACGTCCGAACATAAAGGGCAACAAACCGAATAATGAAAAAACAATCCACACCAACGCAGTAAGCAAAAAGCCGTCACGCTTGCCCAAATGTCGGCTCGTCGGACGAACGAAGCGCGATAGCATAAAACCTACAACTGCGGTCAATACTGTCGTGCCGCTAAAAACAATCCAATCGTCCTCTTTATAAAATATACTCGTCAGCGTCGGTATCAACATAAACGCCGACTCTATCAGCAAAAGCCAACCAACCACGCGGGTGAGCATCCGATGATTAACCAACAAACGAGGCGAGAACGTTGTTTTGCGCATTGACGTCAATTAAAAAGTTTTTCCACCTTATGAATAGCCCCGGCGAGGCAGAACACAAGCACATGGTCGCCAGGTTGGATAACGGTTGAGCCGGTAATAAGCATACCCTTGTCGCCGCGAATAAGCGCACCGAGGGTAAGCTCGCGCGGAAGATGCAAATCCTTAACTGCTGCGTGCGTTATCTTCGATCCTTCATGTGCTTCCAACTCCGCTACCTCGGCATCTGCCAATGCCAAACACTTCGAGGTGCTACTATCGGCATCTAGCAACAATTGGAATATCGAACTCGAGGCCAACAATTTCTTATTTACAACCGTGCCGATATTCAAATTCTCGGCTTGCGATATAAACTGCAATGTCTCAACATCGGCAACGGTCTTTTTCACTCCGAACTCCTTGGCTGTCAAGCACGAAAGAATATTCGATTCCGAACTGTCGCTAAGAGCCACAAATGCATCCATATCATCTATGCCTATGTCTGCCAACAAATCGGTATCACGAGCATCGCCGTGAATAATCTCACAATCGGGGCACAACATTGGCAATTTGCGACAGCGGTCGAGGTTACTCTCTATTATCTTGAATTTAAACTCATCACTGCCTAGATTAACAAGGCGCACAGCTATACTCGATCCGCCCATTATCAACACCTTTCGCACTTTATGTGCCTTCTTACCCGTTAATTCTAGCAACTCGTCTATATGGTCGCGGGTGGTGGTAAAATAGAGGATATCGCCTTGATTCATTGTGTCATCACCACGTGGAATAATGGTTTCGTGGTTACGTTTTATAGCGGCGACGTTAAAATTTCGATTGGCAAAACCAAAATCGCGAAGCTTCATGCCCGCCAATGGCGTACCATGGCGCAACTTAACGCCGGCAAGGATAATCTGCCCATCGTGAAGCTCAAACCAATTTCGCACCCATGTACGTCGTAAAGCCGTTACAATCTCCTGTGCGGCAAGGTATTCCGGATAAATCATTCGGTCTACGCCCATACGATGCACAACAGATATATTCTCCGGCTCCATAAAGTCGTAACTGTCAATACGGCTCACTGTCGTCTTGGCACCTAAATTTTTGGCTATCGAGCACGCTACGATATTATTTGACTCATAGGGCGTTACGGCAATAAACAAATCGCACGATCCAACACCGGCGTCGCGCAAGGTCGCAAAGGTCGTAGGGTCGCCCTCTAACGTCATCAAATTGTAATTGGCATCAAGCACAGCCAAGCGATCGGCATTTCCGTCGATCAACATTATGTCTTGCTCTTCGGCTGAGAGCAGCCGTGCCAAATGAGAGCCTACTTCGCCGGCTCCCGCGATAACAATTTTCATCGTTTTATACTTATATCGATGATTGTCTGATATATAGCTTCCTCATCAAAGCCACACATTTTGTGTTGCTGTGCCGGAGTGGCATGAGGGATAAAACTATCGGGTATACCGAGACGAACAACAGGTACATTATAGCCACGGGCGCTAAACCATTCTGCAACAGCTCCGCCCAAGCCGCCATTTATTGTTCCGTCCTCGACTGTTATTACAGGGCATTCTCTTGCGGCAATCTCGGCAAGAATATCGTCATCTAGCGGCTTTAGGAATACCATATCGTATAGAGCCACATCGATATCATTATCTCGCGCTCTTTCTACAGCGCGCACGGCTTCTTGATAGACGGTACCTATTGTCAACACCGCAACATCGCCGCCGCTTTTATAGCATATTCCTTTGCCTATCTCCAAAGTACCCGTCGCTTCATGCCATTCTAAGTCATGGCATCTGCCGCGTGGATAACGTATCGCCATCGGACCACTACTACGCTCGGCGGCTGTGAGCATAAGTCGACGCAACATTGCTCCACTACTTGGCGCGGCGATAGTCATGCCGGGAACATTGCGCAAATATGCCAAATCCAAAGCGCCATGGTGGGTAGCTCCGTCTTCGCCAACAAGTCCGGCGCGGTCGATACAGAAGGTTACAGGCAAATCCTGCAACGCTATATCGTTGATTATATTATCATAAGCACGCTGCAAGAAGCTCGAATATATAGCCACAAACGGACGCATACCGTCCTTTGCCAATCCGCCGGCAAAAGTTACTGCATGACCTTCGGAGATGCCTACATCAAAAACTCGATTTGGCATTTCGGACTGCATCGTAGAAATTGACGTGCCCGATGACATGGCGGCTGTGATACCGACTATACGGCTGTCTTGCTTTGCCAACTCCAATAACGTATCTCCGAAAACATCTTGATACTTAGGCGGTTGATTATCATCACCTACCGTATCAAGTCGCACTCCCGTAGCCACATCAAATCGTCCGGGAGCATGCCACGACGCCGGGTCGGCTTCGGCGGGAGCATAGCCTTTTCCTTTGATTGTGCGTAAATGAAGCATACGTGGTCCGTCCATATCGCGAATATCGGTCAACACCCGCACAATATTTATTACATCATGCCCGTCAAAAGGTCCGAAATATCGGATATTCAAGCCCTCAAAAATATTTTGTTGCTTATTAATGAGCGACTTAAGACTATTATTAAACCTCAACACCGCTCCGCGACAACTCTCGCTGACAATATTACGATTGCTCAGCGCTTTGTAGCACTTATAGCGTATGTCATTATAAAGTTTCGACGTTGTCAAATTAGCCAAATAGCCATTCAGCGCACCCACGTTCTCGTCGATAGACATATCATTGTCATTCAACACAATAAGCAAGTTATTCGGCATATTCGAGGCATTATTCAGCCCCTCAAAAGCCAAACCGCCGCTAATAGACGCATCGCCGGTAATGGCAACAACGTTACGTCGCGGAGATTCGCCTTTCAACTGCGACGCAACTGCCATACCTAACGCTGCCGATATAGAATTCGACGCATGTCCGGCACTAAAGGTGTCGTATTCGCTTTCTTGTGGATTGGGAAAACCGCTCAAACCGCCCATTTTGCGGTTGGTGTCAAATTCATCACGGCGACCGGTTAGTATCTTATGGCCGTAAGCCTGATGACCGACATCCCATACCAAGCGGTCATACGGAGTATCAAAAACGTAATGTAAAGCAACAGTAAGCTCTACTGCACCCATGCTCGAAGCAAAATGCCCCGGGTTGACGGACAGTGACTGTATGATAAATTCACGTATCTCCGAGCATACCTGTGGCAGCTGGTCGACACTGAGCGCGCGTAGATCGGAAGGACTATTGATGCTAGACAACAATGGCCCACATTGTGGATGAAGTCCTTGGCTCATTTCTTGACGTATTTCTTATACATCGGTACAAATATTATTATTGCCGATGCTACTATAACAAAGGCCAGATACAATGTTAGCTCAGCGTACTTTAACAAATACACAACGAGCCCGAGCCACAATAGCCCTAACACTACAAATCGAAATATTACTGACCCTTTCATATTTTTTGATCTTACTTTACGGCAAAGTTAATACATTTTTATCTATTGAGCAAAAACGTTTAACCTCCTTAACCTCTTTAATATAATAAACTCAATAATACATTACACTCCTTAACTCGTTGAACAGTAAGCCAATTGCAGTTAAATTAGCGATTTTAGCCAATTTATACACAGCAAAGACCACCAATTTACGGCTGCTCCTTGGCGCTATTTCGATTTTTTTTGCTAATTTTGCGTCTGAATTAAAGTGTTTTACACAACACTCTCTATTCAACGTACGGCATCGGAACGCTCCGATGTCGCCTTTAAACATGATAATATTAAAAGTAATAACTATAGATGGATAAGAACACTATCACAGGATTTCTATTGATGTTCGCCGTTTTCCTCGGTTTCTTTTGGCTTTCCAAGCCCGAAGTTTCCGATATGCCGAACGGCAACAACTCCGTAGAACAACTCGATGGCGCTGCTTCTACTTCTCGTCAAGTGTCGGCAGTCCTGCTCAGCGAAGCTGATATGCCTCGTATTTCTGCAGCTATTAACATCATTGGCGAAAAAGACAGCCTCGGACGAGTTTTTAATGGCGAAAACTTCTCTATTGCTGTCGCTAACGACGGAACTGCGTCTTTCTCTGATGAATTTGGTACTATTGCACTCAGCGACATCCTTAGCGCTAACAACGAAATTGACGCTCAGAGACTTTCGGCAGCACGTAACAACATCAAAACCCTTATCGACAACGCCGAAAAATACGAAGGTTTCGCGCGTTATCTCGGGGGCGAAAACAATCACTTCACTCTCGAAAACGAACTCGTTAGCATTTCTCTAGCTAGCCGTGGCGCTATTATTGAAGAAGTTACTCTTAAAAACTACACTACTGAAGTCGGTGGTGACACTACTCTTATCAAACTCTTCACCGCAGACACTGATAGCTATGGCTTCTCGTTCAACACAACAGACCAGCGTCTTTGCACTAACGAATTTAATTTCAACGCTGTAACAGAAGGCGACAGCGCTGTATACTTCTCTATGAACCCTGTTGCAGGTGCTGAATGGGGGATTCGATACACTCTCGCCAAAGATGCTTACACCGTACGCATGGACATCGTGCAAAAAGGCATGAACGCTGTCCTCCCGGCGAACACTATCGCCATGGGTTTCGATTGGTCGCAGAAAATGATGCGTAACGAATTGGGTCGCACATTCGAAGAACGTAACAGCGCTATTTACTACAACTACATCGGCGAAGGCGTTGACGAACTTAACGCCAACGGCGACGACTCGGAATCTATCAACGGTCGCCTTCGTTGGGTCGCTTTCAAAAACCAATTCTTCTCTAGCGTTATCATCGCTCGCGACTGCATCAGCAACGCTATTCTAAGCTCTATCGACCTCAAAAACGACAGCCGTTTCGTTAAGGACATGAGCCTCAACGCTCAAGTTCCATACACCACCGCCGACGGAACAGCGGCTAGCTTCGATTTCTATTTCGGTCCTAACGATTACCCCATCCTTAGCGACCTCGATGACACACTCGGATACGAAGACGGTCTTTCTTTAACTCGACTTATTCCCCTCGGCTGGGCGCTTTTCCGTTGGATTAACACTCTTATCGTTATCCCGGTATTCACCTTCCTCGGATCATTCATCTCCAACTACGGCATCATAATCCTACTCCTCACTTTGTTCATAAAGCTCATCATCTTCCCCTTCACTTACAAGAGCTTCATGAGCCAAGCCAAGATGCGCGTTCTTGCGCCGGAGATCAAACAAATCAACGACAAATATCCCAACGCCGAAGACGCCATGAAACGCAATCAAGAAACCATGGCACTCTACAGCCGCGCCGGTGCTAGCCCATTCTCGGGTTGCCTTCCTATGCTGCTTCAGATGCCTATCCTTATTGCGATGTTCAGCTTCTTCCCTAGCGCTATTGAGCTACGCGGTCAAAGCTTCTTGTGGGCTCACGACCTTTCTGCGCCCGACTCTATCCTAACTTTGCCGTTCAGCATTCCTTTCTACGGCAACCACGTTAGCCTTTTCTGTCTTTTGATGACAGTTATCAACATCCTGTACATGAAGATAAGCATGCAGAACCAGCCCCAAAGCGCTGGTATGCCCGGCATGGCTATGATGCAATATTTCATGCCAATCATGTTCCTCTTCATCTTCAACGACTACGCTTCCGGCTTGAGCTACTACTACTTGCTCTCGCTCCTTATCACAATCATCCAAACTTACATCTTCCGTCACTTCGTTGACGAAGCAAAAGTGCGCGAACAGCTCCTTGCTAACAGTCGCAAACCTCGCAAGAAGAGCGGTTGGATGGCGCGTCTCGAAGAAGCTCAGCGTCAAGCTGAAGCAGCTCAACGTCAGCAACAGCAACGCAACAACAGACGTCGTTAATCATCACTTCTGAAAATACCAAAGTGGCGCTCTATGCGCCACTTTTTTTATATCATTCTTCCCATTGCAACACCACTTTCCAAACTACTTTCCCTCCTCTCCATCACTTTCCTTAACGAGACTCGGAAAGTAGGAAAGTGGAAAGTGCCACAAACTCTCTCGCGATACTATTTTACTATAACGTTCCGGCGCTACAAAAAACTCCGGAGCTCCAAATAGCTTTACAAAACAACATATCGTTATGTGGTAACCAACAAGCATCACAACAGTCAACTACTCTATCCATTTCGTTAAAATCCATTCTTTCAAAAAAAATCTAAACAAAAAAATTTGTATTCTCCTCAGATTTAATTAATTTTGCACAGCAAAACTAAACTAAATCAAAAGCGAATTATATCATACTATTTTCTAATTAAACCCTTTAGCATGAAAAAGTTTTACACTATTCTTGCGGCTGCTGCTATGATGGCATCTTCTGCCAGCGCACAGTCATTGTACTTCAAAGGCTCAGGCGAAGGCCTTAGCTGGGATGTAGCTAACGACCTCGAAGTTACTCTCCAAGACGGCAAATACACCGTTACAATCAACAACCTCACCTCTTTCAAAGTATCTGCTGTTTCTTCTGCTGCTACCGTTACTACTGAAGACGGTAACACTCTCGAAGGTTGGGACGCTTTCAACTCTAAAGCTCTCTATGCTCCCGGCTGCGGTAGCACTGCTAACCTCGGCACTCCCCTCGCTACTGAATTCAATTCAGGCCCCAACAACAACGTTCCCTTCATCGGTGACTACACTATCGTTGTGTCTGAAGACCTCTCTACTATGACCCTCACCACAACTACTCCCATCCCCACCGACTTCACCAAAGTTTACCTCCGCGGTGACATGAACAACTGGCTTAACGATGCGTCTGAAGAAACTCTCGCTATGTGGCAAATGACTACCGATGACGGCGTTAAATACTGGTTCGAATGTACTGACGAAACTATGATCCCCGCCGGCACCGGTTTCAAAATCGCTGACATCAACTGGGCTACAATTAACTACGGCCTCGGCGACGAAGTTTTCGCTTTCGAAGATCCCTTCCTCTGGATTTACAATAGCGACAACTCTATTATGGCAGAAGACTACACCGGCACAATCCTCCTCAACCTCATCGGTGGTGTTGGCGAACCCGCTGAAGTTACCGTTTTCCCCGGCACAAACCCCGATGGTCCCTTCTCTAGCATTGAAGACATTACCGTTGACGCTAACGCTCCCGTTGAATACTTCAACATCCACGGCGTTCGCGTTGCTAACCCTGAAAACGGCATCTACATCGTTCGTCAAGGCGCTAAAGTTAGCAAAATCGTAAAATAATTATCCCTCATACCTCTCCAAAGGCTGCCCCAATCGGCAGCCTTTTTTATTGCCTCAAACATAACAAAAAAAGAGCCGTGGCAGCTATACCACGACTCTCCCAGTAAAAAAATGTTTAACAACTTAATTGTTGTCTATATAACGGCGAGTTAAATCACCGTATGCATCTATACGTCTATCGCGCAAGAAAGGCCACCAACGGCGAACCTGCTCACTGCGTTCCATATCTACTTCTACTACAGCTTCACACTCCTTGTCGGCAGGTGCATGAAACAAAAATTCACCTTGAGGCCCGGCTATAAAGCTATTTCCCCAGAACTGAATACCTTCAGTAACACCGGAAGTATCAGCCTCGTATCCGGTACGATTCACCGAAATCAAAGGCAAGCCATTCGCCACCGCATGACCTCGCTGAACTGTTATCCACGCCTCGGTCTGACGAGCTTGTTCCTCAGCGGTATCATATCCCGCCCAGCCTATTGCTGTTGGATAAATTAAAATCTCTGCTCCGGCAAGCGCCATCAAGCGAGCTGCTTCGGGATACCATTGATCCCAGCACACAAGCACGCCTAACTTTCCCAACGAGGTCTCGATTGGCTTAAAACCCATATCACCGGGGGTGAAATAAAACTTCTCGTAATATGCAGGGTCATCAGGTATGTGCATCTTACGATACTTTCCTGCCATAGTGCCGTCGGTGTCAAACACTACTGCCGTATTGTGATACAGTCCGGCAGCACGGCGTTCAAACAATGACGTTACGAGCACAATACCATTGCGGCGTGCTACTTCGGCATAGAATTCCGTAGCCTCGCCGGGAATAGGTCCGGCAAGGGCACATAAATCTACATCCTCTGTCTGACAAAAGTACAATCCGTCGTGAAGCTCTTGCAACACAACGAGTTGCGCTCCCGACTGGGCGAGATTGTCGATTTTTTCTGCCAAACGGCGGCGATTGGATTGAATATCGCCGCTATTGGATTGCTGGATTATTCCGACTTTGATTTTGCGTGACATTATATAATGAGCATAGCGTCGCCGTAGCAACCGAAACGATAACCTTCCTTAACGGCGGTACGATAAGCATTCATCACAACATCATAGCCACCGAAAGCGGCTACCATCATCAACATTGTTGACATTGGCATATGGAAATCGGTAACAAGACAATCGGCAACCTCAAAATCATACGGAGGGAAAATAAACTTATTGGTCCATCCGTCATAAGTCTTCATATGTCCGCCCATACTTTCTGCCGTTGCCATAGCGCGCAAAATAGAAGTACCTACTGCACATACCTTATGTCCGGCATCTTTTGCCGTATTCACGGTTTGCACAAGTTCCTCATTTGCAATCATTTGCTCTGAGTCAACACGATGCTTTGTAAGGTCTTCAACATCAATTTCACGGAATGCGCCAAGGCCGCTATGTACTGTCATGAAAGCTTCCTTCACACCCTTAATCATAAGACGGGTGCTAAGACTGCGTGAGAAGTGAAGAGCTGCCGCAGGTGCTACTACTGCACCTTCTTTTGCTGCGAAGATACTCTGATAGTCCTCTGCATCGCGTGGTTCGGGGGTACGCTTAATATATGGGGGCAGAGGGGTGATACCTAATGCAAACAGATCCTTCTTAAATTCATCATGAGGTCCATCGTATAGGAATCGTAGTGTACGACCACGAGAGGTGGTATTATCAATAACTTCGGCAACCATAGAATCATCTTCACCGAAGTAAAGCTTGTTACCGATACGAATCTTACGGGCCGGCTCTACCAATACGTCCCAAAACTTATTCTCGGCATTGAGTTCGCGAAGCAAGAACACTTCTATACGTGCTCCGGTTTTTTCCTTATTGCCATAAAGCAACGCAGGGAAAACCTGTGTGTCGTTAAACACCATCACGTCGCCATCGTTGAAATATTCAAGAATGTCGGTAAATGTGCGGTGTGCAATTTCTCCGGTACGGCGATTTACTACCATGAGGCGGCAACCGTCGCGATCGGGATGTGGATACAGTGCTATCTGCTCTTGGGGCAGGTTGAATTTGAATTGTGATAGTTTCATCGTATCTCTTGATGATATATTGTTGCTGTGCTTTGCACGGCGTTTGTTATTCTGTTTCGGGCATCTCGATTTCTACTGTGTGTAACAACTCGGCTATCTGCTCTATTGTCAAACACTTATCAATATGAATATCGCCTACTCGCGTGCGGCGTAATGCTGTGAGGTGACCGCCGCTTTCAAGTGCCGCGCCAATATCGCGCGCCAACGCTCGAATATATGTTCCTTTGCTACAAACTACTCGAATCGTGATGCTCTCAGGGCTATACTCCATCAACTCTATCTCGTCGATTACCAATACTTTAGCCTTAAGGTTCACTTCTTTTCCCTTGCGAGCTTTCTCGTATGCACGAACACCGTCAACCTTACATGCCGAATATGCCGGCGGCACCTGCTCTATTCGTCCGACAAACTTTTTGAGCGTTGCCTCAACGAGTTCGCGGGTGATGTGCGCGGTGGGATATGTCGCATCTATTTCTGTTTCGAGGTCAAAAGACGGCGTCGTCGCACCTAAAGCTATGGTAGCAATATACTCTTTTACTCCCGCTTGAAGTTCGTCAATGCGCTTTGTTGCACGGCCGGTGCAGACTGCCATAACTCCCGTTGCAAGAGGGTCTAGAGTGCCGGCATGACCTACCTTGAGCTTCTTTACCTTCATTCGACGTGTCAACGCGCCGCGTACGCGTTTTACTACATCAAACGACGTCCACTCCAACGGCTTGTCGATATATAATATTTCGCCTTCGATAAAGTTCATATTCAAAAGATATTGAAGCCTTTAGCCACACAGACAAGGCCTGCAATAAGACAATATACGGCAAACCATACAAGCTTACCTTTCTTTACTATCGCTAGCATCCATTTGCAAGCAATACAGCCCACAACAAACGATGCAACAAAGCCTACAACCATAGCCAATAAGCCTACTCCGGCTTCGCTATTCGCTGCGGCTTCTGCGCCTAACATATCTTTAACATCGAGAAGTGCTTCGCCCAAAATGGGAATAATAACCATAAAGAACGAGAACTGAGCCACTTGCTCGCGCTTATCGCCAATAAGAATACCGGTTGCAATAGTTGTGCCGGAGCGTGATAGTCCGGGAAGAACAGCTACGGCCTGCGAACAGCCGATAATAAACGCGTCTAGATATGATATATCACGGGGCTGATACACCTTGCCTGTCAATCGGTCGGTCTCCCGGGGGCGCGTGCGGAAAAAATATGAAAATGATAGCAACAATGCTGTCACACATAGACAGCATCCGACTAAAGTTAGACCCTGCCCGAAAAATTGTTCGATTGTATCTTTAAAAAACACACCGACAATGCCGATTGGAATACATGACACCAATATTTTGCAAACATAGTCAAAGTTATCGTCGCGACGGAAGGTAAAAAACGACAACGCCAACGGCCAAAATTCGCGCCACAATATCACTACTGTACTAAGTACGGTAGCAACATGCAACATTACATCGAACTGAAGACTATCTGCGCCACTAAGGTTCAATCCTATAATCTCGCGACAGATCTCCAAATGTCCGGAGCTACTGATGGGCAAATATTCGGCAAGGCCTTGTACAATTCCCAATATGAGTGCGTCAATTACATCCATTATTTACGCGTAAAACGTTTGGGGTCAATAATTACAGCGGCACCCATGGCGATGAATCCTAATAGCGCTATAATCGGGCCTACTACAATACGACGTGTGCTGAAGATATCAGGATTAAATGCATCCTGGGTGCTACTTTCTCCTAACATTAGCAAGAATCCTAGCACTATAAGAGCTCCGGATATTGCCATGCCGATGAAATTTCCTCGTTCTAGGGGCATACGTCGTTCCGGATCACGCTGGAACTGCTCGGTGGCTTTTGTTTTTTTGTCTATTGCCATTATTTTTGATTTTCTATTTTAAGAACATTTCGTCATACGACGCTCTGATATACTTATTAGCGGCAAATATTGTCGTTATCGCTGTAATAAGGCCGCCAAATATTACCATACCTATGCAAACATACATCGTATCGTACCATCCGACAAGTTCGGCTACAAGCGGATATTCTTGAGGAACATAATAACGCAACGCCAACAATATCAACGATGCGACAATGCCTGCCAACATTCCGCCTCGGAGACCCGCTAAAACAAACGGCCGACGTATATAACCGCCGGTTGCTCCGACAAGCTTCATTGTATGTATCACAAATCGCCTGCCATATATCGACAAACTTACCGTATTTGCAATCAATGCTATAGCTATCAGTAACAGCACCACTCCGGCTGCAGCCGAAACTAGCGCAACGCGACGAACCGTCGTATCGACATTCTCTATCACACTACTCTCTGCTATCGTTTCTGCAACTCCGGGAAGGGTTTGTAAAAATGCCGCTACGGAATCTATACTATCAGGAAGGCTATACTGCGGACGTACTCGTACATCAAACTCCGAGCTATAGGGATTTCCATCAAGCTCCGACGCTATATCGCGACCCATCGCAGCACTCTCTGACGCCAAAATCTCTGCTGCATCGGTATACGCAAAACTTTCTACCGCGCGATGTGACATCAAGCAACTTTTTACACCATTTACCTGAACAGCATCGCAATCGGGCGTCATCAAAACTACGAAACCGAGCGAAGATCGAACCTCTGCTTCCAATCGGCTACCGGCAATACCTCCTACGGCTGCCATTCCTAATAGTAGCAACACAAGACCGACACTCGCCAACGATGTGACTCGTGAGCCCAAGGTCGATATCCGACGGCCGCGACGTTCCCTCATTTTAATTAATTATATATCAGAAGTTTAACTACTTTTACCTTCGAAAAAGCAAACACTCTCCCAAAGTTCTGCAAAAGTACACAATTTTTCCCACATTTCAAAATAAAATCGCATCAGCACAGGAAATGACCGTTCAAAAAAACAAACGAGTCCTTCGTTTGAAAATTTACGAAAGCCTCGCGTTACACTGCTCGACAACCCTTAAAAAAGGGCACAAAAAAAGGGCAAGCGATCTACATCGCACCGCTCAACCCAATACCTTTGCTTCTGTCAAGACCTGGAGGATTTTCGGGGAGCTGGTCGTGTAGGACTTACCCGAGCACAAAATTACGCCAAATATTCGATTTGGCAAAATTATTCACATACTTTAAGATATATTCCCTAAAAAAGCGACGTGTCAATCACGACACATCGCTCCTTTTCTCAAATATTATTCAATCACTATCACCTTACACAAACCTTAGTGGCTGTGCTATCAGAGTATTTTACTACATATACACCACTCTTCACTTGATCAAGATCAACTACTTGACCTGTAATTGAATATTATGCTACCGGAGTTTTTGCTTCAGCATCACCGACAACTCCTTCAATACCCGAATGTTCGCTCACTGCAAACACTTTCTGCACACCGGGAGCCGAAATTGTCAATTCGCCATCCCAGCCTTCAAAACTCTCATGCAACGACACTCCTTCAGCCAAGCCTGCTCGTGATGCGTGTACTTTCTTCGGAGCTGACGGCAAGGTGCTTTGCAGCGGAGTTGTTACTCCTTGTACGGATTGATTTGCTATGGCCTTAATAGTGCGTTTATTTTGTGCCATCGAAGCTGTTTTAATATTAGCTTCGCGGAGGAGGTGTTGACAGTTATCTACATGCATCGGCGACATCTGTGGTGCAACGCCAAACATCGATAGACATACAGCCATCGACGCACACAAGGCAATAGCTTTCTTCATGTGCTTGATTATTAATGGATTCTATTTGTCTTAATGCTAATTTTTGCCTTAAGACACTTCTCTTTAATTATACCCTTTACAAAAATATAAATCTGAAATAGACTCTACTATTAGCCTACATGCTAGAAAATTCACTAACATGACGCAAAATTAATAACAAGACTTATAATATCCAAATGTTTTGCTATTTAATTTTATATTTTAATACACTTTTATCACTTTGAAACCCCACACACTACCACGCAGTTTATTAAATTCACATTTTCCTTTCACTTTGATATATAAAAATTGCGTAAAAATTCGCATCACGAACTTTCACGCAACTTTATATGTCTACAATATATTACTGCTCTGCTGACGCTTTTTTTCCAAAGAAACGATCCACTATTTGAGCAATAGCGCCATCGCCGGTGATATTACAAGCCGTTCCAAAACTATCCATAGCAATATAAAGCGCAATCATCAGTGCATTATCAGCTTCAGAAAAGCCAAGTATCGACGATAATATTCCCAACGACGCCATTATTGCACCCCCCGGAACGCCAGGAGCGGCGATTATCGTTATCGCCAACATTGCTATAAAGCCGGCAAACATTGCTGCATCAAATGGCATACCTTGAACTAACATCAACGCTACCGCACACGCAACTATCTTAAGTGTCGAACCTGACATATGAATCGTTGCACATAATGGTATAACAAACCCTGCCACTTCTCGACTCACACCCATCTTTATTGTTCGCTCGATTGTTACAGGTATCGTTGCCGCTGAAGATTGTGTCCCCAACGCTGTCACATAAGCCGGCATCATCGTGAGCAAGGACTTTAACGGATTGAATCCCGAAAAGAACGATGCCACTACATATTGCAACACTAATACTAATACATGCAGCACAAAGATTACTCCAATAATTTTAATAAATGTCAGCAACACGGGTGCTACGGCTCCTTCTAGTGTCATCGACAAGAAGATACCGAAAATATAAATCGGTAGCAGCGGCACTATCAGTTTATTAATCAACAACGTAATAATGTTCTTAAAGCCTTCCAACACCGAACGTAACGACGCCGTTCCATCTGGTAAAACAGCGCAACCGAAACCAAGCACAAACGAAAGCACCAACGATGCGGTTATATCCATCAACGGCACTATAGGTATGGTAAAAAACGGCGTCGGAGTTGCGTTAGAGGCTCCAACGTCAGTAAATGACGTGCCGGCAGTGAGCATCGGAAAAACTGCATTCGACACTCCATACGACAACATTCCGACACTAAATGTCATAACATAAGCTATCGCCACCGTCAAGCCTAGCATCGCTCCTGCGCGACGACCGGTGTCTGCTATCGCCGGTGCAACAAAACCTACTATCAATAGTGGTATGGTAAAATTCAGCAACGATGAAAACAAGCTATTAAATGTTGCCGCAATTCGGCACGCCCAGGTTGGAAAAATATATGCCGAGGCTATACCTAAGAAAATAGCTATAACGATTCGACCTAATAGGCCGATGTGAATTTGTCGTTTCATGGTTAGATGGTTTTAAAGTAAAACTAATTTTCTGTATCGTCGGTTTCCGGAATCTCTACAGGCACTAAGCGAGCACTAAGTTCCCACAACGCATAGATGGGCAAGAACACCACCATCAACGTAAACGGGTCGCCGGTAGGAGTTATCAACGCTGACAATATCAACAACACCATTACAGCGTGGCGGCGATATGTACTAAAGAATGACCGATGTAATATGCCGGCTTTACCTAAAAACCAAGCCACCAAGGGCAATTCAAACACCGCACCCATCATTAGCAACAGCGTAAAAAAATTGTCCATATAAGAATCTAGCGACACTATCGGACGAATTGCCGCTGACAGCTGATAATCTGCCAAAAAACGCACACACAACGGAAACACAAGAAAATATCCCGTTGCCACGCCTAAATAAAACATCGAATTGCCAAACAAAAAGGCACGACGGATACCGCGGCGTTCATGCTCATATAGCGCAGGGGCGATAAAACCCCACAATATATATAATATAATAGGAAAACCGACGATAATAGCCGTCCAACACGCCGCTGAAAAATGAACAAAAATCTGCGACGCCAATTCAAGACTAACTATATCTACAGTAAAATCTGCCGGTGTCGGGGCTATGCCGACAAGGCTACCTATTTTATCAAACAGACGATAAGTAATAAAATCACCGGAGCAACACCCCATTATAACATTGTCAAACACCCACGGCATAGCGGCGAAAGCTCCTACACCTAATAATATAACAACAACAGCCACACGCAGCAGCACACTGCGCAAGGCATCAACATGATCCCAAAAGCCCATGCTTTCGGGGGTTACATTATTGTTTGACACGCCGAGCTAATTAAGCTTTAGGTTCGTCTGATGGCTTGTCGTCCGACTTCTTATCATTGTCCAACGGACGTGTCATCTCATCGCGAGCTTCCTCCATTCCCTTGCGGAACGAATGGATACCTTTGCCTAAACCGCGCATGAGTTCCGGTATCTTCTTTCCGCCAAAGAGCAATAAAAATACTAAGAAGATGATCAGCCACTCCCAGCCGCGTAAGTTTCCTAAAAATAGTGGAATTAGAATGATATTTACCATAGATTATGCGTATCTGATTACTTTTGAGCGTAAAATTACGGAAATTTATCCGAAATTCATTAACTTTGCACACAAATTTAAGACAAATTACACAGAAATAATGAAAGCATACGTTTTCCCCGGTCAGGGTGCGCAGTTTGTCGGAATGGGCAAAGACCTCTACGACAACAACCAAGAAGCACACGACCTTTTTGAAAAAGCTAACGAAATTCTCGGTTTCCGTATCAGCGACCTCATGTTTGCAGGTACTGACGAAGATCTCCGTCAAACTTCGGTAACTCAACCCGCAATCTTCATACACAGCGTTATCCTCGCCAAGAGCCTCGGTGCTGACTTCAAGCCCGAAATGGTTGCAGGTCACTCTCTCGGTGAATTCTCAGCTCTCACCGCTGCCGGTGCTCTTTCTTTCGAAGACGGTCTCCGTCTCGTTGCCGCCCGTGCTAAAGCTATGCAGAAAGCTTGCGAACAAATCGAAGGCACTATGGCTGCTGTTATCGCTCTCCCCGACGCTACTGTTGAAGAAATCTGCGGAAACATCGAAGGCGTTGTCGTTTGCGCTAACTACAACTGCCCCGGTCAGCTCGTTATCTCAGGTGAAGTTGCTGCTATCGACGCTGCTTGCGAAGCTCTCAAAGCTGCTGGTGCCAAACGTGCACTCAAACTCAAAGTCGGTGGCGCTTTCCACTCTCCGTTGATGGAACCCGCTCGTGCCGAACTCGCTGCTGCTATCGCCGCTACTGAAATCCACGAGCCCATCTGCCCCGTTTACCAAAACGTTGACGCGCTCGCTCACACAGACCCCGCTGAAATCAAAGCTAACCTCGTAGCTCAACTCACTGCTCCCGTGCGCTGGACTCAATCTGTTCGCAACATGGTAGCTGCCGGTGCTGACGACTTCACCGAACTCGGCCCGGGTAAAGTTCTCCAAGGTCTCGTTTCTAAAATCGAACCTTCGGTTGCCGTTGCAGGTTTGCAATAATTCGCAAATTCTCCAATAATTGATAAAGGACGCCAAGTGCGTCCTTTTTTAGTATTCAACCCTAGACAACAAAACAATACGACATTTTGAGTTACATTTTGCAACCAAATTCAACTCGAATACTAAATTTTAACAAACCTTACAACTTTAGCAAGCTCATTCTAACAATTAATGTATAACTTTGCGGAAGTATAACAAAAACTTCACAACATGGACAACCAAATCGACTGGGGCAATCTCCCCTTCGGCTACTTTCCCACAGACTGCAACATACGCTGCTACTTCCGCAACGGCGAGTGGGGGCCCATCGAAGTATCGCACTCAGAAACAATCAACATCCACATGGCCGCAACAGCGCTTCACTACGGCCAGGAACTTTTCGAAGGATTGAAAGCCTTCCGTGGCGCTGACGGCAAAATCCGTATTTTCAGACTCGAAGAAAACGCTAAACGCATTCGCGAATCGGCAAAAGGTATCCTAATGGAGCCAATCCCCGAAGACCTTTTCCGCGAAATGTGCGTTCAAGCCGTTAAACTTAACGAACGCTTCATCCCTCCTTACGGCAGCGGTGCATCTCTATACATTCGCCCGCTTGAAATAGGTATGTCTCCACGCGTTGGCGTTAAAGAAGCCGACGAATACCTTTTCCTTATCTTGGTAACTCCCGTTGGTCCATACTTCAAAGGCGGATTCAAAAACACCAACATCTGCATCATGCGCGAATTCGACCGCGTTGCTCCGCGTGGAACTGGTCGATGGAAAGTTGGTGGCAACTACGCCGCTTCTCTCGCCGCCGGACACAAAGCTCACGAAATGGGATACTCTGCGGTACTTTTCCTTGACCCCAAAGAGAAAAAATACCTCGACGAATGTGGTCCCGCAAACTTCTACGCCATAAAAGACGGCAAATACATCACTCCACAAAGCGACTCTATCTTGCCTTCTATCACAAACATGTGCCTTCAGCAACTCGCTAAAGACATGGGCCTCGAAGTTGAATGTCGTCACATAACCGTTGACGAACTCGACGAAGTTAGCGAAGCAGGAGCTTGCGGCACAGCGGCCGTTTGCTCTCCTATCGGCGAAATCGACGACATCGACACCGGCAAAAAATACATCATCAGCAAAGACGGCAAACCCGGACCTATCACCACCGAATTCGTACGCCGACTTGAAGCTATTCGTCATGGTGAAGAACCGGACATCCACGGATGGAACCTTATCGTCGAATAATACCCGATTGGCAAGCTATCATCGACAGCGCATATCCGCTTGACCGTCCCGTGCGAGAAATCTTACTTCGCCACAGCCACCAAGTTGCAGACCTGGCTATAGCTTTGGCTAAACGAAAAGGTTTCGAACACGACCCCAAACAAATAGAAGCTGCCGCAATGCTACACGACATTGGCATCATTCACACCAATGCCCCGGGCATTGACTGTCACGGCGACGCTCCTTATATTTGCCACGGGATGATAGGTGCCGACATGCTTAGAGGGTTAGGCTTAAATGAAATGTACCCACGAGTATGCGAACGTCACACTGGCGCCGGTTTCACTCAAGCCGAAGTTAAACATTTCGGCTTGCCAATTCCACCGGAACGCTCAGCTACTCCGAGGACACTTATTGAAATGCTCATTTGCTACGCCGACTGCTTCTTCAGCAAAAGCAACGGTTTCAAACAAAAAACCGTTGCCGAACTGCAAGACAAATTCAAAAGCTACAGCGAATTGCAACTACAAAAATTCAACCGAATGCTTGAACGCTTCGGTGATCCTGCAGACCTCTAATTTTACCACAATACAACAAACGCCCCTCCTTTGGGGCGTTTATTTTTTCCAAAAATACCAATTTACACCATTTAAACGTTAATTTATCAAATAAAAGCACACAAAATTTGCACAACTCAAAAGAAATGCGTAACTTTGCATCGCTTTTCAAAAGACGGGGTGTAGCTCAGTTGGTTAGAGTACGCGTCTGGGGGGCGTGAGGTCGCTAGTTCGAGTCTAGTCACCCCGACTAATAAAAGCAAAACCGAAAGCAAATGCTTTCGGTTTTTTTCGTATATATACCCCTCCTCCATATCACAAAACAAGCCTACAACATATAGCACTATTGTAAACTTTGACACTCCGGTTAAAATCCCAAAGCCAACGCTCTAGCACTCTGAAAATAACGCTCTGCCTCTCTAGCTAAAATTCCTCGAGAAAAGACTCCTCATGCAATTGCGAAATCATTAACAGTAACGGAGAAAATCAAACACACCAAAGATAGACGGCAAAAATACCGACAGTAGATTTGCAAATACGAGCCGGATAGGTTAATTTTGCAACATAAAAGAATAGCAATGGAGACAAACAAAGCATATCAACTATATGTGCCAACACGTCGGCAACTAAAAGAATTCTCACAACTCGACGACGCCCGTCGCAGACGCGAAAGCGGCATCTTCGTTGCCGAAGGTAGCAAATGCGTGCTCGAGCTCATAGAAGCGTTCCGCTGTCGTTTTCTTTTTGCACGACAAGAATGGCTCGACGAACATGTAGCTGATATAGCTCATGCCGACATCGACACCATTTCTCCCGCCAACGGTGAACTTATGCGAGAATTAACACGCCTCCCCTCTGCGCCTCCTGTCATTGCTTTCTTTGAACAGCGTCAGCATCCTTTCACTCTCGATACCAACGAATTAACCGTCGCCCTCGATCGTGTCCAAGACCCCGGAAACCTTGGCACAATCATACGTTGCTGCGACTGGTTCGGCGTTCGTAGAATCGTAGCATCTTCCGACACCGTTGACTGCTACAACCCCAAAGCCGTACAAGCCACCATGGGCGCACTCGCTCGCGTCGAAATAGCATACGGAGACCTTGCCTCTCTACTTAGCAACACCTCAATTCCCGTCTACGGCACCTTCCTCGATGGTGACAATATATATCGCACACCACTGACTACCAACGGCGTCCTCGTTCTCGGAAACGAAGGTAGCGGCATCGGTAGCGCTATCGAAGCGACAGTAACACACCGTCTGTTCATCCCGCCCTACCCTGCAGACAGAAGCCACGTCGAAAGCCTTAACGTTGGCATGGCTGCCGCTATTGCTCTTTCTCATTTCCGCGCTAACAATGGCTAAAAAGACTGTAAAGACAATGTGGTTCTGCACCTCTTGCGGTGCCGACTCTCCTAAATGGACAGGACGTTGCCCTGCTTGCGGGCAATGGAACACGATGGTTGAAGAAAAAGTAGCACCATCGACAAACATAGCCATCGGCAACGGCGGCAGTCGTCGCAAAGGCACGCCTCGCGCTGTCAACGACATCGAAACAATTGAAGAATCTCGCATACATATGCCCTCCGAAGAATTCAACCGCGTTCTCGGAGGCGGACTTGTGCGCGGATCCATAGTACTTATCGGTGGCGAACCGGGCATAGGCAAGAGTACTCTCGTGCTACAAAACCTCCTCGCCATCCGTAACAAACGTATACTATACGTCTCCGGCGAAGAAAGTGCTTCTCAGCTTAAGCTCCGTGCCGATAGAATCGGGCGTGGTAGCGACAACTGCTTCATAGTGTGCGAGACATCGCTCGAAAACATCTTCAGCCACATCGAAGAATTCACTCCCGAAATTCTCGTTGTCGACTCAATCCAAACCATCGCCACCGAAACCCTCGACTCATCAGCCGGTAGTGTCGGGCAAGTGCGCGAATGTGCTGCCGCTCTCCAAAAATATGCCAAAGAAAGCGGTGTTCCCGTCCTTCTCATCGGACACATAAACAAAGAAGGCACCCTCGCCGGCCCGAAAGTGCTCGAACATCTTGTCGACGCCGTGCTACAATTCGAAGGCGACCGACAGTATATGTACCGCCTCCTCCGAGCCATCAAAAACCGCTTTGGCAGCACATCTGAGATAGGCATTTACGAAATGTGCCAACGCGGTTTGCGCGAAGTGACAAACCCGTCAGAAATGCTGCTAAGCCATAGCGAAGAAGAAATGTCCGGCGTCGCCGTTGGAGTAACTCTCGAAGGCATCCGCCCCTTCCTCATAGAAATACAAGCCCTTGTCAGCACTGCCGCTTACGGCACGCCACAACGCTCTGTTACAGGCTTTGACAGCAAACGAACAAATATGCTCCTCGCAGTCCTCGAAAAGCGTGTTGGTTTCAAATTAGGCGCTAAAGACGTGTTCCTAAACATCGCCGGCGGACTAAAAGTTAGCGACCCCGCACTCGACCTGCCGGTAATAGCCGCTATCCTTTCCAGCAACGTCGACGTCGCTATCCCTCGTGGTTGGTGCATGGCTGGCGAAATAGGGCTAACAGGCGAAATACGTCCCGTAACTCGAATGGAACAACGAATCCTTGAAGCCGAAAAACTCGGTATGACTGACATCATTATCCCCGCCGGAAACATAAAAGGCTTCGACACATCAAAGCTCACAATACGTCTCCACGAAGTATCAAAAGTGGCAGATGCATTCCGTGTTCTTTTCAGCTAAAAAAATCAGACTATTATCCTAACAACTATGTAAGGGTCCAACAGTCTTGCCACATCAGTATTGCCGGTAAAATCGGCAACTAAGCCAATAAATAAAATCAAAAACAGCGTCGCGTTTACCATCCTATGGCTCATACAATCAATAAAACACACTAGGGAAATCGATATTTAAGAACATATCAGTAAATCAACAACGCAACGCCCTTTATTAGCAGCCCATTCCTCGGATAAAACACTTTATCATATACCTAGTTATCATGAAATTTAAATCCTTAATAACCTCAGTTCTCCTAGTCCTCGCACTTGTAGTGCCTTTCTCTTCAAACGCGCAAGAAGAAGAAAGAAAAGGCAAACCCAATGTGTTTATCGATTACTTCTCATATCCTAGCGAAGTACCGTTCCCTATCGTAGACCAGCTCCGCGATTGTGTTATGGAAGCTATCATTACAACCAAACGCGTAGAACTTATTGACGTTGATTCAAATGAACTTCTCCGTATCGAACAAGAACGTCGTGAATCAGGTGCATTTGCCGGAGACGATATGGATCGTATTAAAGTAATGTCTCAGGAAGGTGCTAACTTCCTTATCTCCGGTCATGTTGATTCTTTATCTATTTCAGAGACTAAAACTGATGATGGAAGTGTTTATTATGTAGCAACTATTTCATGTGTCTTAAAGCTAACGAATACTAATAATGGTAAGACTCTTTATAGAAGAGGATATCAATTTGGCGGTTCTTTTGGTTGTTTTATCATCTATCGTAATTTCGGAAGTTCAACTAAAGAAGAAGCCATTACAAAAGCTTGCAATAATGCAAAGGGTAAAGTTGTACGTTTTATTCAAGAAGCTTTCCCTCTCTATGGTCGTTTTCTTGAAGTGAATCAAGTTAAGGGTCGCAGAGTAGAATCATTCTATATTAACCTTGGCGAAATTAATGGTCTTGCAAAGAAAGATCGTTTTGACGTTTGTATCGTTCGCGAAATAGCTAAACGTAAATCACTTAAAGTGATTGGCGAATGTGAAGTAGATACAATCGAAGGCGATGATATTTCACTGTGTAAGGTTAGAACAGGCCACAAAGAGCTAAAGGCAGCCCTTGACGCCGGACAGGAAATTGTTCTTAAGTCGAAACTCAAGCTTTTTAAGATTTAAACTAACAGAGCAACCTGTATCATCTAATAACTTAACCCTTTAAAGCCAAACATCATTATATGGCATATAAAAGTATATATGCCTCATCTCTAAATGTCTGTGCTATTTGTTAGCGGAGAAGAGAACATAGTAAGGCTAATAGCTTCGGCAACACAGAGAAGAAAAAGGTTGAAAAAAGAAGCGTAAAAATGGGGAAATCTGAGTAATAATGAGTAAATTTGCAAAAATAATACACATTAACCGCAACCCACTTGAAAAAAGACCAAGAAAAATGGAACTTTTCGAGAAACTCACAAAGAACGCAGCGTCAAATAAGCAACGTATCGTTCTCCCCGAGGGCTTAGAACCTCGCACACTTACCGCCGCAGACCGTATCATCGCCGAAGACCTCGCAGAAATAATCCTCATAGGCAACCCCGACGACATCATGGCCATGGGTAAAGAACTCAAACTTACCCACCTCGACGGAGCCACAATAGTAGACCCGCGTGACGAAGCTGTTATCGACCGTTACGCACCTCTCTTCTTTGACCTGCGCAAAAGCAAAGGTATCACAATGGAAGAAGCTCGTCTTACAACAGCAAATCCTCTTTACCTCGGATGTCTCATGGTTAAAGCCGGTGACGCCGATGGTCAAGTTGCCGGTGCTATGAACACCACAGGCAACGTTCTCCGCGCCGCTTTCCAAGTTATCAAAACAACTCCCGGCATCAGCGTCGTTTCAGGTGCTTTCATCATGCTCCTTCCCTCAGGTTCTAAATATGGCACCGACGACATCATGGTTTTCGCCGACTGCGCCGTTGTTCCCGACCCCACAGCCGAAGAACTCGCTCAGATCGCCGTTGCTGCAGGTCGCACTGCTCGTGACATCGCAGGTATAGAACCTCGTGTTGCTATCCTTTCTTTCTCAACCAAAGGCTCTGCCAAGAGTGATGCCGTTGACAAAGTCATCAAAGCAACCGAACTCGCTCACGAACTTGACCCCAACCTCATCCTCGACGGCGAGCTCCAAGCCGACGCTGCTATCGTTCCCTCGGTGGCAAACTCTAAGGCCCCCAACAGCCCTTTAAGCGGACGAGCTAACGTTCTCGTTTTCCCCAACCTCGAAGTTGGCAACATCGCTTACAAACTCGTTCAGCGCCTCGGTGGCGTTCAAGCTGTAGGTCCTGTTCTCCAAGGCCTCGCCGCGCCTGTAAACGACCTCTCTCGCGGTTGTTTTCCCGAAGACATTTACAAAACTATAATCATTACCTGCAACCAGGCAATTGGACTGAAAAACAACAAGTAAGACATGAAAATCCTCGTACTTAACTCGGGCAGTAGCTCAGTAAAATACAAGCTCATCGACCTTCACGGCGACGACAACACCGTTATGGCTGAAGGTGGCGTTGAAAAAATCGGTCTTCCCGGTGGTTTCTTAAAGTTCAAAAAAGCCGACGGAAACAAAGCCATCGACGAACTCGGACAAATCGACCACAAACAAGCTATCGAAGCAATCCTCAACAAGCTCACCGACGCTACTGACGGTTGCATCAGCAACTACGGCGAAATCGAAGCTGTTGGTCACCGCGTTGTGCATGGCGGCGAAAAATTCAGCCAAAGCGTTCTTATCGACGAAGACGTTAAAGCCAAAGTACGCGAATGTTACGACATCGCACCCCTCCACAACCCCGCTAACATCATCGGCATCGAAGCTATCACAGCCCTCATGCCCGACGTTCCTCAAGTGGGTGTGTTCGACACTGCATTCCATCAGACTATGCCCGCCAAGGCATATATGTATGCTCTCCCATATAAATACTATGCCGAAGACGGCGTACGTCGCTACGGCTTCCACGGCACTAGCCATCGCTATGTAAGCGAACGCGTTTGCCAATTCCTCGGCGTTGACGCTTCAAAACAGCGAATCATCACTTGCCACATCGGCAACGGCGCATCTATGGCTGCTATCGTTGGTGGCAAATGCGTTGACACTTCTATGGGTCTAACGCCTGTTGAAGGCCTCATGATGGGCACTCGTGTGGGCGATGTTGATCCCGGGGCGCTTACTTTCCTCATGCAAAAGCACAACCTCTCTGTTGACGAACTCCAAAAAATCATCAACAAAGAAAGCGGTATGCTCGGCGTAAGTGGCGTCAGCAGCGATATGCGCGAAATCGATGCTGCTATCAGCGCCGGCAACGATCGTGCCAAACTCGCTCTCGATATGTACGTTCTCCGAATCACAAAATACATCGGTGCTTACGCTGCCGAAATGGGTGGCGTTGACATCATCGTATTTACTGGAGGTGTGGGCGAAAACCAAAGCTACGTTCGTCAAGAAGTATGCTCTACTCTCGGATTCATCGGTGTTGACATCGACAAAGAAATCAACGACCAAATCCACGGCGACGAAAGCATCATTTCTTCGGCTAAATCTAACGTAAAAGTTTGCGTTATCCCCACCGACGAAGAGCTCACCATCGCTCGCGACACTCGCGACATCGTTGCTAAAGCATAATCAACACTCTACATAGCAAAATGAGGCTGCTCGACATCGAACAGCCTCATTTTTTATTTTATACTTTTATTATTTCAGCGCTTTTCCATCGGCAAAAGCATTACCAACACGAGCACCGAGAACATGGTAAGCATGATGAACAGGCTCATACATAATAAGTTGCATCTTATCAACATCAGGAGTGCCATCAGCATTTAGATAAGCCTCATCAACAAGAATATTTACAATCTCCGCAATGATATAATAGCCCGTTTCCGACTCATCAATCTTACGCAAAATGCGACATTCCATCGTCATCGGGAAATCGGTAAACACAGGCGCATTAACATTCTCCGCTTTAACAGCCTTCCAACCTGTCTTTTGAATCTTTGCCGGATCATTTTTAGCACTCACAATACCAACAAAGTCAGCGCCCACCATTGTTTTTTGAGTTGCAAAAGCAACGGTAAACTCATTGCAACGCGCCAAATTTTCTGTAGTGGCATGCGAGCCGATGCTAATCATTATCTCCTTACTATCCCATTGACCACACCACGCGGCATTCATCGCATTAGGAGTACCGTCACTATTATACGTGCCTATTACAAACACAGGCTGTGGCTGAACCCACGGTTTCTGTCCAAAACTTTTCATATCTATTTATCTTTTATATTATAACTTATATTTCGCCCAAATTGTTTCACCAAACTTCTCAACGCTCACCAGTTCAAGTTTCGTCGGAGGAGTGTCGGCTGGCAAGCCGTCAAAAACAGTCGGCATACCTTTTCGACCGTCAATGCCGGAGCACCACATAATGCTCACCTCGTCGAGCAATCTTGCGTTTAAGAATGCACCGTTAATATTTCCTCCGCCGGTAACACTCAGGCGCTCAACATTAAACTCGGCATAAAGTATTTCCATAGCTCGCGGCAAGTCGATACCCGTTTTTCCTGTGGCTATCCACGAAATATGTTGCTCTGTAAGTGAGTCAAGATATTCCTTCGGACACGCTTCTGACGTTATTACCAACAACGATTGCCCGTCAAACTCATTCTCCGGCCAGCGAAGTTTTCCGTTACTGTCTATCGCTACAATATATCCGTCACTCATGTTGTTGACAAAAAATTTCTCACTGCCGATGGTAGTTTTATCAGTAGCGACAAAAGGTTCAGGCGACGCATAATGCATTTGCATAGTAACTCGTCCCATCAACGTCGACGGACATGACAATTGTTCTAGAGCTTTATAATACTCGTCACCACTCTCTATTTGTTCTGTAACATCACAATCAATGCGGCCATCGAGAAGTGACATCATGTGACATATTATATATGGTCGGTTTTTCATAATATCTTCTACGAATTTACTTTTTTCGTATGGCGCGAATTTAAGCAAAATTTTTATTCAATCAATAATTCCATTCACAAAAAAACTGCAAACGACAATAATGACCCAAATTAAGGCCCCATGGTATTTGGTAGGGACACAAAACATACCAACATGAACAAGTAATAAAACGAAAAAAGCGAACCGTTAACGATTCGCTTTTTTTAGGGTACCCAGTGGGGCTCGAACCCACGACCTTCGGAACCACAATCCGACACTCTAACCAGCTGAGCTAGGGGTACCATCTGATTTGCGCTGCAAAGTTACGCATTTTTATTGAATTGCCAAAATTTTTGACGATATTTTTTTAGCTTTTTATGCGCACTTTTGTAATATTTATATCACAAACACAACGTAATCCTTTGTGCATTAACGAATAAATATTTATTACATTAATATGTAATTTTTATTCAGTCACGGGCTCTAATTTAAGCAACGCACCTGTTGCTTGATCGAAAATCGCCTGATAGGGCGCTCTTTTATCACTAAACAAAGCCGGGTTAATACCAAAAGTAATACCCAACTGAGCAAGCGAAACCGTTTGCGTTGCAATCGGACGTCCTTCCCAACGGACTGTGACAGCAGCCGTGCCCGGGATATTGTATGCTACACCGCCTTTGGGGAACGTTTTTGCCAGCCCCTGTTCATTTACAGGCACCACACCACGCTCTATCACTTTAACATCAATAGTAATAGGCGCACCGGCAAGGTTATCAGCGGCAATAAGTCCGTCAACGGCAGAAAGACGCGCCAGCACTCTGCCGTTAATATCCGTGCTATCCGGCAATAAAGAATAACGCTCTACAACGGTATGCGTCGACGTTGTGCCGGTAAACATTGCCGTAAGAGCAGCTTCTTGCGCTGCAAGATTGTCCAATACAAGTTGCATAGCGGTGCCATCGGAAGGCATATTTTCAGCTTCACCGGCAAGGATATCCGAACGAGTTTCGCGCAATTCGAAAATACGTTGCGCCGCCAATTCTGCACATTTCGACACCGATGAGCTTCGAACCATATCGGAAGTAACAGCTTGACGAGCAGCTTCGCTTTCGAGGGCTGTAGGACTTGCTTCGCGAGGTTCGGGAATATCAACCTCGATCTCTTGCGACACCTCGTCTGTGTTAATAGCAAGCGGGATATTGTTTTCCGACAATGCTATCGATACCGTATTACCGGGTTTGAATTGCGCCGTCCAACGGTTATTAGGATTAGCCACGCCATGCGGAACAATAACAACATTCAACACACGCGCCGAACGACTTGTTTCGGTAATGGCATCCGAAATACCCAAATGACGACGAGCATAGTTGTAAAACACTCCGGGCTCGCTATGCGATAACTCTGCCTCAATATAAATATCGAGAGCTGTATTTGGCAAAGTATACGCCAAAGCATATTCGTTAGCTTTTCCGGCAGTGATACGTTGGCTTGTCTGAGCGGAAAGACTTCCGCCCAGCAAAAGCGCAGACATTAGCAATAGGCTGTGTTTCATAACATTGCAATGTTATTTGGCAGATTGCCGTGAGTTGAGGATAGAGTCTATCGCCGGGCCGATAGCGTCGGCAATATCTTCGGCAGTAGTGCCTTCAATGCCGCAAGTACGCGCGGCAATACGACCGGCAACGCCGTGGATATAAACGGCAACAGCGGCAGCGAGCTCGGGAACGAGCTTTTGGGCTACCAATCCCACTAATAGGCCCGTCAACACGTCTCCACTTCCGGCGGTAGCAAGGGCTTCTGTGCCGGACGTGTTTACTAGAACAACGCCGTTGTGCCAGATTGTGAACGTTTTAGGTCCTTTTAGTACGATTGTTATTTTGTACTTTTTAGCCATCTCTAGCGCCATGAGCGTGCGTGTGCTATGGCAGCTTTGAGGACCAAACAATTTATCAAATTCGCCGGCATGAGGGGTGATTATAGAACGCTCGGGGATATAGTCGAGCATATGAGGATTGTCGGCGATGATGTTTAGTGCATCAGCATCGAGGATGAGAGGTTTGTGTTCTGCGTAACAAGACTTTAAGAAGACTTCCAACGCCTGCGCGGTAGGCTTTGATTTACCAATGCCAGGACCGATGGCAATTCCTTCGTATTCGCAATCGTTAGGTTTCACGAAGCGTTGAATATCCAAATCGCCATTATCAGAGCTAAACAGCGCCGACGGCACTGTCGTTTGCATGATAAAGAATGCGCAACGCGGGCCATGGCAAGTAACTTTACCGCATCCCGAACGTGTTGCCGCACGAGTAGCCAGCACCGATGCACCCAACATACCATAGCTTCCTGCAAAAATAAGCGCATGACCGAGATCGGCTTTCGATGCCGTTGAGGCACGGCGAGGAAACACTTGTCGAACACCGCGAGCGTCAAGGAGACGTGAGGTGCACTGCGCTTGCTGCATGGCATCGTGGTCGAAAGCGACACGAAGCGTTTTCCATGAGCCTACGAGCTCGGCGTTTTCCGGCATAAAGAATGACAATGTCGGACCTACGAGGGTTAGCGTTACCTCGGCATGAATAATGTTGCGGTTTACCATGCCTACGGTCAAATCAGTAGACATACCCGAAGGCAAATCTATCGAAACGACACGCGCACCACTTTCATTAATCTGACGAGCAACGGCTTGATAACCGCCACGCAAAGGTTTACGATATTCAGCACCAAAAATGCCATCAAGAATAATCGTGCTAGCGGGGTCAAAATCAGGCATTTCGAAATCACCGGAAGCGAGAACCTCATAGAGGTATCTCGATCCGGCTCCTTCTATAAATCTGTCACGTGCCGCAATAGTATCGGCAGTAAGGAGTTGTCCTCCGATGTTGAAGAGCACTACAAGCGCTTTACATCCACGCGCGTGCAATTCCAGGGCACTTTCGAGAGCATAAGCTCCACAAATAGCATCGCCGGCGAAAACAAGGACATTTTCGCGACGTTCTTTGCGTAGCTGTTCTATTTCGATGGCAACCTGTTCTGCAACGTTGGAAATAAAAGCGGCACGACGTTCGAGCATACGCGCACGACGGTCGGGCTCGAGTTGTTCGATTTCCTCAAGATTTCCTATGGTCGCTTCGGTGATGCGGGCTATGTCGTCGGGGGTGTAGATGTTCTTCATTGATTTGTTTTAGAGGGCAAGAAGTTCTTCGATTTTTTCTTTGATAGCTTCTTCTTTCTGGCTACCTGTCAAGCGAATAGATTTTACACGTTCGCCGTTTTTGAAGAAAAGTATTGTAGGAAGAGCACGGATACCGCATTCTACTGCGAAATCGTTTTCTTCATCGGTGTTGTACTTACCGATAACTACACGACCGGCATATTCTTCTGCCAAAGCGTCGATAGTGGGAGCCATTGCCATGCAGGGCGCACAGTGTGTCGCCCAGAAGTCTACCACTACTGCATCGCCCGAGGCGATGATTTCGTTGATGTTTGCGTCTGTAAATGTCATATTTCTTTGTTTTTATTGTGGCTTTTTAGCCTTGATTTTGTATGTTATACCTTCTTCGTCAAGAGTTTGTAAAAACTCGGGAGTGAGAACGGTGGTCAAATTCGTGCTGTGAGTAAACATACGTCGGAAACTTTCGTAGTATAACTGCACATATATGGGAATACTTCCGGCTTTGGGTAGGCGCTTGCCATTTGCATCACGAGGACATTCTTCTTTTAGAATGTTGACGAGTTTATTACATTCGTCCGGACCTATGGTAAGTGTTATATCTTCGATTAGACGTCCTTTAAGGTCGTCGAGCGACATTATTCGGTTCGTGCTAAAGCGAAGATCTTCGCCGCCGGTACGTTTGTTCTTGCGCATCTGGAACGATCCTACTGCACATACGGCAGCTCCGACATGACACAATCGGTCGAATTCGGTGCGTTGCTTTTCGAACAATGTTACTTCCGAAGTGCCGGTATAGTCTTCGATTTTTAATATCGTCATTGTTCCGTTTGGCAGTGAACGTTCTTCTACTGACGTCACCATGCCTCCAAAACATATAGAGCCCCCGGATGGCGTCGGACTATCACACTCATTTTTCTCGGCGCACGTCATCGACATTGCATATTTTATTTCTATGCAATACGGGTCAAGAGGATGTGCCGACAAATACATACCCACGAGATCTCGTTCTCGGTTGAGGCGTACGAGATTGTCCCACAAGGGCATAGAGGGTATTTTAGGACGGCTGCTCTCTCGCAATTCTTCGTCATCGAAAGCAAAGAGCGATGCCTGATTTGTTGTCGCCTCATTTTGATGCGATGCACCATAACGCAACAATTGTTCCGATATTGTTTCGCCGCGTTTACCTACTTCGGCGCTGAGGTCTTCTCGTTTGATGCCGTCGAAGCAATCGAAAGCTCCGGCGAGGACGAGGTTATCAAACACACGACGGTTTATGCTTTGTGCCGGCACGCGCTCGACAAAATCGTAAATATCTTTGAACGGTCCGCCACTTTCGCGAGTGTTAATAATCGATCGCACAACGTCGGGACCAATACCTTTAATAGCCGTAAGGCCGAAACGAATCACTCCGGGCTCGCTAACACTGAACGCACTTCGCGAGGCATTGATATCAGGTCCTTTTACCTGCAATCCCATAGCTCGACATTCGTCCATGTAGAATGACAGTTTGGCAATATCGTTAAGGTTTCGGCTCAATACGGCAGCCATAAATTCTGCGGGATAGTGAGCTTTGAGATAGCCTGTTTGGAATGCCACCCAGCTATAGCACGTTGCGTGACTCTTATTAAACGCATACGATGCAAATTTTTCCCACTCGCCCCAAATCTTTATAAGCACACTTTCCTTATGTCCGCGCGCTATACCGCCTTCGAGGAACAAGTCTTTTAGCTCGTTCATCTTTGAGATAAGCTTCTTACCCATCGCCTTACGCAATGAGTCACTCTGACCGCGAGTAAATCCCGCCAATTGGCGTGATAGAAGCATGACCTGTTCTTGGTATACCGTAATGCCGTAAGTATCTTTAAGATACACCTCCATTTCGGGGATATCGTATTCGATTTTCGACTCGCCGTTTTTACGCGCAATAAACTCGGGGATGTTATCCATAGGACCGGGTCGATAAAGCGCGTTCATCGCTATAAGGTCTTCGAAAGTTGTGGGGTGAAGCTGACGAAGATAGCGCTGCATACCCGGCGACTCAAACTGGAAGGTCGCTACGGTAGAACCGCGGGAGTACAGCTCATATGTCTCCGGGTCGTCGATAGGAATATTATCTATATCGACTTCTATTCCTTGCGACTGGCGTATATTTTCAACGGCGTCTTTAATGATTGACAAGGTCTTAAGGCCCAAGAAGTCCATCTTGATAAGACCTGTTTCTTCAATAACACGCCCTTCGTATTGTGTTACAAGAATCTTGTCGCCATTTTTATCGGCGGCAGTGCTCACCGGCACCCAATCGGTAACGTCATCACGGCATATAATAACACCGCAAGCGTGTACACCGACGTTGCGGACGGTTCCCTCTAGTTTTTCGGCATACGTCATCAGTTCGCGAACGGCAGGATTGTTATCCATCTCCTGCTTGAATTCGGGAACATAGTTGACACAGTTCGATACCGTACACTTAAGCTCTTTTTCCTTAGCCTCATCATTGGGGTCAATAGGCATATGCTTGGGAATGAGCTTTGTGAGCATATTCGATACCGGAATAGGTATTGACATCACACGAGCGACATCCTTGATGGCAGATTTTGCCGCCATGGTGCCGTAAGTAATGATATGCGCAACATTAGCGGCGCCATAGCGCTCGGTAACGTAATTAAGCACCGTTTCGCGACCATCATCATCGAAGTCGACGTCAATATCAGGCAACGAAATACGGTCGGGGTTGAGGAAGCGTTCGAAAAGCAAATCATACTTCAACGGGTCTATTTGCGTAATTCCGAGGCAGTATGCCACCACCGAACCGGCAGCAGATCCACGGCCGGGGCCGATACTTACGCCCATCTGGCGACCGACGCGTATAAAGTCCTCCACGATAAGGAAGTAACCCGGAAAACCCATGGTCTTCATGATATGGAGTTCGAACTTTATGCGTTCGTCAACTTCTTCCGACAGAGGCGTTCCGTAACGACGCGCAGCGCCTTCGTAAGCGATTTTCTTGAGATAGTCGGCTTCGAATTTGATGCGATAAAGCTTATCGTAGCCGCCTAATTTTTTTATTTTTTTCTCACCATTCTCACGACTCATTACGACGTTACCGTTTTCGTCTTGAGTAAATTCGTCATATAGCTCTTCTTCAGTTATGCGGCTGCGATATTCTTCTTCGGTACCGAAGTCTTTCGGTATCGCATAGTTCGGCATAATAGGAGCGTGGTCGATGTCGTATTCCTCAACCTTGTCGGCGATTTCGAGAGTAGTAGCCAACACGTCGGGCATATCACCGAAAACTTGCTCCATTTCGGCACAGGTTTTAAACCATTCCTGTTTCGAATAAAGCATACGAGTCTCGTCGTTAACATTTTTGTTTGTCGACAAGCAAATGAGACGGTCGTGCGCTTCGGCATCGCTTTCGTTAAGGAAGTGCGAGTCGTTAGTGGCTATTATTTTGATGCCATGACGTTGCGCAAGCTCTATGAGCATAGGCTCGACTTGGCGTTGTATTTCGTATGTTTCGTGATTAGCACGCGGCACTGTGGCTTTATGGCGCTGTAACTCGATATAATAGTCATCGCCAAAGACGCGTTTATACCACAACACCGCTTCTTCAGCACCGTCAGCATCGCCACCGCGCAATTTACGAGGAATCTCGCCACCTAAACAGGCTGAACATACGATAAGACCTTCCTTGTGTGCTTCAAGCTCGGTGCGGTCGGTTCGAGGATGGTGATAAAAACCTTCTGTCCAAGCCTTTGACACCAAACGGATAAGGTTTTTATAGCCTTTTTCGTTCTTAGCAAGCACGATAAGGTGATAACCTTTGTCAGTTTTATCCGTTTTATCGTGCATATCGCCTTTAGCGACATACATTTCGCACCCCATAATAGGTTTGAGGTGCTTGGCTTTTTGTTTTTCAATTTCGGCTTGTTGAGCCGCTATCGCCTCTGCATCATCTCCGGCTTCCTTGATGGCTTTTTCGGCGTCTTTTATAGCGCTCTTTATCTTGCCGTTATGCTTTTTAACGGCATTAAAGAACTCCTTTGCACCGAACATATTACCATGGTCAGTAAGCGCAACAGCAGGCATACCATCGGCGACGGCTTTCTTTATAATGCCACCGATGGTACTCATTCCGTCGAGCACCGAATATTGGGTATGTACGTGTAGATGTACGAATTTTTGCATTGGCTTATGGGTGAGTGGATTTGATGATTTCGACGTTTTTAAGCCACGAAATCATTGCCAAAGTTACGAATTTTTAGGCGAATTTTAAAATATACTTCAGGCTCTTTTACAACGCAATTTTGCATTATTGGTAAGCGGTGCAATTTTAAGGCTATTTAGCGCAATTCTGGGCCTATTTTTTGAATGGTTAAAAATAAAAAATTCTGCGAAGTTTGTAATTATTCATCAACCGAGAACAACATCGAGTATCATCATCAGAGCAAAGCCTGTTGCAAAACCGATAGTGCCGACGTTGGAGTGCTGCCCTTGCTGTGTTTCAGGTATAAGTTCCTCTACTACAACGTATAACATTGCTCCAGCCGCAAACGCCAACAGATAAGGCAACGCCGGAACAATATACGCTGCAAGCATTATTGTGAGTATTGCCGAAATAGGCTCAACTATGCCGCTTAGAGCGCCGATAGCAAACGATTTGTTGCGACTATGTGCCGCTGCGCGTAGGGGTAGTGATACTATCGCGCCTTCGGGGATATTTTGTATCGCAATACCTATCGCCAACGCCGCTGCGGCTGCCATTGACAGTTCGGCACTTACTTCCAATGCCGCCGCAAGGGAGACGCCTACTGCCATTCCTTCAGGTATGTTATGCAAGGTTACGGCGAGGGCGAGTTTTGTGGTACGGGATATCGGCACTTGAGGACCTTCGCTGATGGTGTCATTTATATGTTGGTGAGGCGTTAAGCGGTCCATTAAAAGCATCAACGCCATACCGGCAGCGAAACCTATAACAGCAGGCATAACACGCGCAATGCCCTCTGATGCTGTCATTTCCATCGACGGTATTAACAGCGACCAAACGGATGCCGCAACCATAACACCGGCGGCAAAGCCCGTGAGTATTTTTTGCATCATCGTTGGCATCTGATTCTTAAACAAATACACGCCCGCAGCGCCTAATACAGTGCCTAAAAAGGGAAGAGTTAAGCCTAATAAGAGTCCGTTCATATGCTCGTTGATTTCGTCAATGGTATAACAATCTTATAATTATTGTCGTTTGAGCCAAAATTGCCGTTTTTCGTCAGGCATTCGTTCAATGGCATAACGTAAAGCCGTACGCGGCATTTCGCGATAATGCGATTCGAGGTAGGTTTCGAGTATTGTCATATCTCGTTTTCCTATTTCTCGCAGTAGCCACCCGATAGCTTTATGTATGAGGTCGTGACGGTGTGGCAACAGTTTGCTTGCAATTCGAAGCGTGTCGTCATATTGCTTGTTGCGAATAAGCATCATTGTCGACACAATAGCAATTCGTTGTTCCCAAAGATTATCGCTCATCGCGAGAGTGTCAAGAATAACGCGCGAAGGCATCGTTCCGTCGGCTTGCGGATGTAACAGCCACTGCCCTACTACATTATAACACGACAGATCTACAAGGTCCCAATTATTTGCTCGACGGGCATTGCGTAAATAAAATTTCACTAATTCGTCACGCCGTTGTGCCTTTTCAGACGTGTCATTATTGCGCTTGGGAATGGAGGCGTTCATTTCCTCAACAATCAGCAAAAAGCCACATAAGCGTATTTCGTGAAACGGCGACTCCAAGAGCTTTTCTATTTCATCGAGCGCCACCTTAAAGCGCACCTGCTTAACAACAACACGCACCTGCGGCACTTTTATGCCGAGAAACTTATCGCCGGCGCCATATTGCCCTTCGCCGGTTTTAAAAAATCGACAAAGAATTCTACTTTGCGCCTCGCTGCCAAGAGCTTGCAACTTTGTTATTATTTCACTCGATGTTATCATATAATTAAATTATACGTTTAATAAAAACAAAGCCCCTACCGAATGGCAGAGGCTTAGTTAATTCGTTAGTGCGTTGATTATTCGCCGGGAACGATAGCTCCGCTGGGGCAAACACCAGCGCAGGTGCCGCAATCGATGCATGTGTTAGGATCGATGTGGTAGATTTCGCCTTCAGAGATAGCTCCTACGGGGCATTCGTTGATGCAAGTACCGCATGCAACGCATGTGTCTGTAATTACGTAAGCCATGATGATGATTATTTTTTCTCGAAATTGTTTGATACTGCAAATTTAATGCTTTTTTTTATAAACTGACACTATTTGCTCAGTTTTTTTATGTTTTATAAACGTGTTTTGTCTCGCTTTTGTTCTCAAAACAAGTGTTACTGCGCTTATTTTTGCCGTATTAGGGAAATTATTAAATAATAAAACCGCCACAGTTTCGCGAGGATCTGTGGCGGTAGAATAAAAGGAAGTATGCTAGATAGAATCTTCTACATTCCAAACGAACGCTCTCAGACCGAGTTTCGGACGGTCTGCATCGATAGCACGAAGGCGTTCGAGCACAAGGGGAACCCTGTTATCTTCAACCATTGTGATAATAGCCGACGCCAACGAGGGCCACGCATGGCTGCCATAGTGCGGCTCGCCACTGACACTTCCACGACCGGTTACTTGTTCCCATGCAGTGAATCCGCGGCAATTGTTGCGCTCTAAGATGTCTATAATTTTTTCGCGGTGTGCTTGGTCGAATGCTATGAATATTGATTTCATGACGTTAGTTGTTTTTAGTGTTAGCGACAGCAAGCGCTTGGCGATGTTTGCGACGCTGACGTTTGATGCCTTGGGATGCAAAAACACAATAGAGTACCGGCACAAAGAGTAGGGTTAGAATTGTTGAGAATGTCAAACCACCGATAACGGCAGTACCCATCGGTTGCCACATTTCAGAGCCTTGACCTCCGCCGATTGCCATAGGAACCATACCCAAAACTGTGGTAAGGGTGGTCATTACAACGGGGCGTAAACGAGATTCGCCACCATTGATAACTGATCGACGTATAGACATGCCGCGTTCACGATTGAGGGTGATGTAGTCAATTAGCACGATACCGTTTTTCACCACGATACCGATAAGCATAATCGCACCAATCATACTCATTATATTGAGGCTGTGACCTGTTACATACAAGATTATAAACACGCCGGAGAATGCAAAGAGCAACGATGTCATAATAATGCCGGGGTAAGTATAACTTTCGAACTGCGCCGCCATTACGATGTAAACGAGTATGATAATAAGTACTGCTAAGGTGAGCAAGTCGCTGAACGAATCTTGCTGATCTTCGTAAGAACCTGATAGCTGAATATTAATACCTTGCGGAATGTCCATCTTATCAATTTCTGCTAACGAAGCCTCAACAATTTGGCTCATCGGCACATCCTGCACCGTTGTGCTTACAGTAACGATACGTTCGCGGTCTTTACGTTCGATAGTAGGCGGGGTGAAGCGTTCAACAACTTTACCGATATCACGAATACGCACACCTTTACCGGCGGCATTGTAGATTAGGATGTTTTCGATATCTTCGATAGAGGTGCGGAATTCGGGGGCATACATAACTTTGATATCATATTCCTCACCATCTTCACGGAATTGCGAAGCGAGCTGACCATTGATTCGGTTACGCAAAGCATTTGCTGCTGTTGACAAGTTCAAACCATACAACGCGAGTTTCTCTCTATCGAAATCCACTTGGTATTCCGGCTGATAATCGGCACGAGAAATGATAACGTCCGCCGCACCGGGGATACCGCGTAAAATTGCTTGCAATTGGCGTGCAACAGAGTCGGTTTCGGTAAAGTCGTAGCCATAAATTTCGTAGTCAATAGTACTTTGGCCACCCATACCCATACCACCGGTAGATACCTGCGCTTTCTTATATTCCGGGAATTGGCGCAAATCTTTACGCATTGATGCCGCAATTTCTGTAACAGAACGGTCGCGATCACCGGGGTCACTTAAGCGCACGTTCATAGATACAATGTGCGGACCGTTATCGTTAAGTGATGCGTAGGTATTATCACTCGACGCCGTACCGGTAGTGTAGTTTATAACCTCGATTTCGGGATATTTTTCTCGCCACAAATCAACGAGGCGGTTGGTTGTTTCTTTGGCGATTTCCACACGTGTACCGATAGGCAATTCAAGGCTCACACGCATACGAGCATCATCGGATGTTGGGAAGAATTCTGTACCTACATGCTTAACAAGCACAAGAGAACTCAAGAATATACCCATACAGATAACGACTGTAATGAGCTTGTGCGAAACAACCCAAGCAAGGAGTCTGCCATAGAATCTGTCGAAAGCATCGAGCCCGCGACTTATCGGGGTAAAGAACAATGTATAAATTTTACCGTGAGTGATATTTCGACGCAATAGCAAGCTACACATCATAGGAGTGAGCGATAGCGCACATATTGTCGAAATAACCATCATAATACATACCATCCAACCGAGCTGGCGGAATAGTACGCCCGACATACCGGAAACAAGTGTCAACGGGAAGAATACAGCGATAAGCGTTAGTGTTGAAGCTATTACCGATATCGCAACTTCGTTAGTGCCGTGAACGGCTGCTTGTTTCGGATCGGAACCTCGTTCTATATGCGTCGTAACATTTTCTAGAACAACAATTGCATCGTCAACAACCATACCGATAGAAATAGATAGCGCCGACAGCGAAATTATATTCAACGTATTTCCGGTTGCGTAAAGATATATAAACGAAGCGATTAGCGAAATAGGAATTGTTATTGTGATAATCAAAGTAGCACGCCAACGGCCGAGGAAGAAGAACACCACGATAATCACAAACAAGAGCGCATACATCACCGTTTCGACAAGCGAGTCGATAGTGTTACGAATGTTATCTGACGTGTCAACAATAACGCCGAGATGAACATCCGATGGCAAACGTTTCTGCAAATTTGGCAACATTTCTAGCACTTTATTAGAAATGTTTACCGAGTTGGCGCCACTCTGTTTCTGAATAACAATCATAGCACCTTGTTCGCCATTGTTGTATGTTTCTTGTGTTCGTTCCTCAAGAGAGTCATCAATGCGAGCAACATCGCTGAGGTATACCGTTTTGCCGTTGTGCACGCCAACAACAATTTTTCCCATTTCTTCGGCGGCTTTGAATTCGCCTTGAACGCGCAATGAATATGTGTCCGAGCCTATATCAAACGAACCGCCGGGGATATTGCGGTTTTCAGCACCGATAAGGCTACCTATAGTTTCGACACTCAAATTATACGCTTCGAGACGCGCCGGGTCGACATACACATGTATTTCACGTTTCGGAGCACCTGAAATCGACACAGAACCGACGCCGGAAATACGTGCCAAGGGATTGGCAACGGCATCGTCGAGAATTTTATATAAGCCCGGCATACTCTCGGAGGCTTGTACCTGCAAGAGCAAAATAGGAATCATGTCGGACGAGAATTTGAAAATGACGGGCGATTCGGCATCGTCGGGAAGTGCTGACGATACCATATCTAGTTTATCGCGAACGTCATTGGTTAGAACGTCAATATCGTTGCCGTATTCAAATTCAAGAGTGATAACAGAAATGTTCTCACGGCTCTTGGAGGTGATATGCTTAAGGTCGCTAACGGAGTTTAGCACATTCTCTAGCGGACGTGTAACGTTTTGTTCTATATCTTGTGCACTCGCGCCCGAATACGTAGTCATCACCATGATGGTATTTGTTTCTACGTCGGGATATAGATCGATAGGAAGTTTCTGAAGGGAGAACAGACCTAAAATCACCACCGCTACGAAACAGAGGGTGGTCATAATAGGACGTTTTACCGCGTTACCATATAAGCTCATTGATAAAAAGTATAATAGGGTTGAACTTATTATTCATGGATTTGCACTTCGACTTGCACACCGTCGGCGAGACGAGATTGACCGGATATAACAACGGTGTCTCCGTCTTCGATGCCACTGAGCAATTCGTAACGGTCATCAAGGCGTTGGCCGAGTTCTACACGCTTATAGCTTACGCGGTCGCCATGGAGAACATATACATATTTATTTCCTGAGCCGCTTTGTTTTACGATAGCACGGTCTGGAACAACAACATTTTCGATTTCGCCCATATCGAGGCTTACACGAGCAAACATACCGGGCTTAATACGCGCGTTGGCATTGGCGATGCGAACTTCAACTTGGAATGTGCGAGTGGCGGTGTCGATTGTAGGATATATGCGAGCTATCTTTCCTTCGAATGTTTCACCGGCGAAAGCATCAAAAGCTACATTAACGGGCATACCGTTTTTAATGAGTGTGAGGTCGTTTTCGCTTACGTTGATCATAACTTTCACAACGGGAGTAAGCTGTCCCACAGTAAGAACCGGCTGAGCGCCTGTCATATCGCCCGGATCGTAATTGCGAGCGGTAACGACGCCGGTAACAGGTGACAAAAGCACGGTATTTTCGAGCATATTAGTATATTGCGAGCGTGCTGCGTCAAGTTGCGCTTTGAGCTGATCGACAGCCTGCTGTGTGCCGGCTCCGATTTCTAATAGTTTTACGGCTCGATTATATTCGCGCTCGATTTGATCGAGGTTGATTTTTATTTGATCGATATTACTAGAGTCTAGCACAACAAGTTCTTGTCCTGCTCGCACAGCATCGCCTACTTCTACGTTAATACGCTTAATACGATTAGCTTGCGCCGGCGCGATATTGTTGATATTTTCGGCTTCTACTGTTGCGGTATAGTCCTTATGTTGAGGCACACTATAGCGGTGAGCAACTCCGGTGGTAACAATAGGAAGCTCTTCGACTACTATTGCTTTTTCTTCTTTCGAACAACCGCTTGATATAATAGCAAGGCTTAATGCCATTGCGGGAATTGTATATTTCATTGTCGTATTTATTTTTCAGAATATTTATCAATAGGAGCATTACCAAGTAGCAATTCAAGTTGACTTTGTGCTACAAGATAGTTAAAAATAGATTGGTAATAAGCTAATCTAGCTTGAGTTAGTGCAAGTTCACTATCACGAAGGTCGAGATAGCTAGCAGCACCGATTTCAAAGCTTTTCTCCATAATAGAGTGAGCGCGATCGGCTTGGCGGACGCTTTCACTGCTTGATGCTATTTGCTTGACATTCATTTGAATGTTATCAATAGCAAGAGCTACTTGCATCGAAACGGTACGTTCGAGATTTTCGCGCTGCAACTTAAGTTCTGCTGCCTGTATTTTGGCTTGTTTTAGGCTACTATAACGCTGTCCGCCACTGAAAATTGGAAGCGAGAAACTAACACCTATCGATGAATACGGGTTCCACATAAGGTTTTTAAACGGCGAGCCGTCGTTCATCGCGGTCCAATTGTAATTTGCTGTTAGAGCCACCGTAGGGGTGTATGCCAACTTACGCAAAGTTACCGTTTGATCGAGAACTTTGGCATCGATGTCGAGCAATCGCAAATCCGCATTATTGCTATAGTCGCCGGTGATGGCAAGGGTTTCGCCATACATTGTTGATTCGTAATCAGATAGCGTTGAGGTTGTTGTAAAATTAAACGACGCATCAACACCCATAAGAATTTGCAACTGCAAACGCGCTTGTTTAATTGCTATATCAGCTTGAATAATTTCGGGCTCGACATTCTTCATCGCCACTGAAGTGCGCAAAACATCATAGTCTGACGCTGCTCCGAGCTCATATTTCTTGGAATACGTTTCATGAGTAAGCGCAGCCATGTCGTAGCTCTCTTGGATAGTCTTGCGAGAGTCTTCGGCAAGGAGCAAGGTGTAATATGCATTTTTTACTTGATTTACAAGCTCTTGACGGCTTTTATTTGCCGACTCTAGGTTGCGCATAATTTGGCTGTCGCTAATAGAAAGGCTTTTCCATAGTTGAGGAGCTATGATGGGCATAGACGCTTGGAAACCTAAAGACCAACTATTGTCACGGCCCATTTTAATGCCCGTCTGCTGTCCTGACGAACCTCTACTTTCGGGGTGCTCGGCATCATCACCGCCGCCCATGCCGCCAAAGCCGTCCATGTTCATATACATGACTTGCTTTTCGAGGGTTCGGCTATAAGTGCCACTAAAATCTATAGTGGGGAGCAACTGGCCGATTACTTCTTTTTTAGAATAGTCGACACGTGAAACTTCCATGTCGGCAACTTTTATTGTCGGGTTTTGACTCAATGCTATACTCAAACATTGGTCAAGAGATAATGCCGGAGTATCATTCTGTGCGATAGCCGGCACAAGTCCTACTGCAAAAGCAGTTAATAATGTTATTATTCTCATAATTATTATTTCATGGCAACTCACAAATGAGGCGTAAAAATCAAATTATTATTATGGGCAAAATTAGATATAATCTACCCAATACACAATGTTTTTTGGCATAAAAGTCTGAGTTTTCGACCAAAACGGCAATATTACAGACAAAACGACCGATTTTAACTATATCAGTTTGTTATATTGTGTGAAATTGACTAAATTCGCAGTCATGGAACAAGAATTTACATCGGTGCTGTTAGAGAATGCAGTGTCAGCGTTATCACGTCTACCCGGCGTTGGACGTAAGACCGCGTTACGTTATGCTATGCACCTGTTACGACGCGATGTATCGGAGACAATTACTATTGCCGACGCTATTTCGCGCTTGCGTACCGATATAAGGTATTGTCCTGTGTGCCATAACATTAGCGACGACGATGCCGTTTGTCCTATTTGTGCTTCCGAAAGACGTATCAGAACTACTGTCTGCGTGGTCGAGAATGTCAAAGATGTTATGATTATCGAAAACACAAGGCAATACACAGGGCTTTACCACGTTTTGGGCGGACTTATTTCGCCAATTGAAGGAATCGGTCCGGATGTGTTACAAATTCAATCTCTAATAGAACGCGCCGAGGGCGGTAATATCAAAGAAGTAATTCTTGCCACCGGAGCTACTGTAGACGCCGACACAACAAATTTCTATATTTATCGCTTGCTACAGCGCCGCGCGCCGGCTGTTAAAGTAACTCAACTGGCACGAGGTGTATCGGTGGGTAATGAACTTGAATATACCGACGAGGCGACTCTGGCTCGTTCTTTAATGGCGCGAACACCTTTTGAATTTTAATAATGAATCAGTTAGGAACATCGTTGCAAGGGGCGATAGTTAGCTTAAGAGCTCCGGAACCAGCGGACTTGGATATGATGTATCTGCTTGAAAATGACCCTTCTTGCAGCCAATACACCTCAACGACATCGCCAATAAGTCGGCAACAATTGTGGAATTATTTACAAAACTACAGCGGCGATTTTCACGCCGAACGACAATTGAGACTCGTTATTGTCGACAATGCCACTAACGAGGCTATCGGCGCTGTCGACGTTACCGACTACGCCCCTAACGATGCGAGAGCTTTTGTCGGAATTGGTATTATCCCAACCTGGCGCGGTAAAGGATGCGGATCCGAAGCTTTGAGATTATTAATGCCCTTCTGCGCAAATATTTTGCGTCTGCACCAACTGGCAGCAATCGTGGCGGTAGAAAATAACGAATCTATGGCTTTGTTTCGCAATGTCGGCTTTAAGGCTAGCGGCAAGCTACGATCGTGGCATCGATGCGGTAAATCTTATGTCGACGCTATTTTGCTTCAACATCTTTTTGAGTGATTTTAGTTATTTATTATTTGGCATTAAATTCGTAACTTTGGGGTCATGAATGATATCTATACAATCATACGAAATACCGGCTCTAGCTACGTGGGCCGCAGTAGCGACGGAAACGAAGTAAAATGCCTTGTCAAAGGTAATTTTCGAATAAAAGGCATCCGCACCACAAACCCCGTAGCTGTCGGCGATCATGTGCGTTTGTCTGAGCCCGGGCCCGATGGTACGGCATACATTGAAGAGGTGGTCGATAGACGAAATTATATCATTCGTCGCGCCAGCAATTTGTCAAAAGCGGCTCATATAATCGCTGCTAATGTCGACTGCGCTATGCTCGTTGCAACTCTTGTGCACCCACCGACATCATTCACTTTCATCGACCGTTTTCTTGCCACGGCTGAAGCTTATGGCGTTGAAGCAGTATTGGTGTTTAATAAATCAGACTTACTACAAGCCGATCCCGACGACCAAGCATTCTTGGAAGCTGCTATTCACTTATATAACACTGTAGGCTACCGTGCAATTGCCGTATCTGCTAAAACAGGCGAAGGACTTGACGAGTTGCGAAAAGTGTTGAACGGTAAAATTACTCTTTTGTCCGGCAACTCCGGCGTTGGTAAAACCACTCTCATCAATTCGCTCATTCCCGGGCTTGACCTCAAGACAGCAGAAATATCGGCTGTTCACGACACCGGCATGCACACCACGACATTCTCAGAAATGTATACCCTCCCCGACGGCGGCGACATTATTGACACTCCCGGTGTGCGCGGTTTTGGGGTTTATGACTTTGAACGCGAACAAGTAAGCCACTATTTCCGCGACATTTTCAAAGTGTCCGAAAATTGCCGATTCGATAACTGCACACACACTCACGAACCCGGTTGCGCTGTGCGTGATGCTGTTGATGAACATTTAATCGCTGAAACACGATACAATAGTTATTTAAGCATCCTCGAAGAAACAACATCGCCGAACGATAAATACCGAAAAGGATACTAATTCAACAACAACCAAAAATATAATCCATAGCCCTGCATATTGAGCTATGGATTTTTTTTGTTGCTATTTTCGCATTTTTCAAACAAATGTTTGGATATTTAAAAAGAATAGCATAATTTTGCAATGCATAAGATAAAATATCAGTACAAACTGACATTTTGAAAGCATTTAATGAGTGTATTGCCTATCTAACTAACCAAATTTATTGCAAATGAGAAACTTTACCCTATTTGCTGCCGGGCTCTTAGCCGCCTTCCAGACCGCAATGGCTGCAGACCCGATTATGTCTGTTGATTTCTCCGATACAGGAACATTCTCACAAACCGACTTCGCCGCATGGACTTGCGTCGATGCCAACAACGACGAAAAAACATGGGGCTTCGACGCCTCAGCGATACCTTCGCGAGTGTTCTACTCATACCACAGCACTAACGTTGCCGACGACTGGCTATTCTCACCCGAAATAACCGTTCCCGAAACCGGCACTTATCTCGTTAGATTCAACTGCACAGGTTCATCGTATGGCGAAGCCATCGAAGTGTGGTATGGCAAAGGCGCTTCTGTTAGTGCAATGTCAACAAAGGGTTACGAAAACGCTTATATCAACGGCTCTCCTAATGCCGGATATTTCATCGCGTCATTAACTGCCGGAGACAAAGTGAACATTGGCTTCCACGCCGTTTCTCAGCCCAACAAATTCCGTTTATATCTCAACTATTTCGAAGTCAAGGCGGTAACAAATCCTGTTGACCTTGGTGTATCTGAAATTGTATCGCCCGAATCCGGCGAAAATTTAGGCAGTGAAACTGTTGTTGTTAAAGTAACAAACTACGCAACTTCAGACGTTAACGGTTTTGACATTGCTTACACCATCAACGACGGCACTCCCGTTGTCGAACATTCCGCAGCGACTATCGCCGCCGGACAAACTATTGAATATACCTTCACCACCAAAGCCGACTGCTCTACTCCGCGAGAAAAATACGCAATCAAGGCTTACACCGTCGATGCAAACGACGTAATGCCGGAAAACGACGCTAGCTCTGTTGTCGTTCGTCATATCGCTCCTGCCGGTATTCCTTACAAAACAGGCTTCGAACCTGATGACGACACATCAAACTTCTCATACTTAAACCTCAACAAAGACGATGGCGATTGGTCTGTGGACGTAAATAGCTTCTTCTCTATATTCTCACGCACAGGTTCCGGGTACATCGCTTACAATTACGATAAGGAAAATGCTGCCGACGACTGGTTCTTCATTGACCCGCTAAATGTCGAAGCCGGCGATTATTTACTTCGATTCTGGTATACTGCCACCACTAACCACACCGAACGTTTACGAGTATGCTGGGGTACTGATCCGACTCCCGATGCTATGACTAATGTCATCTGCGAAATTAATCCGATGACTAACGACTCATTCAAAGAGTCTATTAGCATTTTCAAAGTGCCTACTGCTCAAAAGATTTTTGTCGGCTTCTACGCTTTCAGCGATGCTGATGAAAACTGGATGATCATTGACGATTTAAGCATCGAAACCGTAGATTCCAACACCTTCGACCTCGTTGCCGGCGAATTTACCGAACCGTATGCTTACCTCCGTCCTGCTAACCATCGCGACGTTGTCACATTTGTGAAAAACGTAAGCGTAGCTGATGCTAATGCTACCGTTTCCCTTTACATTGACGGCATTCTCGCTCAATCTGTAAATGCCCGAATCGGTTTCATGGAGAATAAGGAATTCCGGTTCGAAAACGCTCTCGCAGGTTTGGCTCACGGCAAACACACTATCAAAGTCGAAGCAATTACCGAAAACGACTCAAACGTTGACAACAATAGCACCGAAATGGAAATTGTTGTTATCGAACAAGACCCCGCTCTCCTTTACACATTCGAAGACATCTCTTTCCCCGAAGATTTAACTTATCGCGTAGAAGATAGCGCAACATTAGCCCCCGGCGCTCTTGAGCAATTCGACGAAGAAGGTGTCGGTTTCGCCGAAGTGCAAGATCACTACCTTTACCAAACAGGCGTGCTCCTACTTTGCACATGGTTCACTGACAATACTCGCAGCGCAGACAGATACCTCGTTCTTCCCAAAATGCATATTAACGATGACGCTTGTCACCTCGTTTGGGATAGCAGCTCTTTCAGCACGGTAAACTACGAAAAATACAATATCGAAGTTTCAACATCTGACGACGTTTGGTATAACTACACCAACATCCTCACTGTTACAGGCGAAAACGAATATGCCAAGACTCGCGGCGTTTCGTTAGAAGCATACGCAGGAAAAGATATTTACATCGCATTCCACCTCAAAACAGAAGACGGCCTTGCTCTCGTGCTCGACAACATTGGCATTTATGGCTCTGCCGACAAAGCTGCAGGTGTTGAAGATGTTTTGGCTCAAACCGATGTCGAACTTCAGTTCGACGGTGAAACTCTCTCATCAAACGCCGACGCTACCATTACAGTATATGCTCTTGACGGCACTGTTGTAGCTCAAGGCGAAGGACAAAGCCTCGATCTCTCAGCCCTCAGCGCAGGCGCTTACATTGCTAAAGCAGTTAGCGGTGCCGACGTAGCAACCCTCAAATTTGTAAAATAATCTACAACAACAAACAAAAACAATCGGCTGCCGGATCCTCTCCGACAGCCGATTTTTTATCGTCTCATGCAACCATTCCCCCAAAAAAATGTATCGATCGAATTTGATTATTGTTTTCTTCGAAGTGATGGAAACATACGGCGAGTGCGAAGAAGCACTTTGTCGATGCTATCAGCAGCGACAACCATAGATGTTGCGAGCACAATAAGTGCTCCTCCACCGATTTCACGCAGTGTGATACTTTGATCCAAAACAATTACACTCAAAATGACCGCCGTTACGGGTTCGAGGGCGCCGAAAATTGCTGTTGGTGTCGAGCCGATACTCTTTATAGCTATTGTTGTACACCATAATGATACTACTGTCGGCAATGTGGCGAGTGCAATGAGATTCAACCAGCCTGATGGTTGTGCCGGTAGTGTTAATGGCTGACCAAGTCCAACCAACATTACAAAAATAAGACTTCCGAACAACAACTGATAGAGCAGCAATTTCAACGTCGGAATACTCTTTATCGACTTCGCTACATTTGTCATCACCAAATAAAGAGCATAAGTGAGCGCAGAAATAAAAACGAACAAACAACCGATCAGACTCAGCGAGAACCCGTTCTCCGACCGCATTAGCATAGCCAAGCCTATTCCCATAATCACCAGACAGATAGCCGTCGTGCTGCGAAAACGTTCATGAAAAAAGAAAGTCATTAACACAGCCACAAGTATCGGATAAATGAAAAGCAAAGTCGACGCTATACCGGAATTCATATAGTTATACGACTCATACAATCCGAGCGAAGATATAGCCATCATAATACCAAGCACGGCAACAGGCACAATTTGTTTGCGCTCGATTTCGAACGAACGACGACGATACGCAAGCATCATGGCAAGAATGGGCAAACTCAAAATGTAACGAAATAATAAAACAGAGTTTGCATTCATTCCTTGCTCATAAAGAGGAACGGCAAAAGCCGGATTTGTACCATAAGTAGCCGCTGCCAATGCAGCCAAGAGATATCCTTTCAGTTTCATGCCTGCAAAGTTACAAACAATATTTGGTATTACGCCACCAGCCGCGCTTTACATCGAAACACAAATGTACAAACAAAAAAATCGCAATCAGCATTTAAGCTAATTGCGATTTTGTGACCCCGGAGAGGCTCGAACTCTCGACCCACTGATTAAGAGTCAGTTGCTCTACCAACTGAGCTACGGAGTCATTGCTTCGGGTTATTTCCCTTTTGCGGTGCAAAGTTACGCACTTTTTTTATACTGTGCAAATTTTTATGCGTTTTTTTGCGTTTTTTCTTCAAAAAATGCATTTCACTCTTTTGAAAGGCATTAAAGAACAACGACAATAGCCACACAGAGGTAGACTATTGTCGTTGAAATATATTTTAGTGAGCGATATACTTTTGCAACAACTCCGCCATTTGGTCACGCAATGTTGATGCTGCTTTTTCTGCTGCTTCGGCATAGTCTTCGCCATTAGAAGCGTAGATAATACCACGAGAGCTGTTTACAAGCAAGCCACATTCGTCGATCAGCCCTGCACGCGCAACGTCTTCAAGGCTACCGCCCTGAGCTCCGACGCCGGGAACGAGCAAGAAATGACGAGGTGCGAGTTCGCGAATCTTTTCGAGGTGTTCTGCTTGTGTTGCGCCTACAACATACATCATATTGATCGGCGAACCCCAATGACGTGAACGACGAATAACGCGTTCGTAAAGAGCTACGCCCTTGCCATCAACCACGGTTTCGAAGTCTTCTGCCGAAGCATTTGATGTAAGCGCAAGCACGATGCTCCAACGGTCAGCATATGCCAAGAAGGGTGCTACTGAATCTTGACCCATATAGGGGTTAAGAGTAACGGCGTCACAATCAAGAGTTTCGAAGAAAGTGCGAGCATAAAGAGCTGCAGTGTTGCCAATATCACCACGCTTAGCATCGGCAATGATAAGGTGGTTGGGATGGTTTGCACGAATATGAGCTACAACATCCGCCAACGCTTGCCAGCCTTCTGTGCCAAGGCTTTCAAAGAATGCGGTATTGGGCTTATAGGCAACGCAGTAAGGTGCTGTCGCATCGGCAATGTTCTTGCAGAATGTTGCTATACGTTCGCCGGGAGTGCCTTCGATGCAGCTCGGTATTTTCTTAATATCAGGGTCGAGACCGACACAAAGGAACGTTCCTTTTTCGAAGATTTGTTCGACTAATTCAGTACGTTTCATATACTTTTGATTAATTATTCTATTAAAGTTCGGCGGCTTTGAGTTTCTCGGCATTTTCCGCAATAGTCAATTGATCGATAACATCTTGTATATCGCCATCGACAAAAGCTGCCAAATTATATATGGTGTAATTGATACGATGATCTGTGATACGCCCTTGAGGATAGTTGTAAGTACGAATCTTTGCCGAGCGGTCGCCGGTGCTTACAAGCGTTTTGCGGCGTGACGCTATATCATCGATATATTTTTGATGTTCTTTATCGTAAATAAAAGTACGCAAACGACTCAACGCACGTTCCTTATTCTTTGGCTGGTCGCGCGTTTCGGTACATTCGATAAGAATTTCTTCGCTAACGCCCGTCAAAGGATTGCGCCACATATATCGCAAACGCACGCCGGATTCGACCTTGTTGACGTTCTGACCACCAGCACCACCGGAGCGGAAGGTATCCCATTTGATTTCGCCTTCGTTTATTTCAACATCAAACTCCTCGGCTTCGGGCAGCACAGCAACTGTCGCTGCCGATGTATGCACACGGCCTTGTGTTTCTGTTGCCGGCACACGTTGAACACGGTGAACACCGCTTTCATATTTCAACACGCCGTAAACGCCCTCTCCGGTAACAGAAAGGACAACTTCCTTATATCCCCCAGCAGCACCTTCGCTTGCCGAGGTGATAGCAACGCTCCAGCCTCGCGACTCGCAATATTTGATATACATCTTGCACAAATCGCCGGCAAAGAGAGCGGCTTCATCGCCGCCGGTACCGCCACGAATTTCGACGATGGCATTTTTAGCATCTTCAGGGTCTGACGGCACTAATTGCAATTTAATATCTTCTTCAAGTTTTGGCAATTCTTCATTAGCGGCGTCAAGCTGTTCTCGCGCCATAGCACGCATCTCGGCATCTGTTTCGTCGGCGATGAGCATTCGGGCCTCTTCGATATTATCGATTAACGAACGATAACGACGTGTCAAGCCGGTCAAGCGCTCAAGGTCTTTATATTCCTTTGTCAAGCGCACATAACGCTTCATATCGGCAATTACCGACGGGTCGGTAATGAGTGTGGATACTTCTTCAAAACGTGCCTCTATACCATCGAGGCGGTCGAGCAAGGGGTATTCTGCCATGGGTGTTCGGTATATAAAATTAATCTAAAGCCTTGCGCGTAAAAAGACACGCATCGCCATAAGATAAGAAACGATATCCGGCATCGAGGGCATGAGAGTAAATCTTTCGCCATCCATCGCCGATAAATGCACTAACGAGCAACAATAATGTCGATGACGGCTGATGGAAATTCGTAACCATCTTATCGACAATACGATAAACATATCCCGGTGCAATAATAATGCGAGTACGGGCAATAAATGTTGTCTCATTTTCCGCCTTAAGCATATCCACGATAGCCATCAAGGCATCTTGGGGCGACATAACATCGTCAGCGTCCATTTCGTAAGGCGCCCACTGCGGCACTTCGCCGGTCCAACGACCTTGTGCGATAAGACATCCGGCATGGTACAAGCTTTCGATGGTACGCACACTCGTTGTGCCGACAGCAACGATCTGTCGCTGCCCTACTGTCGCTGCTAGTTCTTCGATAAAATCGCGCGAAACGGCAATAAACTCGCTATGCATATCATGCTCGCCAATGGTTTCAGACTTAACAGGGCGGAACGTACCGGCGCCAACGTGCAACGTAACCTCGCGGATTGCAATACCTTTGCTGCGCAATGTATCGAGCAACGCCGGAGTAAAATGCAATCCTGCCGTAGGTGCGGCTACAGAGCCATCGATATGACTGTATACCGTTTGATAATCTACAGAGTCGCACTCTTCAGACTTGCGGCACAAATATGGCGGAATAGGTATTTCGCCAATAGCGGCTATTATATCGGCAAAGCTCACCGCAGAATTATCCCATTCAAAAACAATAGTACGCGAACCGTCGGCGGCAACTTCTTTATTAGCATACGTTGCAGCCAAAGTTGTTTTGCCGGAAACAGTATCCACCTCGAGCGTTAACGCGCCTTCTTTCCATCGCTTGGCATTACCGACAAGGCAATACCATGCGCATTTGCCACGGGTAGCAAATGCTGTTGCATAATCACGAGGCTCGGCTGGCTCCAGACAGAAAATTTCTATCATCGCTCCTGTCGTCTTTGTGAATCGCAAACGGGCGTTTATAACTCGTGTGTTATTACATACCAACATCGCATCTGAAGGAAGCAAGGTTGGTAATTCACTGAAAATATGATCATTAATATTATCGCCATCACTAACAAGCAAACGGCAAGCATCGCGTTGAGCTAGAGGATGACGCGCTATACGCTCATCTGGAAGAGCGTAATTATAGTCTGATATTTTAAGTTCGCGTGGGTTCATCATGCAAAGATAGCAATTTTTAATCACACAATTAGCTTTCAGTCAATAAAAAAACGGACGTCGAAACGACGTCCGCTATTATTTTTTATTGTCTTAGAATCTGAAACCTGTAGATACTACAACATTGTTATTCGTGTCTGTAATATCAGCCGAAGGTGTCGGCGTGCCGTCGAAAGGTGTAAAGGCGTGATATGTTGCAGATTGACGAGTGTGCTGATATGCCACGTCGAGATACCATGATTTGTAACGATAGCCGAAACCGAGACAAATATTTTGTGTATCATTATCAAAACGATATGACGCATCCGTTCCTGAGGTGTAAATCTGCATCGAACCGGTAGTATTCGCGGCGGCATCTTGTACGTTGGTTGACTGGTAGTTATAACCGGCACGTACACTAAAACTGCGGTTAATACGATATTCAGCACCGACGCGTACTATATTTGACGCTTTAAAATAGTCTTTAATATCAGCATTCGCCAATTTGTTATCGGTAAAACCGCCGAGGAAATATCCGTCCTTGGTATATTTCTGCTGTTTCATCGACATATCATTGTAAGCGACCCGTTCGTAGTCCACACTCACAATCGCTGACGAACCTATTGTTACCGAAGCACCTAGCATAAAACGCCACGGTGTCGAAAGGCGTGAAGAGTATTCAAAGTACGGTGTTGATGCCGTGCCTGAATTTGCGGGACGATCGCTTGTTTCGTCTGAGGTGGTATAGTCATAATCCAAATCGGCATATCCGGTATGGTCGAGTTTCAACCATGTCGGCGTATGAACGGCAACACCGATACGGAGCATATCAACAGGGCGAAGAATAAGACCCAACTTAATATTTGCTCCCGAGCCGGTGATATATTGGTTGTTATACAATCCATATTCGGCTTTACCATTAACGAGACGATCGTTTTTGCGGCTGTATACCAATGCATTACTCATGCTTTCAGAGTAATATCCTTCGCGACTATAATTAAGGTCTACAACGCCGACACCGAAGCCCCAATAAACCACGTCTGAAACATTTCCGGCTACTGTAAAATTATATTCGTCGGTATAACCGCGTTCGCGATAGTTATACAACGCATCGCTTACCGTTCCATCTTGATAAAGTCCGGCATATTGCGTGTTGGAATTGCCTATATTATTAATCATGAAGCCGTTATACGCAATAATCGACAACCAATCTTCCGAAGAATTGAAATAAGGGTCGTACGACGAGCCGTCATCAAGCAAATTGCCCGATGACACACCGTCAGTATATCCGGCGATGTAATTTGATAGCGATGTGCCGATAGGTCGATTATAGCCCGATGTTATTCTATCAAAACTTGCAAGGCGGTTATATCCAACACCCCACTGCATAAATCCCATAGCACCATCAAGTTTTATGGCACCTACATAACCGAAGTTATCGAATTTGAGTTGGGTTTCGTTTTCAGATTGGTCTCCGGTGTTCGTTGTTGATTTATAGTTTCTAAAACTCAAATCAAAGGTAAAACCGATGTCGTTATGACGATAAATACCCAAACCTGCAGGATTTTGCGACATTGATGTCAAATCACCGCCGAGAGAAGTGAACGCACCACCCATACCGATAAAGCGAGCTGTGCCGCGGAGCTGTGTGGGGGTGAGGTTATATGCGTCTATGGCTGATTGTGCCGTTGCTGTCGTTGTGATAGCGAGGGCGGCGAGGGCCATGAGTATGCGAGTTTTCATATGCGTAGAATTTATGATAACTTTCTGATATAGCTAATATTAAAAGCACGTCTACCATTGCAGACGCACTTTTTATCTTATCTTCGACCGCGACCACCGCCGCCGCCACGACCGCCGCCACCGCCGCCAAAGGAGCCTCGGTTGCTACTGCTGCCGCGTGAACTGTTATAGCTTGAGTTGTTGTCGCTACGGCCGGAATTCGACGAACGATACGACGAATTTGACGATGAACTGTTATTGCGTCGCGAGCTGCTGCTCGATGAGCTTGAACTGCTTGACGAGTTGTAACGCCCGTTGCCACGGCTTGAGTTGTTCGAAGGACGCGAAGATCCTGACGAGGGCGACGAGGGACGATAGTTGCCGGGCACCGTAGCGCTACTGCTTCCGGGGCGAGTTGTCGTTGTGCTATTGCCGGGACGATCGTAATCCCACGAATTACCGGGACGACGATTTGCTGATGATGCGCTGCCGTAAGAGTGAGCATGAGGACGAGAAGCGCCTGACGATGAAGGACGCCAGCCGTGATTGCCTCCTCCGCCGGGATGGTATCCGGGATGATAACCGGGACCGGGGTGATAAGGCGGATGCCAGCACCATGAGGGTCCGAAGCCCCATCCGGGTCCGTAATAAGGATAGCCCCAGCCGAAACTTATATTGAACCATGGATCGCCCCAACCATATACCCACGAATTATAATAATATGGGCTATATCGGTAACTATAAGGCCAATACCACGAAGAATATGGCGAATACCATATCGACCACGGATTATAATTCCACGCATATGTTGCAGGGTCGATGGTGTTGATAACGTAAACGCTAATATCACCTTGCGGCTCGGTAGCGTAATAGTATTCTTTCAATTCGTTATCATCCGAAGCCGATACCACTTCAGGATTATGATAACGTTCGATTCGACGAGTGTAATTAAAATCGGGAGTAGAACTGCTTTTCGCATAAGCCGACGAGTCCACCGAAGCCGAACGACGATTGTAAGTATCGACATCCATCTCAAGCGGTTTATTAGCTGTGGTTGTGTAAGTGTCGGCACCATCGTAGTCTGCTAACGTTGACGCATATGTCCGCGTTGTTGCTGTTGACGACGATTGCGTTTGCTGAGCTTTGCGATTAGCCTCTGCCTGCTTTTTAGCTTTTTCTTTAGCAGCTTTTGCAGGCGAGTAATATAGATCATCGTCGTAGTCCTGCGCACTTACAGTGGCAGGGTGTGCCACGGCGAGAGCCAGTAATAGGCTGAGGGTGATGGTGATCTTTTTCATCGGTAAATTCCTTTCTTATTGTTGTTTGTCGTATTAGACCTCTCACAGGGAATTTGGTTTAGTCTAATTTGGACAAAGATACGCATTAATAGCGAAAATATCCACAACAACCGACATATTTAACAATTTTATAGCAGAAATTACAAACCGACAACCAAGAGTTTTTCCTTCTCGATTGTCGGATGATATATAGCGAGATTATTAGATTACATATCTTTTCGATACGGTTTCATTTCATATGCCGCTAAAGCTACCGTAAACCCCCAATAAATAAAAGCTAAGGACGTTAAGAAAGAAGCCATCAGCATATCACTCACCCACCCGGCTTCGAGGAACATAAAACCTATCAAGCACAACAAGATACCGTTAACAATACCCAGCCAGCGATATCTTACACGACTTTTTGCCGCCGACCCTATAAAAGCCTCAATGCCCCAATAAATAAATATTATAGCGAGGAAGAACGGTAAAACGATTTCTGAAAGCATCACGCTACGCACCATCATAAAACCGACAAACATATCAATAACGCCACCGGCAATCCACCAACCCCAACCATCTCCATGCCTCGGTCCGGCGGCAACGCACACTTGTATTACTCCGGCGACGATAAGTAGCCATCCGAATATTAGCGACGATACGGCATAACCCATAATCGGAAACATCCAATAGGCAAAGCCTCCGATTATCAACATTATTCCTACTATCAGTACTATCCACCAATAGCGCGTTTGTCCGAAATAATTCAATTCTGTACGTTTCATATGCAGTTTAATTTGTTTACTGCTATAACAACGTACAATTTGAATTGTTGACTTTTAATAAAAAATAATTGAATTTATATAAACGTTATCGGCTTAGCAAAGATATCAACGCTGCTCTATCGTTAATTTTCAAAACATTATCAGCGTATTCTACAATCCCTTGTTCGATTAGGGGCAACAGCGATTTTTCAAAATTTGCAGGCTCTATACCGAAAACATTTGCAAGCGTGCTGTTGATAGATCGCATAATAATATCGGTACTATTAGCCACCGTCTGAGTCGAAACTAATATTGCAATACGCTTAGTAACATCACTATCAGTCAGCGACATAACTTCTTCTATCGACTTTTGCGCATCGGCAGACAAAGCATTCAAACAATTAAACAAGAACACTCTATCCGACTCCAAAATATCAAGATAATCACTTTTTGAAATGCGCAGCACCGAAACATTATCCACCGCTTCTACCGAGTACGGACTATCGGTATGTCTGCCAAACAAAAAGTCGAGCGCAAGGACTGTGGGAGTTGACAATGTATGTTCGATACTAAACGAAGCACATTTATTTACTGCTTTAACACGAGCTTTGCCACTGATAATAAAAGTAAGATTCGAACAAACCTCACCGGACTCTATTATCGTTTCACCTTGTTGATACTTAAGAAAATGCAAGCGTGCCGATCCCACAATTTCTGCCAATTTAGAGCGCGATACGCCTTGAAAAAGTGGCAAATCCATCAAAAATTCAAACATACTCGACATAATCGTTCGTATTAAATTAGCATCTTACGCCGCTTTTGAGTCGCGACGCATCTTAAAGAACAACTGCATAGAATTAACAACGTTCTGCCAAGCGACATAAGCAGCCGGACCGACCGATGATATCGGATCCATATAGTTGACTGCCATCCATATAGCAAGGATGGTATTCTTTTGACCAAGGCTTTGCGCTGCCGACACTTTATCACCGACACTAGCTCCGACACGACGGCCTATCCAAAATTGACTTAAGCACAAGAAAAATGCACCCACAGCCATTCCTACCATCAAACCTATTGCCGACGCGGGTTCGGAGATTATAAAGCTTACCGACTTACCAACGACCAGAGTCAATGAAAACGCCCACATATAATATGTAAGTTTCTGAGCGCCAACTACAACCTTATGCGCTCGCGGTGCAAAATAATACATAAACCAAGCCAGTGCAAGCGGCAACACTATCATAGGAGCGACGTGCGATACTATGCGACCGAATTCTTGCCAAAAATCTATTTCGGCATCGCCGGCGATAACAAACATAAAAGGCGCCAAAACTGCTGCCAATAAGTTACTTACAATAGAATAACTCGCAACACGCCCAATACTTCCGCCAAGCATACCTGTCACAACAGGCGCTGCGCATGCCGTCGGACACAGCACACATATCATCATCGCCTGAGCAAAAGGTAAATTGAAAGGCTGCAAGCAGAAAAATAGCCCAACAGACCCGAACATTTGCACTGCCATCAAGCGCCAAACCATCTTATCGAAACACAAATCTGCCGGACGTACACGACAAAAGGTTATCAACAACATGGTAAATATTAAATATGGCACCAAAAATTGAAGTGCATTTATAGGCTCGTGAAATATTAATCCTATCACCATAGCAATAGGCAACATCCACGGCTTAAGACGTTGCTTAATCGATTCTATAGACATAATTTACTCTGCGTCTGTTTGCTGTTCTGCGCGATACAAGCGGATAAGTTCAAGTCGGTTTGCCGATTTTTTTATAATATCGAATTTATCGACACCTATCATAACGGCTTCACCCTGCGCCGGGATAGCTCCGGTGCTATGTAGTATATAACCTGCTATGGTTTGATATGCGTCATCTTCAGGAATTTCAAGGCCGAAACGTTCGTTAATGTCGGCAATTTCACAACGGCCCGAAAACTCATAAACGCCTGGCTCTACTTCTCGAGCTATAAGACCCGATTTGTCGTGCTCGTCTTCAATATTACCGCATATTTCTTCCATCAAATCTTCAAGGGTCAACATTCCCGCAGTACCGCCGAATTCGTCAACTACAATGGCGATAGAACGTTTCTGTTGCAACAAACGACGCATCATCTTATTGGCAAACAAATTCTCGGGGGTATACAATACCGGTTTGATATGCTCTTTCCAATCAGCTGTGGGGTCGAACAATTCACTTACATGAATATAGCCAATGATAGTATCAATATCGTCGCGATACACAATAATCTTCGACCGGCCGGTATCGGTGAACATTTCGACAAGTTGATCACGAGTGCCCGTTTCGATATTTATGGCAACAATTTCGTTGCGCGGAATCATGCAATCACGAACGTGCGTGGTTGAGAAGTCGATAGCTTTGCGAAAAATTTTAACTTCGTTGTCAACTTCTTGTTGCTTTTCTTCCATATCATCGATAGATTCTTCGATGTAGTCGCCAAGGTCGCCGATAGAAATAAAATGAATTTGCTTATCCTTATCTTCAACACCGACAATACGCATAAGCATACGCGACAACCAAGATGTAAAAGATGATATAGGATAGAGGATGATATAGAACAAGCTCATCGGCAATGCCATAACTTTCAACGAAGAGTTCGGATTAATACCAAACACCGTTTTAGGCAAAAATTCGCCTGTGAGCAAAATTACCAAGGTTGAAATAATAGTCTGTCCAAACAACACAAACGCCTCATTATTCCACACTTGCGCTAATAGCGGTTCTATCAACGCCGCCGCGCCCATACCATACACTACCAGAACTATATTATTGCCTACCAGTATGGTGGATATAAATAATTCGGTATGAGAATAGAAGCAATTAATAATACGTCCGATAATGCCTCCGCGATTAACATCAAGCTCAACGCGAACTCTATCAGATGTAACAAAAGCCATCTCTACACCGGAAAAGAGCCCGGAGAGAATTAAGGATACCAATGTTATGGTAATCCATATAACAGGGTCAGATGATGACATTTCTTCAATTGAACTATTTTACATCGCGCTTCAGCGACACTTTTTCTATATCGTCTAACTGAGCGGGATTATCTGTTGTATTGTTGTTGACAGTATTGTCTACAGCTTTACGTTCCGACGGACGGCGGCGGTCTGATTGGGGCTTCAAGGGGCGTGGGGTTAGCGGTGACGACGCTACCGGTGTGGTATCGACTGCGACACTATCCTTTTTGCTTTGACCTCGGCGATAATTATCTACCGGAATAATCGCTGTGGGACGATTTACTGAATAATAACGCATCGATTGGTCGGACTCAAAACCGTAACCTTCGATAATTCTATCTGTGCGAACGATATGAATAAAACTGTCCGAACGAATTTCTTTAGCCGTTTGATCCCAAAAAAGTTGCTGTGTTAAGAATGAATCGGCATCGGTATTAACCATCACAACATTACCATCAAGCTGCCAAAGTTTTTTGCGCGAATAGTAAATTGCCGAATCACACACAACATTAGCGACAGGATTCATTTCGAGGTCGTATTGTTCGAGGTCCAAACCGCCGGGGAACTTCCAATACGGCTCTTCGGCATCTTCAAACATCTGCCACACCGGAGCTTTGAGGTGATAGCGAGTATAGCCGGAGTCGCTAATAAGCGTTGACACATCAGAGGTGGTCATCGTCGGAGTGGCAGAACCGTCACCAACGTTGGGAACATAGCGTTTCTGTTCGGGAGAACAACTAACGAACACTGCCGCCACAGCCCATAGGGCCATAACGGCAAGAGGTAATGCTTTAAGCATTCGTGTTTGGGGCATTAATATATCTTGCTCTGACGGAACCACATCTCGTTAAAGTTAATACCGAGAGTTACGGTAAAATAGTTTTCTTTTATCAGAGGAGTGGGATTTGCCTGACGGTGCATCCATTCAAAACCGAGATTGACAATAGTTTTAAACTGAGGCACGGGGAAACCGAAACCGGCAGTAACGCCATATTCGCGCAATTGGTTGCCGTGAATCTTTAAATAGTCATCGCTCCAAAATGCACCTACTCGATAGTTGACACGCTTTAGATACGAGCCGCGAAGATTGGGTACGTACTGCATACCGATAGCATATTTTGAACGGTCGCTATAATAATCGGTAACAACTGTTTCGTCCAATGTGCGATATTTTGCCTTGCTCCACGGTTGGTAGGTGTAGTCAAATTCCATTGTCAATTTTTTGTCGAAAGTGTAACTAACACCTGCACCCCATGTTTCGGGAATACTGTAATTATTTTTCAATGAGTGTTCATCCGAGAACTGAGGCTCACTATCAAGGGCTGTATCATAATATACCTGGCGCGAATGGCCGAGCAATGTTTTGCCGGGGGTATATACCAAACCGAAATTCAATCGATCGTTAGCAACAGGGGCAAAACCATACTGTACGCCGAAAGTAAAGCGGTAGTCGCGCACTTCAAATTGCTTTTGGAACAAAGCGCTCTGCGATGACGACAAGGCGGCATAGGTTTCGTTAAGAATTGTACCGAACATATATGCTGCATTTACACCAACAGAAAAACCGTCAAACGGACGTACGGCTACGCCTAGGTAAAATTCGTTGATACTACCTGAGCCTTGACGCGAATCTACGCCATTATCAATCTCAGAACCAAACGAATAGCCTACCGACGAGAATGGAACCAAACCCACCGATGCGCCCATATATTTTGTTATAGGGAATTGCATTGTTACATAGTCGAGCCCGCCGCTGAAGTTGCGGTCGAACTTATTGCCGTCTTCATGCGATTCGTTTTGCCATAGGGCTGACACGTTAACACCCATATCGAAGAGGAAAGTCAACGAGTCGATAGCGGCATATGACGCCGGGTTCATTGCATTGATCTGTCTGCCGGAAGACATAGCATAACCTACGCCACCCATAGCGCGTTGTGCCGATGTTGCACCGTCGCGAAGAACACCCAAACCATATGACGAATAGGGGGTCATTGTGCCGTTTTGGGCGGCTGAACTAAGACATCCGAGCAAGATTAGTGCCAGAAGTATTGCCGTCGTTTTAATTTTCATTTTTTATCAAGCTATAAAGACCGCGATGCACTAAGCACGGGTCGTATATGTATTCAAAAGTGAGAATATTCTCATTAACAAGCAGTTCCGCCGATCCACCGGTAATAACCGCCAATGCATCGCCACCTGCAGCGCCGTGATAGTAAGCCAACTCCGCCGCCAAACCTCGCACCGCACCCGAGCGCATAGCTTCGGCGGTCGTGCGGCCCCATAGTGGTATTCCGCCGCCGTTAACAGACACTGCCGGGAGCGCGTCTGTAAACGCGGCTAGAGCTCGCAATCGAAGTTCTATGCCGGGGGCGATATTGCCGCCGAAATAGGTGTTTCCGTCAACATAGTCGTATGTCACTGCCGTGCCTATATCCGACACGAGCAAGGGACGGCGGTCACCGGCAAGCTCTATAGCACCCAATGCTGCCGCCAAACGATCGGCGCCGAGGGTGGCCGGGGTTAAGTATGCCACTGTCAAGGGCAATTCTAGAGACGCTGTTAGCTCTATGCAATTACCACAATCCAAGGCTTCTAACGACGCTGCATCGTCAGCGTGGTCTGACGCTACTACGGTGCACCATGATATTGCATCGATATGTGCATCGGGATTGCCTACGATTTCTCGCAACATAGCACGAGCCACATCTGCGGCAGGCAGGCTCTCGTCACCTTTTATGGTGCGCAACAACCTGCCACTTTCGTCCCATGCGGCACACTTGATTGCGGTATTGCCGCGGTCAATGGTGAGCTTTACCTGCATAACGGGGCAAAATTACTCATTTCTCGCGAAATACGCGATAATATTTACTTTATAAATTGTTAAAGACCTCTCGCTTGTATTCTTATACGCTTTTTAAAGTTAATTCAAGCGTATTTTTACAATTTTGCGAGATATTCGAGTATACGTTCGCAAGCCTTGCCATCTCCATAAGGGTTAGCAATAAGGCTATTGCTACGATAGTAATCAGCATCGTCCAAGAAACGCGCCGCTTCGGCAACTATTCTATCACGATCAGTGCCTACAAGACGTATCGTTCCTGCCTCGAGAGCTTCGGGGCGTTCGGTTACATCACGCATTACAAGCACCGGTTTTCCTAATGACGGTGCTTCTTCTTGAATACCTCCGCTGTCGGTAATTATCAAGTAGCTACACTTCATCATAAAGACAAAGGGCAGATATTCCAACGGCTCGATAAAAAACACGTTAGGATGTTCGGTACCGTCAAACATTTCGGCTATCGGACGACGAACGTTGGGGTTCATATGCATCGGATAGAGGAAATCGACATCGGGATATCGGTGAGCTAAGTCGGCTATAGCTTGGCAGATATTTTTAAAGCCATCGCCGAAATTTTCGCGACGATGTCCGGTAATCAACACCAAACGGCGACCGCCGTCAAGACGCGAGCAATCATATCCGGCTTCAAGCATCAGCGAACGCAATTCTTCTTCAAGTTCGGAATTGCTATTTACCTTATCCACAACGGTATGCAACGCATCAATAACAGTATTTCCCGTCACGGCGATATTAGCTTCTGCCACATTTTCAGCAAGAAGATTAGCTTTAGCTTTTTCTGTCGGAGCGAAATGATGTGTGGCGATACGTCCTGTTATGCGACGATTCATTTCTTCGGGCCACGGAGAATAAATATCACCGGTACGCAGCCCCGCCTCAACGTGTCCTACGGGTATTTGAGCATAAAAAGCCGCGAGGGCGGCAGCAGTGCTGGTTGAGGTGTCGCCATGAACGAGAACCACGTCGGGACGACATTCCTTAAGAACGTCGCGCATACCCGTTAAAATTCGCGTCGTAACGTCATACAAGTCTTGACCCGATTTCATTATATCCAAATCATAGTCCGGCGTAATATCAAATAAATGAAGCACTTGATCGAGCATCTGACGATGCTGACCGGTAACGCATACTATGGTTGAAAATTTTTCGGGACAAGCTTGAAACGCCTTTACTAACGGCGCCATTTTTATAGCTTCGGGACGCGTTCCGAAAACGGTCATCACTTTCATGGGTAACATAAATGAAGCTGTATCAGAACCGGTGAGCAAGAAGCCACCAGGCAAATTTTACATACTTTATATTGCGCTTAATGCGCTTGGGCTGACGGATAAGGCGATACAGAAACTCGGCATTGTGATCGATCCACCATTTCGGGGCTCGTTTCACTGTGCCGGTATACACATCAAAACTTCCACCAAGTCCTTGATAGATAGCTTTATGACGTGCCAACATATCCGACATCAATATTTCTTGTTTAGGCGAGCCCATAGCTACAAAAACGACATCGGGCTGTTTGGCTACAACATCGTCGATAAGCGCTTGACGACCTTCATCACCGTCAAGATAGCCATGATGCGAGCCTACGATTTTTATGTCGGGATACTGCCGATGCAATTTTGCTACAGTAGCATCGTTAACCTCGGGCTTGCCGCCTATGATATAAAAAGTCTTTGTGCTGTGAAAACGTTCGACTATACTCAACCACAATTCGCATCCGGCAATTTTCACTGCCTCCTCGCCTTTCTGTCGAACGGCAAGAACGGCTCCGGAACCGTCGCAATATGATATATTATTATTTATAATACTGCGAGTGAGGTCGTTAGCGTTTAATATTTTCTCGGCATTAACGGCTACAAGTATACCTTTGCGACGATCGGCGTAATCGATAAGTTGCTGACGGTCAGAGAAAGCATACACTTTCACTCCTCGCAAATCAACGCGTACCGGTTCGTCGCTTTTGTCTTTTTCTATAGCCATATCAACGTTTAAAAATGCCACAGAAGTCAAGTATAACCTTATTCTCGTCCCATTCCAAGGTACGGAAGGGAGTGTGGGCTGTCAAGAATACAGCTATATCGGCCTCGGCATATGCTTCGGTATATGGTGTTAATTTAAACACTTGATGCTCGGTAATATTGGGCTCTACTACAAGTATACGCGAGTTGTTGCCGCTTTGTAAAACCTTGCTAATGATAGTCTTAGCAGGGCTTTCGCGCAAGTCGTCGATATCAGGCTTAAACGCCACGCCCATCATGGCAACAACAGGCTTGCGGCCGTGCTCGATTTCAAAGCGCAACATTGCGTTTATAACCTTTTCTGCGCACCAATCGGCTTTATAATTATTGATAGCACGCGCATCGGCAATAATGCGCGATTCTTCAGGATATGCCGATGTGATAAAATAGGGGTCGACAGCTATGCAATGACCGCCTACGCCACAACCGGGCTGCAATATATTTACGCGAGGATGTTTATTGGCAAGATTTATGAGTTCCCAAACATTTATGCCGGCACGATCGCAGATAAGCGACAATTCGTTGGCAAATGCTATTTGAACATCACGACTCGAGTTTTCTGTGAGCTTACACATTTCGGCAGTACGCGCATTTGTTGCGTGCAACTGTCCTTTTACAAACGTGCCATAAAATGCTTTTGCACAATTAGTTGATTCTTCATCAATACCACCAATAACGCGGTCGTTATTAACCAACTCATACAACACATTACCCGGAAGCACACGTTCGGGGCAATATGCAATGTGAAGTTTACCTTTCAGCTCGGGGCGCAATTCAAAAATCAAATCAGCCATACGCTCGGTGGTACCGATAGGCGATGTTGATTCAATCACATATAAATCACCATCTTTAAGATACGGCAGCACAGCGCGTGTTGCCGACTCCACGAAGGAAATATCCGGCTCGTGGTTACCTTTAAATGGCGTAGGAACTACAATGAAATACGCATCAGCTGTTTCCGGGGTGGTTGACGCACGCAAACTGCCCGACGCTATAACCTGACGCAAGCATTCTTCAAGCCCCGGTTCGACGATATGCAATTTGCCCGCATTAGTCTTTTCTACTACTGCAGGATTCACATCGACGCCCAAAACTTCTATGCCATGCATGGCAGCCGTTATAGCTGTGGGTAAGCCTATGTACCCTAGCCCCATAAAACATGCTTTCATATGATTCTGTTAATCGTTTTATTAATTTATACCGTATGACGACTGCAAAGTTAACGAAAAAAAGCGAAACGTGGCAAATTTGATACTTTTTATACCACAATCAACGCCATCATCACAACACGTCGCTCAATTTCATTGCAATTCGGAGCTCAATTTTATTGCGTTGCGTATTCAAGCAGCATCGCTTAATGCGCTTGACTTGACAGTGTTTTTCATCGTTTATCTTCGATAACTTTATGTCGTTCGATATAATAACTCATTTTGCGCAGATTTATTGCGTATGCCTTACAGAATATTAATGATTTTGATATGCAACGAAAATTTCGTAAATTTGCACCATATATGGGACGCATATTAGCCATTGATTTTGGCCGCAAACGTTGCGGCATTGCAGCTACCGACACTCTTCGCATTGTTGCTTCCGGTGTTGGTACGGTTGCCACACACCAACTTGAAGATTTTCTTCGCAAATATCTCGAAAACGAAACAGTAGATGCCATTGTTGTCGGCGAGCCTCGAGACATGCACGGAGACCCGTCTGAGTCTACTCGTTTCATTAAACCTGCTTTAGCTCGACTAACAAAAGCCTTCCCCGAAATGCCATTTGTGCGTTTCGACGAACGGTTTACGTCCGTTTTGGCGCACCGCGCTATGCTCGACGGCGGACTTAAAAAGATGGCGCGACGCGACAAAGCGCTCGTTGACGAAATGTCGGCAACCATTATTCTTAATGACTACCTCGAAAGCAGGCAATATCAACAATCGGAATTCAATAATAATTAGACAATATGAAACTACCAATATATCTCTACGGCCACCCGGTGCTTCGCACTGCCACCGAGCCCATCGCTGAAATGACCGACGAATTGCGCGAGCTGATTGTCGACATGTACAAAGCAATGTACGACAGCGAAGGTGTAGGCCTTGCTGCTCCACAGATCGGACGCAGCATCAAGCTCGTCGTTATCGACGCAAACCCTGTTGCCGACTCATTCCCCGAATGTGCCGGACGTAAGTTCACTCTAATCAACCCTGTTGTTGAAGTTCTCGATGGCGACTCTGTAGGCCGTCACGAAGGATGCCTAAGTCTGCCCGGTATCAGCGAGTCGGTTGCTCGTACTGAACATATCCGCCTCTCTTGGCTCGACGAAGATATGCAACAGCACTCTGAAGAAATTAGCGGCTTCTTGGCGCGTATCGTACAACACGAATGTGATCACCTCGAAGGTAAAGTGTTCATCGACCACCTTTCAGGTTTGCGCCGTCAGCTCATTAAGAGCAAGCTCAACAACATCTTAACAGGTCGCGTTGCCGTTGACTACCCCGTTCGTTTTGCACCTTCTGCCAAACGTCGCCGTTAATCATTTCTCTTAACTCTTCAACACCTTCCACCTATGGCTGACGACAAAAAAGTCATATTTTCGATGGTGGGCGTATCTAAAATTTATCCGCCCCAAAAACAAGTCCTTAAAGACATTTACCTCTCGTTTTTCTATGGCGCCAAAATCGGCATCATCGGTCTTAACGGCTCGGGTAAATCATCTCTTTTGAAAATTATTGCCGGCATCGACAAAGACTACCGCGGCGAAGTTGTTTTCTCGCCAGGATATTCTGTCGGCTATCTCGAACAGGAGCCCCAGCTCGACCCCAACAAAACCGTTGTTGAAATTGTTCGCGAAGGCGTACAGCCCATCATGGACCTCCTCGCAGAATTCGACCGCGTCAACGAAGCTTTCGGCGACCCCGAAGTGCTTGAGTCTCCCGACAAGATGGACGCTCTGATAGCACGCCAAGCCGAGCTTCAAGATGCCCTCGACGCCGCAGACGCGTGGAACATCGACTCGCGACTCGAACGCGCTATGGACGCTCTTCAGTGTCCGCCCGACGACCAACCTGTCAACACCCTCTCCGGTGGTGAACGTCGCCGTGTGGCGCTTTGCCGTCTATTGCTTCAGCAGCCCGACGTCTTGCTCCTCGACGAACCTACCAACCACCTCGACGCTGAATCTATCGACTGGCTCGAACAGCACCTCAACCAATATCCCGGCACTGTTATCGCCATCACTCACGACCGATACTTCCTCGACCATGTTGCCGGTTGGATTCTCGAGCTCGACCGAGGCGAAGGTATTCCATGGAAGGGAAACTACTCGTCTTGGCTCGACCAAAAGACAAAACGCATGGCGCAAGAAGAAAAGCAAGCCAGCAAACGTCGCAAGACCCTCGAACGCGAGCTCGAATGGGTGCGAATGGCTCCTAAAGCACGCCAAGCTAAAGGTAAAGCACGTCTTAACAGCTACGACAAACTTCTAAACGAAGACCAAAAGCAACGCGAAGAACGTCTCGAAATCTTCATTCCTAACGGTCCGCGTTTGGGCAACAAAGTTATCGAAGCAAACCACCTCGCCAAAGCCTTCGGCACCAAGCAACTCTTCAAAGACCTCTCTTTCGCCCTACCGCCTAACGGCATCGTCGGCGTGATAGGCCCCAACGGCGCCGGTAAAACTACCCTCTTCCGCCTCATCATGGGTCAACAGCAACCCGATGCCGGCAGTTTCGAAGTGGGCGAAACAGTTAAAGTGGCATATGTTGACCAATCGCACCACGACCTCTTGCCTGAAAAATCGGTTTACGAAGTTATTTCACAAGGCGTTGAAAGCTTCCGCATGGGCGGACGCGATGTTAACGCACGCGCATACCTCTCGCGCTTCAACTTCACAGGTGCCGACCAAGAAAAGAAAATCGGCGTGCTTTCCGGTGGTGAACGCAACCGCTTGCACCTCGCTATGGCGCTCAAAGAAGAAGGTAACGTACTCCTCCTTGACGAACCTACCAACGACATCGACGTTAACACCCTCCGCGCTCTCGAAGAAGGCCTTGAAGACTTTGCAGGATGCGCTGTTGTCGTTAGCCACGACCGTTGGTTCCTCGACCGAATTTGCACACACATCCTCTCTTTCGAAGGCGATGGAAACGTGGTATTCTACGAAGGCTCTTACTCTGACTACGAAGAATACAAACGCGCCCAAAACGGTGGCAAAGAACTCCCGCGACGCCGTTACCGCAAATTGATGGAATAAACACCACCAACATAACAAAATAGGAGGCAACAGCTCGTTGACCTCCTATTTTTTTGCCCTTTGCATATCGGGCGAACTATTACAAAAAGCCTCGGGCAATGGTGCTTTGCGGCACCGATGCCCGAGGCTGGTTTATAGTCATGACAGACCGACGATGCGGCTGCCACGGGAATTTACATTTTAGAACTTATACACAACCTTGCGACGTGTTCCATCCTTATAAACAACGATATTTACGCCTTCCCATGGCTTGTCTGACATTGTGCCATGCAAGTTGAAATAGCCTACGATATTGTCATCAACAAGGACGCCTTCTACGCCTGTAATTTCTGAGACGATATTGAATTCTTTCCAAGTTTCAGCTGCGCGATAAGCTTCTTCGCTACCCGACGGAACTGAAAGCATTGCTGTTGAATAAATCTCAGAGCTAAACACATTATCTCTTGTTGTCGGCGGGGTTGTAGCATGAACTTCAATCATGCTCAAATTATAACATTCTAGAAATGCTCCATAGTAAATTGTCTCTACATTTGAGCCAATTACTATAGTACTCAATTGACTGCAACAAGAAAATGCGAACTCGCCAATATGTGTAACTGAATTCGGTATTACAATTTTTGTAATATTCCCCATCCAAGAGAATGCATTTTTAGAAATTGATGTTACGGAATATGTTACGCCTTCAACAGTAATCTGAGAGGGAATAACAACTTCTTCAACAATTACACTGTTAGAAACTATTTCTACTTCTGTTTCTGATATTGTTTTATATTGAATTCCATCAATAGAAAAATGCTGAGTATAGAATTCCTTCCAATATTCAGCCGCTTTATATGCGTCTTTGCAAGCTTCGGGAACTGTTAATGTTGCCTTTTTGTATGTTTCTTCGTCAAAGGTACCATCACTTAGTGTAGGCGGTGTTTGGGCATAACATGTAACTGAAACAAGTTCAGGACATTCTCTAAATGTATTGGATCCAATATATGTAACATTTTCTCCTAGCACTACGGTTTTCAACTTTTTACAATATTCAAATGCATACGAAGCAATCGTTACATTGGTGTTGCGAACGGCACGGCGCATAATATTTTTGCGACCCTGTGTCGTTATTTCGCCAATAGTTACCTCTGTTAATTCAGAACATCCTTGGAATGCTGTTTCACAAATTTCAGTAACTGACGCAGGTATTTCAACGCTCTTTATATCACTACAATTTTTGAAAGCAGCCTTACCGATGGTAGTTACAGTATATGTTACGCCGTCAATTGTTGTTTCTGACGGAATAACAACTTCTGATGTGCCGGGACTTACTGCCATTACAGTAACCTCGGTGTCGGTTAATTCATCATACCAAATGCCTTCATCGCTATGATATTCCTTATAGAAATTCTTCCAGCCCTCGGCATTCTTGTATGCGTCTTCGCTACCTTCGGGAACTGTCAACGATGCTGATGCATATACTATTGAAGCAAAGACTTCATAGCGCAATTCAGGAGGCGTTTGTGATAATACCACGATTGTGTCTATCGCTCCACAGTCGGCAAAGACTTCATCTCCGATGCATTTTACGCTGCGTCCAATTGTCAATGTTGTCAATTTATTACATTCTGCAAATGCTCGACGATTGATATTCTCTACTGAGTCGCCAATAACAACTTTGGTCAAGTTATTACATTTCGCAAATGATTCTTCTTCGATTGTCTTAAGTGACTTGGGAGTAATCACTTCTGTCAATTCTGTACAATCATAGAATGTTCTAAATCCGATAGTCGATACTAAATTAGGAAGATTGATAGATGTCAATTTGTGACAACTTTCAAATGCCCAATTGGCTATTGTTTCCAACGAATCGGGGAGTGTCATCGAGGTGAGGCTATTGCAACTATAGAATGCGCGGATGCCTATACATGTAACAGTGTTGGGGATTGTTACCGAAGTGATGGCATCAGTTCTCGAGAATGCCTCTTCGCCAATTTCTGTTACCTTATATGTCTTGCCTTCAATTACTGTTTCTGAAGGTATTACGACTTTACCCAAATAGCCGGACTCTTTGCGAACAACTGCTACTGTTGATTCCGAGATAATTTCGTATTCTATTTCTGTATCAACATAACCTCCATCAGGATAGAACTTATACCAACCTTTGGATGTTTTATAAGCTTCTTCGCAACCTTCGGGAACGGTTAATTTCGCTTTCGAATAAATATCAGTTTCAAAACTTTGCGTACCGAGTGTCGGCGGTGTTTGGGCAAGACACGTAATCGAATCCAATGCAGAACATAATTCGAAAGCATTGTTTTCAATTGTCGCAACGTTTGTTCCGAGTGTTATCGTCTTCAAATTTCTACAAGCATAGAATGCACTCTCTTTGATTGTGGTAACCGTATTAGCGATGACAACGGATGTTATATCAGACCATGAAAATGCATCTCTGCCGATTTCTGTTACAGTATAAGTCTTGCCTTCGATTGCGGTCTCTGTGGGAATTACGATATTGGTCGTTTCGCGTGAACCTATGCCGGTAAGTGCTACTTCGTTTTCTGAAATAGTTTCGTATATAAAATAATAACCATCAGGATAGAAATGATGCCAACCTTTGGTTGTTTTATAAGCATCTTCGCATCCTTCGGGAACGATCAATTTTGCGTTCGAATAATTTTGTTCTGCAAAGACAACTTCTCCAAGGGTGGGCGGTATCTGGGCAAGACACGTAATCGAATCCAATTCATAACATGCTTGGAATGCATCGGAACCAATTGTCGATACGCTATCGCCAATGGTTATCGTCTTCAAATTACAACCATAGAATGCATCCTCTTTGATTGTGGTAACCGTATTGGGTATAACGACAGAACTTATTTGTTTATAAGAAAATGCCCAAGCACCGATTTCTGTTACTTTGTAAGTCTTGCCGTCGATTATGGTTTCTGAAGGTATCAACAATTTGGCCGGTGATTCTGATTCTATACCACATACTGCTACTTCGGTTTCTGAAATAGTTTCGTATTTAAATTCTGCATAAGTTCCATCAGGATAGAACTTATACCAACCTTTAGCTTTCTTATAAGCTTCTTCGCAACCTTCGGGAACAGTTAATTTCGCTTTCGAATAAACTCCAGTTTCAAAAGCACATTGCGAAAGTGAAGGAGGAGTCTGACGTAAACACAAAATCGAATCCAATGGACACATGCAGAATGCATTGACGTCAATTGTATCAACGCTTTCGCCAATGGTTACTGATGTTAATCTATTGCAATAGTAAAATGCCATTTCATTGATTT
>CAZFGV010000009.1:0-68404 GCA_964518705.1 uncultured Bacteroides sp.
TCGGATGATAAAATACCGAAACATATTAATCCGCCCCATCGCATTATCGTAGGGGTGATTTGGTTTTGTGCGGGGGAGATAAAAAACCATCCTTTGGCGATGCAAAGGATGGTTAGCGGGCAGAAATAGAATATTATTGTCTCGCAATCTCTGCGAGTTTACAGTCTTAGCGTACGATTTTGCGAACTGCGTTGCCGGCTTTGACAACGTATACGCCGCGGTTGAGTGATGCTACTGAGAATTGTGCGTCGTGAGATGACATTACGCTGTTTCCGGCGGTGTCGTATACAATCGCGAAGTCGGCATCTTCAAGTGTAACGGTGCTGCTTGCTCGGTCGTATGAGATAGCAGCATTGCGTGCTGATATTGATGATACTGATGAACTGTCAACGGGTCTTACCATGAGTTTGTCCATACAGAAGTATGCGGGGGTGTTCATGCCATAAATGCCTGAATCGGTACTTGTCTGAGTAAACCACATTTGGTTAACTTTGCCGAGTGGTGTAAGGTCAACGTATTTCCAACCGCGGTTGATTGTGAAGTCGCCATTTTTAACATCTGTAAGTGTAACGTCGAGAGTTTTTTCGTTGCCTTCAGAGTCTTGTCCATGGATTGTTAGAGTGAAGTTGTCGCCATTAGTGAATGGGCGCGAGAAGCCGTTACCATCAAGGATAACATAGTATGCATACGAGTTTAGGTTCACATACATACCAACGGGCATATAATCGAGTCCATCATTCATGACCATTTCGGCAATATGTCCACCGGTATACATCATATCCATCGTAAAGGCAACGAGATATGGAACGTCAGCAGAAACGACCGGAGCGCCGTATTCGTCGGTTTTTACTATACCGTTTTCGTCGAGAACGATACCACCTTTAGCCATGTTGCTGAAGCCGTATGTGATGTAGTCGTCTTTCGCGGTGTTGTCGGCGCTATTAGATACAGTGAAGCCATACCATGTCATCCAGCTAGCGATAGAATAGTGGAGAAATGAGAACTTCTGGCTATCGATAGTAGCTGCATTGTCGTCGAACGTTTTAGTCCACGCTCCGTTATCGGCATTGAATTCGAGTTCGGTGTCGGCCTTTGTGAGGTCGAGTGTGATGATGTCACTCTGAGCGTTTGCAGCAAAAGACGCGGCAAGAAGTGAGGCAAGTAAAATTTTCTTCATAAAATATGAATTAATTAATATAACAAATCCCGTAAGATGCAGCATAATGCACACTACGGGATATCTAAAAACCTTGCCAATACCGCACGGCTACCGAAGCCGAAGATAGAAATGTAGGCTCACCCAAATCCCGGGGTGTCATCAATACTGGAAAGGCAGGTCTTCTGACTCTTCCCGGCGAGCTTCGTCTTCCCGGTCTTCGGTGACCAGTGACATAATGAAACTCGCTGTTGCCTAATGAATTAACATTAGGCGGGAATTACAGCAGCGGGTACTGTCGAGGATTCTCACCTCGTTCCCTTTTAATGCCATGGCATCGCCGTGGCAACCATTTCAATTGCAAAGTTAATAATTATTTTTTATCTAGCCCTATTCTCCACAAATATTTTTATTCTGAGGTTGAGAAAGAAACCATTGAAGGATAATGAGGAATATCTTGTAAGAATTTGTACCCTTCGTGTGTGTATCTGCAGCAATAGTGTTGCAAGCCGTTGCTAACGATGAGGAATGGTGCGGCTATGACGCTATTGTAACGAGCTATTTGGTCGAATACTTTTTGCGTTATAGCGATGTGAGGAGCTTTGTATTCGACAACGCATAAAGGTTTTAAAGCGCGAGTGTATATCATCGTATCCGCGCGTCTCGCTGTGCCATTAAGTGTTAATGCTAATTCGTTAGTCATAAACGCCATTGGTACTGCGCGATGTTGTATCAAAAAGTGGACAAAATTTTGCCGTACCCATTCCTCAGGAGTCAATGCCACCCACTTTTTGCGCAAGCTGTCAAATACTTCTACCCCACCTCGGCGACTATCTTCATCAGGGCGTATTTCGAGTTGACACGGGGGCAAGTTTAATGTTGGAAGCGGCATTTATTCGTTAAATTTAGATTTTATGAGAATTTATGTGTAAATTTACGCATTATTTTTCAAAGCATGGCAACAATAGCACCAACATTCGACGGCATTCGCAAAGCATTAAAATCCGGGGACGTTGCTCCGGTATATATATTACATGGTGAAGAAGGCTATTTCACCGATGTTCTTGTACGCGACTTTGAGGAGTTTCTCCCCGAAGCTGACCGCGAATTCAATCAATATGTACTCTACGCCCCCGAAACGCCTCCGGAACGAATTATAAGTTTGTGCCGAGGTGTGCCTATGATGGCTGATAGACAAGTCGTTATTGTCAAAGAGGCGCAAGAGAGTGCTGCGAAGTTGGCAAAATTGGCTAGCTATATCGCCAATCCAGTACCGACAACAGTACTTGTTATAGCCTTGCGTGGCAAGCAATTAACAGGCAAAGAAATCCTAAAAGCCGCCAAAGACGGCGGTGCTGTTGTGCTGGAGTCTAAAAAGATAGCAGAATGGAATATCGCTGCTTTTATCGGCAAATATATGCGCGAAAAAGGCCTCAACGCCGACCAAAAAGCTATTGAAATGCTTCACGACTTTGTTGGCACCGACCTTAGCCGTATTTATAACGAAGTTGACAAACTGGCAACGCTACTTCCACCTAATGCCACGGTAACACCTGAAGTTATCGAGCGCAATATCGGTGTGAGTCGTGATTTTAATGTATTCGAACTCGTTGACGCCCTAGCGTTTCGCGATGGCAAAAAAGCCTTCCGCATCCTAGCGTATATGCGAGCAAATCCTAATGCTATTCAGATACCCAAAGCGGTTCAATCAATATTCAGCTTCTTCTCTAACCTAATGGAGGCCTACTATTTGCCGGACAAATCCGACAAAGGTCTCATCGAAGCATTCGGATTCAAAACCCTCGCGCTAAAACGTATGCAAACAGCAATGCAGCGATATAATGCCGTTCAAGCAGTCGAAATCATTGCTGCGATACGAGAATATGATGCTCGCTGCAAAGGTGTGGAATCACGCCAAAACGGCCTCGACCTTTTCCACGAGCTACTTTATCATATTCTATCGGCGACAGGACGTATTTAAGGCATCACCAACCGCCGGAAGCGCCACCGCCACCGGTCATACCGCCACCGAAGCCTCCGCCGCCGCCAAAGCCGCCGCCTCCGCCGAAACTACCACCGCCACCTCCTCCGGTAATGATGGGAGCTGACGCGAGTACCGGCAAGGTATATTTCAACGCCATTACATGACCGCAGGCAGCACAAGAAAACTCTTTAACGCCCAAGCCCTCACTGCGTGTCGTTGGCTGAATCAGAACACGGTCTCGTATTAAACGCGATGTCAAGCCTTGACAGTTTTCACATCTTTGATATGAGGTGTAATTACTTTCGTAGGGTTCAATATCCGTTTCGCCACATTTTTCACACACCCACACGTCGTAGTCAACCGAGCCGACACGTTCTTCCATATCTTGAGTGTGTGTTAGATATTTATTGTCGTTTTCTTCATCTACCTTATACATCTTCGCACCGCAATTTGGACATATATGCGGTTTATTGCGCAAGTGCTTTAAGAATAGCAGCAAAAATATAGTTACCGGAGCCGGCACGCCCCAGCCTAAAAAAGTGAGAGCAAGGTAGAATGGTTTTAGCCTCACAAGCGCCATATATTGCTCGCGCGCAGTGTGGGATTTATGTTTTGCATACACAAATCCAATAACAACAAGCATCACCACGGCAATACATAACGCCAAGTAAAACCAAGTTCTCAGAAACTCGCGTAAATCTTCGTCATCGCCATTAGCAAAATCGGCATCTGCTTGCGATGATCGAATTTCGTCAATGGCCTCGGGGTCTGTAAGAATTAATTTAATGCTACTTAACGCCGCGAGAAGTCCGGCATCATAATCGCCCTGTTTAAATTTAGGAAACATTTGATTTCTCAAAATCTTGCCGCAAATAATATCCGGCAACACCCCCTCCAAGCCATATCCGGGACGAATCACTGCACGACGTAAATCTTTGGCAATAAAAATCAGCAAGCCATTATCCATGTCTGACTTACCGAGTCCCCATTTCATAAACAGTTCAGTGGCAAAATCGTCGACATCGTTAGGGTCGATATTATCTACCACAACAGCCACAGCCTCAGCCGACGAAGTACGTCTGATAAAATTCAGAATACTATCGGCACGCATCACCGTGGCAGGATCCAAAACCCCATCCGGGTTGCTGACATATCGAGTACTATCTTGAAGATGCACGTTTGGCACTTCGTCAACAGTGTAAGTTTTAGCAACAGAAACAAGTGCCATGCAGCACGCTATGGCAAATAAAACTATGCGTTGTAGCATTTATACGATAAGAATTAAATTATCAGCGTTTTTTACGTTTAAACATCGGCGCCAAAACACGAAAAGCCTTAAAGGCAATCAGCGCATATTCAGCAAACGAGAACGCACCGGCGACACGCGAAAACACAGAATTACGGCCGCCGAATAGCGATGTACCTTGACGATATTTATCTACCTCGGCAGCGAGTTTAAACTTTTGTATCTCCATACGCGCTTGCACCAACGCACGACGCATCTGGATTTCTTCAAGAGTCATGCCACTCCACTGAGTTGCATTATTGGCGGGGTACGGCGGAAGATTGAGCATTGGTATTTTGTTGAGTTTGGGGCGGGGTTAGTAATAACGAACTTAAAAAACGAGCTATCGGATTAATCAACAGCGCTTTGCGGCAAGTATACAACACAATCATAATAATGATATAAAAACCTGCCACAATAACAAAAGCCCAATGCGGCGTAAATACCCCTGCGAGGGCTATTGCGGCTGCTATTGACAAAAACACCAAAGCAACCATAGCAATAACAGTCAATAACGATGCCAATGCTATTGTAGCCAAAAGTCGCGTCAACTTTTCGGTAACACTTAATTTGGTATCTTCAACCAAAAGACTAATATACTGCTTAATAATCGTAATTAGCTTATTAAGCCCTGTTTGCTGGTTAGAATCGGTTTCGTTCATAAGAATCGACTAAATAAAGACCCCATAACGGACACCACCTCGATCGGAAAGACCGATCGAGGCTTGCCGTATAATATGGCTTTATGCCTTATTAATTTTTATTTTCTTCAACTTCACTGGCAATCATCTCAACGAGATCGTCGATATCGTCAGCCGCGATGATTCCCTTCTTTTGCAGAATGAGTTTGATGCGTTCACGGAGTTCTTCACCGGTAGTAGGAGTGAGCAGAGCTGTAGCAGCAGCACCTACAGCGGCACCAAGCAAGAATGTGAGAAAACCTTTCATAATTCTGTGTTTTATCGAGTGTAAACAAAATCGTCACGATACGTCAGAACATATCGTGACGGTTAATTATTTCACTTCCTTAATTTCTTCAGCAATTTGGTCAGCCAAAGAGTTAAGGTCGGTATCTTTGATGCCGGGGACATGCGAACGGATATATCCCTTAATGGCAGCACGAGTATCGCTACCTTTTTGAGGGGCGAGCAAGAGTGCTGTTGCTGCGCCTACGAGGGCTCCGCCGAGTGCGGCGATGACAATTGGTAGTCCTTTCATGTGTGCAATGGTTTTAGTTGGTTATTGGTATAGCTTTATACTAATAACGGCAATTATCGTTATTTGTTTTATTTCTTATCGAAAAAATTTAATTTGCAAGCGGAACTGCATAGTATGCCGCCTTTCCGGATGGATAGATACCTGAAAGGAAGAGTGCTTTGTCATGCATTGCTGTTGAGGACTCTATGGCGCGATAGATTGCAGTGATATCGTCTGCAGATGATACTCGTTGTCCATTAACGGCAAGGATAATGAAACCGTCTTGAACGCCTGCCAAGCCTATCAAACCATTATTGTCTATTTCTGTCACTTCTACCCCCGAGCGCAATTGGAGTTTGCGTGCCGTATCTTCATCAATAGCGGTCAATTTAGCACCGAGAGGATTGTCGGCGGTTTGATGTGTCACTTCTGTACCGCCACGGCTATTACGGAACACTACTGTTGTTTGCATCTTACGACCATCACGCCAATAAGTTATCGTAGCAGTTTCGCCGGGGCTGAAATGTGTCATTGCTTCTTGCATTTCCGCAGTGCTGCGTGTGCTATGATTGTCGACAGCGGTGATAATATCGCCTTTTGCGAGTCCTGCTTCCATAGCCGCGCTACGTTCTTGAACTTCAGCGACATAAATACCGGCAGTCGGCTCGGCGGGAAGTTTTTCGCGTTCGATAAGTTCGGGGCTCAGTTCTACATAGCTAACACCTAAAATTGCGCGCTGAACGGAACCATATGTCTTGAGGTCGTTAATAACTTTCTGAACGATAGACGTAGGAATTGCGAAGGAGCAACCGGCATAAGCACCTGTCTGGGAATAGATAGCTGTGTTAATACCGACCAATTGGCCATCGAGATTTACAAGAGCGCCACCACTATTGCCGCTATTGAGAGCAGCATCGGTTTGAATGTAGCTTTCGATTCCATTACCGCGTGTGCCTGTTGCCGTTGAGATATTACGCGCCTTTGCGCTTACGATGCCCGACGTAACAGTGCTTGTAAAACCGAAAGGATTACCCACCGCGAGGACCCATTCACCAACATGAAGTTTCTCGCTATCACCCATAGGAATAACGTGTAAATCGGGAGCATCAATTTTAATAAGCGCAAGGTCGGTAACGGGGTCGGCGCCTACTATAGTTGCGGTGAAATTTCGGTTGTCATTAAGAGTAACTTCAAGACGTTCGGCTTGGTCGATAACATGATTATTGGTAACAATATATCCGTCAGAACTGATAATCACGCCCGACCCTAAACCGAGCTGACGCTGGCGGGGTTGTTCTTGCGGCTGTTCTTGCAGACGAGGCGAGCCGAAGAAATATTCGAAGAATGGGTCGGCAAAGGAGCTACGACGATTTTGCACTTGAGGCGTTGCATAGCTTTTTACACTAACAACACCATTCACTGTACTTTCGGCGGCTTTTACAAAGTCATCACGCGAAATGTTGCGAGCATCTTGTGAGTACGCCGTCAATGTAACCGCAGCTACGACTGCGACAACGAGAGCGATGATGTAAACTGTACGTTTCATATTACATGATTAAGGAAAGATTGCAGAATTAGTCGCATGGTGTTTCACTTGCGACGTTGCAAATTTAGTTCATCACTCGCGCCATTGCAAGCATATTATTTATTTTTGAATAAGAATTATTTTTGTTAACGCTTAAACGGTAATAACACACCGCTTTTTGAGGAAATTAACCATAAATCAGGCACTTTCAAATCGTCAGAAAAAAAACGGAGTGTCGAGAATCTCGACACTCCGTCATATATTAATTCAATAGAATTAGAGGGGATGGTATTCCACGAAAGCTTCGATAGCTTCGTAAGAAGCGAGACCGAGTCCTTCGTAAAGCTGAGCTGTAGCACGGTTACGTTCTTCAGCACGCTGCCAGAATAGACGGTCGTCATCACCGAGGAAGGGAGCATTTTCCATCTGGCTCTGATGTTTGAGGATAGAGTTACGTTTGAAGCGGAGCTCTTCGGGGCTGATAGGCACTGCCATTTCGATATGGTCAATTTCCCATTCTGCCCAAGCGCCACGATACATCCAGATGCGGCAATCTTCGAGCCATGCTTCGCCCTTAAGTTCGTCGATAGCAGCGAGAACGGCATCGGTACATACTTTGTGTGTGCCGTGGGGGTCTGCAAGGTCACCGGCTACGAAAATCTGATGAGGCTTAACGCTCTGAAGAAGTTCTTTTACGATATCAACGTCGCGCTGTTCGAGTTCGCCTTTCTTAATAGTACCTGTTTCGTAGAAGGGGAGGCGGAGGAAGTGAATGTTACCGGGCTTAACACCGATGTGGTTGCAAGCGATGGTAGCTTCAGCTTGGCGAATCATAGTCTTGATTTCGCGAACGTTCTTAACGTCAACATCGCCGGCTTTCTTCTGTGCTACAGATTCGCGTACTTCTTTGCTGAGGTTGGTATAACCATCATTATCGAAGCCAAACATAGGAGCGATCTTGTCCATCATCAAGAAGTAACGCATCATGTCTTCGTCACCTACTGCAATATTACCGGAGGTTTCGTAAGCAACATGAACGTCGTGATTCTGATCAACAAGGCGCTTGAAAGTGCCGCCCATAGAAATAACGTCATCATCGGGGTGGGGAGAGAAGATGATAACACGCTTGGGATAAGGATTAGCACGTTCGGGACGATATGTGTCGTCAGCGTCGGGCTTACCACCGGGCCAGCCGGTGATTGTGTGCTGGAGTTCGTTAAACACCTTGATGTTAACGTTGTAAGCAGAACCGTAGAGAGCAACGAGTTCGCTCAAGCCCCAATCGATATAGTCTTTATTAGTGAGCTTAAGGATGGGCTTACCGGTATTGTGGCACAACCAAACGATAGCGCGACGGATAAGTTTGTCGTTCCATTCACAAGAAGTTACTTTCCAGGGATGAGCGATGCGAGTAAGATCTTCAGCACCACCGAGGTCTGTAACAACTTTAACGTGTGGATGACCCTGGAGAAGAGAAGCGGGCACAGCAGTAGAAGCAGTTTCTTCAACAGCTTTGCGAAGACCAGCAGCGCTATTTTCGCCCCATGCCATAGCGAGGACACGCTTAGCAGCGATGATGTTAGAAAGACCGAGAGTAACTGCAGTAGCAGGAGCTTCGTCGCACTTGAAAGTCTTAGCTACGCTCTGACGAGCTTCGTTGCCAAGGAGAACGAGACGGCAGTAGCTTGTTTCGGGGCTACCGGGTTCGTTAAATGCGATAGTGCCTTTAGGACCGATTTCGCAAAGAGCCACGTCGATACCACCTTCTTTAGCAATAAGCTGTTCGTAAACGTGGCAATAGTCGCTAACGGCTTCTTTAGTAGTGCCGAGTTCGAAAGAGTGGATGTTTTCGGGAGCAACATTAACTTTGTCGAGGAACAAAGAGCGAAGACGAGCCAATGTAGAAGGACCTTCAGCCTTCAAGGGGAAGAATTCGCTGATGTTGAAAACTACCACTTTGGCAAAGTCTACAGCTTTTTCGTTGTAGAGCTTAATGAGAGCATTATAAACGCTCTGCATGCTGTTTTCAGCGCCAAGAGCAAGAACACATTTGCCATTCTGCTCGGTATAGCGGTTGATATACTTAACTACTTGAGCTGCGAGGAATTCGGCACCTTCGGCTGAGGTTTCAAAAACACGAGTGTCGATTTTTTCTTCGCGGCGGAGGGCTGTGAGTTCGATCTCGCTGTCAGGATTATAGTAGCGACGCGGGATACGATCCAGTTTTATCTGGCTGCTTAGATTATTTTTCATATCGCTCCTTTCGGATTATATGGTTGTATTTTGTTTATTTTTTGGTCTTTACGTTAGAAAGCGATTAAACGCTTTTCAAATGACAAATTTATAAATTTTTTAGCGATATTGCACTACTTTCCGTCTTAAACTTATGTGTCTAAATGTAAAATAATATTAAATCGCTAACATCTCGTCTTTTTTAGCAAAAAACAAACGCCGCGAAGCCTCGTAAGACAATCGCGACGTTATTTTTTTATTTTCTGATGAATTACATATTCATACCGCCATCTACTTGGATAACCTGACCGGTTACGTAGCTTGACATATCCGAAGCGAGGAATGTTGCAACATTAGCAATGTCTTCAACTTGACCACCGCGACGAAGAGGAATTTTGCTAACCCATTCCTTGCGAACATCTTCGGGGAGCTGCGCTGTCATGGCAGTTTCGATGAAGCCGGGAGCGATAGCATTTGCACGAATACCGCGTGAGCCTACTTCCTGTGCGATACTCTTTGCGAGGGCGATAAGACCTGCCTTAGATGCTGCATAGTTTGACTGACCTGCATTACCATGAACACCTACAACACTTGCCATGTTGATGATAGAGCCTGAACGCTGACGGAGCATAGAGGGAAGAAGAGCGTGGATAAAGTTGAATGCGCTCTTGAGGTTGACGTTAATAACGGCATCCCAATCGCTTTCGCTCATACGCATCATAAGACCGTCTTTGGTGATACCTGCGTTGTTAACGAGGATATCAACACGACCAAAGTCGGCAATTACTTGTTTAACAACTTCTTCAGTTTGAGCGAAATCAGCAGCGTTTGACGCATAGCCTTTAGCTTTAACACCTAAAGCTTCAATTTCAGCTTCGGTAGCTTTACCGTTTTCGTCAATCTTGAGGTCTGTAAATGCGATGTTTGCGCCTTCTTCTGCAAAACGAAGAGCAAGCGCTTTTCCGATACCGCGAGCAGCACCGGTTATAAGGGCGGTTTTTCCTTCGAGAAGTTTCATATTTCCTTGTGTTGTGTTATTTTTCTTTTGCAAATTTACTCATTTTCACCCATACAGCCAAATAATAATTGTTATCGAGGCTTGAGCAAAGCTTAGCGAGTATTAACAAAATAAAAAAACGAGGTCGCACATTTTTATGTACTATCTCGTTCTTTTTGATGAGTTATTGTTAGAATCTTAACACCATTTCGGCGACGATTTTATCGTCTTGCCCTTGCGGTGCTGAGATATTGTTGTCGTAGAAGTATTTTTCGACGTTCAAACGCATATCAAGGAATAATTTTTCGGCTCGAAAATGGGTAATAGTGGCGCCGAGCGTGATACGTTTACGAGCTTGATCATTGGTAATTAGTTCGCCGTAGTCATTAACTTTTGCCGTGCTATGCCCTGTCATCGTATCAAAACGTCCTTGCAACGACATTCTATTAAAAATGCCGGCTGTGATTGGAAAGGCATAGTTTACAAAGGCATTATATCCATTGCAAGGTTTGTGGGTGTTATTAGTATAATGTTCGTGCATATATTCCGCTTCGATGTGCCAACGGTCATAAGACCAAGCCACACATGCGTCAATAAGGTTTGTTCGGACAGATTCGGGATATATTGACATCGCACCTGTTGTAAACGTAAGATTGTCAACAGAATAGCTTACTTTGAGCGCATACGACATTTCTTCGCTCCAAACGTTGTGATTGCCTATAGTATATGGATTGAACACACCGCCTTCAAGAGTAAGAGGCATTTGAGGGAATTTGTACGTCATCTTAAAACCGACAGCGCGATAGTTACATATTTGCTTACCTATGAACGAACGGTTAGCAAAATAATAAGTTGCCGGTCCTCGGAAAGTATCTACACCGAAGGGCATACGAAATTGTCCGGCTTGAAATTTCAATCCCTTGGTGAGCTGCAATCGCACCCAAAAGTCTAGCGCTTTCATTGTGCCTTGATCGCAAAGGTCTACCTGCATAAAGTAATCAATCTCCGGCGCAACTTTACCATCGAGCGACACACGAGCATTACGCATCTGGAAACGAGCTTCGCCACTCTCGGTAGACATTTCATAACGAGGGCGTATTATACCATGAAAATTTGGCAAATAGGTCGATATATCGTCGGTAGCGGAGGCAATAAACGCTGTGGCGGCAACTAGTATCGTCGCCATTATTTGTCGTAAATTCATATCAATGATTCAATTGAGAATATATTTTTTGGAATTTGCGTTCTATATCGCTATTGCACAGATTGTTAATCGACCCAACATGCGTATGATTCACCGAGCGAACAGCTTTGTAAGTGCCGTTTTGCACATCTAGACCTACTTTCTTATATGCTTCGCGGAAAGGCATACCGCCAAGCACAAGACGATTCACTTCCTCTACGGTGAAAAGATAATCGTAACGGCTATCATCAATAATATCGCGACGCACACGAATATGCTGCAACATAAAGTCTGCCATATCAAGGCATTGAATCATTTCTGTCGTTGCCGGGAAGATTATATCTTTAAGCAACTGCAAATCACGATTATAGCCAAGAGGCAAGTTCGCTGTAAGAAGAGCTATTTCATTTTGAATCGACTGTAAACGGTTGCACTTACCGCGCATAATTTCGAATACGTCGGGGTTCTTTTTGTGCGGCATAATTGACGAGCCTGTAGTAAGTTCGTCAGGGAATGAGACAAAACCGAAGTTCTGACACATCCACATACAGACATCCATCGCCAAGTGTCCGAGAGTAGAAGCAATAGCACTAATAGCCATCGCAGCAGCACGTTCGGTTTTACCACGCGACATTTGTGCTGCAACAACATTATAATGCAAATCTTCAAAACCGAGGAGCTCTGTTGTCATGCGACGGTCGAGCGGGAACGATGAGCCATATCCGGCTGCTGAGCCTAGAGGATTCTGATTGGCTATATTATACGCACCAACAAGCATCTGCATATCGTCTACCAACGATTCGGCATACGCTCCAAACCAAAGGCCAAATGACGATGGCATTGCTACTTGAAGATGAGTATAACCGGGCATAAGCACGTCTTTATATTCATCGCTGAGTATTATAAGACGGTCAAACAGACGTTTAACAGCATTGGCGAGGGTTTTAAGTTCGTCGCGCATAAAGAGTTTGAGATCGACGAGAACTTGATCGTTACGCGACCTGCCCGAGTGAATTTTTTTGCCTATATCACCGAGTTTGGCAGTAAGCATAAACTCAACCTGAGAATGAACGTCTTCGATACCCGGTTCAATAGTAAATTCACCGTTTTCAATAACTTGCGCTATTTCAGATAGTGCTTCGAGAAGCACCTCAAGCTCTTGCGATTCTAGCAAGCCGATGCTTTCGAGCATTTTAATATGTGCCATCGAACCTTGTACATCATATCGCGCAAGACGCAAGTCTAATTCGCGGTCGTTGCCTACGGTAAATTCTTCAATCATTTTGTCGGGTTCGAAACCCTTGCTCCAAAGTTTCATAGACGTTTATTTTTTAAAAGCTTAAGTTAATGCTTTCTATGAGTCGTTTGTATAAAGAAATAGCAAAATCGATTTCATCAATGCGCACATACTCGTCAGCAGCATGGCTACGAGCTGACTTTCCGGGGCCGATTTTTAGTGTCGGAAAATCGTACATCAATGACATATCGCTCGTTGTGGGCGACACAAATGTTTTGCGGCCTAATTTAACAGCAGCTTGTACCAATGGATGGGCATCATCAATCACCGAAGCGCGCACGCGTGTTGAGCGTGGTGTGATAGTTGAGTAAGATACCTGTTGTTTAAGCAGTTGCACTGTTTCTTCGTTGGTATACGCATCCGTTGTTCGCACATCAACAACCCATGTACACTCGTCGGGAATGACATTATGTTGTCGTCCGGCATTAATTTGAGTCACATTGAGAGATATCGGTCCGAGGATCTGTGATGTTTTAGGGAAACGGAACGAGGTAAGTGTATTTATATCGCTGATAGCACGATAAATAGCATTTACGCCCTCACCTCTTGCTGCATGTCCTGTAACTCCCGGCGTAACACAATCGAACACAAGCAAGCCACGTTCGGCTACGGCAGCTTCCATTTCTGTCGGTTCGCCTACAATGGCACAGTTAATATCTATACCCTGCTCTTTTATATGAGGCAAAAAGGCACGGATGCCGTTTTCGCCACCTACTTCTTCTTCGGCGGTGATAGCCAAAAGAAGATTAAAGGGCAAATTGTTCTTTTGTAAATCTAAAAAAGTATGAATCAGCGCCACCACCGAAGCTCCGGCATCATTGCTGCCAAGGCCATAAATACATCCGTCTTCAATTGTTGGTTCAAAGGGATTGCGAGTATACGACGCCGCTGCCTTTACTGTGTCATGATGCGAATTCAACATCACCGTTGGGCGTGTCGAATTATATCCGGCAGATAGTGCATATACATTATTGCGAAAACGTTTTGGCTTGACGCCACAGTCTGCGAGATAATTGAAAATTAACTCGGCAGTAGCTTCTTCTTGACGTGATAGCGAGGGCGTAGCTATCATTTTAGCCAAAAGGTCAACGGCGGCGGACTTTTGCATGGCGGATTATTTTACGATAACAGTGCCAACATTTGTCGACAATGCATCGGAATGTTTAATCGTCACCGACGCAACCCCGGCTTCAATGGCGGCAAAAGCATTGTCAATTTTAGGAATCATACCTTTATTAACAACACCACGGGCGCGTAAATCGGTATATATATCGCTGTTTATCAAGGGTATCAACGAATCCGGGCGTTCGATATCTTCCATCACGCCGGGCTGTTCAAAACAGAAAATAAGATTCGTTTTCGCCACTCTAGCCGCCCCAACAGCAACCGACGCCGCAATAGTATCGGCATTGCAGTTAAGCAAAGTGCCGTTGCCGTCATGAGTTATGGCACAATAAACCGGAGTAATTCCGGACTCAAGCAATGATGCAATAAGTTTGGAATTAACGCCTTCGGGTTTAATATCGCCAACAAAGCCATAGTCTATCGGCTCAGGGTTTCGACGTGTTGCTTTTATTGCATTAGCATCAGCCCCTGTCAAGCCGATTGCATTACAGCCGGCAGCTTGCAACATTGACACAATGCGCTTATTTACAAGTCCGGCATATACCATAGTTACGACATCGAGGGTTTCGCGAGTTGTCACTCGACGTCCTTCAATCATCGTTGTAGGAATTTCGAGACGTGCCGACAAGCGAGTTGCTTCTTTACCCCCGCCGTGAACAAGAATCTTCGGACCGGGCAAGGCTACAAAATCGGCAATAAAACGTGACAACGCGTCGGGATTATCGACAACGTTGCCACCTATTTTTACAACTTTAATATCGTTCATCAGCACAAATTAAAGGCTTTCGAGGATTCGTTTAAGCACCACCTGCGCAGAAATTTCACGGTTAGCAGCTTCGGGTATAACGATGCTACGTTCCGATTCGATAACATCATCGGTAACAATCATATTACGACGCACCGGCAAGCAATGCATAAAGAACGCATTGTTAGTAAGTGCCATTTTTTCTGCATCGACAGTCCAATCACGATCCATCGAAAGAATTTCGCCATAATGAGGATCAGCGTAAGCAGACCAGTTTTTAGCATAAACAAAATCTGCGCCTTCAAGAGCTTTACGCTGGTCGTATTCTACTCGAGCATTGCCAACGAACTCGGGGGCAAGTTCGTAGCCATGAGGATGTGCTATTACAAATTCGTAATCGGTAGCATTCATCCACTCTGCAAAAGAGTTAGGCACAGCCTGAGGGAGAGCACGAGGATGCGGCGCCCAGGTTAATACTACTTTTGGACGTGCTTTGGTTTTGTATTCCTCTATTGTGATAAGATCAGCGAAGCTCTGCAATGGATGACGCGTTGCGGCTTCCATACTGAAAACGGGACGGCCGGAATATTTAATAAACTGGCTGATAACGCGTTCTTCGTAGTCTTCGTTTTTATCTTTCAATCCGGCAAACGAACGAACGCCGATAACATCGCAATATGATGCCATCACAGGAATGGCCTCAAGAAGATGTTCGGCTTTGTCGCCGTCCATAATAACACCACGCTCGGTTTCGAGTTTCCATGCGCCTTGATTAACGTCGAGTACAATAACATTCATGCCAAGATTCATGGCTGCCTTTTGTGTGCTCAAACGTGTGCGCAAGCTGGAGTTAAAGAATATCATGAGCAATGTTTTATTTTTGCCCAGATGTGTGTATGCAAAGCGGTTAGCTTTAACTTCGAGAGCTTCTTTCACCGCCAAATCGAGTGGACCGATGTCGCTTACGTTTGTAAAGTGTCGCATAGTTTATGTGGTGGATTAGATGAGTTCTTTGAAAGCGTCGATAAAACGTTTAGCTTCGTTGAGTTGCAATGACAACGGCGGAAGGAGACGAACTGTATGTTCTCCGGCGCCTCCGGTGAAGATATGCTTATCGAAAAGCAAACGTTTGCGGAATTCGGAAGCCGAGCCTTTAATTTCGATACCTATCATAAGACCGCGACCACGAACTTCTACTATCTCGTTGCTAGCGGCAGCGATGGATGTTAGTTCTTCAAGAAGATATTCCCCCACCTTGGCGGCGTTGGCAACAAGATTATTTTCGTTAATAACATCAAGCACAGCTATAGCAGCTGCACATGCTAAATGACTGCCACCAAAAGTGGTGCCGAGCATACCTTTAACGGCTTTGATGTTAGGAGATATTATAACAGCACCCATAGGGAAGCCGTTAGCTATGCCCTTTGCAGATGTGATGATATCGGGGCGAACAGAGGTATATTGATGAGCGAAGAAACGACCGGTGCGACCATAGCCCGACTGTATTTCATCGAGTATCAATAGCACACCATATTTCTCGCAAAGATTCTTAAGCTCGACAAGGAAATTATCGTCGACCATGCGAATACCGGCCACACCTTGGATACCTTCAATAATAGCAGCCGCAAATTCGCCTGTAGCAAGTTTTGCTTCTGCTGCTTCAATATCGTTCAATGGCGCAAATTCTACATTCGATGTTGCGTTAAAAGGCGCCTGAATCTTAGGATTATCTGTCGCCGCAACAGCACCGGAGGTACGACCATGGAAGGCTTTATCAAAAGCAAGGATTTTGCTCTTGCCGGTATGGAACGATGCCAATTTCATTGCATTTTCATTAGCCTCAGCACCTGAATTGCAAAGGAACAATGCATAATCGTCATAACCTGACGCTTTGCCTAATCGGTCGGCAAGCTGTTGCTGCAATGAATTTTCTACCGAATTGGAATAAAAACCTAGTTTCGCAACCTGGTCGGCGATAGCATTTACATATGTCGGATGAGCATGACCGATAGAAATAACGGCATGACCGCCATAGAGGTCAAGAAACTCTGCCCCGTCGGCAGTATATACATAGTTGCCGGCACCTCGTACCGGCTCAATGGGATATAATGAATATACGTCGAAAAGATTCATAGTAAAAAGTAAAACTTACACAGCGCCAAGGCTGTGTAAGATATTAAAATGCTGAGGGTTTCAGTTTCAAGCCCAAATCCTCGGGGAAGCCGCATATGAGATTGAAATTCTCAACAGCTTGTCCGGAGGCTCCTTTTAAGAGGTTATCGACTGCCGATAGTATCAACAATTTTGAGCCGTGCTTTTCGAGAGAGATTACGGCCTTATTTGTATTAACGACCTGCTTCATGTCTACCGGACGGTCTGACACATGTGTAAAGGGCGCATCGGCATAGTAGTCTTTATACAACTTAACAGCTTCTTCGATGCTCATATCGGTATCGATATAGCTCATTGCAAAAATACCGCGAGGGAAATCACCGCGAACGGGAACGAAGCTGATAGGAGCTGTAAAGTCGGGCTGGAGCTGTGTTAGTGTCTGGCGTATTTCGGCAAGATGCTGATGTTCAAAGGCTTTGTACACCGACATATTGTCATTACGCCAACTAAAGTGCGTTGTTGCCGAGGGCTTTACGCCGGCACCGGTAGAACCGGTTACTGCTGTAATATGCACTTCGGTATTCAACAAATGAGCAGCGGCGAGGGGTACGAGAGCTAGTTGCAACGCTGTGGCAAAACAACCGGGATTGGCAATTTTATCAGCGTTAACAATGCGAGCGCGATTTACTTCGGGTAAACCGTAAACGTATCCATTGCTTTCGTTGCGATAGTCTTGCGCCAGGTCAACAATTTTCAAATGCTCGGGACGAGTGTTTTCTTCCCAGAATTTCTGACTAAAGCCATGACCTTGACAGAGGAATAAAACATCTACAGCATTTAAATCGTAGCTTTCGGCAAAACACAAATCAGTGTCACCTATCAAACCTTCGTGCACATCGGTAACGGGCTTGCCGGCATTACTGGTTGAATGTACAAAAACAATTTCTGCCTCGGGGTGATTAATAAGAAGACGCAGGAGCTCACCTGCTGTATATCCTGCGCCTCCTATAATTCCTACTTTTACCATTACTGCTTATCGGCGTTGCGCTTTTGCACGTTATGGTAAATTTTCATTTGGTTGCCCATGATTTTGGTGAAGCCCTTAATATCATCGGCAGTCCATGCCTTATTAACTTCACCATATTCGCCGAAGTCGGTCTTCATAAGGTCGTAGGGCGTATCAACACCGACAAGAGTATACGACTGCGGACGGAGAATAATTTCAACGGTACCGTTAACGTTTTCTTGCGATTTTTCGAGGAAAGCTTCCATATCGCGCATTACGGGATCGAGGTATTGCGCTTCGTGGAGGAACATTCCATACCATGTGCCGATTTGGTCTTTCCAATATAGCTGCCACTTTGTAAGTGTGTGCTTTTCAAGCATTTTGTGAGCGGCAATAATAAGGATAGGACCGGCAGCTTCGAAACCGACACGACCTTTAATACCGATAATAGTATCACCGATGTGCATATCACGACCGATGCCATAACGGCTACCAAGACGTTCAACTTCGCGGATTGCATCTACCTTGTTGTCGTAGTGAACTCCGTTAACAGTTGCAATTTCACCGTGTTCAAAACCTATTTTGATATGTTCTTCGCCGTGTTCTGTTACCTGGCTGGGGTAAGCGCTTTCGGGGAGAGTCTGCTCTGATTTGAGTGTTTCTTTACCACCGATACTTGTGCCCCAAAGGCCCTTATTGATTGAATATTCCATCTTTTTGAAATCGGCTTCAAAACCGTGCTTCTTGAGATATTCAATCTCATACTCACGCGTAAGAGTCATATCGCGTGTAGGGGTGATGATTTCAATTTCGGGCGCAAGGATTTGGAATGTGAGGTCGAAACGAACTTGATCGTTACCTGCACCGGTAGAACCGTGAGCAACAGCATCAACACCGAGTTCCTTGGCGTATTCGATAATAGCGATAGCTTGGAAAATACGTTCTGATGATACAGATATGGGATATGTACCATTGCGGAGAACGTTACCTGCTACCATATATTTGATGCTCTTCTGATAATATTCCTGAGTAATGTCGAGCGAAGCGTGAGAAGCAGCGCCGAGCTGAAGAGCGCGTTGTTCGATTTGCTGAAGTTCGACTTCTGAGAAACCGCCGGTATTGGCGATTGCTGTATGAACTTCGTATCCGAGGTCTTCGGTAAGATATTTTACTGCGAACGATGTATCAAGGCCACCGCTGAACGCAAGAAGAACTTTCTTTTTCATATCCGTTAAAGATATATTGATTGGGTTAATAAAACGAGGAAAGTAATAATAATAACGCCTATCACTTTAAGTGAAAAAGCTTCTTAACGCGATTCCTCAACCACATGGTATACGGAGCACGTTTTGAAGGACGACGCAATTCGGCTTTGGGGTCGTACAACATACCGGTACACAAGCACATACGACGATTGTTACGCTGTAGAATGTCATAGTTTACACAACCTTGACAGCCTTGCCAGAATTCATCGTCGTCAGTAAGTTCTGAGAAGGGCACGGGCTGATATCCCATTTGTGTGTTCAATTTCATCACAGGAAGTGATGTTGTGATACTGAACAACTTAGCAAAGGGGAAACGCATACGTGCGAGTTCAAAAGTTTTCGATTTGATACGAGCCGCCAAACCCAATCGTCGGAATTCAGGGTCAACGATAAGGCCAGATGTGGCCACATAATCACCATGCCCCCAGCTTTCAATGTAGCTGAAGCCAATAAGACGGTCGTCGCATAGGGCTACAACGGCCTTTCCACTGCGAATCTTCTGCGCAATGTACTCAGGCGAGCGACGGGCAATACCCGTGCCGCGCTGCAAGGCTGATTCATAGATGAGGGTAACGATTTGCTCGGCATACTTAGCATGCTCCTCGTCTGCAAATACAACCTTTATCTGATTGTTATTCATTTAATGATTATATGATGATAATTCTTGCAAATTTACTAATATTCTTTCAGACTAGCGTCTTCACAAGTAAATTGTTAAGTATTTTTAATGATATACTATTCATCGCATTACTGCGCGACTGATAGCAAGCGCTACGATTACCTCGCCGTCGGGGAATTGTGGCGTTAATTCAGAAATACTAACCGTTGATGCCATCGCAATTATTGTTTTGTAATGCTCGGCAGGAATAAGGGTATGATATGACGTTATCAAATCGCGATCAATCAACGAGGCAAGGTGGCGCATGGCACTTTCTTGCGTGATTGCCAAAGTCGACGCTATTTCTTGCGGATTAGAGCCGGAATTAAATAGATGCAGCACTTTTTTGGTCACTTCACTCGGCGAGGTCTCTAAATTTTTAAACTCTCTTATGGTGCGCAAAAAGATTTCGCTATATTTCTTAGCTTTCACTTCTCCAACCCCGTTAACATCCAGAAACGCGTCTACATCTTTGGGCTGACGACGCGCCATATCCAACAAAGACGCATCGTTAAAAACTATATACGATGGTATTTTCTCGCGTCGCGCAATGGACAAGCGCAAAGCTTTCAATTGGGTAAAAAGCCGTTTTACAACATCGTCATCAATAGGCTCTGTTTTAGGCATTTGCACACTCTCTCGCGGTAAAACAGCTGTTTGCTGAGGGCGCGATTTCAATTCTATTGTGCGCGTTCCTCGAAGCACTTCCATGCCTTTTTCTGTTGCCTGTAAAATACCGTCATCGGCAACGACAATAAATTCGGCAGTTATTAATTGCCGAATATAATGTTCCCATTCGTCGGCAAATATTTCAACACCACACCCAAAGGTGGGCAAGCGGTGCAATCCGTGTTCGACTACTGCCGGACTCATCTTTCCGGTGAGTAAATCTATCACGGCAGTCATATCGATTTTTTGACCGCTGCGAATTATTCCGCTCAGCACTTTTTGAGCATGAACGGTGCCATCAAAACTCTGAGGCATCTGACGACAATTATCGCAATTGCCACAGTCGCGACACGACACTTCGCCGAAGTAATTTAGCAATACACGCCGACGACACAATGGAGTATTCACAAAATCCTCTAATCGACGCAATTTATTGAGATTTACATCGTTGCGTCCGGTACTTTCGGCAAAACGACGACGCATTATCAAGTCCGGGAAAGCGAAGAACATAATTGCTTCAGCGGGCAAGCCGTCACGTCCGGCACGACCGATTTCTTGATAATAACACTCGATATTTGCGGGTATGTTATAGTGTATCACCCAACGGATATTGCTCTTGTCAATACCCATACCAAACGCCACCGTAGCGCACATAACTTGTATGTCACCGCGCAAAAACGAGCGCAACGCTACGTCACGAGACTCGTTATCCATTCCTGCATGATAGCAAGCAGCTTTTACGCCTTTAGCTTTCAGTTGCTTAGCCACACTTTCTGACGATTTGCGCGACAAGCAATACACAATTCCGGCATCGAGAGGCTGACGACGGGCTTTATCTACGATAAATTTTATTCGTGTTTTTGGCGGCGGATTCTTTATCACCGTCAAAGATATATTCGGTCGATCAAACGAGGCAATATATCGATACGGATTAACAAGCCCCAACTGAGTAACAATATCCTCGCGCGTAACAGCATCTGCCGTTGCCGTGAGAGCTACTATCGGCACTTTGGGATAGTTAATTTTCAACGCTGCTAATGCCGAATAGTCGGGACGAAAGTCATGCCCCCACTGCGAAATGCAATGAGCTTCATCTATAGCAAAAAAACTTATCGGCAAGCGACCTAGAATATCCATTTCTCCCAATAGACGTTCCGGCGAAATGTACAATAGTTGCAATTTTCCTGATGCTGCAGCTTCTAGGATACGACGATTACTCAGATCGTCTTGTCCTGAATGCACCGCTGCCGCCGGTATACCATTAGCACGCAAGCCCTGCGTTTGGTCTTGCATAAGAGCTATCAAAGGTGACACCACTACGGCCACTCTACCCGGGTATAACAACGCCGGAATCTGATAGCACATTGACTTACCACCACCTGTTGGCATAATCACTAAAGCATCCCGTCCCCCGGCGATAGCTTCGACAACTTCATATTGCCCGGGACGAAATTCATGATAGCCATAAAAACGCCCTAACAATGCCAAGGCGCGGCTGTGTAAATCGGTGGTTACTGTCATTTCTTTAGATTTTTAGCAAATTTACAAATAATTATGCATTTGCTAAAACTATACCCCTAAAAAGGAAACAAGAGCTATCCTCGCGGACGGCTCTAGTTTTCTTACACATAGTACTTAATGTTAGAGTATATGTCTATTCCAGATTTATTCAATATGAAAAAGCATCCTGCAATGCCTTGTCTGTCATTTCCACTGCAAAGATAAAACGAAGTTTTTACTTTGCCAAAAGTTAAAAACCGACCATTTTTGTCATTTTGCAATTATTTGCCGTATCTCAGTACAAAGTTAAGTACAAAAGACTCTATTTTATATTCATCTTATATCAAAATGCAAACTAAACACCACATTAAGTTAAATGTTTAAATTGTGTTAAATTTTACATTTATTGTGTCATATGTTTTAAAACATAGCTTAAGAATAATGATTCAAAACATAAAACTATCAGAATGCTTCTTCTTCAGCTCCTACCGGGGTAATTGCAGACTGATTTGCGCCAAGAGCGGCGAGATCGGCAGCGGCTTGATTGGGATTGGCATGCGGCACTGCCGTATCGGTATTATCACTCGCCGATACAGATCCAAAGGCCATAGGACTTGCTTGATCCATAGTCGAATCCCAGTTTTCAAAGCGCACATATTCACTTCGGAAGAACATATTTACAGTATCTACCGAACCACTACGATGCTTTGCGACAATAAATTCAGCCTTGCCCTTAATATTATTGCCATCCTCATCAACCGATTGATGCGAATAATATTCGGGACGGTGAATAAAACAAACAATATCGGCATCCTGTTCGATTGCACCTGATTCACGAAGGTCGGAAAGCTGCGGACGCTTGTCTTTATTTCCTCGGTCTTCAAGTTTACGGTTAAGCTGCGACAATGCAATAACGGGCACGTTCAATTCCTTGGCTAGCTGTTTAAGCTGACGCGAAATAGTACTTACTTCCTGTTCTCGCGAACCGAGTTTTACACCCGCTGTCATTAGCTGCAAGTAGTCAATAATGATAATCTTAATACCCTGCTCACGCACCAATCGACGTGCTTTTGTACGCAATTCGGGCATCGACAAGCCGGACGTATCATCAACGAAGAAAGGCAAGCCTTGCAATGTTGCTAGGCGGCTCAGAAGCTGCGTCCACTGCGTATCGGTCAACTGACCGCTCTTAATTTTATCACCGGGAATTTCACACGCATTGGATATCAAACGATTAACCAACTGCTGGTTACTCATTTCGAGCGAGAACACAGCAACCGGATCACCATGCATCGCAATATTCAACGCCATCGAAAGCACAAACGCCGTCTTACCCATCGCAGGACGGGCGGCGATGATAATAAGGTCGGAATTTTGCCAACCGGAGGTGAGTTTGTCGAGGTTATGAAAACCTGTAGGCAAGCCCGAAATACCGGACTGACGTTTGCCGGCAACTTCCATTAGCTCTACGGCTTTATTGAGCAAGGGATCGATTTGAACGACATCACCTTTTATGTTGCGCTGCGACAAATCGAACAACTTACTTTCTGCTTCATTAAGGATATCGTCAATATCGTTACCCTCATCAAAAGCGCTATTTTCCACCGCCGAAGCAAAAGCTATCAACTCACGCGCCAAATGCTTCTGCGCAACGATACGTGCGTGATATTCGATATGCGCCGCCGACACTACATTCATTGTCAACGAGGCAACATACGCAGGACCGCCGACACTATCGAGCTGGCCATTTTGACGCAAGCGGTTTGTTACTGTTATCATATCGATAGGCTCATCTGACATGCCTAACGATTGTATTACAGTATAAATAGCCTGATTCTTAGGCTCGTAGAAACTTTCGGGTTTCAACAAATCGCACACCAACGAAAATGCATCTTTTTCCAGCATCAAAGCGCCCAACACTGCTGCCTCTATTTCAACAGCACGAGGCACCAAACGTCCTGCTATTTCTGCAGGCAAGGCATTATTGATATTTAACTTTCCTTGACGACGTTTGTTATCGGTTTTATCGAACGGACTCATTTATTGCGGCGTATTTTTGCGATGTACTCTTCGGTTGGTATAAAATAAATTTCTACACGTCTGTTTTTAGCCCTATTGGCAATGCTAGTATTCGCCACCATCGGCTCGTCACTACCCAAGCCATACGGCACGACAGGAGAATCTTCGCCCAAACGCGACGCTATGTATTCGTCTATAACATTAGCACGCTCGGCGGTTAAGTCTTCGGCATATTGGTCATCACCGGTATCGTCGGAATGAACGGCAAGCACCACCTTATATTTATCGGTACGCTTGATATACGGCACCAACTTTGCCAATTTGCCATGGGCATTATCTTTTAACACTCTACTATTCGCCGCAAATAAATCCGACACGGGAATAGTAACGAGAGTCACTTCCCCGCCGCGAACTCCATCACAAGAATATCCATCTTGACGGAACGTGCGAGTTAATGCCGACATAGCTTCTGCCACTGCCACTTTTGCCTTCTTAGGCACTTCGGGGGTGTTGATATTTTCTTCTATTCCGGCAGTGAATTTATCGAACGGCTCAGCGGCACTAAGTGTGAGGCTAAAGGCTGCGATGCAGACAAGTAATAGGCGGCGAATCATAGCAAGCTCTCCTCGTATGCCATTTCCGCTTCTACCATTGCCTTAACTTCTTCAACAGTAAAATCTACCGATGCTCGATGGCGACGGAGTTGCTTCATAACATAATCGGTAACAACCTCTACATCGGGATCGATTTCTTCGTCATCGTCATCGTCTAGAGATATATCGGTAAGACCTTCTTCGTCATAACATTCGAATATAAGGTCAAGAACTTCAAAGACAGCATCTTCGTCGGCACGTTCGGGAGCTAGGACTGCTGACATTGCTTTGATAGCGTCGCTTTCATCAAATTCTTTCATTGCGAGGGGAGTTAGTTTAGGTTGATTAAGCCTTCGGGAAGGCTCATAATTATTATTTTATTTTCGTTATCGATGTCGTTGATCAAATCAGCAGCTGCAGGTATCAAAATCTCACCGGTTGCAGTAGCAACGACAAACAAGGGGTTATCAGCTGTCGAGTCGTCAATATCACAAACCGAGCCTACCGTTATTTGGTCTGACACAATAGTATAATCTATAAGATCTTCAAGATAGACATTACCATCGTCATCATCAGTGTCATCACCAAGATCAACTTCCATTCGCAGAGTTTTATTCGCCAACAAAGCAGCCTTCACTTCACTATCAATGCTACGCAACGACAGCAACACACCGGCCCCTTTTGGACGCACGGCAAGCACTCGGAACGGCACATCCAAGCCATCGAGGGTGGCAAAAACGAAATCGCCGACCTCTATTTCCAATCCATCGGCATCCAATGAAGCATAAATCTCGCCCTTCACTCCATGTGGCTTGCCGAAAACTCCGACATCTACAGGATTAAATCCACTCATTTTTTCTTTTTCTTTCTGCCCGAAGGTGTCGGTGCTTGTTTATAATCTTGCAAATAAATATACGACACATCAATCTGACCATGCGACATCATACGCAAGTCAGATAACACACGTCTATCGTCAACGCCATCAGGAGTATAGTTCAACAACGTTTTTTTCATCTGATTGGCAATAAGAGTCACCAACGCATCACGTTGCTCACCGGGCTCCATAGACACCGCCGTCTCGACAAGACGCGGTATTATATGTCCATAATGACGCATCTCTATACTACCGGTGTGCTCTACCGGAACAGGCACCGGGGCTATTCCGAACATACGACGGTCTACGGGTTCGTAAGGATAATCTACATCAAGAGTGAAGTCACTCATTATTGCAAGATGATCCCATAGCTTGCGGCGATATTCTTCTACATCACCATTGGTGGGAAACAAAACCCACATCGCTTCGATTATTGATTCAGCACACGCATTACGCTCAGCACGGTCGGCGATGGTGCAACAATAATCCACCATATTTTGTATATTGCGGCCATACTCGGGCAAGATGAGGCGGCGCAATCGATTTGTGTATGTTAGCATTCGGGATGAGTTTTTTTATTTTCTCTCCAAAGTTACGAACTTTTTACCGAACAGCAAAAAAGCATTATCTACCATTTATAAATTAACACTATTGCGTAAAGTCCAAGGGCAAATGCAATATTAAGAAAAATGTTTGAAAAATTCGATAGTAGGCGTCGAGAAATTAAGTTTCTCACGCGGCCTTCGATTTAATTTAGCCTGAACTTTCTTGATCAAATGAGGCGTAATTGTTTAGCAAATTGAGTTCAATCACATACTTATATGTTTGATGTTTAATATTTTACAAGCCATCCAAATCTCTTCCAAAGAGATTCATGATTTTTTTATTTTCCTCAACCCACAAACTTAAAAAATAAGGTCTTTAAAGCCGGCAACGACTCTAAAGACCTTAAAAATTTATGCGTAGATTTTTACTCGATATTCAATATCGAAACAACCGACTGTTGCGTCTCAGTAGCAAGAATAGCACGAACCTGAGAGGGACGTTGTTCAAGGGTTAAAAGATCGATAGTTCCACCGTCCTCAACAATCATTGATTCTCGTGTAGGATTCGTACCGTCAAGAGTAACGTGAATCTGTGCATCAGCATACGGACTATTAAATGTCAACGTATTTTGATGAGAAAGGACAATACCTGGTTGTCGGAGATGATAAGTATAACCATCGCGTTCCCACTTCGGTATTTGAGATTCTACCACGGCATTAAATTGCGCATCTGAATATGTATATTGGGGATTCCATGCACGTTCTGCAAGCCCGAGAATCTTAGGCAACAGCATACGTTCCAAATCTTGTGCCGAGCGAATTGTTTCGGCAAAAAGCTGTCCTTGAACACCTTTTAAATTAGCATCTTCCACGGGACATAGCTCGGCAGGATATCCATGAAGGGCATCGAATTCGTCGACAGTACCGCCCCATGTCAAGCCGCGTTCGTAGGGATGGTAGCTATAGCACATATCAATATAAAAATGGTTTACATTGCTCAACACTACGGGGTATCCGGCTTTGGCAATATCTGTCACTACCCCACCTTGACCATGGGCGGCAAGGGTACTCCAACAGTTAACACTATATACGTTAGGCAAAATTGCGTTATTGTAATCATCGGTATGACGAAGCGCAATTTCTTGCCATCCCGACACCTTAACGCCTTTACGCGCGAAGCTATCTGCCACACGATGAACGAAATAGGCATGAACTTGTTTTTCCGACTCCAAACCATTGTCAGCCATAAGTTTAGCTACCGCCGGGCTACCACTCCAAGCGCCCTGCGGCACTTCATCTCCACCAATATGGATAGAGGGAATGTCAACACCTGCTTCGCGATACATTTCTATGATAGCATCGGCAACAGCATCCATAAAACGATACGGACCATCGAGTGCGGGATTCATTACATTGTCATGAAACGCCTGGGCTGATGTATAACGCGACGTATCAACATCGGCACTTTCGGCAAGGAGGAAACTATCATCGCCCGTGCGCTGTGCGCGAACTTTCATTGCTTCAATAGCAGCGCGTGCATGACCCGGTGATTCGATTTCGGTAATAACCTTAATGCCAAGGCTATCTGCGTGTTTTAGCAACGAAATCATTTCTGTGCGAGTAATATATCCGTTTGCCGTTGTTCCGTAAGTGTCGGGGTTACCGTCACCGGCAAATATCTGCGGCAAGAAACCGCCATCGCTACCGGGTGTGTATCCGCGACGGCTTCCTACTGATGTTAGTTCGGGTAACGTGTTGATTTCAAGACGCCAAGCCTCATCATCGATAGGGTGAAAATGAAGCACATTAAAACCATAATCGGCAATAAGATCAATTACGCGATGTATCTCATTAGCAGTCTGAAAGTTGCGCGAAATATCAATCATCACGCCACGATATTGCAAAGATGGATAGTCGCTAACGAGCGCTTGAGGCAAGGTTTGTTCGCCATGACCGAAAACCGTAGCAATACGCCGACGCAACTGTGGCCACATTTGGCGAGGGGCGGTAACTGTCATAGTGCCGGAACTTACATTAATAGTATAGCTATTTTTAGAAGCATCACCACCTTCAACAAAGACAGCATCGTCGGGATTAACTGTCGTTTCGCCACCGAGCATACTGACAGATTTAAACGACGGAACAGCATCGTAGGGATTCTTTACCGCTCCCATTATTTCTTTATTGCGTGTGAAAATACTGTCAGCATAAGGCATTCGGTCGATATTGGCAGAGGCATAAGAACACTTCTTTGCAGTCATGTCGGCATATTCTATCATAAGCGCTACCGTCGAGCCATCGTTCATCACCAAATGAGCTCCGCCGGGGGCGTAGCATATCGATGACATAAAACCACGCGACTCTATATCAAAGCGAATAGTATCCTCACCTGTAGCCGCTGTAAAACGCGGTGAACCGATAGCATAATATCCGGGAACAATTTCGATAAGGGTATCAGCAGTGTCTGCCAATGTCATTTGGCGTGCAAACTGATTAAAAGCCAAATGCTTTACATTGCGCAAGTCGCCGGTTAGCACAAACGATTGACGATATTTTTGTTGCCCGGTGGTGTCGTTCAAATTTTCGACAGACCAACTTATTCTAGGCTCGGCTTTATGCTCTTTACAGCCTACTAGTCCGAGAAGTGCCATACTAACTCCGGCTATGAGTAGTTGTTTCATGATATTATTAGATATAAAAAACCGCACCGAAGCCTAAAGACAACGGTGCGGCATAATTTTTAGATATACTTTGAAATCTTCTGAGCGAGTTCTTCGGGGTTAACAACGCGTTCCACAACTTCGCCTTGGCGATTGATGATAAACGTCATTGGCAACGCACCGACATTATATTGCACCAAAACGACATTGCCGTCAGTAGGTGCGTTCCATACCGTTATCCACGGCAAGTTTCGAGCTGCTTCTTTCCATGCCACCTCATCGTCATCAAACGATAACTGATAAATCTTCAAACCCTTGTCGGCATATTTGTCATACAAAGAATTTAAGATAGAGTTATACGCCGGCGATGAAGGTAAGCCATAAGCGGTGAAGCTAAGTAATGTAACGCCATCTTTAGCTACTTCACTGAGGATGTGTTCATTACCGCGACTATCATAACGTTTGATGTCTAAAATACCTGTTTCGGGCACTTCTACGACAGTCTGTTCGGGAGCAGGTATTTTACCGAGAAGTTGACGTCCTGCAAAATACATACGTCGCAAAGCTGTAGCTTGAGGTGCTTCGGGGTGATATTGTGCATATACTTGTGCCGCGGCACCATATACGCGATTACCAAAGACTGATGCGGCATCAAAGACAGGACGACCGCCAATAGCCTTACCTACTGCATAATACGCTACAATACCTGTTGTGTCTGTAGCGATAATACCGGTAAGAGTGCGCTGCAATGTCTCAAGGTCGGAGGTATTTGCAACGAGGCTGTCGATAGTAGCAAAAGTAGTCGCTGTCTGAGTGCCTGTCAAGCTATGACCATGACCGAAAGTAGTGGCATTTGCCGTAACAGTCACAGCATCAACAGAATCGACGGGGAAATATATCGAATTGCCGTCAAGAGACAGGCGCATGACCTCGGCAAAATGCAAAGGCTGCTCTGACTGATATTCAAAACTACCGTTTTGAGCCACTTCAAGGCTATCAATAAGATACCACAAACCGGCATTGTTGGCTTCCAACGCCAATTTAGTACCATTGTTAGCGTCAGCAATGACGCCGTCAACGCTCCATCCGCTACGCTGCGAACAAGCGCCGGCAAGAAGAGCAAGGCCTATTGCTATAGGTGCAGTTAGTTTCATCTTATTCAAATTTATCGGCAATAGCTTTTGCAATTTCAGTCATACGCTCGGGCGATAACGAGAGTTTATGACGGAAGTCAACATCGGCTTCAGAATTAATAGGCACCAGATGTATATGAGCGTGAGGCACTTCCATGCCTAAAACGGCAACAGCAACACGCTTGCAAGGAATAGCTTTGCGTTGAGCGATAGCTACGCGCTTAGCAAAAAGCTGCAAAGCGGCATATTCTTCGTCGCTGAGGTCGAAGAGATAATCTACTTCATGTTTTGGGACAACCAAAGTGTGGCCCTCTGCCATGGGATTGATGTCGAGGAAAGCATAGTGATGCTCGTCTTCGGCAACGCGGTATGATGGAATATCGCCCGCGATGATTTTTGAAAAGATTGAAGCCATATTATAGACCGATTTCGAGAACTTCGAAGTGCATGATGCCGGCAGGAACGGTAATGTCTACCTTATCACCGACTTTGTGACCGAGGAGGCCGCGAGCAATAGGTGTGCTGATGCCGATTTTCTTTGCGCGCATATCTGCTTCGCTATCGGCAACAATGGTATATTCCATTTCAGAGCCGGTGTCGGTATTGCGCATACGAACACGGCTGAGAAGCTGAACTTCGTCGGTTGTCAACTTGCTCTCGTCGATAATACGAGCGTTGGCTACGAGTTCCTTAAGTTGTGCTATTTTTAATTCGAGCATACCCTGCGCTTCTTTAGCGGCATCGTATTCGGCATTTTCACTAAGGTCACCCTTGTCGCGTGCTTCTGCTATGGCACGGCTGATTTCAGGGCGTTTTACTGTTTCAAGGTATGAAAGCTCTTCCATCTTGCGGTCGTAGCCTTCTTTTGTCATATAGGTGTAAGCCATTTTACTATTTTTATAAAAAGAAAAGAAGCTCAACGCCGTAGCTGTCGAGTCCTTTACTTACAATTAATGAATGTCGTTTCTTCGTTGCAAAATTACAACTTATTTTTCGATTCGATGTTAACACATTTATTAATATTCGTTAAAGTTGTAATAATAAAGCTTTTACACCATTTATACAACAAAACTTTAACGTCGCGCCACATCGATATTGTTAAGACTTTTCCTCAATACCTTTATAAGCAAACGCCCCATTTCTTCACGAATCGGGGCGCCTTATATAAAAAGTTAGTTTTGAAACTTAGCTTGTCTTACGTAATTCTGCTAAGCATGAAGTCTGTCTTATTACTGCTTTTAAGACTGAACAATTTCGGGATGGTTTAATTGTATTTTTTAAATTAACCATCGTTAACCTTTTGTAAGCCATACGCCGTCGCAAGTCAAAGTCCCCTTAGCCAACATATCTCGCACTTTTGCCGCAGCCTGCTCCGGCGCTGACGGACATAGCAAGGCTACATCTGACAATCTTAACCGCTCATTGTCAAGTCTTTGCAATAACTGCATTTCGAACACATCAGGATTAAACGCCGTCCGCCGAGCGGCGCGACAGCTATCACATTTTCCACACGGCTCTGCCTTAGTGTCACCAAAATATTGCAACATACGCTGCACGCGACAACCGCTATCGTTAAACACAAAATCGAGCATAGCATCGAGCTGACGTTTCATTTGCTCGCGGCGGTCTTCGTATATATCTTTTCCGAATGTCAACTTATCCGACGGGCAACGGTTGGCTGTAAATACCACATACGGCATCTGACGTCGTGGCACATAGTCAATAATATGTTGGCGGCGCATTGATATCAGTGCGCGATAAACTTCTTCTGCGGTGTGTTGTATTTTTGATGCAATAAGATTCTCATCTACAAATACATAGTCGGCAAACAATCCTGGATAGGTGCGCAACATAAACATCATCACCGCCTCTTGAGTCCGGTCAAAGTCTACATCATACAACTCATCACGTCTAACTACAATCCAAACACGCGCACGCGTTTCGACATCGTCAACGAAAGTAAGATAACCGGCACGATCAAGAAATCCTAAAGCCGGCAACACTTGACGCGGATGCATCGAATAGCGACGACACATAGCCTCAGGGTCAAAATCATAAACAGCACCAAAGCCTTCCCCCATAGGCACTGTCAAATATCGACAAACCTCATCGTAAACATGACGAATAGCATCTTTTGATGGGAATGCTGCCGTAAGACGATGCGCAAGAGTTGTTTTATCTCTATTATTAGCAAGAATCACCGCTACCGATGGCAAACCGTCACGTCCTGCACGCCCTGCTTCTTGGTAATATTCTTCTAGTGTTGACGGTAAATCGTAGTGTACCACCGTTCTAACGTCGGGTTTATCGATACCCATACCGAACGCCGTTGTAGCCACCATAACACGAATAGCACCGGTCTGCCACGCGTCTTGACGCTGATTTTTTATTTCTGCCAACAGTCCGGCATGATAAGCTTCAGCCGATATACCTGCAGCTTGCAGAGCCTGCGCTACTTCAACGGTTCGTTTGCGTGATCGCGCATAAACAATAGCCGTACCTTCGCGAGCGTTCAATATCTGCAATAGCTTGGCATATTTTGAATCTGTCTGACGTACAAGAAAAGAAATATTGTCGCGTTTAAAACTCAGCGCAAACAGCTGCGGCGATTTCATGCATAGCTGCTTGGCAATATCTTCAACAACTTGAGGCGTTGCCGATGCCGTTAACGCAAGAACGGGCACTTTTGGCAAGCGGCCGCGAAGGTCATTAATATGCAAATATGCCGGACGAAAATCGTAGCCCCACTGTGATATACAGTGCGCTTCGTCAACAACAATCAAACTAACCTCCCAACGTGCCAATTGAGCTATAAAATTCTCTCTTCCAAGGCGTTCCGGGGCTACATATAGCAATTTAAGTTTTCCTTGGCGGCAACGTTCGAGCGTGTATTCCGATTGCGTTTTAGTAAGGCCGGAATAAAGACATGCCGCGCGTATATTACGACGTCGTAACGCATCAACCTGGTCTTTCATCAAAGAAATCAGCGGCGTTACCACTATCGTCAGTCCCGGCAACATCAACGCCGGCACTTGAAAAGTTAAAGATTTACCACCTCCGGTAGGCAACAAACCAATGGTATCATTGCCGGCGAGGACGCTATCTATAATTTCTGCTTGCTTGGGGCGAAAACAATCATAGCCCCAATAGTGCCGCAAGACTTCAAGCGGCGTTTGGGTTTCGCTTTCTACTACATCATATTCATAATCGTCGCTGAAGTCGTAGCAGCCGTAAGGAATGTCTGAATCTGACATAATTACACCTCGGTGAGCCTTATCTGCTTAACCAATAACTGCAATGGCGACGACGCATTCTGATGCTTGTTTTCTTCTATTGTGTAGCAAATGTTAAAAGGTCGTCCTGAATGTATATGCTCGAAATACGACGCCATATTGAAAGCAATACCATTAATCACACGACCGGAAGTGTCGTCGACAAGTTCGAGTTTTATATGTTCGAGATTGCGACCCACAAGTTTGCTCGTGCCGAAGTCTTTGACACGACGAGTGCAGAATGTCGGTTTGCGATTGCCGGGACCGAAAGGATTGAACAAACGCAAGATAGACACAAATTCCGGCGTTATATCGGCAAACGAGAGGAAGGCGTCAATATCAAGCTGAGGTGTAAGTTGCTCGGGCAAAATATTATCTGCCACATATTCTTCGAAACGGCGTGTAAATTCCGGTATATTTTCGGGACGCAAAGACAAACCGACAGCATATGTGTGTCCGCCGAAATTTTCAAGCAAGTCGCGTGTCGATTCTACTGCTTTATAAATATCAAAACCTTGCACCGAACGTGATGAACCCGTAGCCAATCCGTTCGACAGTGTCAACACTACCGACGGCTTGTAATAAAGCTCTGTCAAACGTGATGCTACAATGCCGATGATACCTTTATGCCAATCTTTATTGTAAATAACAATTGAGCGTTTCGGCGAGTGCATTTCACCGCGCTCGTCAAGAATAGCATTAGCCTCTTCGGTGATTCGTTTATCGAGCTCTTTGCGGTCTTTATTATATTGGTCGATTTCCAGGCTGCGTCGTGTAGCTTCTTTGGCATCGCGAGCTATCAGAAGCTCCACAGCTTCACGACCGCTTTGCATTCGTCCGGACGCATTGATGCGCGGTCCGATTTTAAACACTACATCGTTGATTGATATCTCTTTACCACCCAAACCGCAAGTACGAATAATTGCTCTCAAACCCATATTGGGATTCGAGTTAAGACGTTTTAGCCCCGTGTAAGCCATCACACGGTTCTCATCAATCATAGGCACGATATCGGCAGCAATACTAACAGCCACCAAATCGAGCATAGACTCCAGTTCGGCAGTGGCAATACCATTGCTTATCGAGAACGCCTGCATAAACTTATATCCGACACCGCAACCCGACAAGTGAGGACAAGGATATGTAGAACCGTCGAGTTTGGGATTAAGAATCGCCGCTGCCGGGGGCAACTCATCGTCGGGCATATGATGATCGCAGATAATAAAGTCAATACCGCGCTCTTTGGCATATGCAATTTCATCGATTGCCTTAATACCGCAATCGAGAATAATTACAAGTTTGACACCATCATCGGCAATTTGGTCAATACTTTGACGCGAAATTCCGTAACCGTCGTCATAGCGTGTCGGGATATAAAAATCGAGTTCTGAATAAAAATTCTGCAAATAACGATACACCAACGCGACAGCCGTAGTGCCGTCAACATCATAATCGCCATAAACTAGAATTTTTTCTTTCGACCCCATCGCACGATTAAGACGCTCGACGGCGAGGTCCATTTGTGGCATCAAAAAGGGATCATGCAAGTCGCGCAACGAGGGGTGAAAAAAACGCTCGGCGGCTTCGATGGTAGTTATTCCGCGTTGAACCAACAAATCACTAACAGGCGCACAATTAGCAAAGCGTCTAGACAATTCTGCTCCAAGACGTTGTTCCTCAGTCGATAGCGTTGTAAAGTTCCATTTTCGGGTCATAACTACTGCGTTTGTTCTTCATGTCGCGACTTCTTGCCGCGACTGCAAAGTTACGCATTTTTTACCGAATCTCACAGCCTACAACTATCATACAATAGTTAAATTTAGAAAATCTTTTTGCGCGGTAAAAAAAACGACAACGCCGCCCGACTATTTTACCAGCCGAGCGGCGCCGCTCTTTTAGTTTATTCCGCAGTAAATATCACTATTCGATTCCAATTATTTTGAGTATAAGGCTGAGAAGACGAGCCCTCGGCTTGTATTGTGAGGCGCTTTGCGGCAATGCCATAGTCGTTTACCAAGCTATTATACACTGCTTCGGCGCGTTGTTGCGACAATGTTTTATTATACTCTTCCGATCCGGTATCTTTGTCGGCATAGCCTGAAATTACGACTGTCTGATCGGGGTTAGACTTTAACCATTGAGCTACATTATAAACGTTAACTTGTTCAATATCACTAATCTTAGCCGAATTAATATCAAAACGCACCGATGCCATCAACGGAGGCACAACTTCAACAACTTCAGCCTCGACAACTTCGGGACACGGAAGTTGCGACTGTGCAACAGCAAGAGCGGCAGCGGTAGCGGCGAGGTCGGCTCGAAGTGCATTGACCTGACTATTCAAGCGTTTGACATAGCCCAAATTATCACACGGGTTAAATGTGTTGTAATCTCTGCCACCGAAAGTGATAGCGAAACCGCCATTTACTGTAACATTTATATCCAACGGCCTACCATAGGCAATGTTATTGAAATTATCGCCATAGAATGCCGCGCGACCTTCAGCGAAGAAGTCGGCATATTTACACAAGCGGAAACGTAATTGTATACCACCGGAAACCGGCATTGTCCACGTGTTATGCTTAACACCGCCATTACGACCGACCACATTTTCCGCACCCTCATAATCCCACGAATATGTACCTCCAAAACCGACAAAGGGCACTATAGAAAAAACGCGTTCAGCATTCACACCTCCGAATGTATTGAACATATCCCACATAAAATCGACATTCGCACCAACATATTTCATTTTGCTCATGCCCCGATTTTCGTAATGCAACGGACCGCCGTTAAAGGCAAGACGCCACGCCATATAAGGCGAGAACCATTTACCAACGCCAAGGTTGTAGTTTACAGTGAAATGACTTTCTCTATCGCCACTTACCGAACGGCCTTCAAAGAAAGGCACGGCAACACCGGCTCCTATCTGCATGAACCAATTCTGTGGAGCTTCCACGTAGTAACGTGTCTTACACGGAACGTCGCCTACTTCTGCCACATCTTCAACGACTACCACTTCTTGCTGTGCTCGTGCATTAAGCGTCGGCATTATCACGGCACAGACTAACGCGAGGGCCTTGATTGTTTTAGTTTTCATTGTGTTTGTTTTATTGATGTTTGACCAATATACGCCGGTGTTTATTGTTATATTTCTGCCGACGTTGACTTATAAACACGCGCCTTTTAAAGTTTGTTCAACTTTGCGTTAATAAATGATGCACTTCCGAGGCAATAACGAGGCAAAAGATACGTTATGGTATTTATAGGTGTCATATCAAGTAGCACCTCACAAATCATTATGATAAAGAACAACAAAGTCATCATCGTTATAGTCCTTGCTCTATCGGTAATTATGGGCAGTTCTTGCCATGGTCCGAAACTTGCAACAGCTAACGAGCAGATGGAACGCGGCGAATATTTTGACGCATCAAAAACGTACCGCAAAATATACAACAAACTCACCAAGCGCGAAGAACGCACTTTGCGCGGTGAAGTAGCATACAAAATGGCAGAATGTCATCGCCGACTCAACCAATATGCCCGTGCTGCCGCTGCTTACCAAAACGCCGCACGTTATGAATATGGCGATTCGACATTGTATCTCCACTTAGGTCAAATGCTAGCTGCTGAAGGTAAATATGCCGCAGCGGTGAAGGCCTACGAAGAATATTTATCATGGCGTCCGAACGACCTTCTCGCCGAAAACGGGCTTATAGGAGCTCAGACGGCTTTATCTAAAAAAGGCGCTACTCGATATGTTGTGCGCAACGCTAAACTTTTCAACTCTCGCCGCGCCGATTATTCGCCAATGTTCCTCGACAAATCGCTCGAGCAGCTATACTTCACCACAACGTCAGAAAAAACTACCGGCACTCGTCGTAGCGAAATAACAGGCATGAAAAAGGGTGACATTTGGTTTGCCACCAAAGACGAACAAGGGCAATGGAAGCGCCCCGAAGCTGTTGAAGGAGAGCTGAATACCGATGCCGACGAGGGGTCTATATCCTTTACTCCCGACGGACAAACTATGTATCTCAGTCGCGCTCGCAGAGAGCCTAACGCGCATACAGGGGTGGAAATATACACCAGTCAACGCTCCGATGCAAAATGGTCGGCGCCGGTAAAATTCGAAATTACTGCCGACACGCTATCAAGCTACGCTCACCCTGCTGTATCGCCTGACGGTCAGTGGCTTTACTTTACTTCAGACATGCCCGGAGGACAAGGCGGACGTGATATATGGAGAATAAACCTTAAAGAACGCCAAGGCACTCTCGAAAATCTAGGCGAATGGATAAACACCCCCGGCGATGAAATGTTCCCCACTTTCCGCAGTGACTCCGTGTTCTACTTCGCTTCTAACGGTCATCCCGGATATGGAGGCCTCGACATTTTCCGCGCAGAACAAACACGCTCCGGCGGTTGGCTCGTTACCAATATGGGCACGCCCGTTAACAGCTCTGCCGATGACTTTGGCATCACTTTCGGCGAGGGCGAAAGCGGTTTCTTCACTTCTAACCGCGGAGACAATCGCGGCTACGACCATATTTACTCTTTCGAACTTCCCGAACTAAAAATTATCATCAGCGGATGGGTGCTCGACAAAGACGAAGAACCGATACCAAACGCTGTTATTCGCATTGTTGGCAACGATGGCTCTAACCAAAAGCAAATCGCCCGCGCTGACGGCTCCTTCTCATTCCCCCTAGACCGCGGTATTAGCTATGTTATGCTTGCCGGTGCGAAAGGATATCTCAATGCCAAACAAGAATTTACATCAGACATCGCCGAAGAAGACGCTGAATATGGTGTCGACTTTATTCTTGCATCAATAACCAAGCCCGTTGTTATCGACAACATCTTCTACGACTTCGACAAAGCCACCCTCCGTCCCGAGTCGCAAACAGCCCTCGACGAAATGGCACAGGTGCTTCGTGACAACCCCAACGTTACTATCGAAATGGCATCACACACCGACCGTAAAGGCACTGAGGCATATAATGAAGACCTCTCAAGCCGCCGCGCTCGCTCGGTTATTGACTATCTTATTTCTGTAGGCATTAGTCCGGAGCGTCTACAAAGTCACGGCTACGGCGAATCTCGTCCAAAGACAATCACAAAAAAATTGGCTCGTCTATACCCTCAATTCAAAGAAGGCGACGTCCTTACTGAAGAATATATCCTCGCTCTACCCGAGGCCGACCAAGATGCTGCCGACCAAATCAATCGCCGCACAGAATTCCAAGTGCTTTCGATAGACTATAAGATGTATTAAAATGAGTGGCACATTCCGTTTCCGCACCGTTGTAGATGCACCACGCGCACCGTGGCGTATTGAGCACAACACGCCTATTCTTTGTCTAGGCTCTTGCTTTGCCGATGAGTCTAGCCGACGGTTGGCAGCTGACGGTTTTGATGTGCTTTCCAATCCTTTCGGCACTCTTTACAATCCTCTGTCACTCTTAACGTGTATACAAGCGTGTGTCGGAGACACAGCATACACTACCGCCTCTCTCACCACCGGACCGCGCGGTTGGCATTGCCTTGATTACGCTACTCGTTTCAGTGGCAACGATGCCGAGGCTATTGTAAACGACCTTGAGGACACACGCCTAAAAACTGCAAAATTCTTAGCGAAACACCCTGCCGTAATAATCACCCTCGGCTCTGCTTTCGTATACGAACTCGCGGACAGCGGCAAAGTCGTCGGTAATTGTCACAAATTTCCGGCATCGACCTTCAATCGCCGACGCATAAGTGTCGACGAGGCTGCCAACGCTATCAACAAAATAGTATCACTCCTCCACAACAACGGCATACGTCAAATAATAATCACCGTCAGCCCTATCCGCCACCTCGCTGACGGACTTCACGGCAACAACCTCAGCAAAGCCACCTTGCAACTCGCTGCCGATGCAGTTTGCACCAACAACGCAGACACGGTGTGCTATTTCCCCGCTTTTGAAGCTATCAACGACGACTTGCGCGACTACCGCTTCTACGCTTCAGACATGAAGCACCCCACCGACCTCGCTGCCGACTACGTTTATCAACTTTTCTCTGACACATTCTTCGATGCCTCAACACGCGCTTTGGCTCTTGAATGCCGCGCTAAATACAAAGCATCTCTTCACCGACCAATATTATGACACGCATAAAGGTTTGTGACTTAGCGAAATACTACCTCACCACATCAGAAATACACTATAGCAGCACCGACCCTCACGGTGAGCACGAAATCGAAAATCTTGCCACGGACAGCAGATGCATCGATAACGATGCCGACAAAACCGTCTTTGCGGCTCTTAGAACATCGGTGGGCGATGGTAGACGTTTCATCGCTGAATCGGCAATGAAGGGCGTAAAAGTGTTTATCGTTGACGAACTTACCGACAGCTTAAAGAATATAGACGCCACTTTTATTGTTGTGCCTTCGGTTTCCGATGCTATCATTTCAATGGCTCGAACGCGTATGGGCAAGGCTAAAAATGGTATTATCGTAACAGGCAGCCACGGAAAAACAACAGTCAAAGAATTGATATACCGTGCATTGCAGCACAACACAAATGTTCGTCGCAGCCCACGTAGCTGGAATAGCCACATCGGCATCGCTCTGGCGCTGTGGGATATTGCAAACACCGACACTACCCCGGATATTTTTATTACCGAAGCTGCTATTGACGCCCCGAACCAAGCGGACAAAATAGTTGACATAGCCGGCGAATACCACAACATTGCCGTTATTACTCCTATCGACACCGAACATGATGAAGCTTTTGATTCGCACGCGCTAAAAGTGGCTGAGAAAATAAAAATAGCAAGCACTTGTAACACAATAATATACGTCCGCGGCGACAAAGACCTTGAGGAGCAACTTGATGCGCTTTCTCATAATAATCCCGACGTCAATATTATCGCAGTCGACCCTGCCGATTCATTCGAGCACACACTGCAAAAACTTGCGGCTCAATGTATTGCATCAACCACCGTCGGCAATACCGATGCGGCAGAATATCTATATACTCTCCCCATCCCGGACACACGCCGACATATCAGCGCCGGAATTTTCGGAAACAATATCATCCGCGACGCCTTTACGCCCGATTTACGGTCTCTGCTTGACAGTATTGTTTTCTTCCGACGTCACACTAGCGGAAACCGACATAAAGTGCTTATTTGCGGCAACTTAATAGATGCGAATAGTACTCGCATCAAAACTCTCGGCACCGCCAAAGGCTTTGACGAAGTGTTAACCACCACCGATACCGACAATTCCGCTATCATATCCAGCATTGAAGCCGGTCAACAATGGCGCGATGCCGACATACTTATCTTCGGCGATACGCAAAGCCACGCCGAACACTATGCACACGCGCTTGAAGGAGCCGGACATGACACCGTTCTTGAGATCGACCTCGACGCTATCGTACATAACTACAACCATTACCGTCACCTCGTCGCACCCGGCACCGGCATAATCGCCATGGTGAAAGCATCGGCTTACGGCATGGGGGCGCGAGAAATTGCTCGAACTCTGCAAGATCACGGTGCGGCAGCTCTTGCCGTTGCGGTAATCGAAGAAGGTGTAGACCTTAGAGAAGCCGGTATTACGATGCCCATAATAGTGCTCAACCCTATCACAAATCAGCATCACACACTATTCTCACACCATCTTGAGCCCACAGTCTTTTCGCCCGACGAATTGCAAACTCTCTTGGCGCAAGCCGTAGCCGATGGCGTTGAGAACTATCCCGTTCACATAAAACTCGACACCGGAATGCATCGCGTCGGGTTCCTCGAAGAACAGCTAATAGCCCTCGCCGATACTTTGCGTAATCAAAACCGACTACGTGTAGCATCTACATTCACACACCTTGCCACAGCCGACTGCCTCGACATGGACACATACACCATCGGACAAATCGACACTTATCACCGCCTTGCCGACATACTCGAGCAGCACCTCGGTTATAGCATCAAACGCCACTTTCTAAACACCGCCGGCATGATGCGCTTTGCCTCTGCGATGCCTTATGATATGTCACGCCTCGGAATCGGCCTTTACGGCATAGCCCCCTACGACGGATACGACACAAACGCCCTAAAACCCGTTGCCACATTCTCAACCCACATTATATCAATCAAACACTGGCCCAAAGGCACACCTATCGGTTACGGCTGTAAAGGTCGAACCTCGAGCGACTCTATAATAGCCACCATACCAGTAGGTTACGCCGACGGCATAAATCGCCACCTCGGACGAGGCAACGCCGCTTTCTTCATAAACGACATCCCCTGCCCCACCATCGGTAACATTTGTATGGACCAATGCATGATAGATATTACCAACGTACCTAACGCCGGCATTGGTTCCAAAGTAACAATTTTCAGTCCAAAGCATAGTGTCGAACGGCTATCTAAAGCCCTAGACACAATACCATACGAAATACTAACATCAATCAGCCCGCGAGTAAGAAGAGCTTACATTAAACGCTGACAAGCACAGTCATCGCAGTATTAAACAGCTAAAAGAGATAACATTAAGCATATTTAACCTTCGACTATTTGCAATTTTCACAGTTGTTTGTTAATTTTGACGCGAAATGTTAAAGCAAGAGTATTTTTCACTCATAGCTCACTAACATTAAGACACATATAATTGTTAGCTTTATAGTTTTAATACATAAAACTCACACGCGATGAAAAAGCATACTATATGGATTCTTGCCGTGCTGATGGCGATAGTATTCGTCGGCTTGCTGTGCATACAGATAGTATATATGCGCAACATGGCAAAGATTCGCTACGAGCAATTTTCGCAAGGTGTGCGACAAAGTTTGATTGCCGTATGCATTCGCTTGGAACAAGACGAAGCGCGACACTACTTACAAGAAGACGTTCGCCAAGTCGAAACATCGGCTCTTATTTCGCAATATATCGACGACCCGACCCCCAACCTCGGAGGTATTAAATACTCGTTCACAACCACGTCAGGACTCGAAGCCGACCTTACCATCAAAGGAAGCGCTAACGAAATCAGCAAACTACAAACCGGAGGCAACATCGGCGCACACTATCGCACCGTTCAAGACACTTACCGTCACCGCTATCGTTACCAACGCGACCTTCTCGACGACGTGATTTTGAAAATCATGACAAAAGCGTCAGAGCGACCTATCACCGAACGTGCCGACAGCGTTAGAGTAAACAAATATCTACGGCAAGAACTCGACACCCTCGGGCTCAAAGTGCCATTCGAATACGCTATTGCCAACTACGCCGGAACAGTGCTCTATAAATCGGCAAACTATAACACCGCACTTTCCAGCAACCAAAACATGTTCGTTCAAGCACTATTCCCCAACGATGCCGGAGCGCCGAACAACTACTTGAAAGTTTACTTTCCCACGATGAGCGACTACATATTCTCATCGATATCCTTCCTCGTGCCTGCATTTGCTTTCACGCTGATTCTGCTTGTTGTGTTCGTTTACACAATCATCATTGCATTCCGGCAGAAAAAACTCAGCGAGATGAAGAACGACTTCATCAACAACATGACGCACGAATTCAAGACACCGATATCATCAATATCGCTTGCCGCGCAAATGCTTAACGACCAAAGCGTTCGCAAATCGCCAACGATGTTGCAACAAATATCAACAGTCATCACCGACGAAACAAAGCGCCTTCGTTTCCAAGTCGAAAAAGTGCTTCAAATGTCAATGTTTGACCGTCAGCGCTCCACACTTCGCCTCGAAGACGTCGACGCTAACGCTGCGATATTTAACATCGTAAACACCTTCAAACTAAAAGTTGAACGTTACGGAGGTAACATCACCGCCGACCTTGATGCAATGAACGCAATCGTCAACGTTGACGAAATGCACTTTACAAACGTGATATTCAACCTTCTCGACAACGCTGTCAAATATCGTAGTGAAGAACGCCCGCTACAGTTACACGTCAGCTCTCGCGACATCGAAAACGAACGCCTCGAAATTACTATCGGCGACAACGGCATCGGTATACGTCGAGAAGACCTAAAGAAAATTTTCGAAAAATTCTATCGCGTCAGCACCGGCAACCGCCACGACGTCAAAGGCTTCGGCCTCGGATTGGCATACGTTAGAAAAATGGTTGACGAACTCGGCGGAACTATTACCGTCGAAAGCGAACTAAATGTAGGAACAAAATTTATAATCATATTACCCCTCTCAAAAGACTAAAACTATGGAAGATCGTATGAAAATTCTTCTGTGCGAAGACGACGAGAACCTCGGCATGCTCCTCCGCGAGTATCTCCAGGCTAAAGGTTACAACGCCGACCTTCTCGTAGACGGCGAAAGTGGCTACAAAGCCTTCCTCAAAGGCAAATACGATATCTGCGTCCTCGACGTTATGATGCCCAAAAAAGACGGCTTCACTCTCGCTCAAGAAATTCGCACCGTTAATGCCGAAGTGCCAATTATCTTCCTTACCGCCAAATCGCTCAAAGAAGATATCCTCGAAGGCTTCACCATCGGCGCCGACGACTACATCACAAAGCCTTTCTCGATGGAAGAACTCGTATTCCGTATCGAAGCTATCTTACGTCGTGTTAAAGGCAAAAAAGGCAAAGAAATTACCATGTACAAAATTGGTAACTTCACCTTCGACACACAGAAACAAGTGTTGATGATTGGCGAAAAAATCACCAAACTCACCACTAAAGAATCCGAATTGCTCACATTGCTCTGCGCTCACGTCAACGAAATCCTCGAACGCAACTACGCGCTCAAAACGATTTGGATCGATGACAACTACTTCAACGCTCGTTCTATGGACGTTTACATCACCAAATTGCGCAAGCACCTCAAAGATGATCCTTCTATCGAAATCATCAACATCCATGGTAAGGGCTACAAACTCATCGCACCCGAAAACACCAACCGCTAATCACCCCCAACACTCATACTAAGTAGGTCAGCACCCCTGACCTACTTTTTTTGCAACCATCGGAATTAATAAACCCCGACGAGCTCGTTGTTGAACTCGCCGGGGTTTTATATTGGGCGAAATGATGTTATTTGAGAATGAGTTTTGTGTTTGGTCCTTGTCGGCGAAGGTAGAGGCCGGATGTTGGAGCGGTGACACGGATGCCTTGTAGGTTGTAGTATTCGACAGGTGCGGATGGGTCGTCTACAACGGAGTCTATGCCGGATTCGTCGGGGACGTCAACGATGCCGATTATCTGGTCGAGTTTGGTGAAGCGTTTGGTGATATAGTCTTTAACGGCATTGAGTTCGCCTTCAAATGATCCGTACACTACGGGGTTGCCATGAACTTTGGTGTTGAGGATTGGCCAACGAGTGAAGTTGTATGCTTGGGATTGAGCTATTTCTTCGGCGTAGGTGTCAGCGAGGTCGTTAAAGTATTCAGCGTTGAAGTTTGCACGTTTTCGGAGTGTTGACCATATTGTGCTTAGTTGCTTTCGTGCTTCGGTGTCGTTATTGAGAATACGACTAACAAATTGCACCATATTACCTGCTGAAGAAGCGCCGGAACGGAAGATGAAGTCGTTTTTGTTGTTGACGTCGTAGGTGCGATAGTCGTTGTTAAAAGCGAGGTCGAAATCCCATACCGGACCAACAACAAGTTTGTCAGCGTTGCGGTCTTTATACATATATGTACTCCAGAATCCGTCGGTGTTGCCGGTGAGTTCTTCTACAATTAAATAGCGGAGCAAACTTTCGATGTCGAGATATTTACGGTATCCGTTATTTGCATCTGCCATATTTGAAGCGTAGGCCGCGTTGACCATTTTGTTGAAGAAGTCTTCGATGTATTTTGCTTGAGCAGCAACGATGTCGTCTTCATCGGGTGATTTTATTGTAACGGGAATTCCGTGACTAGAATTGAACCACGAAGCTTCGCTTGAGGCGTATCCGTCTACTTCAATAAAATATCCGCCCGAGATTTCAGGTTCGGCGATGTCTTCGGGCTCCATCTCGGTGATGTTCACGCGATCAGGGTTTATTTCTATTTGGTCGCATAGTTGGTAGCAGCCTTGATATTCGCCGTTATAAATGACGTCAACAAATGTGCAATAAGGCGTGTACGCCATTTCCGCGGAACGGCTCATTTCAAAAGCTATCTTATTGCGCATTAGCGTTTTATCGCCATAATTATTAATCAGTGTCCACTTTTTGGCTTTTGCAGGCGCGTCGGCAAGGATGCGCTGCTTTTTGTTAAACTTTATCTGGAAAGGCTTTTTGTCGAACCCCCACGACGCATTACCACGACCTTTCATTTGAGCTTCAGCGTCTGTCAAGATTGTTTTGCCATTGTCAGATATAACGTAAACCGTCGAACCGGGATGTTTATCGTCTTTGCTAACAATTTGCGCCATACCGGGTGTGTTGAAAGCTACTGTAGGGATGTTTGACACTTGGAAGAATTGCGAATCATCGCCCACACCGGGATTGCCATAGAATTCGAGTTCAGCGACGTTCATTTGCGCGCCACCGGCACCTACCATTCTGACATATCTGAAGCCACGAGAAACATTTACATCTATATAAAAAAGCTGACCTGATGAAACTCCCGAAGTAGGCACCATTGCAATAGGCATAGCGTCAATGAAGTCGGCAGAGTTAGCCCCTTCGAATATAGCCAGACGAGAGCAACTGATGCTACCGCTTGCCGGAGCAAAGCCAATCTTTGAAATAACGTGAGGTTCACCGAGGTCCAGCCCGGCCCATGGACGGTTATAGCTACCTTGTCGGATTGCATAGAAGCAAGTTGTGAGGTCTCCGTCGAAAAGCTGTTCGGGATTCTTACCATCGTAATATTCCGATGAGCTCACAACCGTACCTGTCAATTTTGGCGCCTCGACAGCTTCTGACTGCAATGAACAGCCTAATATTGTCGTTGCCAGAAGTAGAGGTGTTATGATTTTCATAATACTGATTTAATTGAACTTTTCTATTAAAATCACATTGAAAGAGTACAAATTTCGCAAGAAACATTGAAAGATGCAAGAAATCAGCCGTAAAAAATGTTTCAAGAAAGCGCTAACACCCCAAAAGTAAACAAACTCATTTTATTAGTAAATTAATATAGGGTGAAATGGTACATTATTTTCAAAATAATAACATTTTGAGCGAATAAGTGTAGTGACAGAGCTTAATATTTTGAAGTTATGCGGTTTTTCATTAATTTTGCACTTTGATTGGAAGGTGGTTCATCTACCACCGCACTATTGAAGAAAATGGAAATAATCCGCACCGTTCAAACCCTAAGCGATACCGTAGCCGCTGCACGCGCTACAGGCAAGACAATCGGCTTGGTTCCCACCATGGGAGCACTCCACGCCGGTCATAAGTCGCTGATAGATCGCGCACGCGCTGAAAATGACATTGTCGTAGTAAGCGTGTTTGTAAATCCGACACAATTCAATAACGCCGACGACCTCCGTACCTATCCACGCACCGAAGACGCCGATGCCGCTCTATTAGAGAGCTGTGGTGTAGACTATGCATTCATGCCTAGTGCCGAAGAGGTATACCCCGAGCCTGACACCCGCGTGTTTGACCTTGGCCCTGTTGCCGAAGTGATGGAAGGCGCAATGCGTCCGGGCCACTTCAACGGCGTTGCACAAATAGTAAGCAAACTTTTTGCGTGGTCACAGCCCACCCGCGCATATTTCGGCGAAAAAGACTTCCAGCAGATAGCAGTAATCCGCCGAATGGTAGAGCTCGAAGGCTTCAAGCTCGAGATTGTGCCGTGCCCAATTGTCCGCGAGAGCGATGGTTTGGCCTTAAGTTCACGCAATGTACGTCTCGATGCCGCAGCTCGTGCTTTGGCCCCTAACATCCGCCGCTTGCTCGTAGAGAGCCTTGCACTTAAGGCACAAGGCCATGAAGCCGCAGAAACAGCACGTCTGACGACAGAAGCCATCAACGCCGTAGACGGTCTCGAAGCCGAATATTATCAGATAGTCGATGCCCGCACCATGCAGCCTATCGAACGATGGAGTGAAGCCGGCGACCTTGGTGCAGTAGGTTGTGTGACTGTATATTGCGGCGGCGTACGTCTTATCGACAATATCAAATATTGATAACGACATGTTTATCGAAGTATTAAAGTCAAAAATACATCGTGTCACCGTCACGGAGGCACGATTAGACTATATCGGCAGCATAACGATTGACGAAGATCTCCTCGATGCCGCCGGGATCATCCGCGGCGAGCACGTTTATATAGTAAACAACAACAATGGCGCACGCTTAGAGACGTATGTTATCCCCGGCGAACGCGGCAGCGGTGTAATCTGCCTCAACGGCGCAGCGGCACGCTTGGTACAGCCCGGAGATATCGTAATCATCATGAGCTATGCCAGCATGACCCCCGACGAAGCTCGCACCTTCGAGCCGACAGTAATCTTCCCCGACACAGCAAGCAATAAATTAATACAATAAGCCCCTTATCCTCAAATAAATATACTCTATGTTTGAAAATCTAAGCGAGAAACTCGACCGCAGCTTTAAGCTCCTCAAAGGCCAGGGACGAATCACAGAAATCAACGTAGCCGAGACCTTGAAGGAAGTCCGTCGCGCCCTTGTAGACGCCGACGTTAGCTATAAAGTCGCCAAAACGTTCATCGACACCGTCAAGAAGAAAGCCATGGGCCAAAACGTGCTCACCGCAATCGAGCCGGGTCAGTTGATGGTGAAGATTGTACACGATGAGCTCGCCGACCTAATGGGAGGCGAAAATGCCCCGCTCACTATCAGCGGCAAGCCTGCAATCATCCTTATGTCGGGTCTTCAAGGTTCAGGTAAAACGACCTTTACCGCCAAGCTCGCAAAGAAACTTAAGGCAGAAAAGAACGTGCGCCCGCTCTTGGCAGCGTGCGACGTTTACCGTCCTGCAGCTATTGACCAGTTGAAGGTTCTTGCCGAAAGCATTAACACAGAAGTATATACCGAAGACGGAGTAAAAGATCCCGTTGGCATCGCACGCCGCGCAGTAGAATACGCTCGTCAGAATCGTTTCGACCTCGTCATCATCGATACCGCCGGCCGTCTTGCTGTCGACGAAGCCATGATGGACGAAATCGAAGCTATCAAGAATGCCGTAAACCCCGGTGAAATTCTATTCGTTGTCGACGCGATGACCGGTCAAGACGCGGTCAACACCGCCAAGGCCTTCAACGACCGTCTCGACTTCGGAGGCGTAGTGTTAACCAAGCTCGACGGTGACACACGCGGTGGTGCTGCTATCTCTATCCGCAGCGTTGTAGACAAGCCTATCAAGTTTGTCGGCACCGGAGAAACCCTCGACGGCATCGACGCTTTCCACCCCTCGCGTATGGCAGACCGTATTCTTGGCATGGGTGATATCGTCACCCTCGTAGAACGTGCTCAGGCACAGTTCGACGAAAAAGAAGCTGAAGAGCTTGCCAAGAAGATGAAGCGTAACCAATTCAACTTCAACGACTTCCTTAAGCAAATCAACCAGGTCAAGAAGATGGGTAACATCAAGGACCTCGCCGCCATGATTCCCGGCGTCGGCAAGGCACTTAAGGATGTAGAAATAGATAACAACGCCTTCAAGGGGATCGAAGCAATGATCGGCTCCATGACTCCGTACGAACGCGAGCATCCCGAATGTATCAAAGGCTCGCGCGTACAGCGTATTGCCAAGGGCTCGGGCACTCAAGTTCAGGAAGTACACCGCTTGCTCAAGCAGTTCGACCAGATACGCAAAATGATGCACGCCGTGACAAACATGGGCCCCAACCCCGCCTCCATGATGGCAAAGATGCGTCAAATGCGTCGCCACCGCTAAAAAGAAATAAAGCAATCCACGTAACAGCCCATTCCACGGGCTGTTACTTATTACACCTAATAATTACGATGAAAATTCTCGATGGAAAAGCAGCTGCCGCGCAAATCAAGGCAGAAATAGCAACGGCCGTAGCCGACCGCCTTAACCAAGGCCTCCACCGCCCCCACCTTGCCGCAATCCTAGTAGGCCATGACGGTGGTAGTGAAACCTATGTAGCAGCCAAAGTTAAGGCCTGTGCCGAATGTGGCTTTGAATCTACCTTAATACGCCTAGAAAGCACCGACGAAGCGCCCCTATCGCAGGAAGAGTTGCTCAGCCATGTCGAGGCGCTGAATAACAACCCCGACGTCGACGGTTTCATCGTACAATTGCCCTTGCCCCGTCATATCGACGAGCAAGCCATCATCGAGGCTATCCGTCCCGACAAAGACGTCGATGGCTTCCACCCTGTAAACGTAGGCCGTCAGTCAGTAGGCCTCCCCTGCTTCCATAGCGCTACCCCTGCCGGCATTGTCGAGTTGCTCCGCCGTAATGACGTTGTTACCGCCGGCAAGCGTGTTGTAATAGTAGGACGTAGCAACATCGTAGGCAAGCCCTTGGCCGCCATGCTTATGCAAAAAGGCACCCAAGCCGACGCCACAGTGACCGTATGCCATAGCGCCACGCCCGATTTGGCGTCTATCACTCGCCAAGCCGACATTCTCGTAGCGGCAATGGGCCGTCCCGGCTTCATCACCGCCGACATGGTAGCCGAAGGAGCTGTTGTTGTCGATGTAGGCACCACCCGTGTTGCCGATTCGAGCCGCAAGTCGGGCTTCCGTCTCTGTGGTGACGTAGACTATGACGCCGTAGCCCCCAAATGCTCGGCTATCACCCCCGTCCCCGGTGGCGTTGGCCCCATGACTATTGTATCTCTAATGCTCAATACCCTTGAGGCGGCACGCCGTCACGACGCGTAATGAGCTGGATACTGCCGCTGTTTATTTCATTCGCTTCACTACTCTTCGGCCACGAGGAGGCAGACTTGGTATTTGTCGGTGATGCGATGCAACATCAGGGGCAAATTGATGCCGCCAAGGTTGGTAAAGAATATGATTACTCACAGTGTTTCAAGCCGTTAGAGTATATCATTTCAACCGCCGACTATGCCGTTGTCAATCTAGAGACCCCTATAGGCCCATCCCCCCACAGCGGCTACCCGTGCTTCAACGCACCTACCGAATATCTCGATGCTTTGGCAGATGTAGGCTTCGACATGATGCTTACCGCCAACAATCATACCCTAGACCGAGGCGCCCGTGGCCTGAGAGCTACCTTAACGGAGCTTGACGCACGGCGTCTCGACCATATAGGAACATACCTCAACGACTCCGCACGCGCCGTTGCGTTGCCTAAAATAGTGACTATCAATGGTTTTAAGATAGGCTTCACCAACTACACCTACGGCACGAACGGCATTAAGCCTCGCGATGGCGTTGTTGTGGATTACATTGACCGTCAACGTATTAAAGCCGACGTCGAAGATTGTCGCAGATCCGGAGCCGAGTTAGTATGCGTTTGTATTCACTGGGGCGACGAGTATTCCCTCTTGCCCAACCGCGAACAGCGCAATCTTGCCGATTTCCTCGAAGCTATAGGCGTTGACATGATTATCGGTGCGCACCCTCATGTGATACAGCCTTTCGAGCTACGGCCAAACAGATATTACCCCGAGCGTAACGTTCTGCTAGTCTATTCGTTAGGTAACTTTATATCAAATATGAAGACCGCCGACACACGCGGAGGTGCCATGGTTCAAGTAAAGCTCTTCCGCGGCGACGACCACAAAGCCGTTGTTCAATCAGCGGACTATCGCTTGCTTTTCACCATCCCCGGCACGTCACCATCAAACAACTATCGCGTTATGGAAGTTGACAGCGTACCCGAAGGCAGCACATGGAAAAGTCGCGCTAACGAATTCAAACGCCGTGCTTTAAATATTTTCGACAAGCATAACATCAACGTCAAGCAATACACCGAATAAAATGTCCGCCTTTAAATTCAAACAATTTAGCGTTGACGACTGCGGCTGTGGCATGAAAATCGGCACAGACAGTGTGATGCTCGGGGCATGGTTTTTGCCGGACTACCGCGCAATACGCCGCGCCTTAGACGTCGGAGCCGGGTCCGGGCTATTGTCACTCATGACCGCGCAAGAATGCCCTGATGCCCACATCGACGGCATAGAAATCTCCACCGAAGCGTGCCAAGCCGCGCGAGCCAACTACGCAGCGTCGCCATGGTGCGACCGCATAAAAGTTGAATGTGCCGACTTTAGCGAGTGGCAGCGACAGAGCGCCGAAGCATACGACATCATTATCTCCAATCCGCCCTACTTCACCAACGGCGGCAAAGCACCCGAAGCGTCGCGCGCCACGGCACGACATCAGGCGTCCTTAACCTACGAATCGCTCGTATCAACGCCCCTTCTCGCCCCCGGCGGACATTTGGGATTAGTCGCCCCTGCCGAGTTTGAACAAGATATAATATTTCATGCCACGATGGCACGCTTGCGTTTGTGTCGCTTGTGCCGCGTGTCAACATCACCCAACAAACCCGTCACGCGAATTCTACTCGACTTCGTGCGCCAAGACAGCGTCGTTCAAGCTAAAATAGAACATATGTCACTGCGCAACGCCGACGGAACATACACTCAACATTACCGAGAACTAACCGAAGATTTTTACCTAAAGTTATGAAACGTAATTCACTAGCTCTCAGTCTGGTACAACGATTACTTTTACTATTCTGCTTGTTCATATTCTGCTATGGTCTAACGAGCGTATTGATATTTGTCCTCACCAAAGTCCTCGCCGAGCGACCTTTGCCACTGTTGCGCATTTCAGCGATAGTGCAAGACATATTAACATTCATATTCCCCGCCCTTTTAACAGCGCTATTTGTAACACGCCAATCGGCAAAGTTGCTATGCTTGACACGCAAGCCTAATATTTTAATGATAGGCGTTTCCATTGCTGTATTAGTGCTAAGCATCCCCATGCAGCAATCCATAATATATTGGAACTATCATATAAGCCTACCACCCGCCCTATCACATTTCGAAGTAACGGCCCATGCGCTCGAGGCAAAGGCTTTTGAAATGATGAAAACGATGTTAGAATCAACGCAAGTATTATCACTGATAACTAACGTTCTTATAATAGGCATAGCAGCCGGCTTTGCGGAAGAGCTATTTTTCCGAGGCTGTTTACAGCGTTTACTCACCACCGGAGGCGTGAATCACCACATTGCAATATGGGTTGTCGCTATCATTTTCAGCATCATGCATATGCAGTTCTTAGGTTTTGTGCCACGAATGCTACTCGGAGCTTACTTCGGCTACCTCCTCTATTGGACTCGTTCGATATGGGTGCCTATGTTGGCTCATATGCTAAACAATACTATGTTCGTTGTGTCGTCATGGCTAACCGTTCGCAGCGAAGGTATCGAGGCTATCACTCCCGAGCCGGAACTGATGCCGACATGGCTTACCATAGCGAGCGTAATATTCACTATTGCAGGACTTTACGCACTATATCGCAACCGCACACAAGTTACCCCCCAAAGTATCGCGCAATAAGACACTTTCCACTTTCCCACTTTCCAAGCCCCGTAAGGGAAAGTGAAAACAGATAAGGAAAGTGTTTTGGAAAGTGGCGCGGATTTTAACGCTATGGGTTGATTTTAACCGACAGCACATACTACTATCGGTATTCAAAAACGGATACAAAAAACCTCGCGCACGATGGTTAAAAGCCCAAAGTATCGCGAGGTTATAAGGTACTTTCCCACTTTCCTAGAAAATTTAGGAAGTATGGAAAGTATTATTTTTCAACAATAAGTTTAGTCAACAAAGTCAAGGCCGTTGCCGACGCCCGATCGATAACAGCTTGTCTGTCACCGACAAAGTGATAAACAGCTTCGATAGCGCGTTCCGGTGTCGCAGCCGCTATCCATACCGTACCAACGGGTTTACCATCCACCTCTCCACCAGGACCTGCTATTCCCGATGTAGCAACAGCACAGTCGGCATTACAAACACGTCTGACGCCTTGTGCCATATATTTGACCGTCTCTTGACTGACAGCCCCAACGCTATCAAGCACGTCTTGCGGCACACCGAGGACACGTGCTTTTATGTCATTTGTATACGAGACCACACTGCCCGAATAAGTGTCCGAGCAACCGGCTATCGCCGTTATAGAGTGAGCAATATTACCACCAGTGCAACTTTCCGCCGTCGCAAGCGTCCAACCGCGTTTACGCAAAGCGTGCAAAGCCATCTCAGCCGGAAGAATCTTACCCACCCCCACGAGGAAGCATCCTATAGCGTCAGCGAGAGCATCGGCATAATGCTCAAACACGTCCGTATCGGCCCCCTGAGCACCGTCAAGACGCAGCACAATCTCACCGGCAGCAGGGAGGTATGCCAATTTAAAACCTTGGGGCAAAGAATCTTCAAACGCCGCTAATTGCTCAGCCAATGCCGACTCACTGATGCCGCTAACAGTAAATTCGCGATGCATAATAAGGTCAGCCTGTCCGAAGTGCTTTAACACATTCTCAGCCACCACAGGCAACATACCGCGCGTTTCGAAGGGCACGCCGGGCATAGCAACAAGAACATGAGCATCTTTTTCGAACCACATTAGCGGTGCTGTGCCATAGATATTTTGTATCACCACACACGACGACGGCACCCACGCTTGGTGCAAAGTCAAATCGTTCATTTTAAGCCCTCGTTGGGCAAAAATACGCTCAACGTTAGCCCTAACGTCAAGGTTTTCCACCAAGGTACCACCAAAGATTTCGGTAAGTACGGGCTTTGTGATGTCATCACGCGTCGGCCCTAAGCCACCGGTGCTGATAGTGAGGTCGTTAATCGCCATTGACGCCGCAATAGCATCTTTGATGTCGTTAGCGTTATCCCCCACCGTTCTCACAGACGTAACCTCCCAGCCATTAGCCGAGAAGGCACGAGCAATAAGCCCGCTATTGGTGTCGGTGACGCGTCCGAGGAGAATTTCGTCGCCGATGATGATGATACCGAGTTTCATATTTCAACTCGTGCATAAGGAACGGCATCGTAAGGACAGAAAATGCCGTCGAGATATTTGAAATATCCGGCAACAGCCACCATAGCAGCGTTGTCGGTAGTGAATTTACGTTCGGGAATAAAGGCTTCGATACCTTTTTTCTTGCACAGTTCAGCAACGGCATTTCTCACACCGCTATTAGCCGACACGCCACCGCCGATGGCTACGGTTTTAACTCCGGTAGAGTCTATAGCTTTTGTGAGCTTGTCGATTAGGATGTCAATGATAGTAGCTTGCAATGATGCCGCCAAATCGGCACGATTGTGTTCGATGAAATCGGGATCAGTCTTTAAGCCGTCACGGAGGGTGTACAAGAACGAAGTCTTAAGCCCCGAGAAGCTATAATCCAATCCGGGGATGTGTGGTTTAGCAAAACGGAAAGCCTTAGGATTGCCTTCCGCTGCAAGACGGTCAATGTGAGGGCCACCGGGATAAGGCAACCCCATCACTTTAGCGCACTTGTCGAAAGCTTCACCGGCAGCGTCATCGATAGTTCTGCCAAGGATTTCCATATCGTTATACCCTCGCACGAGAATAATCTGCGAATTTCCACCGCTGACGAGCAAGCAAAGGTACGGCATTTCAGGGACGCGCTGCTCATCGCTTTCTCGAACATACTGCGCCAAGACGTGGCCGTGGAGGTGGTTAACTTCGACAAGAGGCACGCGCAAAGCCAGCGACATACCTTTAGCAAAACTGGCTCCGACCAAAAGCGAGCCTATAAGCCCGGGACCGCGTGTGAACGCTATTGCCGATAGTTCATTTTTACTAACACCGGCACGACGCAATGCAGCGTCAACTACGGGGACAATGTTCTGTTGATGAGCTCGCGATGCCAGTTCGGGAACAACACCGCCATATTCTTCGTGAACAGACTGACTAGCAATAACATTGCTAAGCAAAATACCGTCGCGAACGACAGCTGCTGAAGTATCGTCACACGACGATTCTATACCGAGTATAATATTTGCCATTAGAAAATATAAGCTAAACGAAACGCCGCCGAGGCATTCGGGAAGTGTCTAATAAGAGTATATTTGGCTTCAAAGCCGAGTTTTAGAGTTTTTGAGCAATATATGTCAACGCCGGCACCGGCATTCAAGCCCAGACAGTTAGTGTGAGTGCTGACATCGTCGGAAGCAAGAACGTCGACATCGTGCCTGCCCCACGAATTGTAAGCAATACCGACAATAGGATAGAAACCCCACCGCTCCGCATTGCAGACGGTGAAATTGGCATCTATTTCAAAGATAAACGCGTCAAGATCTTCGTGCCGGAACGCTGAGCCTATCGACGTTGCCAAGCGTAAGCTATTCGACAAAGCACAATCGAAGGTTAAGCCCGCTATTGCCGATTCGTTTCGGGATATATAGCCCAATTTGGGCCCGAAACTCATTTTGCCCCTATCAATCTGCGCTGACACGGGCTTTGGCATTATCACCGCAAGAAATACGAGTGCAATGCGGATGATAGTAGACAATTTGGTGTGACGTGTTTGTTTCATCTTCGATTCGCAAAAAAATTTGCTACCTATAGTGCAAATTTAGCCTTTTTTCGCCGTACTTCAATCGTGAAACAATAAAATTATTTTATGAAAGGGTAAAAAATGTATAAGGGACTAAGTAAAAACATCCAATTAGCACGCCGTCAAAATAGAGTCCGCCCCCCTTATTTTGCCCCCAAATCAAGGGCTCAAAAAGGCACAAAATGTGCAAAGTTTATACCCTGTGCATAGCTAAAAAATGCAAAAACGGTTGATAACCAAAAAGTTATCAACCGTCTACCGTGCCCGAAATGGGACTCGAACCCATACAGCTGTAAAGGCCAAGGGATTTTAAGTCCCTCGTGTCTACCATTCCACCATTCGGGCAGGTTTGCGACTGCAAAGTTAGTGATTTTTGTCGAATTGACAAAAAAACACTACTTTTGTGTTGAAAAAATATTGAAAAAAATATGGCAAGACACAGTGAAGGTCCTAAAAAACGCGCTTCGTGGGTAGGCAAAGGCATAAAAATGCTTTGGGCATCGTTCGTGGTGTTCGTAATTGTTGTAGGCATCTTTTTCGTTTTAGTATATAATGGCGTGATCGGATATATGCCGCCAGTCGAAGAGCTCAAGAACCCACAAGATAAGTTTGCTTCCGTTATCTATGGCAGCGACGGCGTTGAGCTCGGTCGTTATTTCCGTAATACCGGCAACCGCGTCTATGCCGACTTTGACGAAATATCACCCGCTGTTGTCGATGCTCTTATTTCTACCGAAGATGCACGCTTTACCGAGCATTCGGGCATTGATATGCGAGCCGTGGCTCGTGCGATGATTAAGACTATCATACTGCGTCAAAAGAGCTCCGGCGGCGGCTCTACTATTACTCAACAGCTTGCCAAACAGCTTTACACGCCCCCGACATCGGGCTTGCTGTCGCGTGCCGTACAGAAGCCTATTGAATGGATGATTGCCATTAAGCTCGAACGCTTTTACTCTAAGGAAGAGATTCTGAAGATGTATCTCAACCAGTTCGACTTTCTATATAACGCCGTAGGCATCAAATCGGCGGCAAAGGTTTATTTCAACACGTCAGCCGAAGATCTCGACACCCTTCAAGCCGCCACGCTTGTAGGTATGGTAAAGAATCCGGCATATTACAACCCTATCCGCCACACCGAACGGACGCGTCTGCGCCGCAACACTGTCCTCGACCAGATGTATAAAGCCGGAAAGCTCGGCAAGGCTGAGCGTGATAGCTTGCAAGCGTGTCCGTTGACGATTGATTTCCAACGCGTTGACCACAAAGAAGGTCTTGCTCCGTATTTCCGCGAGGAGTTGCGTCGTTACCTCACGGCAAAACGTCCCGTGCGCTCGAATTATCCTTCGTGGGACGGACAGAAATATGTTGACGACTCTATCGCATGGGCGACGAATCCCCTGTTCGGGTGGATTGAGAAGGTGCGCAAGCCCGATGGCACGAAATATGACATTTACAACGATGGTTTGAAGATATATACCACCATCGACTCACGCATGCAGACCTATGCCGAAGAAGCCGTTGACGAGCATATGCAAATGCTACAAGGTCAGTTCTTCCGCGAGAAGAGAGGCTCAAAACGCGCTCCCTACACCTCAAACCATAACGAACTCAGCGACGATATGCGCTCTAAACTGATACGCAACGCTATGAAGCAGAGCGAACGTGGCCGTATTGCTCGCATTGCCGGATTGAGCGATGACGAGCTCGTGGAGCAATTCAACAAACCGTTCGACATGACGGTGTTTAGCTACGACGGTCCTGTCGACACTGTGATGACGCCGTACGACTCGCTTTTGTACGTTAAATCGTTCTTGCGTTGCGGTTTTATGTCGATGGACCCCACAACAGGATTTGTCAAAGCTTATGTAGGAGGTCCGGACTTCCGTTTCTTCCAATATGATATGGTGTCGACAGGCAGACGTCAAATAGGGTCTACTATCAAGCCGTTCTTATACACCTATGCATTTGAGACCGACGACTTTACTCCATGCACTATGATGCTCAACGAGCAACCTACCCTCTACGACGAAAACGGCCGAATCTGGCAACCTCGCAACACCGGCAAGGCGCGTATCGGCGAGATGGTGGATTTGCGTTGGGCGCTGACAAATTCTAACAACTGGATATCGGCACGTATAATGGACCGTCTCAGCCCTGCCGAGTTGGTAAAGCGTATGCACTCGTATGGCATCACCAACGCCCTCCCGGCAGTGAAAGCTCTATGTCTCGGCGCTGCTGAAGTGTCAGTAAAAGAGATGGTTACGGCATATAGCGCGTTTGCTAATAACGGAATGCGCTCCGACCCTATTTTCGTTACCGCCATCGCCGACGCTAACGGCAATATCATCACCGACTTCGCTCCCAATCAGATTGAAGTAATGACACAAAAAGGCCACGCACGCATCTTGTCAGTGCTTCTCAACGTTGTAGACAGCGGAACGGGCAACCGCCTCCGTCGTCCGCCGTATAACATCACGGCACAGACAGGTGGCAAGACGGGTACTACTAACGACAACGCCGACGGCTGGTTCATGGCCTTCACGCCCGATTTGGTGAGCGCGACATGGGTTGGTGGCGAAGATCGTTACATTCATTTCAACAACATGGCGCAGGGTCAAGGTGCTTCTATGGCGTTGCCGATATACGGCAAATTCATCTCCAAAGTATATGCCGACCCGCAATTGCACTACAACCAAGAAAGCACGTTCGAGTTGCCTGACATCGACTTATGTGGTGGCGAGGACGTTCCCGAAGAAGTAGTAACGGAAGTTGTCGAAGAAACCATGACCGGGGCCTTCGACTAAAGCACTTTCCACTTTCCCACTTTCCACTTTCCACTTTCCACTTTCCTACTTTCCTACTTTCCACTTTCCCACTTTCCACTTTCCTTGCCCTTATCGGCTCTGCACAGGATATTTATATCTTAGCCCCAAAAGAGCAGCAGCGCCGATGATAGCAGCAGGAATACCGGCAAGTGCAGGTGCAACAAGATTGCCACTGACATTTATCGCCGCTCCGCCTACAACGGCAGCAATAGCGTTAGACACATTGAATGCTATCTGAATACCTGCACCTCCGAGCATCTCGCCTCCTGTAGAAAATTTCACGATAAGATATTGCAACGGTCCACCGATACCGAAAAGACAAGCCGTGGCACAAAAAAGCAATGCCACCGACAGCACCTTACAGTCCGCACACAAATAAACACACGGCATTATCACAATTATCGCCACCGCAATAGCTGCCGACACTATCGCAGCACCATATTTGTCGGCAAAACGTCCGGCACATATATTGCCGAACACCATACCCGCTCCTGCAACGACCATAATCCACGACATATCGGCAGTAGAGAATGAAGCAATATGCGTCATCGCCGGCTCGACATAGCTGAAATAGCAATAAACACTCATCTGTCCGAAGAACACCCCTGCATATATAAGCCACGGAGCCAGGCTACGCAAAAACAGGAACTGCCCCCGCAATCCGGTATCAGGGAGCGGTTCCAAATGCGGCAAGAAGATAGCCATCGCCCCACAAGCGCACACACCGGACAACGCCACTATCGCAAACGCTACACGCCACGAAATAGCAGCACTGACAAAAGTAGCTGTCGGGACACCGATAACGTTAGCCACCGTCATACCACCCACCATAATCGCCACTGCTGCCGCTCCTCGGTTTGCATCAGTCAGTTTAGAGCATACAATAGCGCCGACGCCGAAGAATGCCCCGTGAGGCAATCCTGAAATAAAACGCGACACCAGCAACATAGCAAAGCTCTGCGACAGTGCAGCACAAGCGTTGCCTACGGCGATGAATGTGGCAAGGAATATCAACAGACGTTTCAAGGGCCAACGACGCAGAAATAGCAACATAGGCGCTCCTACGGCTACACCGGTGGAATATGCCGATATAAGATGCCCGGCACTGACGATAGAAATATTTAACTCGGCAGCGACATCTCCGAGGATGCCCATCATGGTAAACTCGGCGATACCGAGGGCGAAGGTGCCGAGGGCTAATGCTAAGAGTCCTTTATGCATAGTCTTAAAAATAAAAAACCGCCGACGGGATGTCTAACGGTTTTTCGTGATATGTTTAACTGTGTATCGTAGCTATTGCTACGGTTTATGAACAAGCGTTATCTGCGACGACGACGAACTGAACGTTCTGCTCCGGCATTGTTTGAGCTCTTGATTTCCTTGGTCTTAACTTCCTTGGGCTTCTTGGCTTTTTCAGAGCGTTTTGACGAACGTTTAGTGGCACGTGTCTTTGATGTTTTTTCAGTAGCTTTCTCGATATTAGCAGTCGAGTCAGCCCCGGCAGCAATGGCTTCACGAGCCTCGCGTGCTGCTATGATTTCCTCGCGTGTCGGAACCCACAATTTCTTTTCGAAGTCGGTAAGACGCTGTTCGATGCTGTCTTGCGCTTTCTTAAGGTTGTCAGGGTCGGGATAGAGCTGAACCATAGACTTATTCTTAAGGTTGCGAGTCTTGTAGATGTCGCCATCATACATTGTGAGGGTGAAGAAGTCGTCGTAGGTGCAAGAGGGTAAGTTGTTATCGTCGTCAACGAAAATCTGCTGAGCGGCAAGGTATGGACGGAGGTCGGTAAACTTAACCCAGAACATCGGATACTTAAGTGCGTCGCCACCGAAGTCGCCTGTACGATGCAACACGGGGCAAATAGCTTCAACAACGGGCGACAAGCGATTGCTACGCGTATCGAATTCCCAACGTTCTACAACATAATAGCTAAGCACCTCATTAGTAGGCACATCTGATGGGTCGATGGTGAACTTCGGATTCTTTTCCGTCGAGCCTTTTGCAGCGCTGTAAGGGATGTAGAAGCGGTCGAGGACATCACGAGTCTTGATGCGATATTGCTCGGTAAAAATCTCGCGACCGTCAAGGTATTCGTAAGCGGGAATAGTATTATCAGCAAGGAGACGCATTATAATACGGAACAAATTGTCCTGACCGTCAATAGGCTCTTCGGGGAAATAAAGAGGAGCGTTCTTGTCCTTGTCGAGGTCAATAGCACGATAAATGACTCTCATCCATTGTCTGTCGGCGTCAGAAATCGATTCATCGGTATCAGAGAAGAACTTCTGCATTCTGTCTGTTACCTGAGCTCCATTCTGCGTTTTTTCGGCAGCTCTGTCGTTATTACGACGTCGCACAACGCCGGTGCTTTCGTTTTGAGCCACGCCGCTAGCGCAGGTCAGCAGCAGCAGGGCGGCAACAACGGGTTTGAAGATTGTATGCATCGTATGGTGAAGTTACAAGGTTAATTTACAATTACTTCCATCGGGCTAAGGTCACGAGTAGTGCCATCGGGGCCTTTGGCGCGGATTCGAGATATGAAGAAGCGTTTTCCGCGTGTAAGTCGTTGGAATTGCTGTTTTTGTCGCTGTGAGAATGCAGCTCCGGCACTGACTTCGGGCATAGCGTTGCCTGAGGAGTCGAAGAAGACTGTTTCGAAGCTCTCGACGGTGAATGGCGTGTCGAGGAGGCCGTCGTCAATAGCGGCTTCCAAGCCGGGAGCGGCTACGAGGAGGGCTTTTGCGATGGGCTTGCCGCCGCGATAGTGCTCGGTGTTGCCTTGGGCGTCTTTATACGCTATGAAGGGCGTTGGATCGGGCAATTTGCGAACGCGGAATTTGGTTTCTGCCATAGTTACGGCACGTCCGTCCATCTGTGCGGTGACGGTAACAACGGCATCGGTGCCTATTTTAGCCGGACGTGCTACCCAATGGTCGCCTTGACGTGTGAGGGTGCCGTTGGCCATGCTTGCGGAGATGTCGCCCATAGACACGCCGGGAACGGAGATGCTTATGGGGTTGTCGATGCCGGCATAGAGGACGTTCATCATCGTTGCCGACACTGTTGCCATGGGCTCGATGACGGTATATGATGATGTGAAGTCTTCGCGCGAGATGGTGCCGTCGGGATTGGCTAGTTCGAGCCAGCCGTTGTAAGTAAAGTTGCCTGTTGCGCCTGTAGCGACTTCGTATACTCCGTGAGCGTCGTCAGCGAGCTGCTTTCCTTCGATGAATACGCGCGGGCGCTGTGTGGTGTCGACGGCTGCGAGGACGATGTTGGCAGTGTATTTGCTGCCGCGCATCACCAAACGCGACTGCGGGATAACGTAGGCGCTTGTTTGGTTAACTCGAAGGTCGCCGGCATCGACTTGTGCCAAAAGTGTAGCTAGTGCTTCGCCTTCGGCATAAAGGATGTCGGATTCGAGCTTGCTGAGCAGTGTTACGGCAGCGACAACGGGCTGTTGGTCGAATTTTGCTTCTTCCCATTTTTGTGGCACGAGTGTGCCTTGGCGCATGATGGGCTCTGTTGAGAGGGCTTCGGCGATATTTGCTCGTTTGACGCTATCGGGCACTAATTCGCTGATATAGTGCGCGTATTGGTCGATACGGTTTCTTAGTTGTTCACCGCGGGAGTTGCGAGGTGCTAGCATTATTACAGCAGCGGCTTCGAGGTCGTCGCGGTTTTGGATGTTGTCGGGGTCGGCGTCGCTGCCATCGGCTTTTGTGACGATAAGCATCTTTAGCGAGTCGACGTATTGCACCAGCGCGTCAGTAGTACGACGAACGTCAGCGGCTTTGTCGCGCCATGCTGTGGCCTTGTCGGGGTTTTTCTCGGCGAGGGCTTGTAGCTGTGCGTAGATGGCGCTGTTGCGTTGGTCGTAGTTTGCGTTGGAGCGTGATAGGCCTTCATGAACCTGCGTAAAGCCGTCAAGGACATCGCTCGACACGTTGAGGGCGAGCATGGCGGTCAAGACGATATACATGAGGTTTATCATCTTCTGACGCGGTGATAGCCTGGTATTGGATGCTCCCATTTAGTGAGGGTTTGGCGGGTTGATAATAGGTCTTAGTCGTTAGTTTTATCGGTTGTAGTGTCGGGCTGTGGTATGTTGATAGCTCCCATGGCGGGGTTGTACATATTCACTGTCATTGCCGATATCATGCGCTCGTAGATAGAGTTAAGCTGCTGCATATAGCGTGCCATTTTTTCGGTTTCTTCGCAGTAGCGTACGCTTTGGTTGGCGCTTTTTTCGTACATGTCGCGGATGTCTTTGATGCCACGGTTAACACGGTCGATGGCTTCGATTTGCGACGATACGGAGCGCAGCTGAAGTTCGTAGATGGCGTTGAGGCCTCCGATGTTATGGTGTAGTGCTTGCATTTGGTCGACGTATCCTAGGCTGCTTTGGCTGATGGCTTCGGAGTTGTCGGTGATGGCGCGATAGCTGTCGAGGAGTGTTGCTGAGACGTTGTTGAGTGCTGCTGTGGTGTTGTGTAGCTGCTCCATGTCGGCGGCGATGGCGTCCATTTGGCTAAGATAGCGTTTTGTGGCGTCGGCGAGGTCTGCCATGTTGGCGAGGGTGTCTGCGGCGGCGGCCATCTTGGCGATGCTGTCGGAGAGTGAGCGGGTGTCGTCGTGGCTGAGTTCGACGTCGTCAGGGATGCCTACGACACGACGTGCTACGCCGGGGGTTACGGTGTGAGGGCCGACGTATACGGTGTTGTCGGTGCGAGCGCTGCCGTCTTGAACGATTTGGTCGACGTTGACGGGGTCGGCGGTGTTGTCATGCAAGGCGGGGAAGACGTTTTCCCATTTGTATGATTGTGGTGGACGGTCGAAAGCGGTGAGGATGAACATCAACACTTCTGTGCCCATGCCTAAAGACAGCAAGGTGTTGCCGCCGGGGAGGTGTAGGATTTTGAATAGAGCACCCCAGATTACGATAGCGGCGCCTATAGAGTATGCGAAGTTGAAGAAGCGCTGTCCTTTGTCGCTGCTAATGAAGGCAGAGATGCCGCGCTTATATTTTTGTACTTTTCTCATTAGTATTTGCTTAAGGGGTGTTAGCGTGTTTTGTTTTGTTTTTGGCCTTTAGCGAAGCCTATCTGAGTGCGAACGCAGCGGAAACCGATGTATGAGCGTTGTTCGTTTTGGTATTCCCACATACGAAGGTCAGCACGGACGTTATGAGCGACGTCTTTCCAGGAGCCGCCACGGATGATTTTGCGTTTCATCTTGTATGGGTCTTCGATTGCGGCGTCGTATCGGTATTCGGGGTTGAGGTCGCTGGTGAGACGGCCGACGCTTTCGGTGAAGGCGGTTGATGTCCATTCGGATACGTTACCTGCCATGTCGTACAAGCCGAAGTCGTTGGGGGCGTAAGTACCTACGCGTGAGGTGATAAGATGTCCGTCACGAACGTAGTTGCCTTCGGCGGGTTTGAAGTTGGCATAGAAGCATCCACGGTCTTCGCTGAGGGTGAGGTTGCCTTCCCAGGGATACATGTTTTCGTTTACGCCAGCACGCGCGGCATATTCCCATTCGGCTTCTGTAGGGAGTCGGTATGGCTCTACATAGACGCCTTCTCTGCCGAGGGCACGGCGGAGGTAGTCGGTGCGCCAGTTGGCAAAGGCATTGGCTTGTTCCCAGCTTACGCCGACAACGGGATAGTCGGTGTAGCCGCCGTGGGCGAAGTACATGCGAACGTAGGGTTCGTTGTAGGCGTTTTCAAAGTCGTTAACCCAAGCGGTGGTGTCGGGATAGACGTTGACGATGTATGTGTTGAGGAAGTCGTAGTCGCCTGTGAGTGTGCGTGTTACTGTTTGGCGTACAATTTCGCCTTCGTCGTTAATGAAGGCTGTGTCTTTGGAAATTGTAGGCTGATCGGTAGGGACTGGTCTGTCGGTGTTATATATACGACGAGAGGGGTCGAGTCGGTTACGACGACGGGCGGCTTCGGTGTGGTTGTATATTTCGTAACGATAGTTAAGTTGTGTTCCGTCGAGTTCTCGAACGCCGGTGATGGGGTTTGTGCGATAAACGCTTTCTATGGCGCGTTGCTCGTCTTCGTTAGCGTTACGCCATGGTATTGGCTTGTTCCAGTTTAGGTGAGGGGTGACGGGATTGCCTTCGCGGTCTTCTTCGATTTTGAAGTCTTCGTTACCACCGTAAGCGGGGTCAGCAAGGCGTTCTCGGATGATAGAGTCGCGAACCCAAAAGACGAATTGTTTGTATTTTCCGTTGGTGATTTCGGTTTCGTCCATCCAGAAACCGTCAACAGAAATACCCCTGGCGTTAGCTTGCAAGTTCCAAAGGGAGTCGTTTTTAGCAACGCCAACTTTCATAGAGCCTCTGTCGACGAGCACCATACCGTAAGGCGTAGGTTCGGCCCAAGATGTGCCACCGACCCCGGTTACTTCACCGCCGGCAGAAGAACGAGCACCTCCGGCACACGACGCCAAAAGAGTGGCGGCGGTGAGGGAGAGAACTATGTTGCGTGTGTGTTTCATATACAATATAAAGGATAACCGCTCGAAGCGGGATGGAGTTACATAATACGGACGCTCTTGTGTCGGTTTCGATTTTTGTCGCCGAGGTCGAGTTTTAGGCTGTATCCGGCGAATATTTCGTGGCTGCCGCTGCTTGCGGTGTGTATTGCGCCGGTGGAGTAATCGTAGCTGTAGCCGATGTAGAAATTCTTGATTTCGGCGGCGACGGTGGCTAAGATGGCGTCGTCCCAGCGATAGCCGATGCCGAAGCTGATGAATTTACGCACTCTGGCGCGGGCCATTACTTCGGCGGTGGTGAATGTAAAGGTCGATTTGACCAACACGGAGGGCATTATTTCAAATAACGTATTTTTTACCGGAATATTGCAGCCGGCAGTGAAATATAGCGTTCTGTTTGCTTGAAATTCAAATGTGTTGTCCGACGATGTTTCGGATCCTCCGGAAGCGCTCTCGATGCTCATGCTTACTGTCGGTGATGTAAGGTGTGTGCACGACAAGCCGGCATAGAATTTAGGATGCTCGAACCAAAGTCCGGCGGCGAGGTCGAGGGCGGTGCCGTGGATGTCGGAGGTGGGGATGGCGTCGTCGGTGCCTTGGTGGTAGTCGTCGCCGTCGGGGAGGTGGACGTCGGAGCCGCGGAAGGATTGGTCGTGAAAGCCTATCTGAAGGCCTACACTCCATAGTCCGCCGAATTTACGAAGTTTATATGACGCTTGTGCTCCGAGGGCGATGTTGCTATAAAGGCCTTCGCTCTGCTGACGCATCACTATGCCTGCGCCTATGCGTTTGGTGCCTATTTTGAAGGGCATATCGGCGGCGGCGAGGAAGGCTTGTGGGGCGTTGTCGATGCCGAGCCATTGCAGACGGGCTCCGCCGCGGATGCGCAACAGGTCGGAGGTGCCGGTGGCGGCAGGGTTGAATAGGGTCGGCGCGGTATATGACTGTGTGAGGTTGAGGTCGTTTTGGGCTTGTATGCTTAACGCACTCATTAGCACGACGATAAGACTGAGTAGGTAGCGGCGCATGGTTTATTCGAAATAAAAAGTCAGCACCACCATCTTGCTGGTCGTTTTGGTGATAGACTGTGTGTATTTAAATTTGTTAGCGTCGTCGACAAGGTCGGGACGGTCGTGATTGAGGATGTCGCTGAGGCCGAAGCAGAATTTCAGCTCGGGGTTGAGCTTGAAATATGGTAAATAGAAGTCGCAACCGAAGCCTATAGACACTAAGAAATCGCTGCTGTTGAGTTGCAAGAAGTCGGAGCGTTTTTTACCGATATCGAATGTAGGCATCACGCCGCCAACGATATAAGGACGCGCGTTACGCATTCGCTCGGCGGCGAATTTAATGTCGATAGGGGCAACGACGAGGGTGCGCTTGATGTTCTGTCGCTCGCTAGCGCCGTCGGCACTATTGACATCGAGCAAGCTAACATCGTTGCTGCCGAAATACATACCCGGCGATAAGCGTACGGAAAAGTATTTATTCAGGCGAAAGTCGAAGAGTCCGTTGACGCAGAATCCGGGCTGATAGTCCGGCTGTTCGATGCGCCACTGCTGTCCGTCTTCGGTTACCAGGCCGTTATGTATAAAGCGGAGGTCGGACACATATGCGCCGATAGAGAAACCGAGATGCCACTGTCGATTGTCGGCATAGGGGCGATTGAGCAATTTGTCGTTAAACGATCGTGCTGACGCGCTTATGCCGAGAAATAAAAATAGTGTGATTAATATGTATTTTAGCGACTTCATCACGAATTTAACGTTATGATACAATAAATATTGCCTCGATAGCGCGAAAAAATAACAGCACTTTCCACTTTCCCACTTTCCTCGCCCCTAAATGGAAAGTAAAATCCGATAGGGAAAGTGCTAAGGAAAGTGTTGCGCCTTGTGGGCGTTGGTTTGTCTGATTTATCAATAGTACCATAGGCTTTTGAATTTAAGCGGAGTTCCTGAGGCACCGCTCGAAAGGCACCGCTCCTCACGACACCGGTTTAAGCCATTTTGCCCAACGCATACGCGCCAAGAAAATAAGTCCGCGGAACGTCAACTCGGCACACATAGCTACCCAAACGCCCTGCAAGCCCATCGTCGGGGCCAATATTGCCGCCAACGGGATACGAACAAGCCAAATACTGCCGAAATTCATCGTTGCCGGGATTAGTGTGTCTCCAACGCCAACAAAAGCGCCATATGCCACTATCGACGCCGCATACATAGGCTCTGCCCATGCTTCGATACGAAGCACGTCGGCGCCCAAGGTCGTTATGTCGGCAACAGGACTAAGGATAGCCATCATTGGCTCGGCAAAAACATACATTGCCAACGCCATAACTGTCATCACAGCCATACCAAGCCCTGTTGTGAGGTGTGCAAAACGGCGTACAAGGTCATAACGTCCTGCACCGTAAGCCTGACCGCAAAGCGTCGTCGCCGCCTCGCCGATACCAAAGCCGGGCATATAGCACAAGCTCTCTGCCGTAACAGCAAAAGCATTAGCGGCAATAGCAACAACACCAAGGGGTGCCACGATTATAGTGATGGTAATCTGCGCGCCGCAGAACACTATATGCTCTAACGTCATCGGCACGGCAATCTTAGCGGCACGACGCAACACCAACGGCGTCGGACGATAGCTCTTACGAGCCTCTTTGCCGCGAAGATTCAAATCGGGCTGCAAACGACAAACCCAATAAATCATCGCTGCCGCACATATGCTCGACGCCGCCACTGTGCCCAACGCTGCACCCAAAATACCAAGCCCTGCGCCCGGAACATAGAGGTCGATACCGCCGAGGGTGATTGTGCGTGAGGGGTAAATAAGAAAGAAATTAAACACCACATCAAGCACGCACATAAGAACGCTTATCAGCCCCGGCACCTTCATATTGCCGGCACAGCGAAGCATACCGCCGCCGAGATAGTTCATCGCCAAGATAGGCAATGCCGACACAAACACGGCAAAATATGTCGACGCTCCTGCACAAATACTTTCGTCGCCCCCGAGCCAATGCGGCAACTGCTGCGATATGGCCAAACCTATCATCGCCAACACTGCCCCGGCAACGGCACACGCTACTATACCCTGACGCAACACCGCACGAGCACCGTCGCTATCGCGAGCGCCCAAGCGATGGGCAACCTGCACCGAAAAGCCCATGGTGAAATTTGAGCATACGCCCCAAAACATCCACAGACTACTATTCATCAAACCCACCGATGCCGATGCGTCTGCGCCGAGATGTCCTACCATCGCTGCATCAATATATTGCATGATGATTGTTGACAGCTGCGCTATGATTGCCGGCACTGACAATTTTGCTGTCAAGGCCAACTGCTGACGTAAACTCAACGCCTCTCCGTTCTGTATTTGTGCTATACTTGCCATACGGATGCAAAGTTAGCAATAAAAATCCAAAGGCACCCCCCCATTTTGTCCCTCGCAGAAAATAAATATCCCAAAACGCCAATACGCCATAGGGTTCTATGGCAAACTTTGGTTCTTTGGTTTAACGCCACGAAAGCCAACGCCC
>CAZFGV010000010.1:0-55334 GCA_964518705.1 uncultured Bacteroides sp.
CAGATTCGTATTGTTCGTGGCAAAAGGGATTAGTTGAAAATACAAATAAGCTGATTCGCCAATACATCCCGAAAGGATCTGATTTTTCATCAATTACGCCTTATTTTATCAAGAAAGTTCAGGCTAAATTAAATCGAAGACCGCGTGAGAAACTTAATTTCTCGACGCCTACTATCGAATTTTTCAAACATTTTTCTTAATATTGCATTTGCCCTTGGACTCTACGATTGTCGGTGGTGGAATAAGTATTTTCAAAGTAAAATTCTAACAATGAAAGATATTTTTATTAGAAAATCATATCAAGATGAGGGGGTCTCTATCTTGATATATCTGCAATTTCACGGAGAATATGCTGTAAAGCAACTTGAAATATCCGAAGACCATATTGTCATGCTTACAACTGAACACCCTATTGATAGAAATTATTTTTTGTATGATCAAAACTTTTCCGATATCAATTGGGATTCAAATGATTTTATATCAGAAGATGATTTCAATAAAGTATGGGATAAAATAGCATCCTCTAATCATGATTAATTTTATATCAAAAGGAGATATATTTTCTTTGAAAGACGTATCAAGTTTTGCTCATGGATGAAATTGTGCAGGAGCAATGGGAAAAGGTATCGCACTCCAATTCAGACAAAAATTTCCCCGAATGTATTATGAATACAAATTATTATGCAAGAAGGGAATATTTGTTCCTGGGGATGTGTTCGATTTTGATTATGGAAATGGTCATATATATAATCTTGCGACACAATTAACTTGGAGAACTAAAGCAAAAATTGTATTTATACAAACATCCATGTTAAAAATGTTCGAATTAGCCACTTCCGAACAAGTTTCCAAAATAGCTATGCCGACTATAGGAGCTGGACTTGGAGGTCTTATATGGACTGATGTAAAGAATGTTATTTGTGATATTTCCAATATATATCCGAATATTTCTTTATATGTCGTTGAAGAATATTCCCCCTTTATTAAATGACCGTTTTTGAGAATGTCCGGCTACCGGGCTTCAGACTACCTCAAGCAAGGAAATATTCGTCTCAAAACCCATATCTAAATCAAGTTCTCTTTTTATAGGAGAAACTTGGTTTTAGAGACTTACCAAAATCTACATCCTGCCAAAAATGGGTTAAAAATACCACTTTTAGCAGGATGTAGATTCTCGTAACGGACTTTATGTATCAAATTATAGCTATAAGTGAAAACTCACCACACTTATAGCTATAATTTGATTCTTTTTCGTATCTTTGCAAAAATTTAAGACCTATGATAATAGGGCGCAAAGAAGAAATAGCACGACTAAACAGAGCATACAACTCGGAATATTCGGAGTTTGTAGCTGTTTATGGGAGAAGACGTATTGGCAAGACCTTCCTTATAAGGGAAACTTTCAAAGATGGCCTCACATTCCAATATAGCGGGGTTTTCAAAGCAAGCAACAAGGAACAACTGAAGATGTTTTATAAAAGTCTCCTTGAACAAGGCTTAGACCCCTCAGAAGAAGCTCCCAAAAGCTGGTTTGATGCCTTCATCCTATTGGAACACCTTATCAAAAACTCAACTGTAACCCGGAAAGTAATTTTCCTTGACGAGCTTCCTTGGATGGATGCTCGTAATTCCCGATTTATTCCAGCCTTTGAACATTTCTGGAATGGATGGGCTGTATAATTTAAGCGAGAAATGCGGCGGATTCTAATCGAGAAGTGCGCCGGTGCGTGGGGATTGCAAATTTAAGGGTTTTGATAGTTATAGTAGTTTCTTTTGGAGAAGTTTTTTAGTTTCTTTCATGCGGAACGACTCTCCGGTTATGTTTATAAGCATGGCTTTGTGTGTCAGGCGGTCGACCATTGCAGTAACAAGGACTTTGTCGGCAATGATTTCGTTCCATTGGTTGAATAGCACTTTCATGTCGCAGACTCCGTCAGCATCAAGACATACACGCTCATACTCCCACACGATTTTATCCACCGTGTGACGGCTGATGTGAAGCTCTTCTGCTATCTGACGCTTCGACTGGCCCTTGATTCGGTAACGGTGCAGGACCTCATTTCTTTGTACATTACTCAATCTTCGTTCGCGCATTCAAAAACGTGTGTGGAATCACGCCGACACAATACGTCCGCCAAGAAGCACCTATAAATTAACGATTATCTAAAATCTAAAATATCAGGATTAAAGCGAATATTTTTAGCCGCAAAAGCAACATTTAACGCGCCGGTGGCAATAATTTCATCGCGGTCACCGGCATATGCGGTATGTTGCTCAGGATCAACGACAACAATAGTATCTGACCGTTCTAGAGTCGGGGCTATATCATGCGTTGACAACAAAATTGCCTTGCCTTGATTCGCTATTTTGCGTAGCAAATCAAGAATTTCCAATCGCGCCGCAACATCCAAAAACGCTGTCGGCTCATCAAGTAATATCAACGGAGTATCTTGAGCAATAGCTCTCGCTATCATCACTTTCTGTCGTTCACCATCGCTGAGAGTACCTAAGCGTCGCTCAGCCAACGCCGACATTCCTACCGAACAGATTGCATCATCGACAATACTTATGTCATTGTCATTCATTCTGCCGAAGCAACCTATCATACGCGCCCTACCAACAGCCACTGCTTCACGCACCGTCAAAGCGCCACCGCCTTGTTTGGAAGTCGATACCAACGCGCGCAAATTAGCCAATCGGCGAGGCGACAACGCGTACACATCACAATCGCTATATTTCACCACACCCGACACCACCGGTTGTAACGCCGCCAGGGTGCGTAATAGTGTCGATTTGCCACTGCCATTAGGACCTACCAAGGCGGCCATATTGCCCGATTGCAAACTGAAGTTTATATCCGACAACACTGCTTTACCTTCGTAGCCGACCGATAAAGAATGACACGATAATAATGTGGGCATATTGCTCATTTAATTGAAATATAAAATCTTACGACGATTAAGTAAAACATAGGTTATCACCGGAACACCAATTAACGGCGTAATAGCATTAATCGGCAATTGTCCTGCATACCATTGCGACGGGAAAGTCGATAACACCTGACAAATTAATCCCGTCACAGCGCCACACAAAAGCGTTACCGGCAACACTGCGCGATGGTTTGATGTCGCAACAAGCATACGGGCTATATGCGGCACAGCCAAACCTATAAAACCAATCGGACCGCACCAAGCAGTAACGACAGCCGTCAAAGCTCCTGCCACCAATAGCAATCCAAATCGTACACGCCATACTGACACTCCGACACTTCGTGCATAGTCAACGCCGAAAAGGAGTGCATTCAAACTATTAATATAAAATGCAGCACAAAAACATAGCATTATGCAAAGGACTGCAAACACAGGCAACACATCAAGAGCAACGCCATTGAAATTGCCCATCCCCCACATAACATATCCGTGGACGGCTCGCTCGGGAGCAAAAAAGTTCAATAACGATATTGCCGAAGATGTAAGATAACCAACTAATATACCGATAATAAGCAAAATCTCCGCCGAGCGTATCACCGACGAGAATGCCAAAAGGATAGCCAATACCGCTATAGCCCCGAATAACGCACCGCCAACTAACGCCGCCGTTCCTCCGGCTCCTACTATAGGCAAACCGGCAAGCAAAACGAGCCCTACTCCCAAAGAGGCGCCGGAACTAATACCCATTATTGACGGCCCGGCAAGTGGATTGGCAAAGCACGTCTGCATAAGCAAACCCGATATTGCCAACGCCGCCCCGGCACATAATGACGTTATTGCTGCCGGAAAGCGTGATTCCATTACTATAAAATGCGTCATTGCATCGCCTTTGCCACATATCGCATCATAGACCTGTGAAAAGTCTAAGCTAACGCTACCACAAAAAACAGATAGCGGCAACAATATTAGCAACAATGCAACCAAGGCACTAACAACTAACGTAGTACGGTATTTTTTTTGTGTCATTTCGCAGAACGTCGAAAATATTTTAATTCATAATCTGGCAAAACTTCAGGATGAAATATAGCTACATATTCAGCGAGAACCTCATCGGGATGAAAAGCAATAACATCAAAAATATTACGTTCCGCCGTGTTGCAACTCAATATATTCCCCTCCTTCCACGCCTTGAACGATTTATAACGTGGATTCATCGCCGCCAAGGACGCTTTTGTCGTTTCATAGCCATAACTTCTCACGAGCCACAAATCGGCATCTAAAGCCTTCTGAGCCACCGATTCAAGATTCAACGCCAAAGAACCTGCGCCCTTGGTATCTGCCCACGGCCATTCCGCTCCGGCATCGGCTAACATCTGCGCCATATAACTCTCGCCGGCAGATACATACCACACGCCTGACTGCTCTACTTCTATAAGTACTTTAGGACGCTTGGTCGACGAACACGACACATTAAAAACCAATTCGGAATAATGGTCAATCACACTATCAAAAATAGCACGCGCCACTTCGCGCTTACCCGACAATTCACCTAAGAGAAGAATCCATTCCGCACGCGCTATCGGAGCATTCTCCATATAATCTGCCATAGCAATAGTAATCATATTTTGCGGCAAATTTATCGTTGCACCTTGCATCGGAGACATCAAAACAAGCTCAGCTCCCGAAGCTGTTAACAATTCAGCCGACGGTTGCATCGACGAACCGACATCAACAACGTCTCCGCTCTTTATAAGCGATGAAATAGTGTCATTTTCAGGGAAATAAGCACCATCGGCAAATGCAGCCACAATATTAATAGCACCTAGCTCTTTAAGTGCCGATGTATGTATTGTAGAAAAAACGGCAGTCTTTTGCACCGGTGTGCGAATAATAAAAACATCATCGGGCAAATCTGTCGGCAAAACCGAATCTCTATCAACTAAGGCATAACGTCCAAGCAACGCATTATCGCTCCACGGATCAACAATATCGACACGCACCACACCATCAGAACGCTCGGCGATAGTAAGCAAACGAGAGTGATGAGTTAGCGTGTCGGCCATTGCAACATCCTCAACATCTACCGATGCCGAACGAGAGCATGAAACTACTGCAACAGCACAACATAGCAACATCAATGCCCCAAAATATTTATAACGAAAACAATCAGAAATAAATTTAAACATACAAAACAAGTTAGAAAATGCGAAAGGACATCCCTCACAAATGCAAAATTAATCATAATTAGGGAACAAAATGCAAAAAATGCCCAAAAAGAAGCCTGAAAATTGATTTATCAAATTTTAAGTATTAATTTTGCACTTTGGAACGCGATACACGTTCTGCAACAAACGAATAATATAAACTAAATATAGATCAAGACTCATGGAAGTAACCCTTGAAAAGAAAGGTGAACTCGAAGGCGAGCTTATCGTAAAGCTCGTAGAAGCCGACTACACCGACCGTGTGACCAAAGAACTAAAGGAAATCGGCAAAAAGCGCCAGATTCCCGGCTTCCGCAAAGGCCACATCGACATCGTTCAGCTTCGCAAGCGTTTCGGCAAGCAAGTAAAAGCAGAAGTGCTTAACGACGTTGCATCTGATGCAGCTCTCAAATACATCGAAGAAAACAAGCTCGAACTCCTCGGCCAGCCCATCCCCACTGCTAACCAGGAATTGGCTATCGACAACGCTGATTTCGAATTCCACTACGAAATCGGTATGGCTCCCGCAGTTGAAGTAAAATTCGACCAGAGCATCGAACTCGATTACTACAACATCACCGTTAGCGAAGAAATGATTAACGAGCAGGTTAATGCTATGCTCAACCAAGCCGGTGAACAAGTTCCCGCACAGGAATATGCCGAACGCGCACTCGTTAAGGGCGAAATCAAGCAACTCGACGCTGAAGGTAACGTTCTCGAAGGCGGCATCGTTGTAGAAGAAGGCATCCTCGCCCCCTTCCACTTCAAGGGCGAAGCTGAAGCTGCTAAATTCGAAGGCACTAAGGCCGGTGACGTTGTTGTTTTCGACGCTTTCGCTACTTGCGACGGCAACGAAGCTGAAATCAGCTCTATGCTCCACATCGACCGCGCTGACGTTGAAAAGGCTAAAGGTAACTTCCAAATCACTATTAAGGAATACATCGTTCACCAGCCCGCACAACTCGGTCAAGAATTCTATGACAAAGTATTCGGTGCAGACCAGGTTCACAACGAAGAAGAATTCCGTCAGAAAGTTACAGAAATGATTTCTGCAGCTCTCCAGCCCAACAGCCGTCAGATGTTTACTCGCACTGCCGAAGACTACCTCATGGCTACTTACGGCAACATGGAACTTCCCGTTAACTTCCTCCAGAAGTTCTTCCACCGCAACAACCCCGAACTCAGCGAAGAAGAAGCAGAAAAAGCTCTTCAGCAGGCTATCCCCGGTTTGAAGTGGGAAATCATCGAAAGCAAGGCTGCTCAGGCTCTCGAAGTTAAGGTAACAGAAGAAGACGTTAAGACCTTCGCTCACAACCTCGCTATCGCTCAGCTCCGCGAATACGGTATGGCCCACATGGCTGACCAAATGGCTGACTACCTCGCTAAAAACATCCTTGAAAACAAGGAACAGCGTCAGCAAATCGTTCGCCAAGCGTTCAGCAGCAAACTCATGAGCGCTATCCACGATGCTATCAAACTTAACGAAAAGAACGTTAGCCTCGACGAATTCCGCGCTATGGTTGAAGAACTCAACAAAACAACCAAAGCTGAAGTTGAAGCTGTTACAGAATAATTAATATTCCGTCATATCGAGCCGCTTTTCCATTCCGGGAAAGCGGCTTTTTTATTACTTCTGTCATATATATGAGCAAAGGTATGTATACCTCATCCGCCCTTATACGAATGTTTGCAAAACCTATTTCAAATCATTAACTCTGCTCGCCATTCGAACGGCACATTTCCATTTCACCGGACACACTTATTTTTAATCATTTTTTATTTGCAAATATTTGACTATCACCTCGCGTTTTTCAATTGAAGAGCCGTAGGATTATTAAAATGATTGAAACAAAAATATTAGACCGCCCGGCGTTGTACATTTTAACAAAAGACCGCAGTAAGAAAAATTTAGCTCAGCTCGACTTCAATCTTTCGTAAAAAATAATTATTAGACTGAAACAATTAATTTTAGTGAAATAAATTGAAATAATTTTCAAGTATTCTAATCGCCTATATAATTTTTTGTAAATTTGCGGATATGAACTTGCCAATTCTTGAAAACATAGCATTAATACTAAGCATCCTCTCAGTGCTTAGCTCATTTGTGCCGCGCTTTCCGGCCTGCGTGCTCGCGTTCTCGAGCTTGCTTATGTTGCACTACTGCGGCAACGAATTTATAGCTTCATCAACTCTCATTTATTGGGCGCTTGCCACTGCTATAGTATTAGGTTTGGACTATTTACAACCACGAGCACTCATGGCAACAACTCGCGGCCACGCCTATGTTGTTGGCGGTACTATTATTGGCACTCTTCTCGGCTTTATTATCAACGCCACCTCCGGCGCCATCATCCTCGGAGCTACTGTTGGAGCTTTCTTGGGCACAACTGCATATATGCGCACACCTAAAGGTCCGCATTTCAATATTTCCTCCGACGAATTTATTCAATATCTCTGCGCCAAAGGACTCCCGGCTATTGTTACGAGTTCGATGGCGGCTATTAGCATCGTAACAAAATTATGAAACGCATACTACTCTTGCTCGTCATATCCATCGTCGTAGGCATCAGCACATACGCCGCCAAAAATAACACTCGCACAAATGCACGCACCGCTCTTGGTAAACCCGACCTCGAAGCCATCGCTAAAGCCAGCACTGACGACGAGTCGAGCATGTCGTATAAAGCTCTCCTTAAGCGCTTTATGTCTAACGACACATCAATGACCGACACCGAGTTTCAGTACTTCTATTACGGCACTATGTTTCAAGAAGACTACGACCCGTATCGCGAAGCACCCAACGAAGCGTTGTATCAAGAATTACTGCCCATTTATGCCAAAGAAAAGCGCACCCGCGCCGACCGCACAAAAATGTTGGACTACTCAATGCAAGTGCTTGAGGACAATCCCATTGACCTCCGTCAACTCACAAATCGCATCTACGTATACGAACAAAACGGCAAGCTCGACCTTGCTCGTATATGGCAATACAAACTCAACCGTTTACTTCTTGTCATCGCCGCTTCCGGCACGGGAGCAGATGCAGAAAATGCGTTTATCGTTGTATACCCACAGCACGAATACGATTTTCTAAACCTATCCAAACAAACAGCAATCAGCCAACGTTTCGAGCCTCCGCATTACGACTATATCGAAGTCGAGGGCGATGGAAAAACATTGAAAGGTTACTACTTCAACGTTGCTGAAATGTTGAATCAATACTTCGCCAAACATCCATCAGAATTGAACGAAGCCAGTGCCAGCGCACAATAACAAATATCAACAAAACGCACACCATAGAAAGCCCATTAATCACCTTTTATCGATTAATGGGCGTGTTTTATCGGTAATCGTAAAGCAATTCGACAAAAAATCACTATATTTGCAAGTTGGAAATGAAGCTGTTTCGTTTTCAACGTTATAGTATAGAAAACATAATAAACAACATATAATGAATCGACATCTCACCTTCCTAGCGTGCATACTCGCCGGCGCCATGACACTCCATGCCGTGCCCGCCAAACGCGAATATCGCACTTTCACACAACCGGATGGCAGCACTATCACCGCAATGGTTATCGGCGATGAATTCGGACATAGCTACATCACCACCGACGGCATCCAAATGTTAGCTGCCGAAGATGGCTCTTTGCGCTATGCTACAATAGATCCCAACGGTAACTTGCAGCTTAGCAACATTATAGCAGCAAATCCCGAAAACCGCGATGCTAAAGCTAAAAGCTTCATCGAAGCTATCGATGTTACAAAAGTAGCTAAAGCAATCGAAAAGAACGCCCTCGATCGCCGCATCCTCCGCTCTAAAAATATCAAAAAAGCAGCTACAAATAACAGTTCAAAAGTCTCGGCTGAAGATTATAGTGGCATCGGTTTGTTTACAAGCAATTACCCTCGAAAAGGTGAGGTACACAGCCTTGTATTCTTAGTTCAATATACCGACAAGAAATTCTCTCTTTCGGACCCCAATGCTTATTACACCGACCAACTTAACAAGGAAGGTTTTTCACAGCATAAAGCAACCGGATCAGCACGCGATTTCTTCGTAGAACAAAGCCACGGACAATTCTTGCCCACTTTCGATGTTTACGGCCCTATGACTCTCAGCAACTCAATGTCATACTATGGCGCCAACGACACTTTCGGCAACGATAAACACCCCGAAGAAATGGTGCTCGAAGCTGTTGCTGCTTATGCCAACGAAATTGACTACAGCAAATACGACTACGACAACGACGGCTATATCGACAACGTTTACGTGATATATGCCGGCTATGGCGAAGCTGATAGTAACTACTCATCTGCCGTATGGCCTCACAACTGGGATATTCCTAACGGCCCTACTTACAACGGCAAAATATTAAGCGGTTACGCTTGCTCTAACGAAATCAGCAACGGCATTCCCGCAGGTATCGGCACTTTCTGCCACGAATACTCGCACGTCCTCGGCTTGCCTGACCTATATCCGTCTCAAAACACATCTTATCAAGCATACGCTGTAACCCCAGGTCAGTGGTCTATCATGGACCAGGGTAGCTACAACAACGACTCCCGTACTCCTCCGGCATACTCTGCCGTAGAACGTAACGCTCTCGGTTGGATGACTCCCACCATCCTTAACAAGCCCGCTTCTGTTAGCTTGGAAGCTCTTACATCAAGCAACAAGGCTTACCTCATCCCTACAAATCAATCTAACGAATTCTTTATTCTTGAAAATCGTCAACAAGAAGGCAACGACACATACCTACCCCACCACGGTATGCTCGTTTGGCACGTTGATTTCGACCAAAAAATTTGGGATAAAAACCTTGTAAACGACACACCGTCACACAATTACGTTGACATTATCAAGGCAAACAACGAAGCCGACAATATGGTACCCTCTATTCAAGCAGGCTACTCATATCCCGGCACGTCTAAAAACACATCACTTACAGCAAGCAGCACCCCGGCTCTTGTTGACTGGTATAACGGCGCAATTAACGTTCCCATCACAAATATCGCAGAAAGCGCTGACGGCGTGATTACTTTCGATGTTATGGGTGGTTTGGTTGACTTTGACCAACCCGCAGCGCCAACTCTCTCTCAAGGCATTGATGGCACTATCACTGCCACATGGGCTGCTATTGACAAAGCTACAGGCTACGATATCACCGTTTGGACCATCGACGAAGCCGGCACCGCGAAAACATACCGCGACTATATTGACAAAGCCATTGGCAACGTTACAACATACACAATCAACGGCCTCGCCGGTGAAAAGACTTACCGCCTAGCATACCGCGCCACATCTCAAAATAGCGTATCTGAATATTCTGACCACGTTGACATTACTCTCGGCGCTGTTGACTTTATCTTTACTTCGCCCACAGCTACAAACGCTATCGTAAACGGCAACGACGTTAATATGCAATGGGAAAGCCTCAAAAATGCTGTTCGCTACGAAGTTACAGCCGAAGTCGAAACCTCAAGTGCTCCTGTTGTCGACATCGTTAACTTCGGCAAGTCAAATGACATCAACGTCACCATCCCCTCTACATGGACATGGTCAGGACAAACAAACGACGTATATCGCAGCAACTCAACAGGCTACTATGGCGAAGCTGATCCCGCTTTGAAATTCAATGCCACCAACCGTCAACTCGTATCTCCTCTCTACGAAGGAGAAATCACCGAGCTCGTATTCTGGTTGCGCGCTGCTAGTGCTAATGCATCAAGCACTTTCGACATCCAACAGCGTGCCGGTGAGGACGACGAATGGACAAATATAGAAAGCTTGTCTCCTCTTAACAATTACAACACCTTAGGCGACAACAAATTCACATACACTCCCGCCGCCGGAACTCACCAAATTCGTTTCATCTACACGAAAAAATCTACCGGCAACGTTGCTCTTGACGACATCAAGGTAACAAGCAAAAGCAGCTCTTATATGAGCGTGCTCAACCGCGCAAACGCACAGAGCGAAACAAGCTATGCTTACACCGTAACTACCAATGCTCAAAAGATTCGTTTCTACGTTGAAGCTATCGATGCCGACGGTCGTTATTCTAAACCGTCAAACAAAATCGAAGTAGCCCTCGGCACAAGCGGTGTCGAAGCGCCCGTCGCTGCTAACGCTAATATCTCTGTATCCGGCAACACACTCCTCTACACCGGCAACTACGGCGATATTATTACAGTTGCAAACATTTCAGGCGCAGTTGTAGCAAATGCTATCGCTACCGCAGACGGCACAGCTACTATCACACTCCCCGCCAACGGTCTTTACATCGTTGCAACGCCCAACGGCGCAACAAAAATTTTCGTTCGATAAATAACACAACATACCAAAAGAGCTGCAGCGATTCGCTCGTTGCAGCTCTTTTTATATTCCATTTACACCAACGATATTACCAGCGAATTGGCCTTGTCTATCATCGAATTATCCAAGCTTGCGAGGTAAATTCTCGTTGTTGTTTCAGATTCATGTCCCATCCCCTCCGAAATAACACCAATCGGCACCCCGCTATTTCGTGCAATTGAAGCCCAGCTATGACGTGCTACATACATGGTCAACGGCACAACAATGTCAAGACGCTTTGCTATCGTCTTTAAACTGCGGTTAACAACAAAATTAACATACTTATAAACAGCGCGCTCGTTAACGTCCTTAAACTTAATAATCGGCAACAGATATTCAGTTTCATTGGGCGGATACTTGTCACAAATTTGTTGCATCTCCGCTGTCCACTTTATCACCAAACGTTGCCCGGTCTTGCGGCGATTATATGTAACATAACCATTCTTAAGATTATTCTTTTTCAAAAAAGCCATATCAATAAAACTCATTCCGCGAAGATAAAAACTAAGCATAAACATATCACGCGCAAACTCCAAATTAGACTCTCCTATCAAATCCAACTTCTTGATTTTACGAATAACGCCCAGCGGCAAAGCCCTCTTCACCGTTTTACTAACACCGGTGTAAATACCACGAAACGGATATTGATTGTCAATCAACTTCAAACGAACAGCGCGATTATACACCGCTCGCAACACACGTGCATAAAACGATATCGTATTTGCCATATTACCCCTATTATGATGCCACGCCTCATATTCTTCCATAAGATTAGAGTCTATACAATCAATTAAAATATCGTTGCGAAAAGCCAAGAGGTCAACTGCACTCGTTTCTGTAAGAAAACATCTGAAGCTCAACAATGTAGCTCGATAAGTTTCCGCTGTGCGAAATTTACCGCTGCGTTTCAACTTTGTTATAATACCTCCCATAAATTTGAATAAATAACAATCGTTCTGCCAACGATTAAACTCGGATATTACATCGTCAACCCTATACGGCATCATTGACATTTCAAGCCTATAGCTTATACATCCAAGCTTTTTAACATCGATATTTACACGTTCCTGCATCGATTTTAAATACATCGACCGAACAGTATTGCCACTAACATTTATCACTGATTTTTTCTGATTCCATTCCGATACAAAAATATGATAATCGGTGGAAAGCTGACGAACTTCACGCCTATAGGTTATCTGATAATAGATCGTGCCACAAGAACCGGCGACAGTCGAAGAACGAAATTTTACCTTGATTGTTATCATTGCATAGAATTTAAGACCGCTTATTAATACATCGAAGATTCTTTTACTAAACAATTTATGCACAAATTTATAATTTTTCGTGAGATTTTGATTTTGATTATTTTTCATTTCCATTTAAAATTATAACAACGGAGCCCTTATCGATATACAAAAACGTCATTATCCAAGCACTAACCAAACCATCTCATAAACTACCAACGACTACTCGGCTCACGCATAACCGACCGACACTTCAAATCGTTACACACCCACTGCACAAATCCAATAATAATTGATTTGGCAGAAGAAATACACTCACTCACAAACACCCTCGGCGACTTCATCGTGTGGCCGAATAAAGCTTCCATGGCAACAATTTTCAACGACTCAATAATGAGAGGCTACATCGACAGACTCTTCATTGGATGGCATATCCGTTGCCGCAAAAGACTTCGATCCCAACAAACTACCCGACGCACTAACACAATACCACCCCTTCATGACCCTCGTCATCCCCCGCCGCACACAAAAAATCTTCCAAATCCTAAAAACAAAACTAAACACCAAATAAACAAAGCGACATCCTCCCGGATGCCGCACCCATATAGTCCACAATATAAACGGCCCTATAAGCCGGTCTTATTCTTGGACTATAATGATTTTAGAATTAATGAGTTTGCGTTGTCGACTACTGAATTGTCGAGGCTTGCGAGGTATATTTGTGTTGTGGCTTCGCTGTCATGACCCATTCCTTCGCTGATTACTGATATTGGTATGCCTTTAGCTTTGGCCACTGATGCCCAACTATGACGCGCAACGTAGAGCGTCAAGGGGATTTTAAGCCCTAATAGTCCGGCGATTTTTTTGAGGTTATGATTAATGTTATAGCCTACATTGCGATATGTACATCGATCATTTGTGTCTGCGCGTCGAATTATCGGTAACAAATAATCACTTTCGTTTGGTGGATATTTGTCCAATAACATTTGCATTTCTTTGGCCCATTTTATTATGAGTTGCTGTCCGGTTTTGCGACGACGATAGTAGATGTAGCCACATCGCAAGTCGGTTTTCTTAAGGTATGCCATATCAACGAAACTCATTCCGCGCAAATAGAAACTCATCAAGAACATATCTCGCGCGAAATCGGACGAGGGAATTTGTGATAGATCTAATGTTTTGATTTTACGAATTATAGATAATGGCAATGCGCGTTTAATAGTTTTATCAACTCCGGTATATACATACCTAAAAGGATATCGATTATCGATTATATTGTTTTTGACTGCGCGATTATACACAGCCCTAAGTATTCGTGTATAGAATGACACTGTATTTGACGTCACGCCTCTCATTCGCTGCCATGCTTCGTATGACTCCATAATATCGGATGTCAAGCTATCAAGCATTATATCTTCACTTTTACGAAACTTTTTGAAATTGTTGAGCGCTGATTTATATGTCTCGGCTGTGCGTATTTTATCATTTTGTTTCAATTTGAGAATTATGCTCTCCATGTAGTTATACAATGTATAATCATGACGATAGCTATTGAATTCATCGATAATATCATCTACGTTGAATACTATTCCGTTGTCGGTTAGTTCATGTTCAATCTTTGCGAACCGCTCTATATCCAATTGTATTCGTTTTCGTATTTCTATAATGTTCTGTTTTCGTGCTGTTTGGGTATTTTGTATAACTATTGAGCGTTTATTATCCCATTCCGAAGCGAATATTTTGAGATCTGATTGAATTTGACGGACCTTTCTGTTATGGATAATTTGATAGTAGATTATGCCTTGATGGTCTTCGACTATCGATGGGCGAAACTTTACTTTTATTGAAACCATATTTTTATTTAAACGATGTGTTTGTTGTCATTTTGTGCGTATATATTTGATACGTAATAAAATGACTAATTTAATAAAAAAACACGAATGGCTTCTAATATTACCTTATTTTATGGCGTTATATCCAAAATACAGCCTTGGTTCTAAAAACAAAAAAAGAGCTACAAAGTAGCTCTTTTGATTGCGGAAAGGCAGGGATTCGAACCCTGGGTACCCGCAAGGGTACAACGGTTTTCGAGACCGCCCCGATCGACCACTCCGGCACCTTTCCTTTTCTTACAGCGCTCTGCTGTTTGTGCTTGCAAAGTTACAAATTATTTTTGACTTGCAAGCCCATTGTTGTTTTTTTCTAATTTATCTTTTTAAAATTAACGTTTGTTAGTCGTTAATCTTTTACGATTTTAGTTTTTCGTGCAATCGGGCGAATGATAGTGTTGCACAAGGTCCTAGGTAGCTTATCGCGGCTGCTACACGGTTACGAATTCTACAGTTTTTATCGCGTAATACCTGTTTGCGCAAACTTTTTATTGTACGCAAGCAAGATTTTACTATTTCTTTTTCGCCTGCATTATGCGCAATTGCAAGAATATTAAAATTGGCACTTAAGCGTCTACTATTCGCAGCTGCAACGAGATTATTATCACGCGCAACTGTTGCTAAAATTTGATCTACAGCCCATAAAGCATCGAGTCGGCTTTTGCTCCATGTGTTTATAAAACTATGAGGGTTTGGTCGATACCAATAAACCGATGCGGGGGTAATTGCTATTTTTGTTGCTGATAAATAGATTCTAGCTGTAGCCTCAAGATCTTCGTATCGACGATTTTCAATAAATATGCCATCGAGTTTATTTAAAACTTTGCGGCGATAAATTTTTGCCCATGCACTTTCGTGCCATCCTGGATATTGATATAATGTGCGAAGCAATGCCGAATATGATGATGTTATTTCGTATTGACTGATATTGCAGCGCTGTTGATTATCTCGGCAATAATTTCCAACAACAATATCAATATCATGCTTGTCATCAAGAATCTTTCTCAACTGCGTCAATGCAGTATCTAAAAACGTATCATCGGCATCACAAAAAGCGACATAATCTGTTTCAACAGCCTGGAAACCGACATTTCTAGCATGGGATACCCCCTGACCTCCGCCATCAAGAACGTCTACACGCCCGGGATTTTCTTCTGCTATTTTTAGGGCTATTTGCTTTGTTCCGTCACTAGAGTTATCGTCTACTATTATAAGTTTATCACCATCAGACAACTGATTAAGAATCGAAACCGCGCACGTGCCAAGATATTTCTCAGCATCGTACGCGGGTACTATTACACTTAGTGTTGATGTCATTTTACCTTAATAGGCTCAGAGGCTTGTGACTCATTATTAACTCTGTCGAGGGCAGTCACAACATAAGTTCCGGGGGCAAAAACCTCCCATTTTGTGTCAGGTGTTATTTCAACGATAGCATCGCCTCGTTCGATATTTACTTCCTCTCCGGGCTCAAAATGATAAATCACATATTTAACAACGTCTGTCGCCTTACCATTTTTCACAGAAGCCTCCCACGATAATTTTTTACCTTGAGCCTTCACTTTCGGTGCTTGAGGTGTTGCAGTGCTTATCCAATCATACGATGGCACCAATGCCGGCGTAGCTTGGAAATATGTCTGCAACGAGTCGGCAACACCATTGACATTTTTTGTCACAGCATATCCGGGCCACCAGCAATTACCTTTTATATTCTCACCTTTACGCGCAAGTTCTATTTTGTGGCGCAACTGTGTTTTTTCTTTTGACGGAGCAAGGTCGGCTTTTGTCATTGCCTTCGTTACATCTTGACCTATATAAAGGTGGCGGTTCGTGCCGGTGTGCTTGTTCCACCAATCTACGAGAACGATATAAGACGCTGTTTTATGCTCAAGCTCCCAATAAAGCTGAGGTAATACATAGTCGATCCACCCTTCACGTTCCCACAAAAGAACGTCGGCGAACAATGCATCATAATTCTGCAAGCCGTTAGTATCACTGCCATTGGGGTCTGTACTCTTATTACGATGAATACCGAAAGGACTAACACCAAATCGCACCCACGGTTTTACAGCAGCAATTCGGTTATGAATATCTTCGATAAGCAAATCGACATTTTTACGACGCCAATCGCCGCGATCCATGCCTTTACCATATTTAGCGTATGACGCATCATCAGGAAAATATTTTCCGGCAACAGGATAGGGATAGAAATAGTCATCGAAATGAATGCCGTCAACATCATAACGAGTAACAATATCAGTTACAACTTTTCCGATGAACTCACGATTTTCAGGCAAAGCCGGGTCGAAATACAGTTTACCGTCATAGCGCACGAAACGTTCGGGATGTTTGTGGTAAATATGACCTTTCGGCAACGTTTGTTTAGCCGAAGATGTAACACGATAAGGATTCAACCATGCGTGCAATTCCATACCTCGAGCATGAGTTTCGTCAATCATAAACTGCAACGGATCCCAGAAGGGCTTCGGAGCAACACCATTATCAGTAAGGAAACGGCTCCAAGGCTCAAGGTCAGATTTATAGAATGCATCGGCTTGAGGTCGAACTTGGAACAATACCGCATTGACACCTACGGCCTTAAGGCTATCGAGTTGATTACGAAGATACGCTTGATTTTGGGCTGTAGTCTGGTCGTGATACTGACCTTGAAAAACAGTATGCAACCACGCACCTCTAAACTCACGTTTTGGAGCAGCTGCATCATTTGCCATCGATGCTGACGAAATGCCAAACATCAACGCAGCTGCTAATATCATTCTAATTTTATTCATTATTAATACATTTCAGTTTCAATTTGCGAAGATAACCATAAAATCGCAACGGTCCAAATTTAAACATTACACTACACCGAAATAAAATTTGAGCATTTTTCTTATTTCGTGAAGCTATATGCAAATTTTTGCAACAAATGTTTGTTTGAGTGAGAAAAGTTTTTTAACTTTGTGGCGAAAAGGAAAAACAAATTATAACATGACTCTATGCGAACAGACAATGATGCTGATGGTACGCCGAATGCGCACCATGCGTTGTCGTGTAGTTACATTGGGTCGGTAATCAAATGATTTATCTAGAACAAAATATTAAAACCGGCTCGCTTTTTGTGGACCGGTTTTTTGCTTAAATTATGGATTACAGCAAATTACGCTTTCAAACACGCCAAATTCACGCGGGCATGGATCATCATCCCGCCACCGGCGCTCGCGGCACTGCTATCTACCCTACTGCCGCTTATCGTTTCGAAACATGTCAATATGCAGCTGACTTATTCAACCTAAGTCAAGGTGGCAATATCTACACCCGTCTACAAAACCCCACCACAAGCAACTACGAAGAACGTGTCGCCGCTCTTTATGGCGGTGTTGGCGCGCTTGCAACTGCATCAGGCATGTCTGCTATTTTACTCACCGTAACAGCTTTAGCTGCCGAAGGTGACAATATTGTAGCATCGCCTTATCTTTACGGCGGCACTAACAACTTGTTCCGTCACTCTCTCGAACGTCTCGGTGTTAACGTACGCATCGCTGCCACACTCGACCCCAAAGATTTTGCCGCTTGCATCGACGACCGCACAAAAGGCGTTTTCGTTGAATCTATGGGCAATCCCACTTGCATTGTCCCCGCGCTCGAAGACCTCGCAAAATTGTGCCACGAAAATAAAGTTCCTTTCATCGTCGACAACACTTTCGGCGCTGCCGGCTATCTCTGCAATCCGCTAGAATGGGGCGCGGATATCATCGTTGACTCTGCCACAAAATGGATTAACGGCCATGGCACTTCTATGGGTGGTATTATCGTTGATGGAGGTAAATTTGATTGGCGTGCATCTGGTCGCTTCCCTAACATCGACGGCCCTGATGAAGGCTATCACGGCCTCAATCTCGTCGACGCCTTCGGCCCTGCAGCATTCATTGTAAAATGTCGTGTTGACGGTATACGCGACTTCGGCACTTGCCCCTCGCCTTTCGATAGCTACCTTATGATGCTTGGTCTTGAGACACTCAACTTACGAATGAACCACCATATCGAAGCAACACGTCAACTCGCCGAGCACCTATGCTTGCACCCCAAAGTTAAGCGCGTAAGCTATGTTGGCTTCCCCGACCATCCCGGACACGCTAACGCCGCTCGCTACTTCCGCAATGGTGCTGCACCGGTGTTGAATGTCGAACTTCAAGGCACCCTCGAAACTACCGTAAAATTTGTAGAATCGCTCCAATTGGCAGCTCACATGACAATGATTGGCGACTCTGTTACCGTAGTTACTCACCCGGCATCAACCACACATCGCCAGCTCAGCCCCGAAGATCTTGTTGCTGCCGGCGTTACTCCTACTCTACTCCGAGTATCTCCCGGTCTTGAAGCCGTTGAAGATATTATTGCAGACTTCGAACAAGCTTTTCAGCAAATCTGATGTCACGACACATTTATCGACATAACGAACCATTTGTACTTGACAGCGGCGGCGTTATCGAAAATCTCGAAATCGCTTACGACACCTACGGCACATTGTCTCCCGATGGAGATAATGTGATATGGGTTTGTCATGCACTTACCGCCGATAGCGCTGTTGCCGATTGGTGGCCGCATACTGTCGAAAAAGATGCGTTTCTCGACCCCGACAAATATTTTACCATCTGTGCTAACGTCATAGGATCATGCTACGGCACAACCGGCCCGTTACACACACGTCCCGGATCCGACAAACCATGGTATGGAACATTTCCTCAGGTGTCTATCGCCGATATGGCACGAGCTCATTCGCTCCTCGCAAACGCATTGGGTATTAAGCAAATTCATGCATTAATAGGTAGCTCTGTAGGTGGTTTTCAAGCACTCGAATGGGCCGTACAAGAGCCCACACGCTTCAAGAGCCTTGTTTTGATCGCCACCGCAGCCTACGCCACCCCGTGGGCTATTGCTGTCGACGAAACACAGCGCATGGCAATCCAAGCCGATGCCACCTACGGAAAAGATAGCGCCGATGCCGGTGCTGCCGGATTGGAAGCTGCTCGCGCTATCGGTTTATTAACATACCGAGGCCCCGAAGGCTACAATCTTAGCCAGCAAGACCGCCCTGATTGGCCCGGACATCGTGCCTGCTCATACCAGCGCCACCAAGGCAAAAAATTGCGCAACAGATTCAACGCCTACTCATACGTAAGCCTTCTTGATGCCTTCGACACCCATGACGTCGGTAGAAACAGAGGCGGTATCGATGCTGCATTAGCGTCATTACCTATGCCAACACTAACAGTCGGACTATCAACCGATATCGTCTTCCCCCCGTCTGAAGTTCGCGACATCGCTAACGGAATCCCTTCAGGACGATACGAACAAATTGACTCAGCATTCGGACACGATGGTTTCTTAGTCGAGCATCAGCAACTCAACAACATAATAAAACCATTCATAGACAACATATTATGAATCTACTAACCATAGGCTTATTCGGCTACGGCACCGTAGGTCGCGGCATAGCACAGGTTATCGGACGCGCCAAAAACGCACACGCAACCATCGGGCGCATATGCGTTCGCAACTTAGCCAAGCATCAAGCCAACGCCGAAAATCCCGAGATTTTCACCGATAAAGCCGAAGATATTCTCACAGACAAGAATATCAACCTAATCGTTGAAGTTATCGACGACGCTGACGCTTCGTTCAACATCGTAAGCCAAGCGTTAAAAAGCGGTATGCCCGTCGTTACCGGCAACAAAGCAATGGTAGCCCAACATCTCCCCGAACTTATTGAATTGCAACGCGAACACGGCACTCCTCTCCTTTATGACGCTTCGTCTTGCGGTTCGATTCCAGTGATTCGTAATCTTGAAGAATATTACGACAACGACCTTCTACTTGAAGTTAAAGGCATTCTCAACGGCTCAACAAACTATATTCTTTCTCGCGTATTTGACCACGGCGAAGACTATGAATCAGCACTTCACCGCGCACAAAAACTCGGTTTTGCCGAAAGCGACCCCAGTTTCGACATCGACGGTCTCGATGCGCTTTTCAAGCTAATCATCATCACCGTTCATGCTATGGGCGTTTACGTGGCTCCTAAGAATATTTTCACCTACGGCATTCGCAACATTCACGATGCCGACATTCGTTTCGCTCGCGAGAAAGGCGTGAAAATCAAGCTCGTAGCTCAAGTGGTGAAAATCGGTGAAGAACGTTTCACAATGTTCGTGATGCCCGAATTTGTTTCGCCGTCAAAATACATTTACTCTGTTGATGACGAATATAATGGCGTTGTTATCCGTGGCGAATGTTACGACCGTCAGTTCATGTTCGGCAAAGGCGCCGGAGCACTTCCTACAGCTTCTTCGCTTTTGAGCGACATTATGGCTCTACGATATAACTATCGATACGAATACAAGAAAATGGGTTACATAGCACGTCCTGAATATACCGATGACGTAACGCTACGCATCTACGCCCGCTATACTGCCACAAACCTTCCGGCTTTGCTTCCTCTTATTGCCGTTCACGAGCAATATATTTCCAAAGGCAGCAACTATGTTGTCGGAGACATCAAACTCAGCGACCTTATCGCGTGCCGCAAAGTTCTCGACGCTCCGGACGTTTTCGTTGCAAACATTCCACAATTCTTTGTCGATAAAGACAATTAATTCAACAAACACACATAAAACAGGCTCGACATCTCACACAAGTGTCGAGCCTGTTTGCTTTATAACCGACAGAGATAATATTCATCCTCATCGGCTTGGATACAAAAAGAGCACTACTCTTGCGAATAATGCTCTTTAATAAATTTCTTATTTCTTGGTAGAAGCTTCGTAACGAGCGTTAAGCCCTTCGATAACTTCAGCTGTGATATCAAGAGCAGGATTGAAATATACACCCATATCACGGAGAAGGATAGCATCGTAACCCTTAACAGCGTTGTAATCTTTGATGAACGAGTTAATAGAATCATTCAAACGCTGCTGAGCTGCAATAGTGCTAGCCTGAATACGCTGCTGCTGAGCGCCAAGGAAACGAGCAGCTTCGTCTTGCTTCTTTTGGAAGTCTTCCACATCGGCACGCATAGTAGCTTCCGAGAGATAGATATTATTCTGCTGCTTCTGCTGAATCTTGTTGCCAAGTTCCTGAAGTTCACGCTGCTTTTGCTGTTCTTGCTGCTGATAGCGATTAAGTTCGCGCTGGCTTTCTTCAGCGAACTGCTGAGCAAGAACATAAGCGCTCATAACAGAATCGGCGTCGATATAACGGAAGTTAGGAAGTGCGGGAGTTGCACTTGTTGCTTCTGCAACGGGAGCAACGGGAGCAGTAGCTGACTTGTCGTTACAAGAACTTACTGCAGCAACGATGGCTACTGCCAAAATTGATTTTACTGTTAGGGACAGTTTTTTCATTATTAAGGTGGGGATTTAATTACGTTGTTTGCGACCATCATTACTATTGGAAGCGCAAGAAATTCCTTTTTCGCGCAACCCCGGAATGTCATGAACATGCCCCGACGGGAATTTTCCTCCTTTGACAAAGAGAACTTTCACGCCCAAGAGCACAAATGACACCAACAATATTAATATGGTCAAAATTACTGTTTTCATCTGCGATTTTTCGCTTTCACGCTGCAAATATAGCTAATTTTGCGACGAAATTTCATCATATCAATTTTATTTTGTAATTTAGAGGGCGAATATGATTGTTTTTTAACATTCTTTTCCAAAATAAAGATATAATTAGAAGTTTAACCACTTACAAAGATACCCTGATGACTATCAAAGACCTTCAACCGGCAGCTGTTTTCGCCATCTTTGACGAAATCAACCAAGTGCCGCGTCCCTCGAAGAAAGAAGAAAAAATACGCCAATATCTCCTCGACTTTGCTGCAAAACACAACATCGAAGTAAAAACCGACGCAATCGGCAACGTTGCTATGTACAGCGCCGCTACTCCCGGCCACGAAGCAGCTCCCACAATCGCTCTCCAAGCTCACATGGACATGGTATGCGAAAGCAACGACAAGAGCTTCGACTTCAACACACAGCCCATCCGCACTATCGTTGACGGCGAATGGTTGCGTGCTGACGGCACAACGCTCGGTGCTGATAACGGTATCGGCATGGCTGCTGCTTTAGCTATCCTCACAGACCAAACTCTCGTTCACGGACCTATTGAAGCTCTTTTCACCGTTGACGAAGAAACCGGTCTTACAGGCGCTAACAACCTCGGCCCCGATATGCTCCACGCCGATATGCTTCTAAACCTCGACTCTGAAGACGACGCTCAAATTTTCGTTGGTTGCGCCGGAGGTATCGATACTACTTGCACATTCGACTACAAACGTTCATGCGCTCCCTCAGACTTCCACTATTTCAAGCTCGATATCAGCGGCGGTCAAGGCGGACACAGCGGTGGTGACATTCACCTCGGACGTGCTAACGCTAACAAACTTCTAGCTCGATTCCTTTACAACCTCAGCCTCAAGCACGAAGTGGCTCTCGCTACTATTGACGGCGGCAACTTGCGCAACGCTATTCCTCGTGCCGCTCACGCTATTTTCGGCGTCGCTGCTGCTCACAAAGAAGACGTTACAGTGGCGTTCAACAAATACATTGCCGAAATCGAAAACGAATACTCCGGCATCGAACCCACTCTCAAACTCGATCTCACAACAGCCGACAAGCCTGAATACACTGTAGATGCCGCAACAACTCAAGCGCTCATCAAATCGCTCTACTGCGCGCCTCACGGTGTTATCTCTATGAGCCGCGACATCGAAGGCCTTGTTGAAACATCAACAAACCTCGCATCGGTAAAAATGCCCGAAGAAGGCAAAATTCTCGTTACCACCTCACAGCGCTCGTCTGTAGAATCACGCAAATGGGACATCGCACACCAAGTCGAAGCAGTATTCTCTCTCGCCGGCGCAGAAGTAAGCCATGGCGACGGATACCCCGGCTGGGCTCCTAACATGAACTCTACAATCATGCATATCGTTTCAGAAGCTTACGAAGAACTCTACCACGTTAAGCCGGCTATCATGGCTATCCACGCAGGTCTCGAATGTGGTTTGTTCCTCCAGAAGTATCCTCACCTCGATATGGTATCGTTCGGTCCTACCCTCCGCGACGTTCACTCTCCCAGCGAACGTATGCACATCCCCGCTGTCGACCGCTTCTGGAACCAGTTGCGTCGCACTATCGAAAAAGTTGGTGACCTTAAGAAGTAATCATTCTGAAGGCTGCAAAATACATATCAGCAATCGCATTTGTCCTATGCTTGTCGACTACAACCGTTTTCGGCAAGCATAGGGCTAAATTCATTTCTGATACTATTTTTATATACGAACCACCTTACGAGCAACTCGATTCCCTTGGACGGACGTTCGTCATCATCGAGGGCGACACAGTACACACTTCATTCTTACCCGACCCGGCAGCATTGCGACACACCGGGCCTCTAACAGAGAATGACTATCGCATTATTGCCGAACAACTTAACGTCGAAACAGCGGCAATACACGCCGTTGTAGAAATCGAAACAGGACGTATTCATCGCGGTTTCAACCCTTCAGGCTCAACAGTAATCAATTACGACCTTCCCGTATTCCGCCGTGCCGCGGCTCGTCGTGGCATCGACTTATCGAAATACGCCTCTTCGCCTGCTGTAAACCCCGTTAATATATCACGCTACGGCAGCCAACAAGCAGCTCAACACGCTCGCTTACAAGCCGCTATGGCAATCGACTCTGTCGCTGCTATTGAAAGCACTTTCTGGGGTATGTTCCAAATCGGTGGTTTTAATTGGCAACTTTGCGGCGCCTCTTCTTTAGCTGATTTTGTCGAAAGAATGAATCGCTCCGAGTTTGACCAACTTCAACTCTTTGCCAACTTCATTCGCAACACAGGACTATTAAAGCACCTTCGCAACAAAAACTGGGCAGCCTTTGCCAGACTATATAATGGTCCGCAATATGCAGAACGCAGATACCACACACGCATGGCAGCGGCATACAAAAAACATATCGAAAAAGGCAAATAATTCCAACAACATCAACCAATTATGCACTACACATATCGTACATCCGGCACTTGCTCATCATGCATTGATTTCGACATTGACGCCGAAGGCTGCGTTCACAACGTACGCTTTACCGGCGGATGCCCCGGCAACACTACCGGCGTAGCACTCCTTGCTGAAGGACGTCCTGCAGCTCAATTGGCGGCACTCCTTAGAGGCACAGATTGTCGCGGTCGCGGTACTTCTTGCCCCGACCAATTCGCTCAAGCTATAGAATTAGCTTTATCGAAATGATGGCTATTAAATACATCTTTGGATACAAGAGTGTGTATGGGCATTTTGATGAGTTCATCTTTAAAAAGTATGATGCTGATAAGCTTCTGAAAGTAGTAAACTTTTTAAGAGAATAGAACGAATATATTACAAGATTTTAAGACAATCCACTCTTTTATTAGTGGGATATTTGGCAAATCCTACAATGAATATGAGTTAACTTTTGTTCAGGATCCTGATGGAAGGTGGTATATTGATATGCCTTGGGACGGAGAAAGGTGAAATCTAGAGATGGTCTCTGGTTCTGATAAACTCCTATCTCATATTGCGAATGGTGATCATAAAGTAACTCTTCAAGTGATTCTTGATACCATAGATGATTATAATGATTATATCATCTTAGATGATAGGTTTGAGAAATCATTAGCTGGAGGAGCTTCCTATACTGTTTCTAATACAGGGTTCAAAGAGCCAATATGGATTTACCCAGTAACACTTTGTGTATTGGGTAGATATCCTAAGAAAATAGAGCAAGGGAAATAGTATCTGAATTAAGAAAACTCAAAAAAGGAGAAGTTTTTATCCATAAGGCAATAGTCCCTTGTAAGACTAAGTATTATACTGACAACGGAGGAAATATCTGCGCTAAGTCAATTAAAGTATTAAGTGAAATATGTGTTTAGTATCTGAAAAGAAAACACTTTCAACTAGTATCAACGACTAAATAGCGTTAAAGAAATCAAAGGGTTCAAATGTCCCAACAACGAATATCTAAGAGATAACTATCATTTTCTATATGAACCCAGTTATTTCGGAGCAAAGCCATTAAGTATCACCCGATGCATTCGATGCGGCTATACAATGACTTTGCATAAAGCCCCAAAATAAACTAACACAAACCAAAGCCACCCAAAATCAAAGACATAAAGAGCAAATACTATCATATATTTTGCCCTTTCATTGATTTTTCGTAAATTTGCGGGAAATAATAACACACAGACAATTAACCATGTCGCAAACCGAACGCGAGATACGCGTGCGCTTCGCACCGTCACCAACAGGCCCCCTTCACATCGGTGGCGTGCGCACAGCTCTCTACAACTATCTTTTCGCCCGCCAACATGGCGGTAAAATGATTCTCCGCATTGAAGACACCGACTCCCAGCGATTTGTACCCGGAGCGGAAGATTATATCAACGAAGCACTTGCTTGGCTTGGCATTGGCATCGACGAAGGTGTTCGCGAAGGAGGTCCTTACGGCCCTTACAAACAAAGCGAACGTCGCGATATTTATCGCGAACACGTAAAAATGCTTCTCGACGCCGGCAAAGCTTATATCGCATTTGACACCCCCGCAGAATTACAAGCAGCGCGCGAAGCTCATCCTAACTTCCAATATGATGCCTCGACACGCATGAATATGCGCAACTCGCTCACCATGTCCGCCGATGAAGTGAAAGCTCTTATCGACGCCGGTGAACAATATGTTGTTCGCTTCCTCATTCAGCCCGGTCGCGATGTCGCTGTTGACGACTTGCTCCGCGGACGCGTTGTTATCAAGAGCGATATCCTCGACGACAAAGTACTCTACAAGAGCGCCGACGACCTTCCCACATATCACCTCGCAAACATTGTCGACGACCACTTGATGAAGGTTTCGCACGTTATTCGCGGTGAAGAATGGTTGCCTTCTGCTCCTTTACACGTTCTTCTTTACGAAGCTTTCGGTTGGGCAGATACAGCACCTCAATTCGTACACTTGCCCCTCTTGCTAAAGCCCGACGGCAAAGGCAAATTGAGCAAGCGCGACGGTGACCGCCTCGGATTCCCCGTATTCCCCTTGGAATGGCACGACCCCGCATCAGGAGACATTAGCCGCGGTTATCGCGAAAGCGGATACCTCCCCGAAGCCGTTGTTAACTTCCTCGCTCTCTTAGGCTGGAACCCCGGCGACGACACCGAAGTTATGAACATGCAGCAGCTTATCGAACGATTCTCGTTTGACCACTGCTCACGCTCAGGCGCGCGTTTCGCTTTCGAAAAAGGCAAATGGTTCAACCACACATACTTGCAGCAAATGCCCGACGAACGTCTTGCAGAATTGTTCGTTCCCGTATTGACTGCAAACGGTGTTGACGCATCAGCATTTACTCCCGAATATATTGCCAAAGCCGTAAGCCTCGTAAAAGGCCGCATCAACTTTGTCAATGACCTTTGGGAAAATGCTCGCTTCTTCTTCGTAGCCCCCACAGAATACGACCCCAAAGCTGTCAAGAAACGTTGGAGCGCCGATATGCCTGCAACAATGACAGCCCTCGCAGATATGCTCGAACAACAGCCCGACTTCAGCGGCGCCGTTCTCGAACCCGCTGTTATGCAATGGATTGCCGACGGTGGCATGCACCTTGGCAATGTCATGAACGCTTTCCGTTTGACTGTTGTTGGCGAATGCAAAGGCCCGCACATGTTTGAAATCACAGACTTGCTAGGTCGTGACGAAACAATACGCCGCATTCGCTCTGGTGTAGAACGAATACAGCCTGCCGAATGAATTTTCTATACAACGTAGGTATTGGCCTTTATGCAAGTGCCGCTCGACTTATTGGACACTTCCAAGACAAGCCGCGCACTATGCTTGAAGGCCAATGCCAGACGCTTGACACGCTCGATAACATTCGTGGTAAAGACAATCGCCCGTTTACGCTTTGGATTCATGCTGCTTCTTTAGGTGAATACGAGCAAGGGCGACCTATCATCGAAACTTTTTTAGAGCGAGACCCTGCGGCTAAAATTCTTTTGACATTCTTCTCTCCTTCCGGTTATCGCGGAGCTATCAAAAATAGCGACCCGCGATTAACTATTGCATACCTACCTTTCGACACTCCCGAAAATGCACGCGCTATGGTTAAAGCCGTGCAGCCGAAAATGGCAATTTTCGTAAAATATGAATTTTGGGGCAACTATCTTGAGGCCCTGAAAGACGCCAACGTGCCCGTATACCTCGTTTCTGCCGTTTTCCGTCCCGGTCAAATTTTCTTCCGTCCGTGGGGTGGTATGTTCCGTAAGATGCTAAAATGCTTTAAGCACATCTATGTGCAAGACGAAGCCTCTAAACAGCTTTTGGCATCTGTCAACTACACATCATGCACTGTTGCCGGCGATACTCGCTTTGACCGCGTTAAAACTGTTCGCAGCCAACGCCGAGAAATCAAAGCCGTTGACGTTTTCAACGACAACGCTCACTCCGATAGCTTTACTTTTGTTATTGGTAGCAGTTGGGGAGCCGACGAAGACGTATATATGCAAAAACTACTATCGAGCGACAATGTTCGCGCCATAATAGCACCTCACGAATTCGACGACGCGCGTTTGCAAGCTATGAGCAATCGTTTAGGCGCCGATTCAACAGCCCTTTATACCGAATTTTCAAAACTCGTTGAAACCAATCCCGAGGAAGCTGCAAAAAAAGCAAAAACGCTGAAATATCTGATCATCAACACCTTCGGATTACTCAGCAGCATCTACCGATATGCCGACGTTGCATATGTTGGCGGCGGTTTTGGCGCAGGTATTCACAATATTAACGAAGCGGCAGTCTATGGCATACCAGTGCTTTTCGGACCTCGCAACAGTAAATTTATCGAAGCGCGAGAATTAATCGCTGCCGGCGGTGCGTTCCAAATAAACGACGCAAAATCTTTTGCCGACATTTTCGAACGCCTTCGCTCAGACTGCAATTACCGCAAAAACAGCGGTGACGCCGCTGACAAATATATCCGATCAAAAATCGGTGCTACAGATCGCATTTGCCAAGATTTAATACCTCTCCATAATGATTAAAGTAGGAATCTACGGCCCTGCTGCCGTCAACTCTCCAATACGCAAGCAATTGTTACGACTATTGCTTCGTCATCCTGATGTCGACTTACGCGCCGTGGCATCTCCCGGTGGTAATACCGTTCCTTTAGCAGAACTTCACCCCGTTTTCTCCGGAGAAACCGACCTAACTCTCGAACGCGTTCTTGAACTCGACGGATTAGACGTCCTTTTTGTTATTGACGAAGAAAATCTTACCCCCGAAATTATCGAACGTCGCAAGACCGACGAAGATTTCAGTTTAATCGTTCTCGGCAATGCACCAAACACCATCTCCGCTGCTCTTGCCGACAATGATAGCCTTCCCGTTTACGGCTTGCCTGAATACTTCCGCAAAGCCCTCGTAAGAGGTGCTAAAGAAGCCGTTTCGCCACGTCCCGAGGCTATGATTGCAGAATTAGCGTTGCTTCCTTTGGCTAAAAATGCTCTTCTGAATGCCGACGCGACAATACAAATATCGTCTAACGTCGACCTCGAAGCCGCCGCTCAAGAAGCTACTACGCTACTTCATATCGTGCAACCGTCATCTTCTTCAACGCTGTATTTCTCCAGCATTGACGCATCGCCATTTAAACGCATCGACCTTTGCGCCACAATATCTACGCCTATTGCTATCGAAGAAATTGACCGCATTTATCGCGAAGCATACGACGACCACAATTTTGTTTACGTCATCAACGGAACAGGCAGTGTCGACGAAGACTTGCGCGGCAGCAACAAATGTCTATTGAGACTTAGCAAAGAAGACGACAAACTTACAATTAACGCATCAATGGATGCCCTTACAAAAGGCTGTACCGGTAATGCCGTTCACATTATGGACCTTATCTTCGGCCTCCACGAACGCACTGGATTGTCAATATAATTATGAGTGCAAAAGTAAATATAGGCGACACTGTTAGATATCTCAATGCCGTAGGTGGCGGACGCGTTGTGCGCATCGACGGTGACTTTGCGTATGTCGACGAAGACGGTTTTGAGACACCCGTTCTTATGCGCGAATGTGTTGTGGTAGCACAAGCGGGAGCGCCGAAAGCTATGCCGAAAATAACTATCACCGGCCCTGCTGTAAATTCTCCGCTACCATCAAAAGACACAACACCAAAAAAATCTGACACCCAGGCACCTACCAAGCTACCTATTGTCGAAACAAAAACCGGCAATAGACTCACCATGGTACTCGGGTTTGAAGCCATAGAACTTAAAGCACTATCACAAAGCGACTTTGATGCATATTTGGTAAATGATTCAAACTATTGGATCTATGTTGCCATCAGCACCCTCAGCGATGACACCAACGAATGGACACTCCGTTATGACGGACTTATAGAGCCTAACATCCAAGAGTTTGTTTTCACCCTCTCTCAAAGCGAATTAGCACATTTTGAACGTCTTTCCGTTCAATACATCGCCTTCAAACGCGGACGCAATTTCGCCGCTAAAGACCCGGGGGCTGTCGACTTCAAAATCGATGCGACAAAGTTCGCTAAACTTCATTGCTTCCGTCAAAATCCTTATTTTGACAACCCCGTAATAGCATTTGATATCGTCGATTCCGACTCGATTGTATTACCACAATTACTTGACGCCGAAGCTATTGCTCGCGGCATGAAACAAAAACAGCGCGATATTAACGCTAATCAACCGCGACGCGTCAGCGGTCCTGTCGAAAAGCATCCCGGAGTAATAGAAGTAGACCTTCACGCCTCAGAAATGTTTGAAACAACAGCCGGATTAAGTCCTGCTGACATCCTTAATTTTCAAGTAGAACGCTTCTGCCAAGTTATGGATGCCAACCTCCGCCGTCCCGGTCAAAAAATCGTTTTCATTCATGGCAAAGGCGAAGGCGTTCTCCGTCAGGCTCTTATGAAGGAACTAAACAACCGCTACAAGGGGCACGACGTTCAAGACGCATCCTTCCGCGAATACGGCTTTGGCGCAACTCAAGTTACTATTCGTCCGCAAGCCGCTATTGCTCAACAAAATACAAAGAGCAACAAGACAACGAACAAAGCCAAATCGCGTCGATGATAATATATTTCTCCGGCACCGGCAACACCCGTTATGTAGCCCTCGAGTTATCAAAACATCTCGACGAGTCTGTTCACGAACTCAGTCCGGACGAATTATCAAACCCCTCATCAACGATCCTCGATAGCCACGATGAGCGTATAATATGGGCATTCCCCACCTATTCGTGGGGTATTCCTCCCGTCGTGGCAAATTATATGAAAAATGTTCAAATCGGCGCTGCCACAAAAAGTGCTACTCACTTTATGGTAACGACTTGCGGCGACGATATGGGATACACCGATAAGCAATGGCGACATATTTTGCACACTCGTGGCTTAAACACAGCCGGTGCTTTTGCCATTATTATGCCCAACACTTACACCTTAATGAAAGGCTTTGATGTCGATAGCGCCGACCTTGCAAAAACAAAACTCGTCAACGCGGCTCTTCGAATCGAAAAAATAGCGACAGTAATATCAACAACTCCGGAAGAAGATATGCCCATTCGCGGCAAATTCCCATGGATTAAAACAAACATAATATATCCATGGTTTAAAATCTTTGCAATGTCGCCAAAGCCCTTCCACACCACCGACAAATGCATAGGATGTGGCAAATGCGCCCAACAATGTCCTATGGCAAACATTTCGATGACAGACAATCGTCCTTCGTGGGGACACAACTGCGCACTTTGCCTGAGATGTTATCACATCTGTCCGAAACACGCTGTACATTACGGCAAAGAAACTAAATCTAAAGGTCAATACCTCTGTCCTAAGACATCGAAAAAATAATTTTCGTCCAGCATGATAGATTGCCTCGGCTTTTTGCTTCTTTATTTTAGCAGTAAATAACCGAAGGTATGATTAGACGAAACACATCCACCGAAATCACAATTATAAGCCGTTACACATACGGATACAACGAATTCGCCTTCAATCACGACAAAGCTTTCGAACGCCGTTTCCTTTACAAAATACGCTTCAACAACCCAACTATTGAAGCACGAGCTGAAATTGGCAAAATATGATTAAGTGACTTAATAATCAAGACGCACTCACTCTTGCATCTCGTTTCGACCTCTCCGGTGGCGAGATTGAAAATATCGCTCGTAAACATTCCGTAAATGCCATTCTTTCCGGTAAAGACTCTGTCGACTTACAACACATCATGGCAACATGCCAACAAGAACGTCTATCGCAAACAAATCGCCCCGTTATAGGCTTTTGACATTTGCATTTTAAACCTATGATTAAGCAAAAAGAAGCTGCGCCAATTGACACAGCTTCTTTTTTATTTGTGCTTGATTTATTATCCTAAGAAACCAAGGAGAACACCTGCAGCTACTGCAGAACCGATTACACCGGCAACATTCGGACCCATGGCGTGCATGAGGAGGTAGTTCGACGGGTCATATTCCAAACCTAAGTTGTTTGAAATACGAGCCGACATGGGAACTGCCGAAACACCGGCATTACCGATAAGCGGATTGATTTTCTTCGATTTGGGGAGCACCAAGTTAAATAGCTTAACAAAAAGCACACCGCTAGACGATGCGATAATGAACGCCATAAAACCAAGGAAGAAAATGAAGATTGTCTGAGCAGTCAAGAACTGAGAAGCCTGAGTTGAAGCACCTACAGTCAAGCCCAAGAGCATTGTTACAATATCGGTAAGAGCGTTTGATGCTGTTTTGGCAAGACGTGTTGTTACGCCACATTCACGAAGAAGGTTACCAAAGAAAAGCATACCTAGCAATGGAATACCCGAAGGCACAACAAAGCAAGTAAGAAGCATACCCACGATGGGGAAGATAATCTTTTCGTTCTGAGACACGGCACGTGCAGGTTTCATCTTGATAAGACGTTCGTTCTTAGTAGTGAACAAACGCATCAACGGCGGCTGAATTACAGGCACAAGAGCCATATAAGAATATGCCGACACGGCGATAGCACCCATAAGGTTAGGCGCCAACTTTGATGACAAGAAGATAGCTGTAGGACCGTCAGCACCACCAATGATAGCAATAGCACCGGCCTGGTCGGGAGAGAAGCCGATAGCAAGCGCTACCATATATGCGCCGAAAATACCAAACTGCGCTGCTGCTCCGATAAGCATAAGCTTAGGATTAGCAATAAGCGCTGAGAAGTCAGTCATAGCGCCGATGCCAAGGAATACCAATGGAGGATACCAACCGGCAGAAACGCCATTGTAAAGAATATTAAGAACAGAACCTTGCTCGTAGATACCGATTTCAAGACCTGCTTCTGCATTAAATGGTATATTACCCACAAGAATACCGAAACCGATAGGCACAAGCAACATTGGCTCAAAATTCTTCTTTATGGCAAGCCAAATGAAGAACATACCTACCGCCAACATGATAAAGTTACCAAGTTCGGCATTGGCGAATCCGGTCAATTCCCAGAACTGCACCAGATTGCTATACAAAAATTCGCCAAATGACATAATTTAGTGTATTAGCGGATTATTCGAGAGTAATAAGAGCAGCGCCTTCGAGGACAGAGTCACCGGCGTTAACATTGATAGCAGCAACTTTGCCATCGCGTCCTGCACGAATTGCGTTTTCCATCTTCATAGCTTCGAGAAGCACAACGGTATCGGCAGCAGATACGGTATCGCCAACCTTAACGTTAATAGAAAGCACAACACCGGGTAGCGGAGCGACAACAGCACCCTTACCTGCAGCCGCAGGCTTGGTATTGTTTGAGATAACCTTGTCGCCACTTGCTGTACGGGGTGCAGCCGAGGGACGGGGTGCTTTTACTACGGGAGCGGCGACCTTGGCGCGGTCGAGCTCTACTTTATAGGGGACGCCATTGACTTCTACCTGAACGGTAGTATCTTCTACGTCGCCAACAGCAACTGTATAGTTGTTGCCATTGATTTTATATTTGTATTCTTTCATTTTATTTGCTGATATACAGGTTAATTATTTTGCTTTGCGACGTTCGGGAACTTCGCGAAGACCATAAATTTTAGAGCTCCAGGGCGAATATGCACGTTTAACCTTATTGATGGTAAGAATGGTGCTTTCGGTATCGTGAGCATTGAAATGTTCGTGGAGAGCCATTACAATAGCGGCAATTTCTTCACCACTATCATGCGCTACCGACTTATCCGTAACATCAGGATTCTCAACGCCATGTGCACGCATCTTATTCAATTTAGAAATAGCGGCACCGATCTTGCCTATGCCATAGAAGCACAAGCAAAGAACCAACAACGCGGTAAATACTATAGCCATTGCCATAATAGTCATACCAAAACCGTTACCGTCGAGTTCTGCGAAAGCATCGATTTTTTTGTTGGTATCCTTAATAATGTTAGCGCTAGAGGGAGTGATGTAGTCATTTTGGCCACCGGTACGAACTTCCCAAACACCGGCACCGTCTTCACTACGAGCATAGGAGCAACCGGGTTGCAAGTCGGCAGGGACAAGTACTTCATCGATAAGAGTATTGCCATCGGCGTCATAAACGCCAATCCAGTTATCTTGACCGGGCACTAATGTAAACGAAGTGTGGAAAGTACCACGGTTTGGTTCGTTATCAGCAAAGAATACAACATGCTGACGCTTAGGTATTCGAGTATTGACGTCGCCGAGAGGAACGGGATAGAGACGATGGTTGGTGCTGTCGTTTGTTAAGAACACGCTAGAAATTTCAAGGGGAGCGAAATTTGCGTTGAACAGCTCAATCCATGCGCTTCTTCGGCCGTACTCATCAACCATGCTGCTGTCGTTCACCACCATAACTTCATTAATGCGCAAAGCTTTACGGCTCTGAGCATTTGAAATAGGCGCTAATACGACTGCAACAATGGCAACGGCAATTGCTGTTATTAATTTTTTCATAACAAATTAGAGTGGGATGTTGCCGTGCTTCTTGGCAGGGTTGACAACTTTCTTAGTAGCGAGCTGCTGTAATGCGCGGATGATGCGGAAACGTGTATTGCGGGGCTCGATAACGTCGTCGATATAGCCGTAGCGTGCGGCGTTGTAAGGATTGCAGAATAGTTTGTTGTATTCAGCTTCGCGATCGGCGAGAACCTTGGCAGGATTTTCTGATGCCTTAGCTTCCTTAGCATAAAGGACTTCAACAGCACCGGCACCACCCATAACGGCGATTTCTGCTGTAGGCCATGCATAGTTCATATCGCCACGGAGCTGCTTACAGCTCATCACAATGTGTGAGCCGCCATAGCTCTTACGGAGAGTTACGGTTACCTTAGGTACGGTTGCTTCGCCATAAGCATAGAGCAACTTAGCACCATGGAGAATAACGCCATTATATTCTTGACCTGTACCGGGAAGGAATCCGGGCACGTCAACGAGTGTTACCAAAGGAATATTGAAAGCGTCGCAGAAGCGAACGAAGCGAGCGCCCTTACGCGATGCGTTGCAGTCGAGAACACCTGCGAGGTGCTTGGGCTGGTTGGCTACTACGCCGACAGCCTGACCGTTGAAGCGTGCGAAACCAACGATGATATTCTTTGCGTAATCGGCTTGTACTTCAAGGAATTCGCCATTATCGACAATAGCGCCGATAACTTCGTACATATCATAAGGACGGTTGGGCGAATCGGGAACAATTTCGTTAAGAGAATCTTCGAGACGGTCGATGGGGTCATTGCATTCTACCAACGGCGGTTCTTCGAGGTTGTTCTGAGGAATGTAGCTAAATAGCTTGCGGATAATGCGGAGAGCATCTTCGCCATCTTCAGCAGCGAAATGGCAAACACCGCTCTTGCGAGAGTGAACACCGGCGCCACCAAGATCTTCTTGGCTTACATCTTCGCCTGTTACAGTCTTCACAACCTTAGGACCGGTAAGGAACATATAAGAGATGCCCTTCGCCATGATAGTGAAGTCGGTAAGTGCGGGCGAATACACCGCACCACCAGCGCAAGGACCGAGGATGGCACTGATTTGAGGAATAACACCCGAAGCCATAATATTGCGCTGGAAAATTTCAGCATATCCGGCAAGAGCGTTGATACCTTCCTGAATACGAGCACCGCCTGAGTCGTTAAGACCGATAACAGGAGCACCCATCTTCATTGCCATATCCATAACCTTGCAAATCTTAAGTGCCATAGTTTCCGAAAGGCTACCACCGAATACGGTAAAGTCCTGAGCGAAAACATAAACCAAACGACCGTCGATAGTACCGTAACCGGTAACGACGCCGTCGCCAAGGATAGATTTCTTTTCTTGTCCAAAGTTTGTGCAACGATGACGCACAAACATATCAAGTTCTTCGAACGAACCTTCGTCGAGGAGTTGTGCTATACGCTCGCGGGCTGTGTATTTACCGCGTTCATGCTGCTTTTCAATGGCTTTTTCGCCACCGCCGAGACGCGCTTCTGCGCGAAGCTCGATGAGCTCTTTTACTTTTTCGAGTTGACTACTCATAATGATATTGTAAAAACGGAGAGCGACCGCCACCATAAAATTTTACGGCGGAGGTCGTTCATCGTGGTTGTTACTTGTTAGATATCAATTGTGATAAATTATTGTTTCTTAGGATCTTCACAAAGTTCCACCAAGGTGCCTACAGTTGATTTGGGGTGAAGGAATGCAATATTGAGACCTTCCGCACCTTTGCGAGGAGCTTTGTCGATAAGGCGGCAACCTTTTTCTTCTACTTCTGCCAACGCATTTGCCACGCCGTCTTCAACAGCAAATGCTATGTGTTGAATACCACCACGGCCACCATTAGCTGCAATGAATTTAGAGATTGCGCTATCTTCTGATGTTCCTTCTAGAAGTTCAAGCTTGGTTTGGCCTACTTTAAAGAAGGCGGTACGCACTTTCTGATCTGCTACTTCTTCAATAGCGAAGCATTTAAATCCGAGAATATTTTCGTAGAAAGGAATAGCTTCGTCGAGCGACGGCACGGCGATGCCAATGTGTTCGATATGGGAAATATCCATAGTTATTAGATTAAATTTGTTTCTATTTCCTGCGGTGGGTTTACTTTCGTAGACCAACCTTTCAACCGCAAATTTACTAAATATCTTTGGAAAACAAACTATTTTAACAGAAAATAGTAATGCGGACACAACAATGGCCGTACAATGCCACTTTAGCAACGCACGGCCATATATTTTGCTTAGTTGATAATATCGAATCCGGTGTATTTACGCAAGCATTCGGGAACTACGATGCCTTCGGGAGTCTGATTGTTTTCAAGCAATGCAGCCATAATACGAGGCAAAGCAAGCGCTGAACCGTTGAGTGTGTGACAAAGTTGTGTTTTCTTGTCGTCGCCACGGAAACGGCATTTGAGACGGTTTGCTTGATATGTTTCAAAGTTAGATACCGATGAAACTTCAAGCCAACGACCTTGTGCAGCTGAGTATACTTCGAAGTCGAATGTAATAGCCGAAGTGAAGCTCATATCGCCACCGCAAAGACGAAGAATATGCCAAGGCAAACCAAGTTTTTCAAGCAAGCCTTGAACGTGGGCCTTCATTTCTTCGAGAGCAGCGTAGCTATTTTCGGGCTTTTCGATGCGTACGATTTCTACCTTGTCGAATTGGTGCAAACGGTTCAAGCCGCGAACGTCTTTACCGTAGCTACCTGCTTCGCGACGGAAGCATGCCGAGTAAGCACAATTCTTGATAGGCAATTTTTCGCCGGGGATGATAACATCGCGATAGATGTTTGTTACAGGCACTTCGGCGGTAGGAATAAGGTAGAGTCCGTCGAGGTTGGCGAGATACATTTGACCTTCTTTGTCCGGAAGTTGGCCTGTACCATAACCTGATGCTTCGTTAACAACATAAGGAGGCTGAACTTCATCGTATCCGGCTGCACCTGCTTCATCCAGGAAGAACTGAATAAGAGCACGTTGCAATTTAGCACCTTTGCCGAGATATACGGGGAAACCTGCTCCGGTAATCTTAACACCAAGTTCAAAGTCAATCAAGTTATACTTTGCAGCGAGGTCCCAGTGAGGAAGTGCATCGGCGGGAAGATTGGGCATAGGGCCACCGGTAAGTTCTACCACGTTATCTGCGGCAGTCTTGCCTTCGGGAACAGCGGCGCAAGGTATATTTGGAATGTTAAGAAGTTCTTCTTCAATTTGCGACATTGTGCGCGCAAGCTCTTCTGCGATAGCTTTTTGTTCTTCTTTAAGAACAGCAACGCCTTCTTTAGCCTTTTCAGCATCATCTTTGCGGCCTTCTTTCATAGCCTTACCAATAGATGCAGCCATGCGGTTAAGTTCGGCGGCAGCGTTGTCATTTTTGAGTTGCAGCTGACGGCGGAGGTCGTCGAGCGCGAGAACTCGTGCTATGGGTTTTTGTCCATCAAAACCCTTTACGGCCAGACGCTCTACGATTAGTTTGGGGTCAGCCTTGATTTGTTGGAGGGTAAGCATTTGGAAATGATATATTTACAAATATGCAACTTATTTAGCGAGTAATTGGCGCACCATGGCAGAGATAGCTTTGCCATCGGCACGACCGGCGAGAGCCTTTGTAGCGACGCCCATCACCTTGCCCATATCGGCAGGAGAAGCGGCTCCTACTTGGGCGATGATTTTTTCGAGTTCGGCACGAAGTTCGTCTTCGCTCATGGCTTTGGGAAGATATTGCTCGATAACAGCAACTTCTGCCAACTCACCTTCTGCGAGTTCGGGGCGATTTTGTTCTTCGTAAATACGAGCGCTTTCGCGACGCTGCTTTGCCATCTTTACTAATATTTTTAGTGCATCGGCATCGCTAAGTTCGCCATTACAACCGGGAGCTGTCTTGGCTTCGATAAATTCTTTTTTAATGCCACGAAGTGCCTGCAAACGCACTTTATCTTTGGCAAGCATAGCGTCTTTAATGGCGCCGTCTATTTGGCTGTAAAGATCCATGTCTTATACTTATTGCATAGCGACAGCTGTCGCTGTTTTAAAATCAGTGAGCGGCGACGAATTCGTCGAGGAAACGCTGGTCGTTTTCCGAGAACAAGCGCAAGTCTTTTACGCGATATTTAAGGTTGGTGATGCGTTCGATACCCATACCGAGAGCAAAGCCTGAATATTCTTTAGAATCAATACCACAAGCTTCGAGAACGGCGGGGTCTACCATACCGCAACCGAGAATTTCAACCCAGCCGGTACCTTTACAGAACGAACAACCCTTACCACCGCAAAGGTCGCAACTAATATCCATTTCAGCCGAAGGCTCGGTGAAGGGGAAGTAGCTGGGACGCAAGCGAATATCTGTTTGAGGTCCGAACATTTCGCGTGCAAAATATAACAAGGTCTGACGCAAATCGGCGAATGTTACATTTTTGTCAATGTACAATGCTTCTACTTGGTGGAAGAAGCAGTGAGCACGTGCCGAAATTGCTTCGTTACGATATACACGTCCGGGACAGATAATGCGAATCGGAGGCTTTTGAGAAGTCATTACTCGTGTCTGAACCGATGAAGTGTGAGTACGCAACAACACATCGGGGTTACGAGCGATGAAGAATGTATCTTGCATATCACGCGCAGGATGATCCGGAGCGAAGTTAAGGCTCTCGAACACATGCCAGTCATCTTCTACTTCAGGACCTTCTGCGATGGTGAATCCCAAACGGCGGAAAATGTCAATAATCTGCTCACGCACAAGCGATAGCGGATGACGATTACCGATACGAAGGGGCGCCGGAGTGCGGGTAAGATCGAGCAAATCAGCATCACCGGCACATGAATTCAACTCTTCTCGCAATGTATTGATGCGATCGGTAGCAAATGTTTTGAGTTCATTAAGAGCTTGACCAATAGCGCGTTTTTGGTCGGCGGGAACCGTGCGGAAGTCATTCATTAATGCTGCAACGGCACCTTTTTTACTTAGATATTTAATACGGAGAGCTTCCACTTCGTCGGCATTAGCGGCGGTAGCAGAGGCTAGTTCCTCGCGGAGTAAATTAATTTTTTCTATCATCTGTAAGTGCTTTTAGCACGGCATTTATTGCCGCGTTTTAAAACGGGCGGCGAATAAAACACCGCTCAGACTTTACTAGCCGCAAAGTTAGTTATTTTTTCTTGATTTAAAAAGCACTTATTATTGTAAATTCGCTTTTATGATACTGAAAGTTATCTTTCAGCGGCATTTATCTTTTTTTTAATTAGCATTTTCAATCAAAATATTTTGGTGTCTGATTAAGTTTGGATATATTTGCAGTATGGAAACGATTAAATCATTCGAGCAGCGAACTCGCGATTTTATCGCTGACAAGCACCTGCTAACAAACGACAGACCGATAATAGTAGCACTTAGCGGCGGCGCCGATTCTGTGGCGCTTGTTGCCGTTTTGAGTGCCCTCGGTTACGATTGTCGTGCTGCTCATTGTAATTTCCATTTGCGTGGCGATGAATCTATGCGCGACATGAATCACGCCATAGAAATTTGTAACATTCTCAATATCAAGCTCGACATCACTCATTTTGACGTTGGCGCACGTCAAGCCGCCACAAAAGAATCTGTAGAAATGGCGTGCCGTGAATTGAGATACGATTGGTTCAACGATCTTCTCATCGCTAACAACGCCCAAGCTATCGCTGTCGGACATCACTGCGAAGACCGAGCCGAAACCTTCTTGTTAAATTTGCTTCGCGGAACCGGCATTAATGGATTGGTGGCAATGCACGCAAAAAATAATGCTATCATTCGACCGCTTTTGCCTTTCACACGCAACGAAATTGAAAATTATGTACGCGCTCGCGGTTTGACATGGGTAGATGACAGTAGTAACAAAAGTAACGCCCATCGTCGCAACAGACTTCGCAATCATGTTTTCCCAATGCTTGAAGAGCTTTTTCCGGGGGCGACCAACGCTATCCTTGCAACTATTGGCAACCTAGAAAGCGTAAACGCCATTTATAGCGCAGCTGCGAATAACACTCTTTCAAAATATATTTGCGGCAATAGCGTTGATATCCACGGCCTTGCACAAGAGCCTCACGCGGCTACCCTACTCTTCAATCATATTCAAGGCATGGGATTTACATACAGTCAAGCGTGCAATATGCTCACAGCCGCAAAGATGTCCGGCAAACAATTTATATCCGCAAATGGCTCAACTATCGCAGAATTAGCATACGGAAAGCTAACATTTTCGCTAGCATCGGCCTGCGAAAACATCGACGAAGTATATGACGTCGACATCACTGCCGACATTACATCACCGATAAGCATTACCATTAACATTCACGATATCAAAGACTTTCGCCTCGACAAATCCGGTGCCACCATAGCTTATATCGACCACACGGCAATAGCAGGCAATTGGCAGTTGAGACATTGGCGCCAAGGCGACAGAATTATTCCTTTCGGAAAAACTAAAAGCAAATTAGTCAGCGACATTTTTGCTCAAGCACATTTTTCCGCCGAGCAAAAACGCAAAACATGGATTCTTACTTGCAACGATGAAATTGTATGGATTCCCGGGCTGCGTAATTCTGCACTTTTCAAAATCGACAACAACACAAAAAAATATATCAGACTTGAATTAAAGTCATAACCTATACATTAAATGAAAATCATACTTACGAGCTTACTTCTCGTCGCAGCGACACTCACAACGCACGCCGCCGAAAACATTATCTCCACCTCGGCATATCGCTGGCACGGCGACACCATCACTCAAGGGCAATTCTATGCCACTGCACCTAATGCAAACCACATCATCTCGACATACTCTGCCGAGCCCGGTTACGGTTTCCCTATCGACAAAGAATGGCATCTTAAAAATGACATTTCATCGTACCCGCAATTGCGCACACCCAACACCATGCACAACGCAATCTATAACATGGGCCTCGATGAAATGGTAAACGCTGTCGAACCCGACACTACCCTCCGCACCGGTCGTGAATGGGCTGGTGTTTGGACGCGTGATGTTAGCTACTCCATACTCCTTTCGATGGCTTATATGCAACCCGAAGCCTCGAAAATTTCTCTAATGAAAAAAGTCACTCCCGTCGGCACTATCGTACAAGATACCGGTAGCGGCGGTGCGTGGCCGATAAGCTCTGACCGCGAAATTTGGATTTTGGCAGCGTTCGAAGTTTACAAAGTAACAGGCGACCGCAAGTGGCTGGAATACATTTACCCAATAGCAAAACGATCTCTTGCCGACGACACCCTTACCGTCATGAGCGACAACGGTCTTGTGTTGGGCGAAACATCCTTCATCGATTGGCGCGAGCAAAGCTACCCTAAATGGATGCAAACCGCCGACATTTATCGTAGCGAGGCGTTAAACACTTCTATCGTTCACAGCCAAGCGTGGCGTTATCTTGCCGAAATGGCTCAGATTTTAGGCGATAAGAAAACCGTTAGCGAAGCAACAGCCTACGCCGACAGCATTGCAGAAGCAATCAACAAGCACCTCTGGCTACCCGAATCAGGTTACTACGCCATGTATCGCTACGGCCGCAACTACCTCATCACCAATCCCCGCGCCGAAACTCTTGGAGAATCGTTGGCTATTCTATACAACATTGCCGACAGCTCGCGCGCACGTACTATTACAGAATCTAATCCCACCACTCCTTTCGGCACCGCTATATTCTATCCTCAAATAGCCGATATGCCTCCTTATCACAACAACTCCCTATGGCCGTGGGTTGGTGCTTATTGGGCGCTGGCTAATGCTAAAGTTGGAAACGAAGAAGGTACTCTCGAAGCTATCGGTGCCGTATACCGCCCGGCTGCGCTTTTCGCTACTAATAAAGAAAACTTTGTTCTCGACAACGGAGACATCGCTACCGAGCTAAACTCTTCTAATATGCTCTGGTGCCTTGCCGGTAACATTGCCATCACACACCGAATTCTTTTCGGTATCAACTATGGCACCGATCGTCTAAACTTCACACCTTTCGTTCCGCAAGCCCTCGATGCAACTCGCTCGCTCGAAGGCTTTAAATACCGCAACGCCGTTCTCGACATCACTATTAGCGGTTATGGCAACGAAATTAAATCGTTCCGTCTTAATGGCAAAGAACACGCGCCTTTCGTGCCGGGCAACATTAAGGGCCACAACAAAATAGAAATTGTCATGGCAAACACCAAACCCGAACCTATGCACGTTAATAGAGTCTATAATGCCAAAGCGCCACTAACACCCCAAACATGGATTGCCGGCGACGAACTGCAATGGAATCCTATCGAATACATCGCCTCTTACACCGTGCTCCGCGATGGTATGCCTATCGCAACAACACGCAGCACATCGTTCAACATCAAAGACGTCCCCGGCGACTATCAAGTTATCGGCAACAATTCCAACGGCATTGGCGGCTTTGCTTCCGAACCGCGTTCTAACCGCGAGACTATTCGCATCGAAATGCCCGGCGAAGGCACTTCTTTCGCCTCTAACGAAATCAGCTACAAACCTTCCGAAACTATTAGCGGCTTTAGTGGCATGGGGTATGTCGAAACAGATCAAACCTCAGGCACTATTACCGTTGTAACAAACATCACCGAGAGCGGCAAATATGCTATAACAATACGATATGCCAACGGAAACGGCCCGGTCAATACCGAAAACAAATGCGCTATCAGAACCCTCACTATCGACAACAACCGCGCCGGCATCGTTGTTTTACCTCATCGCGGCGTTGCTAATTGGAACGATTGGGGATATAGCAACTCTATATTAGTTGACCTTTCTGAAGGACAGCACTCTATCGCTATCGAATATCGCCCTGAAAACCGCAACATGAACGGCACAACCAACCATGCACTTATCGATAGAATAGAAATTACAAAGCAATAAAACACACAAACTAATATAACGTGGGTGGGCTTATGCTCATCCACGTTTTTTATTGACTAGAAAATCATCGGAGTATATATTGCATAAAAAGGAGCTCCTCACGAAGCTCCTTCTTATGGGTTTCCAATAGGTACAATTTCTAAGGTAAAAAAGATTGTTTTAGGTTTGCGGTACAAAGTTCGCAACAATCCGCCACCCAGCCAAATATTTTTTTATGTTTTACGACATGTTTTTCTATCACATTCACTCCTTAAAAATTGAGTATTTTAATTATTTTTCTTAAAATCAAACATTTAGACAACAATCTCACCCCGAAAATTTTTCGCTTCGAAAAGTCTTAACAATTGTTAATCTTCAATTTTACTCAATATCTACCACCTATTTTATCTCAATTTGACATCTCGGAATATATAAGGATGAGCAATGGAGTATGTCCCCAAGCTTCTTTTATTCTTTCCTTGCTGCTCTATGCTGTGGTTTTGTTTGTGCCATTGGGTCTCTTTTTGTAGACCAAGGAACAATGATAAATGTTTGTTTCTGGGGAGCTTGTGGAATTAGTGCTATTTTCGCCCAATGACGAGAAAAGCACAAGCAACAAAAAAAGCTGAGCCATACGACCCAGCCTTATTTTTTATTTAACTATTTCTGATAGCTCTTGTTTTGAAATCAACTTGCCTTTCTTTGTCGTGGTAAGTGATTTTACCAAGCCAACGTTAGGAGCATACCATTCAGTTACTAAGTTACGTTCATTCTGACCGTCCATGCTGATGCGCATAACATACGACAATTTCAAGCAATTGAATTCTCCGGCAGCGGTGGTTATTGTTTCATTACCAAGGATAACGCCTTCCCAAAGATTGAAACCGAACAAAGAAGGACCGGCATTTACTTTAAGACTCTTTTTAGGAAGCTTCGTGCCTTCTGCCATATCGGGGCTGATAGCAATATCGATTTGACCGCGTGCCGTAACTTGCTTTTCAATATCTTGCATATCGCCGTCGCTAATGAATTGTCCTGACTGCTGAGCCATGGTAACAATCATATTGAGAACTTCCTTGCGAGATGATTCAGCTTCATCCATAATGATAGTTGTAACACCGTCGGCAGCATTGAACGTTGTTGTGCTTGTTTCGGTGATAGCACCCATAGGCGTATTCGGCGCTGCGGTAACTTCTTCAATAAAATATGTTGTAACGTCACCTTGAACATCTGAGTTTGTTACCGTTGCAACGGTTGTTACGCTTACAGAGTCGCCATCCTCGGGATAAGCAACAGTGGTGTAGTTTAATGTTGTTCCTACCGATGCTACATAAGGAGTAGCTTCAGCAAAAGCGCCAAGAGTAATAAGCATTGCTCCGGCGAGGGTTAATAGTTGCTTCTTCATATATTTTGTTTTTAATATTATCGAGCTAATGAAAGATTCAACGACAAGCCATACGAAGTGTTTGTTGTCGGGTATGACGATGTTGTTACCAATGGTGTATTTACCTGATGGTCGAAATAAGCGGCAATGGTTAAGCGCTTACTTAACACATACGAAGCCGAGAAATTGATATTTATCGTTTTGGTTCCGCTTGTTGGCTGCGTATAGTTCTCAGCAATTTTACGTATTAAGGCTTGATTGTGAGCGAACGAGAAATCGGCATCAATTGTCAAGTCGTTGCTAACACCTTGCTGTGAACCTTTCATTTTAAGAACTGTATTAAAACCAACAATCTTATACCCTGCTCCGATAGTAATACCGCGTTGAGTCGCTTCTACCACCTGACCTGCCGAGCTGTTGAGAGTTAATGTACGCTGGTCGCGATATTCGGCTTTAATTTGCAATTCGTTACGCAATGTTGCGGTAAAACCGATAAGGGGAGCGAATTTTTCTGTAATAGCTACCGACGAAATATTATACGGCGACGAAGGGATAGGCTTGCCCGTTAATTCATCAAGGGTAAAGCCCAACATATCGCTCGAGCTTGCCCAATTCAAATACGACGTATACGAGCCTACCGAATAGGTACATTGATACGCGTGGTTTAAGGTGAACGCCTTGAATATTGAGCGCATATTGCCCATATTGATAAGACCGTCGTAAGTAATACGCCAGTTAGGCATTACCGACGAGAACGATGGGAATGGGTCGAGGTTTTGTTTCTCAGGAGATTTCTTAGTATACGCCGCCACAAAAGCCGGGATCAAAACGTCCGACGACGTTTCAGACACGCTACCGACATTGGGATCGAAAGGCTGTCCGGCAAGAGCGTTACCTGCCATAAAACTACCTTCGGGATAATTCAATCCGGCATACTGCGCCTCAACACGACGGCGGATTGTCGGGATGTTTGCAAGAAATTCGTTGAAGGCGTCGGAAGAATATCCGTTATCGGCATTCGACCCGCGCAAAGATGTCAATATCGCGCAATGAGTTTTTGTGTACGAACCGCTACGCGTTGTCGGCATATCGGCATACATAAACTGCATCTGCGAGTTTCGACTATCGGTGCGATTGAAGGTCAACTGCACTTTAAATCCTTTGAAAAGCTCAAAATTTGCTTCAATGTTCAATTCGTTAGATTTCGACCATACCGCCGGCGATGTTTGACCATCATCGGTAATAAGCCAACCACGATCGAGAGCCTTATTGATATAAGAATCATCCGTAAAACCGAAAGCGAAGTCAAGACCCGGCGACATTGGGCCATAGGAATTCGACTGACCGAAAATATCACCTATATCAGGTCTGAACAAGGGTATTGACAACGAACGAGTGTTGCGATAACGCACAGACACATTGCGCGGCGATGAAACAAATCGAAGAGCATACTCGCCGATATTTTGCCATGTGCTACGCTCGTCTTTAAGCACTTCCACAACGGTAAACTTAACATTTTCTTTGCTCTTGGTGAGAATTTCGACATTATTATTGTCAACCACGCGAGATTTGAAAACGAAAGGTTTTCCTTGCGTTGTTACTGCAGTAACTTTAACTTTCGAAGTTCGCAAATTGTGCTTAATTGTCAATGTTGTATCTTCGCGCAACTTATAAGTGCGTTCGAATTTTTTCGGCTTTTTAGGCTTTGAATTCGTCTGACGTGTATTAGCAAAACGCTTCGTTACATCTTTAAGAATAGGAATCTTATTGTATAATGTTTCGAAGTTAATACGACCGTCGGCATTCCATGTCGCTTGGTTAGCGATACTATTACCTAATCGAATACCATCGATAGTAGCACCGCGATCCCAACGATATGTTGCATTATAGCTAACATTTCCTGTCAAGAAATCGAGGAAAGCAATTTTGCTGAACGGTGCTTTATATTGGCCCGTAAAGGTTTGATTATAGCTCCACGGAGTACCCATCGACTTGAGGCTTTGCCATACAGTATCTTTCCAATCGCGATATTTATCCGGGAAAAGCTTCTTATTAACCGCCCCTGCAGGTTCTTCGATACGCGCCGAGGTGTTGCTGTTGAAACTCAACGACAATGATTTCGTAACATTCCACGAAAGCGACAACTGACGATCCCAGAGCCAGTTTTTACTTACCGAAACCGGCAATTGGAACATAACATCTGTTTCCGAACGTGTTTGCTGCTCGTAATAGTAACGAGACATTGACGTAAGGAATGATATATTATTCGGCAGCCATTGCAATTCCCAATCGCGCAAGAATTTGGCATTTTTACTCTTGCCTTTAATTTTAGAGAAGGGCTTAAACGGCTTTATAAAAGGCGAATAGCTATAACCGAACGAACCTCGATAGTCGTTAGTGTTTTCGTATTCCGTTGTCGGGTCTGACTTACTTTGTTTGGTAAACGAGAAATTAACGGTAAAGTTTGAAGGGTCCCACGGCATGGGATTTTTACTCGTTACATCAAATTTCAGTCCCGAAATCGAGAAATTCTGAACGGTGTTACGTTCAACGGCATATGCGCTGATACTATCTCGTTGTTGGTCTGTTTCGCAATCGTCGAGGGCATCTTTCAACAAAACGTCTTGGTCGAGAGGATTATACTTCGGCGAGGTCTTTTCTTTTGTTATAGAATAATATACCGGTGCTTTAAGTTTTGCCTTTTCAGGAACAAAACGTCCCAAGTCGGCTTGCACGGCGAAATTATATTGCTCGTAATCGTCAAGACGACGGTTGTTAAGGCTTTGGTCGATACCACCGAAACCAGCTGTTTCGATATGTGTACCAAAATTAAGGGTAGCGATATCACTCATGTTAAGAGTGGCATTAGCCTTTGCCGCCCAACCGCCTTCGTCATTAAAGTCAGTAACTTTCAATTCATTAACCCAAATAACTGCATCTTTTGTTGTTGCACTGTTATTACGAACACCTATCAACATCACACGCACATCCGACAACGACGGATTACCCATCACTGCCATTCTGTTGCGCTCATTTTCAGGGTCACGACCTGTATAAAGTATACCATAGCCAACGCCTTCTTCTTGTGCGCGTTTGGCTCTATTGCGGTCCTTTTTCAGATCAATAAGTGCTTGAAGGTTAATATCCATGAAGTTAGACTTCGGCCATACTATATATTGGTCGGAGCTAAGATAACGGTTATACGTTCCTGGGGGTGTCAATTCGAGGGGTACTTCGTACTCATAATAGTTATTCTTAACGTCAGAGCCCAAACGGACAAAAACAGACGTTTCACCAGACGCCAACGCAGTATAATTTTCAATCGTAGCTTCAGCGTGAACCCACATCTGCAAGCGCTTGTAGTTACGCAAATCTTGTTGCATATTGCGATAGACGCCACGCGCATCACCGGCAGCGAGACCGGTAATTTTTAACGACATAGATTGTTCGTTAAGTTGAGTAATCTGACTCTGTCCCGGGTCGGTAATACGGCTCACACCTGGAGGTAACACATAGTTAACAGGCTCGCGCTGAGCGTTTTCCTCAATATTAACCACCGACATATCGAGCTGCCCCTGCGCAGGAGCATCGCCACGAGTGTTAAGGTTAAAATCATAGCTACGCCATTCGCCGCGAACGAGTTCGAGGGTTGCGAAGCGTAAATGTGTCGGACGCTTAAAACCGGTGAGGAACATTCGTGCAAAACGAACAGTGCTGAAATCGGTAATAGTACCAACCACTTTTTCGTATGCGCTCAAAGGAATTTTAAATTGATACCATTCAACTTCCGGATTCGAGCCGTCACGAGTAGAAACTACCGAAACTTGCTTGTCGGTAATAAAGTTGCGACCGACAACAAGGTCTTCGGGACGAATAGAGATACGATATTGGAAATAGCGTTCGTATTCGTTAAGAGTATTATCTTGGTTAATATCCTCAACATCAGGCACAGAGCGCGAGCTTTGATAAAGCGGATCAGAAGCATCCTCCGGCGAAAGTGAGTTGCCTTCGGAGCCATTATAACGTTTATAACGTTCCAAAATACCCAAACGTTGCTCATCATAATCGTATCCGCGATAGAAATGATAGTTATCGCCTGCGGGGTCGTTTAGTGGTGAGAATTTGTCAAGCTGCATTGCTTCGACGGTTTGAGGCAAAAGACGTCGTGTAAGAGCTTCAACATAAGACGAATATGTTGAAAAATTAAATTCATCATCATTCGATAAACCATCCAACCCGACATCTTGATTTTTACGAGCCCCGTTGGCATTATCGAAAGAATAAGTTAGCGAATTTTGCGACGAAACACGTCCCCAAACAGTTTCCTGCATATATTGCTTGCTACCATCTGCAGGCACACCGTTTTCATAACCCTTAAGACCGTCTTTCAAAATATCTTCCGACACTTCACCGAAGTTGATATACAAGTCACCGCCTTCGTAGTTGGGATTATCCGGATCGAGGAACGGATTGAGCAACCAAAATTGCAAATATTGAACATTCGACTGCTCAAAGTTTGTGTTATCCATACGCCGCATGATACCGCCCCAACGCCTTTCGGGATTGAGGAGCATACCGTTTTCATCGATATTATCACTGTCGAGATTATACGGGCCGCGTTCTTCAGGATAGTATGACAAGTTAAGTGTCTGAATAAGATTAGATTCACCATACCCTACTTCACGTCCGGGGAAAATTTCTCGTGTTGTTATTTCGCGAACATAAGGATTTGACAACTGTTTAAGGTCACTCTTAATATAACCGGGACACATCGACGAGTTGCGCTGTGTAAACAAACGGTCGATATAATACCAGTTCAACAGCGCCCTATTCTTACCATAGTTAATGTCATTACTCAACGCTGCTTCGGGGAAAAGGGCATCTGCAGACGGGTCATAAGGCGTCGATGCCAAGAACCAAGAATAAGGTGAACGCAGGTCGATACCAGTCTGCGAGCTTTCAAAGTCGTCGATATATGAACTACCCTTATTTGTTCCGCTCTTTTGAGCATGAGGCACCAATTGGGCATATTCTGCTGTTAAAGCGAGGCGCGAGGGCTGAACGGCGTTGACGGTGGGTATTTTATTGAGCAAGTTTGTCAACCACATAAATTCCCCATTATAAGCCAGATTAAAGCCTATCATTGAGTTATTTACAGTCTCATCGCCGATATTTACCTTCTCGATAAGCGCTTTTTCCGAGAAGTGCATCAACGTCGTTCCGAAATTTAAATTCTTATTGAGTTGATATTGCAAATCCAAACCGAGCAAAGTCTTGCGCTGTGTCGAGAACATTGACTGATTTTCAAGGCTGACGCTGATATTTTGTCCCGAATCGATAATGCTTTGATTTGTAATTGTAACAATACCCATAGCATAATCTACGGTGTAATCGGAATTTTCGGTAAGAGGCACACCGCCAGCGGTAACGACAACCGAACCGCGCGGTACATTCATCGCATTTAATCGTATCTGAGACCCTGATGACGCCATATATTCACCGCTGAGGATGAATTTATTCTTGTCGGCATATTGTCGCGCTACAACTTGGGTAGAGTCGTAAAGTTCTTGATAAACATATTGTTCTGCAAGAGCATCATTGCCTATTTTCTTTTTAAGATGACTGCCAAACGGCTCTACTACGGGGAAAATAATGCGACCCGTAGACGGAATAATTGTATATCCATCGATATAATCGAAGAAACCGTCGGGGTTGCTTTCTTGATTGCTATCCAGGCGGTCGACATTCATCACCTGAAGCAATGACTGATTATTTAATCCCGGCACAGGTAGATAATTTATCTGCGTTCCGGTGGTATCGCTGAGATACTTAATATTGAGTTTGAATTTATTCTTCTGAATTTGGTAACCGCCTATGTTATAGACGTTTTTCATCATAAGATCCCACATTGGCAGTTTCGGTGACGTTGTTGTGCTCTTAAGCATTTTAAGATACAACGATTGGTCGGTCGATGCAATATCGCCCGAAAATTCACCGACTTGATAAACCTTACCATTATAAGTATATTCATACGCAACCGCCAAAACTTCATCGGCGTTAAGAGCGCTACGGATTGAAATATAACCTAACGTGGCATTCAAGGTATATTCACTTGAGCTCAACAAACGAGCACTTTCAACTTTTTCATAATCGCGACCACCGGTAATGCCATAAGCCGACAGTGGTTCGAGGGCTTGCGTTACTTGTGATATATTTCGCGCTCCGGGGTAATTTGTCTTAACAATATCGAGCAAATTATTGCTACTGTTCGACGGAACTTGTTGATTTGACGGACTCCAATAATTGCTTGCAAGATGCTCGCTTTCGCCTAAGTCCATGAAACCGACAAAGTTACGCGCTTGCTCGTACTTTCCGCTCTTATTAGTAATCCAAACTTCAATACGAGTAATATTCACGCCCGACGAAACATAGGGCAAACGTGCCGCAAATTCATCGTAATGGTCGCGGAAGTAATGAGCGAGGAAGAAGTGGCGGTTTTGGTCATACTCGTCAACATTAACGCTAAAATCTGTCGTTTGTGCTCCGCCTCGAGTGTTAACGCTCTTACTTTCAGATTGTTGTTGCGACACAAGCGCTGTTGCCGTAAGGCGTCCGAATTGCAATTTTGTCTTAATACCGAACAAAGCCGTACTACCGCGAATCAACGACGAGCCCGTTGTCATCGACACATTACCGGCCTCGATACTCTTAACGATGTCATCTTCTTTGCCTTCGTATGCAAGTTTCAGATTTTTAGAGTCGAAATCAAAAGTAGCATCGGTGTTGTACGTCATATTGAACTTCATACGGTCGCCAACACCGGCTTGAATAGTTGCTTGTATCTTCTGATCGAAGTCAAAATAAGTTTTACGCCGAGCCGAGAGTGACAATGATGGATTATCCGTCTTGTTGCTCTTAATGCCCATATTAATTTTCACCGAGCCTTGAGTTTTCAAGGACACGCCACCGGGGCCGAAAATCTTTTCCAACGGACCGAGGGCAAAGTTCATATCAAGCACGTTAAAAGGCTGTTTATCTTTACCTTCGGCGAGTTCAAAATTCCGTTCGCGATAATAACGCTGCATCGAAAGACGCAACTGCCAATTATTATATTGCTCCGGAGTAAGCAAGAATGTCGGAGCAATGTCAATGTCGCCCAAACGCGTATGCACGGTATACATTCCCGTTGCCGGGTCATAATCAGCGGTCGTTTTGATATTCGAGGGCGTAACAAGGTCATATCCGACATTATCGCTCATCAAATCATCATAGCTTTGAGGCACTGTCGGAGCTATTGGCAAGGGCAAAGAAATAGAATCGCGCGGTGTGGTTGTCGGATAGCTCGACGGGGCCGGAGGAGTTACCTGCGGTTCGTAATACTGTCCGTATGCACACACTGAGGTTGATACCAGCATTAATACCGATAACAACAACGTGATAATATATTGGTTTACAATCTTTTTACTCATTTATAGAATAGACTATTCGGTATAAAGCCTAAAGTCACTCAATAATTAACGTTGGAACATAGCGTTTTATTACACTCAGATAAAAAATCTTTGCTTAAAAGTTTGGTAAAAAGCAAAAAAAGCGGAGCGTGTCTCACGACAAACTCCGCCATAGAATGATGTTCCTTAATAGTATAGTTCTGTCACATCAGTATATACAAACTTTATCATTCATTCTTCATACCCTTAACGGTGAAAGGTATTGTACAAGTAACCTTAGAAAGTTTATCAAATTCTACTGTAGCTATTACGTTGAGTTGAACTGTCGGAACTAAGGTTGAGCCCAAGTTACTGTAGGTAACTACGCCTGTATTTTCATCGATTTCGAATACAGTCGTGGGGTCGAGCTGGCTTACGAATGCATCATAAGCTGCATCTTTCTGGAATGCGTACTTAATAGTAGGCATGTCAACCTTACCACTATAGTAGCTATCGGCAGAAAGGGCAAGAGCATTAGCTTCAGCATCCCATGCAAGAACAGTCTTACCTGCAATATCCTTAACGAATACATTTTCAGCAGTGTTAACGGTTGCGGTACCAAGTTCATTGCCGTCAAGTTCGAGAGCCTTAGCTGCTGTGTTTACAAACGGGTTCTGGAAGTAGATGTTGAAGAATACTTCGTTGCACTTTTCACCGTTAACGAAAGTAACTTGATACTTCATCGGAGCTACGATGCTGGGCTTATCAAGTGCTGAAGTGAGAGATACAACACCGTTAGATTCGTCTGCCAACAATGTGTAATCAACGTTTGCAGGTGCGTTGGGCATCAATGCGAATTCGATAGATTCTACATTCTTAATATCATCGTAGTATGCGAAGATGTTTTCTTCATTTACCATCGCGAATACTTCTGAGATATTCATTTCGAGAGCCCACTTGCCTGAAACTTCTTTACCCTTGGTGATAACAACATTTGAGCTACCCTGGTAATCACCCATGTAGTAGTTGGGGTTCCAGTTGTATGTTGCGTCGTCGCACTTAACATAGAATACTTCTTCAATAACCATGTTTTCGTATACCTTGTTGTTATCAGCCTTAATGGTGATAAATACGTGGTATTCAGCGCCCTTGCCGTCTACGTTGTCGTAAGTGTGCTGGGTCTTAACTTGGTTGTTGATAGCGAGTGAGATGTTAGAAGTGTGGGTATCGGTGTTGTCAAGAGTTGCCTTAACCTGAACGCCTTCGGTTGTAAGAACTACAGGAGTACCGGCAGTACCGATAGCAACACCGTTGGTGAGAGTCTGGAGTTTACCATTCTTCTTAACCTGAACCTTAACTTCATACTGGTCAGTAGAACCACCGAACTTGTTCCAGAAGTCAGCGGCTGAAGAACCGGTGTAACCGTAGATTTCGTTATTTACACGTTCCCAAGCCATCTTACCCTGTTCTTTGAAGGTAGAAGAAAGATCTTCAGTGAAGCTATATACCTTGTTATTGTTGTCGAGATCCATAACAATAGCTTGCTTGATATCGCCCTTATCAGGATCGCCGGGTGTGGAAGTTTCTTCCTTAACGAAGGCAACCTTAATATAAGCAGAAGCCACCATGTGATCTACGCCAAAGTTGTCGGTAACGAAAGCGTCAACGCGAACAACGGGAGTACGGCCGATAGCAGGAGTCAAACCGTTGGTAAGGTGAGCTTTGTCTGCTGAGAGCATAGTGCCATCGAGCTTAGCAAACCACTGCTGGTCAGTCTTCTGTGCGTCGTCTGCATAGTAGTGATCAGGCTTAGAGAATTTGTAGCTGATACCCTTGAAACCAAGTTTTGCGAGCCACTTGCTTTCTGAAGTAACGTACAAACCGGGAAGTTTGCTAAGATCGAGTGTGCTGGTGTAGTTCAACTCTACATTAGCAGGTGCTGAAAGTGAACAGAATTGCTGAACGAATTCGCTGTCTTCACCCTTAGCATTTCCCTTGATTGACTTATCACGGTTGTAGAACTTAACAATATTTGTTGCAGTTGTCTTTGTAGAGTCAACGAGGATAGGCTGAATTTCTTTAGAATCAACAGCAACATAGTCAGAAACAGTGCGATCTTGACCATTCCAGAGGCAAAGAGCTACAATGCTTGTCTTATTTGCAGAAGCGAGCTTACCTGCGTTGATAGTAGTAGTGAGGTAAATTTCACCGTTATTGAGGGTGTAGTCCTTAACTTGTTCTTTACCTTCAGCATCAACAACTGTTTCAGAAACAACGTTGAGGAGACCGCTTTCGTCACCTTCAGCACGAGATACAGCGCGAGCGATGAATTCTGCAGAGCCGAATTCGTATACATATGCATTTGAAGGATTGATGCGATAGCCGAAAGATACTGTATTAGACTTGCTCCAGTCGCTTTGTTTCTTGAAAGTTTTTAGAGTAGCGTGGTACTTTTCTTCGGTGATGTATTCACCGATATGGTAGAAGTCGGCATCTGTTGTAGGATAAGCTACGAGCGAGTGCATTCTTGAAGGAATGAAACCGAGTGAGCCTACGGGAGTACCGAGATTGATTTCAGTAGTACCATAAACGGGATTTCCCTGTTCGTCAACACCTGTTTGAACATTAGCGAGGACGAGTTTTGTACCAGAGAATACAGCAGTTACGTGGTTAGTGTCGTTACGCCAAGCGATGCCAGAGTTTTCACCCTTCACGCCGTCTTTGTAAATATAGAAGAAACCGTCAGCTTCGGGAACATAATATTGGCCGTTTTCGCCTTTATCACCCTTTTCGCCTTGCGCGCCGGTAGCACCGGTAGCGCCGGTAGCGCCGGTTTCACCTTTTTCTCCTTGAGGACCTTGAGCACCGGTTTCACCCTGTTCGCCCTTTTCACCTTGAGGACCCTGAGCGCCGGTTTCACCCTGTTCGCCCTTTTCGCCTTGAG
>CAZFGV010000010.1:55434-63843 GCA_964518705.1 uncultured Bacteroides sp.
CCGGTTTCACCCTTATCGCCCTTTTCACCAATAGCGCGGTAGTCAGTTTTTTTACCATTTTCATACCAGTAGCCATCAGCACCGATAGTCCAGGTTGTACCGGGAGCACCGGCAGCACCATCTTTACCATTTGAAATGGAAAGAGTTTTACCATCACTAAGTGTAATAGCTACACCGGTAGAAGTTTCGGTAATGCTTGTGATAAGTTTACCGTTTGCGATTTCAGCTTCGAGAGTCTTGAGGTCAGCCTTAATGGCATCGACCTGCTGCTGCAGATTGCTGATGTCGTCATCGTAGTCCGTGCAGGACGTGAAGCTACCGCCAGTGCCTAAGATAAGGCTTGCAAGCAGAAGTCCGTTGATGAATTTTTTGTTCATAGATGTGAATTTAAGTTATAACTTTTCAGTCGTTAATAATGTTATTTTCACTCATTTAGGTTGCTATTTCGAAGATTTTCACAAAATCCTGAACATAGCTGAAGAATTTTGAAGCAAAGTTAGATTAATCTTATTGTTTCAACTGCATAAAAGCGATGCGGGTATGCCACAGATGTGTTTCTATTTTTACACACCGGCATTTTTTGCATCAATTATTATTATCGTCAAAAGATAGATTCTCTCCTAATTCAGCAACAAAATTACGTTTGAGAATAACAGAAATTCGCATCAATAATGTAGTGTCTATCGAATGCTTTTGAAAAATTCTATAAACATTCGAACGATCACAACTAAGTTTGCGAGCGAACCAAGTAACACTGCGTTCTTGGTGCTCAAGTTCTTCACGAATAACAGAGCCAATGGGTTTCATGTATTATGGTAATGTGGTTTATTTTCTCACTAGATTATCATGGAGCTATTAATTATTTTCAAGCAGAATGAGCTACGTGACATAGTGCGGCAAATTTAAAACAAACTCATCGTTAATCGCTCGCAAATAAGTAGCGAGTATGACACGATAACGTTTCAATTTTGTCACAGTGGTTATTTTTGGTCGTTCCGCTCTTTTAATTCAACTATTACATATAGACATAAAAAGATCAATTTATATACTTGATATGGCTAAAAAAAACATGGGATGCAGACAGTCTGTCCACTCCCATTCACAGGCCTTCGCTAACCTACACCAAAGGAACAAACACGACAACTGCAGCCCATGTAGGTATATACAATCCATTGCAACGATTCGTTGACCGCTGCAATAGTTGAATACATCAACAAGGGACGCTCGATTGTGTCGTTTCTTTATTGGTGTTCTATAAAGGTGCGAAGTTTATGAATTAAAGGAACGATTTCAAACGTCTAATATGTTTCTCGACATCTCTTTGCCGAGCGTTATCATTTTCAGACTTAAGATTTTCAGATAACATTGCAAATATAATCAATTGTTTTCAATTGATATACAATATGCATCAAAATTCAATAAAACAGTTTCTCTTAGAAAGAACAAAAGCGGAAACAGTCGCCTGCTTCCGCCTTTGATTTTAGTTTTTTGCGATTAGTAAACTAATTCAACATCATCGATATACAATACCGAACCAGTAGCACCGCAATAATAGTCACCATAAATAGACGCAGATGCTACAACGAGGATGTTCGACGGACGAACGCCGTTCTTCTTTACGTCAATAGGTATAGTAATTTGTACCATCTCGTCGCCTTCGGTAGCGGTTGCCAAGATGTGTTCGCCATAGGCGATTACATTTGATGCATCTTTCTTAAATGAATAGCCTTCCAAATCTTTTGTACGAACTATAACGGGCCATTCGTTGCCGTTATAGTTAACCTTGCTGTCATCAAGAAGTGCTACGTAAACAATACCCTTGTCCAGATCTCCGACATTAAGGTCTGTGCCTTTATAGTCGCCTTTCTTTGTAACTTCTTTCGGGGTATACTTAACCCAAATCTTCATTGCTTTGGGGAATCCTGTGAATGGACGACCCCAACCGAGAATACCCTTGGTTAGGTTTTCTGTACCGAGGAAATGACCGGTAAAGATGTTGCCGGCTGCCATTACGCCAAAGAATGAGTTGGTTTCAAGCTTGGCTGAATAGTTTCCGCTATGTTTAATAGTAGATTCGGGAGTGGTGATATTAGAGCCTGCCGTAGCAGAGCCATGGTTACCGGAATCCCAGAACATTGACGATTCGTCGGCAGCGATAAGGTATACCTTACCTGAGGTGTTCCATGTTTCGAAACCTGAGTTGGGAATCTGAGGTTCGCCATAGGTGGTGAATGTTTCTACTGTGGGAGAAACATAACCATCGCCGGTAGCGGCATATTCATATTTAGTGTCGGGGGTAAGGTCGGTAAGAGTTGCTGTAAATTCTGCACCGGGGGTAAGACCGGCAGCAGCAACACCTGCTACTGATGACCATTCGCTTGTTCCAACAGCGCGATAGTTAAAGCCTACATTTTCAACACCTTCCTTGGCGATAGCACCGCGAAGGACAGCACCGCGTGTTGTGATTGTTGATGTTTGAACGGGAAGGTTCATCACAGGAGCGTCGCTGATAGTGATAGTAAGAACAGCAGTGCTACTCTTGCCGCGACTATTGGTTGCGGTGATGTTGAATTTATATTCGCCATTTTCGAGCGTATTGGTGAGAGCAGGTTCAAAGTTTATTTGAATGATATGCTCGTCGGCGCTATCGTCGTAAGAGCTTTTGAAGTTAATGCCATAATCGGCAAGAGCGGCAACACCGGCTTCTGAAAGGCACAAAAGGTCGCAATCGTCACCGTCAAGCATGGCGATATTGCGCAAAAGGTCTGACTTAAGATCGATGCTCTGAACCTTTGTCGCACTTGTTACATATACACACTGACGACCGACTGTACCAGCCTCGGCTATAATGGCTTGGTTAATATTGAAACCATAACCGGTGATACGGGGAGGTGCAATAAGGGTTACGTGGTTTGTGATTTCTATCTCTGTCTTGTCGACAGTGATAGTAAACACGGCACCACCTTCATTATTAGTCTTGGGTGTGTATTTAACGTTAAGACGATATTCAGTAGCCGGCTTGGCAGCAGTGATAACGCCGGAGAACGAGAAATCACTACCATCAAGGAGCGTACCTTTGAGTTCATAGTTAAGGTCGGGAGAATAAGAGGGCATCATAAAGTAGCCCTTACGAGTGTCACGACCGTTAAAAATGAGCGAGCCGCGTTTGTGGCCTACTGTCATTGTATAGTCTTTGAGGACTTCGTCGATAGTAGATTCGTAATTTACCGAAACGACACTATTGGCAATATTGCAGTCAAGTTCGACCGTCGAAGTCTGCCCGGCATTAACGGTAAATTCTTCAACGCCTTTGTAACAGCGCTTGTCGAACGACGCAGACACAGAGTCACCGGCCCATGCCATTGCCTTATAAGCACCTGTCACCAAATTGATTGACGAAGGGACATTGTCGACGCCTTCATAAGAGCGCACAACACCTTTTTCGTTAGCAATCCAAATAACGGCGCTTTCTTTGAGTTCGTCCTCAGTAGCACGCGAAACAACGGTAAGATCGGAATTGAGAGTTGTGTTAAGCTTAAGCTTACCCTCACCGGCAACGCCGTTTTGATCGTCGCTACATGATGCCGTCAGCGCTACTATTGCGGTTGCGGCAATAATATATTTTATCATTTTCATGTCAGTGATTATTCATTAACGTGAAACTTAAGGGTAAGATTCGACTTGTTGTTCTCGTTGTCAATAACTTCGAGATGGAAGTTATGGTCACCGGGGAATGCTGATAGCGGTCCCATAAACTTGGTAATATCGAAAGCCACTTGATTTTTGTTTATAACTTCGTCAGCAACAGGGAGGCCGATATCGTTCTTGAGAGCATCCTTAATATCACCGGGATAAGCGAGGTCGAATTCCGCAGCCAAACCGATTTCAGGAAGTGCCGGAGCAAGACTTTCTGAATCAATAACAACGTAGAGGTGTGCAATACCCTTTTCGCAAGAGATATTCACAACAGCGCCGTTAGTCTTGTCTTCGGGATTGTTAATGCCGACGAGGTCAAGGTTGTCGCTGGAGAATTGTGCAGCTTGAATTGTGGGGGCTTCGGGGTCCTGACCGGAAGGACCTTCAGGCTGTTCAGGCTGTTCAGGATCTTCTTGCCATGGGTGGTTGGGGGTGATAGTGGTTTCTTCTACAACAACATTTCCGTCAATATCCTCTGCTATAACACTAACGTCGACACCAACGCCACCGGGAGTAATAGTACCTGTCTGATCGGGAGGTGTGGGAGCAGATTTTTTGTGGAAGGTTATGATACGGTGCTGACCGGCTTCAAGGTCGTTGAAGGTGAAGTCGTTTTCTACGAAAAGACCGTCAACAGTGCCTTTGAAGTTAATTGCCATTGTTGTGGAGCCTTTAACGAATTCAAAGTATCCCGAACGAGTTTCGTTAGCAGTAAACACGAGGCTACCTTCGTCGTTAGCCTTAACGGTAACAGCGATATCATCACCCAGCGAGGGCTGCAATTCTTCGTCGAACACTACTGATACACGAATGTTCTTGAACGAACATACAATTTCGCCGACATTGGTAATTTTACCTGCTTCAACGGTAAATTGTTTAGAATCCCCGGCAAAATAGGGACGTTCCCATTCAGCCTTAGCTACGGTATGCGATTCGATACCAATGCAATATGTTTCGGCGGGGAGGGTTATAACTTCGGGCATATTTGCATATGTCCATGCATAGAGGGTTGTTGTGGGGTCGCTTGCTTTATATACACGAACATTATAGCCCGAGAAATCTATTTCAGAACGTCCAATTTGGTCGCTATTTACAATCTTCATAGCGTCGTCGTTGGTAACGGTAACGGTCTTAAGGTCGACCTTACCGGCACCATCAACGGGAGGAGTCCAATTGTCGCACGAGCTAGCGGCAAAGGCTGCCGCTACTGCGGCTATTGTTAATATTTTTGAGTTCATTATTATCTTTTTAGTAGATTAATTCAATGTCGTCAATTGTTAAAACAGACCCGATGCGACGGCCATCAGTATATCCGTCAAAAAGACCCTTATCGCCTTTCACATTCTGAACCGCAGGTGAATCTGCTGTACTTGAAATGAATACTGCATAACAGTGTGTCGCTTTGAGAGTCGTGTTTGAATAGGTGATATCAATTTTTGCCTTTGTAAAATCCGAAACAGCAGAACCGGAAACAAGCTCGCCATAACCGATTTGTATTACACCATTATCACGGTTCTCGAGAACGATATAAATCTTAAAGCTCTCCTCCTTATATGGTGCAAATTTATAGCTAAATGACATTGCAAACGGACGAGAAGCGAAAGGTCTGCCATAATTAAATGTTTCTTCCGTTTCACTTGTTGCATTGTGTTCGCCAACAAAAAGCATACCGGCAGCAGTGTGCTTTACAGTACCTCCGGAACCTAAAAATGTTGAATCTTTGCCATATCCTATTGTGCTAATTTCCGCAGCATATCCGGTTACACCTGTTGCGCTTTTAGTTCCGCTATACGAAACGTAGTTAGGTGTCGGGCCTTCACTTGTTGCTGTTGTTAACGCATTACGTGTAGCCCAATATGCTTCACCACCTTTTGCATTTGCAAACCAACGATAAGCTTCGGCACCAAACAACTCTGTCTGATAAAAAGGAGCTAACTCGCTGTACCAATTTTCCATATTTGAGTTGGGAAATTGTATCGCTGCTTCGGTGTTGATGGTGATAGTACGAGTCTTTACACCATTAAAGTCTAGGTAAATTTGATTAGCAGTGCCGGGGTTAAGACCGGTAACGCTGAAATAACCGTCTTGAACAGTTGCTGTTGCTTGTGCAAATTCGCCATTACCGCTCTTTACATACAACTTTGCTTGATTGATATCAAAGCCATCAACAATTTCAGTTCCGAAAACATTCACATAAGCATGTGTTGCGTATGTATCACCATCTGTGCAAGCAATTTTAAATGGTGACACTTTGAATTCGGCTTCGTTGCTGACTGCTGTTTTAGTGCGAACGCGGATAGTTACGTTTTCTTCTATTGAGGGAGCAACTACCGTTACCGCAAACGTGTTAAGCGCACGGCCAACAGCTTCAATCGACTTTATTTCAACTTCTCGCCACTTGTTGGTTACTGCGTTGAGGTATTCAACAGTGAGCATAGACTTATCAAGCTGGCTACCATTATAGAGCACATTGAATTTTAATTCTTCGCCGGGGTTGAAGTATTCGTTAATCGCACTGAGTTCGAGATGAACGTCATCAACAGTAAGAGTCAACGACAAAGGCTGACTTACACGCGATAATTTATCTTTTACTGTGATAGTAAATACGTTATCGTTATCACCTGCCGAAGGACGAATATACTTAGACACATTAGTAAATGTAGCGACCGCCATCTTGTCGGCTTTCTTCCACAAACCGAGACATTCAAAGCCTAGCGCTGTAAGTTTTGCCTGCTGCTCGGCAGTAGCTGCAAGGAGGTTGATATCTTCGGGCCAACCGTCAGCGATGAGTGATGTTGATTTTGTGTGAAGATTAACTTCAGCCAATCCGCCCATTGCTACAATGTTCATAGCAACAGCTTCGTCGGTTGAATTACCTGCAACAACATAAACATTCTCACCTGCATTAAAGCCCGAAGCTGTCACTTGAGGTGCTTGAGTGGTAATAATTTCTTCAGATAAGTCGATGTCAACATCTTCTGTCGAAAGATTTTCGCTGAACGAAACGTTGAGCGTAGCATCGCCAACGTTGCCGTTATTAACGTCGATAGTTACAGTGTAGTCGTAACGTGCAACAGCGGTAAGTTTTGCCACTTCGATAGTAGCATCAAGGCCGTTGGCTTTCTTAACGTTAACTTTAAGAGTCAGCGAGCCTGGGGCAACGTAAAGACGACGAGTTTCCTCAGCATCATAAGTGTGAGAGCCATTTGCTGTTTCAAAAGTGGCACTCCAACTTTGCATGTATTTTTTAAACGCATCAGTATACTTGACGGTAAACATAGCGTTAGCCATCTGAGCAGTGAGCGCCAAAGAAGTTGTCTGCCCATCGGCAACTGTAAGAGTTTGGCTGCCATAGAATGCCGGTTTTTCGAAGCCTTCGTCTGTAGCATCACCATAGAATGCCTCCATAGTATACTCACCAACAGTAAAAGCCTGTTCAAGAGGAAAATCGGCAAGTTTGTCCCATGTGTGCTTGTACGAACCATCGTACTTTGTCAAGGTAATCGAAAGATCCTGAGCTGTAACATCGGAAAACTCTGCACGCGACAACGCGTCTGAATCACCTACAGCCTCGGTGTCGATACCAACCGACGGCGAAATGCGTCCGGCGCCACTGCCAAACTGCCCGGCAAAATCCGAACAGCTGCTCGCGAGTAGCACTAGGGCACTTATGCCGCTAATGACTGTTTTCTTCATTGTAATTTACTTTTTACCTTATAGTTATTTTATTTACTTCTATTGATATAATAATCGTAATAGCACTTTAGTTCAATACATTACAAATTTATTTAAAATTTGACGCATAACATCAATACTATCAAGATACTCTTATCCATAATCATGCAAAATTACTAAAAAAAATTATTTTATTCAAATTATTAACAATTGAGCCCAATTTTTAGCATTATCGACCAATACAACGACAAAAAGAGCATCAAAAACGCACATACACCATAAAATCACCGTCATTTTGCACCATTATTGTCAATAATCTAATAAAAATCATTATCTTTGCATACCAAATACGCACTTAAAGCAAACAACTAAACAAAAATATAAAGCAAAATGAAACTCAAAACCCTCGTACCCGCCATAGCTGGCTTCTTCTGCCTCGCTGCTATGGTAGCCTGTGGCGAAAAGCAAGCCGCTAACGAATGTTGCGCCGTTCCTTACACCGTTGACTCTCTCATGACTAACGCCGACGCTCTTGTTGACGACACTGTTTGCGTTGAAGGCGTAGTAAACCACCTCTGCAGCCACGGTGCTACAAAGGCTTTCCTTAAGGGCGAAAGCGGTCAACTCCTCCGTTGCCAAGCTACTGCTGAAATGGGCGGTGCATTCCCCCTCGATTGCAAAGGTAATGTTATCGCCGTTTGTGGTGTGGTTCGCGAACAGCGCACAGATAGCGCTGCCGTTGACGCTATGGAAGCACGCTATGCTGCTGCCGACAGCGCCGCACAAACTCATGAAGCTTGCGACACTGAAAAGAAAGCTGCAGGCCAAGATACTTGCTCTACTTTCCAAAGCCGCATGAACGACTTCCGCGCTCGTATCGCTGAACGTTATGCTAACGAAGGTAAGAACTACCTCTCTACATACTATGTTGAAGCTTTCAAAATTTGCAGCGACAGCACTGAAACTACTGAAGAATAATATTTTTCAAACATAGTAAGGGACTCCGACAGGGTTTCGATCCTGCCGGAGTTTTTTTTA
>CAZFGV010000011.1:0-59335 GCA_964518705.1 uncultured Bacteroides sp.
AGTTAAGAAATGTTCATAACTTTGCAGTCGTTATGAGTATGGCAATGAAATCATTGACAGAACAGCGGCGATTGTTGATGCTCGAATATGAATACGAACGCCGACAATTTTCTGATATTGCTCAACGTATAGGAATGTTACGCCTTGCCGAACAAGGTAATGCGTGGTTGAATGTGCATATCGGTAAGGATTACTATAATTCACTGAATCAGCGCGTTGTACAGCTTACGCGCGACAGTGCCGACGAGATGGCGGACCATAATTTCGATTATGGCAGACCGGTGTCCTTTGTTGTCGATGCTACTACCTCTGCTCCCAATAGCATATTGTTAACAGGCACGATAGCATATGTCGATGGCGACCGAATGGTTGTCGTTGTGTCAGATAATGCACCTTTGCAACGCTTGCGCAATATTCAGGGTGTCAATGTGTTACTGTCTTTTGATGAGACGTCGTATCGCACAATGTTTGACGCCCTCGCTGCCACAGCCTCTGCCGAAGGACGTCTTGCCGAGTTGCGCGATTTGTTCTATTCGCAACGCGACGCTGCTTTTCGCGTGATGTCGCCAATAGCGATGCCGTATCTCAACGTATCTCAGCAACAGGCTGTTAATAAGGTGCTTGCTGCTAAAGATGTCGCGATAGTTCATGGTCCGCCCGGAACGGGTAAAACGACAACATTGGTAGAGGCGATTAATGAAACACTCCGTCGCGAAAGTCAGGTGCTCGTTTGCGCACAGAGTAATATGGCAGTCGATTGGATATGCGAAAAGCTCGTAGACCGCGGAATTCATGTTTTGCGCATCGGTAATCCGTCGCGAGTTAACGATAAGATGTTGTCGTTCACGTATGAACGTCGCTTTGCCGACCATCCCGACTATCATGAATTGTGGAATATCCGTCGCCAATTACGCGCCTTGCGAGGCCGTCAGTTGAGCGACAGCCAAAGAAATCATGTAGACAAATTGCGCCACCGCGCGCAAGAACTCGAAATAACAATCCGTCGAGATGTCCTCGACGCCGCGCACGTTGTAGCGAGTACGCTAGTCGGCAGTTCGAGCCATATTCTTGACGGCCGCCGTTTTCCGTCGCTATTTATTGATGAGGCAGCGCAAGCTCTTGAGGCGGCGTGCTGGATAGCGTTGCGGCGCGCTGATAGAGTTATTCTTGCCGGCGACCATTGCCAATTACCGCCGACGGTGAAGTGCTATGAGGCGCAACGTAGCGGATTGGGTGTGTCGATGATGGAAAGATTGGCTCAAACTCATCCCGAAGCTGTTACTTTGTTGTCGGTGCAATATCGTATGAATGAGGAAATTATGAATTTATCGAACGGATGGTTTTATAAAGGCGCCATGACGGCGGCTCATGACGTTCGATATCGTGGTATTCTCGATTATGATAGCCCGGTTGTGTGGGTTGATACATCTAAAATCGACTCTTCTGCAGAAGGTGAAGACACCTTGCCCGATTATCGCGAAGCTATCGCCGGGCAATCGTATGGGCGTATTAACCGAGACGAGGCGAAGTTGGCTGTTGATACATTGGCGGATTTTTTGGAGCGTATAGGCACCGAGCGTGTGTTAGACGAGCGAATAGATGTCGGTCTTATCTCGCCATATCGTGCGCAGGTGCAGTATCTTAGGCGACTAATAAAAACATCGTCGCGATTGCGTCCGTTTCGTCAGCTTATATCGGTAAATACAGTCGACGGTTTTCAAGGTCAGGAGCGCGATGTGATGGTGGTGTCTTTGGTGCGCAGTAATGACGATGGTAATATCGGCTTTTTGCGCGATTTGCGTCGTATGAATGTAGCGATGACGCGCGCGAGAATGAAGTTGATAATTATCGGCAGTGCCGATACGCTGACAAAACATCCGTTCTATAAACGCATTTACGAGTCAATAACATCGGATTGAAAAGCTAGTAATATCAAAAAATAGCGTCCCCGAAGGCCGGAATGGTCTCAGGGACGTTTGTTATTTAAAACGCGCTGTAAGGCGATTTATTTCATAAATACGAGGTATACAGCTGCGATTAGGAGCGCGAAGGCGGCGAAGTGATTCCAGTGGAGTGCTTCGCCTTTGAAAAACACTAATGTGAAGATAGTGAAAACAACGAGAGTAATTACTTCTTGCATCACTTTTAGTTGAATAAGCGAGAACGGCCCTCCGTTGCCTTCAAATCCTATTCTGTTCGCCGGCACCATGAAACTGTATTCCGCTAGGGCTATGCCCCAAGAGAGGAGAATAACGGCGTAAAGCGGCGTGTTTGAGCTGATGATGTTAAGTTGCTGTAACTTTAGGTGGCTATACCACGCAAAGGTCATAAAAACGTTTGAAACAACGAGGAGGATAACAGTGATAATGGCAGGATTCATAATACTAAAAAATAACGGCGGTATGCAAAAGCATAACCGCCGTGTATTGTATAATGTGAAGAATTATTTCTTGCTCTGAGTAGCTTCCTGAGCGAGTTCGGGGTCGATGAGGATACGACCACAGTATTCGCACACGATAACTTTTTTGTGAGTGCGGATATCGATTTGCTTTTGTGGGGGGATACGATTGAAGCAACCACCGCAAGCGCTACGGTCAACGATAACAACACCGAGGCCGTTGCGAGCGTTTTTGCGAATACGCTTGAAGGCTGAGAGGGTGCGTTCGTCTACGAGGGGTTCGAGGCTCTTTGATTTTTCGATGAGGCTTTCTTCCTGTGAACGTGTTTCGTTGATGATATTGTCGAGATCGGCTTTCTTTTCTTCGAGGATGTGAGTTTGATCGTTGATTTCCTGTTCGGTAGTAGCGATGTCGGCATTACGAGTGTTGATAGAACGATCGATTTCAGAGATGTTCTTTTCGCCGAGTTCGATTTGTAGAACTTCGTATTCGATTTCCTTGTTGAGGTTGTCGAATTCGTGGTTGTTACGAACATTGTCGAGCTGCTGGCGATAGCGTTCGATCAAAACTTTTTTGTTTTCGATTTTGTTGCTTTCGGCAGTGCGTCGTGCGTTAAGCTCTTCAATTTCGGCAGTGTAACGCTGAATACGAGTGTGTAGGCCTGTAATGGTGTATTCGAGGTCCTGCACTTCTTTGGGAAGCTCGCCACGCACGTTGCGGATGCGGTCGATTTCGCTCAGTATGGTCTGGAGCTCGTAGAGTGTTTTTAGTCGATCTTCAACGCTACGGGGTGCGTCGGTTTTCTTATCTGTTGCCATATATTGTTACAGGTACTTTACCGGATTTGTGTCGGTGTCTGAATTATAGACTGCAAAGGTAGGAAATTTTTTGGAAATAATTGCACTTAAAATTGATTTTGTGCACTTTTCGCTTTCAAAATGTCCAATATCGAATACTATTTGCCCCATAGCGGCGGCATCGGCGAGGTCGTGATATCTGATATCTCCCGAAATGTAAGCGTCGGCACCGTGGCGGAATGCATCGTTGATGAATTCACCTCCGGCACCGCCGCACATCGCTACTCGACGTATCGGCGCGTTGGCATCGAAGGCGGCGCTGGTGCGGATTGTCGGAGTGCCGAAGGTGCGGTGCAATAAATCCAAGAGCTCACCGGCGGTGAGGGGATTATTGTCGGGCACGGTAGCTATCACGCCGAGGCCGTAGCCGGTAGGATGGCTGTCGAGATTGATGGTGTTGACGCTGATGTCGTCGATGCATAAGCCATTGATAGCGCGACGGAGGGCGGGGAGGCCAAGGGCATCGGTTTCGACGCTGATGTTGCAGCGTGCCGACACACTGAGGTTGACGCCGTCGAAGTCACTGCTGTCGATAGCTTCGCTGTCGATGGTGTTAAACGCGCAGGCGTTAGCACCGGCATCAAGAAGAGCCAATCGAACGTCAGAAGCTTTGTCGGCAGGGCACGTTATGTTTAGGATGTAGCGGCACAGATGAGTGTGCTGAAGCACGTCGGTGACCGTTAATCCGAGGGCGTCAGCCATAGCGTAGCTTACGCCGTTACGGGCGCTGTCGAGGGCTGTATGCGTGGAGTAAATAGCGATTCCGGCACGCAAGGCGGCGATGGCGATGCGTTGTTGCGGTGTGCTGCCTGTGAGCGAGCGGAAGGGCTTGAATATTAGCGGATGGTGGCTTATGATAAGGTTGCATCCGCGTTCTTTGGCCTCTTCGACGACGGCTTCGGTAACGTCGAGGCATACTAATGCAGCCTCGATTTCACCGTCGCCGTCGGGGAGTGCTACCTGAAGACCGCTGTTGTCCCATTTCTCTTGTAGGGAAAGGGGGGCAACGGTCTCTATTGCAGCTATGATGGCCGATAATTTCATTTTTTCTCTTCGGGAATTTCGATATTAAGACACAACTCGTCGAGCTGTTTCTGTTCGAGCGCAGCGGGAGCGTCGAGCATAACATCGCGTCCGGATGTGTTCTTGGGGAATGCGATACAGTCGCGGATACTGTCGAGACCGGCGAAGAGGCTTACCCAGCGGTCGAGACCGTAAGCAAGACCACCGTGAGGAGGAGCACCGAATTTGAACGCATTCATCAAGAAACCGAATTGTTCAGCGGCACGTTCGGGAGTGAAGCCGAGGATTTCGAACATCTTGGCTTGCAATTCGCTGTCGTGGATACGAATAGAACCGCCACCTACTTCAACACCGTTGATAACCATGTCGTAAGCGTCAGCACGAACGGCAGCAGGGTCGGTGTCGAGCAAGGGGATATCTTCGTCTTTGGGGTGTGTGAAGGGGTGGTGCATTGCCATGAGGCGCTGTTCTTCATCGCTCCATTCAAACATGGGGAAGTCAACAACCCATAGGCACGCAAATTTATTTTTGTCGCGCAAGCCGAGCTGACGGCCCATTTCGAGACGAAGTTCGCAAAGTTGTTTGCGGGTGCGCATAACGTCATCGCCCGAGAGGATGAGTATCAAGTCGCCGGGCTTGGCGTTCATTGCTTCTTTGAGCTGCTGAAGCACTTCTTGAGTGTAGAATTTGTCAACGCTTGATTTAACGTTGCCGTTTTCTTCCACGCGAGCGTAAACCATACCCTTAGCGCCAATCTGAGGACGTTTAACGTATTCAGTGAGAGCGTCGAGCTGTTTGCGAGTGTATGAAGCGGCACCTTCGGCGCAGATACCGCCGATGTAAGCAGCGTTGTCGAAAACGCTGAAGCCGTGGCCCTTGAGAACGTCCATGAGTTCGACAAAACGCATACCGAAACGCAAGTCGGGTTTGTCAGAACCATAGTATTTCATAGCGTCGGCCCAAGGCATACGCTGGAAGGGCTCTGTGAGTTCTACACCACGAATTTCCTTGAACAAGTGTTTTGCCATACCTTCGAAAAGTTCGATGATATCGTTTTGTTCAACGAACGACATTTCGCAGTCGATCTGAGTAAATTCGGGCTGACGGTCAGCACGGAGGTCTTCGTCGCGGAAGCACTTCACGATTTGGAAGTAACGGTCGATGCCGCTGACCATAAGAAGCTGCTTAAGAGTCTGCGGCGACTGAGGAAGGGCGTAGAATTGACCTGGGTTCATGCGCGAAGGCACAACGAAGTCGCGAGCGCCTTCGGGGGTAGAGCCTACAAGCATGGGAGTTTCGATTTCGAGGAATCCCTTAGCGTCGAGGTAACGGCGCACTTCCATGGTCATTTGGTGACGCAATTCGAGGTTTTTGCGCACGGGGTTACGACGGATGTCGAGGTAACGGTAGCGCATACGAATGTCGTCGCCGCCGTTGCTTTCGTCTTCGATGGTGAACGGCGGTACTTCGCTGCTATTGAGGATGTTTAGCTCTTCGGCGATGATTTCGATGTCGCCGGTGGGGAGCTGAGGATTTTTATTTGTGCGTTCGGCAACAGTGCCGGTAACTTGAATAACGAATTCACGACCGAGACGGTTGGCAGTTTCGCAGAGGTCGGCGTTGTGGTCGTTATCGAAAACCACTTGAGTTAAGCCGTATCTGTCGCGGATGTCAACGAAAGTCATGCCGCCCATTTTGCGTGAGCGTTGTACCCAGCCGGCGAGGGTAACGGTTTTGCCGGCATCGGCGATACGAAGTTCGCCGCAGGTGTGTGTCCTGTACATAGTTATTTAAACAAGCCTGGTGGCTGAGATGTGATATATTAAATACCGGCTTTAGGAGCCAGATTTACAGTAGATTCGGGTTCGAGGCCGCGATTGCGGAGCAAAGCGTCAACGTTGGGAGCTTGGCCACGGAAGTTGATGTAAAGTTCCATGGGGTCGACGCTGCCGCCTTTTTCGAGCACGTTTTCGCGGAATTTCTTGGCTGTTTCGGGGTCGAAGATGCCTTTTTCTTTGAAGTATTCGAAGCCGTCAGCGTCGAGGACTTCTGCCCAGAGGTAGGTGTAGTAGCCTGATGCGTAACCGTCAGAGCCGAAAACGTGTTTGAAGTAGGGTGAACGGTAGCGATATGTTAGTTCTGCGGGCATACCTAGCTCTTTTGCAACTTGAGCTTCGAAAGCAGCGATGTCGATGTCAGAGTCGGGGTTGAGGTGGCCGTATTTGAGGTCGAGGAGGGCGGCACCGGCGAGTTCGGCTGTAGCGAAGCCTTGGCCGTGAGTGCCGGCAGCAACGAGTTTTTCGATAAGGGCGTCAGGAATAGCTTCGCCGGTTTTCCAGTTGCGAGCGTAAACCTTTAGCAATTCGGGTTCAACGGCCCAGTGTTCGTGGATTTGTGAGGGAAGTTCAACAAAGTCACGGTCAACGTTTGTGCCGGCTTGGCTCTTAAGACGCACGTCAGAGAGCATACCGTGTAGGCCGTGGCCGAATTCGTGGAACATTGTTTCAACTTCGTCGAGAGTCAAGAGCGCGGGGGTGTCGCCGGAAGGACGTGAGAAGTTGCCTACGTTGTAGATGATAGGACGCGAAGAAGTGCCGTCTTCGTTTTGCCATGAGCCTTTGAATTCGCTCATCCATGCGCCTTGACGTTTAGAAGCACGGGGGAAGTAGTCGGTCATGAAAACAGCGATGTGTTCGCCGCTTTCGGCGTCGGTAACGTCGTAAACGGTAACTTCAGGATAGTATTTGGGAGCGTCGGGCATTTCGGTGAATTCGATGCCGTAAAGACGACGTGCCATGGTGAAGATGCCATTGCGTACGCTGTCGAGGGGGAAGTATTGACGTACTTCGTTTTCGTCGAGGTCGTATTTGTCTTGGCGTACTTTTTCTGAGTAATAGTAGTAGTCCCAGGGAGCGATTTTGAAGTCAGCGCCTTCGCGGTCGGCAAGAGCTTGCATTTCTGAAACTTCTTGTTTAACACGCTTAACGGCAGGGCGCCATATCTTCATGAGGAGTTCTTCGGCGTTTTCGGGAGTTTTAGCCATAACGTTATCGGTCATGTAGCTACCGAAATCTTTGAAGCCGAGGAGCTGAGCTTTCTGAGCGCGAGCGCGAAGAATTTTGTTGATAACCGCTTGGTTAGAGTATTCTCCGTCGAAAGCCAATGTTGTGTATCCTTGGTACATTTCGCGGCGTAATTCGCGGTCGGCAGCGTATTGCAACAAAGGCAAGCGGCTGGGAGCGTGGAGGGTGAATACCCATTTACCTTCCATGTTGCGTGTTTTGGCTTCGTCGGCAGCTTGTGCGATGCTGCTGGCAGGAAGGCCTGCAAGACGCAATGAGTCTTCGACTACAATTTCGAAGGCGTTGGTGGCGTTGAGAAGGTTTTTGTTGAATGTGAGGTAAAGGTTTGCGAGTTCGGTGTTTACCTTTTTGAGTTCTTCTTTGTTGGCGTCGTTAAGAAGAGCACCGTTGCGCACGAAGTCGCGGTAATATTCTTCGACAGCGCGTTTTTTGTCAGCGTCGAGGGTGTCGCGGTTTTCGTATACGTGCTTGATGCGAGCGAAAAGACCGTCGTTCATGGTCATTTCGTCGGCAAATTGAGAATATTTGGGATAGAAGGTTTCGGCAATTTCTACCATTTCGGGCGAGCTGTTGCTTTCGTCGAGAGCGTAGAATACCATAGCAACGCGTTCAAGGATTTCTCCCGAGCGTTCGAGGGGCATGATAGTGTTGTCGAAAGTAGCTTCGTCGGGGTTCGATACGATTGCTTCGATTTGTTCCTTTTTTTGTGCTATACCGGCATCAAGGGCGGGTAGATAGTCGTCATAAGAGATTTTGTCAAAGGGCGGAATCTCGTAAGGAGTGTCGTAAGCTGTTAGGAATGGATTGGTGTGCATTGCGTCGTTAGAGCAACCGGTTACAGTGGCCGCGCTTATTGCTATAGCGGCAGCGTAAAGGCAGGTTTTCATATTAGTTTGTGTTAATGCGCATTAAGTAAGCACAAAATTACACACAAATTATCAAAAATCAAAATTATTGCTTGTCCTTAATAGTAGCTGCCCATAATTTTGCAAGTCGCTGATTGCGTTACTTGTTTATGTGATTTTTGACAGCAGACCTGTGTCGGAGCTATTGATTGACGTTTTCGACTTCTTATTTTTGCGAATCTGAATTTTCAATACATTCAACGAAGAATGGTGCCGCAAAGGGTAACAATTCATCCTTTTTGTTTCGAACGTTTAGGAGGTATATCCACCAAAGTAGGACAATTATAGTAATTGTAATTTATTTATTTTAGCATTAAAATATAGAGACCTAGTCATTAAATTCTTATTGCTATTATATTGATAATTTATGTGCCTAATGATTAGCGATATATGGTTTTCTTGCGTGCAAAGATAGATATTATAAGAGTACGGCTGGTGTTTAGGTTCGTTAAATGAGAAATAAAAAAGGCTGCGCATCGCGCAGCCTTTAGAAATGAAGTGTATTATGAATTATTTATTGTAAGCCATCTTCTGAGTGAGGATGTTGCCGTTTACGTCCACAACTTTCACGATGTATACACCGGCTTGGAGGTTGCCGAGGTTAGCTTCGTTGTTGTTGCTGCTGCAAACGAGCGCGCCTGTGAGTGTGAATACGTTGATGCTAGCAACGTCAGCGCCTTCTACGATGAGGGTTTCACCGGCGGTGCGGATTGTCATGTCGGCAACAGCGATTTCTGCTACGTCAGCGTGCTTCTTAGCTTTGAAGGTGTATTGAGAAGCAACTTCGCCGGGGAGGTATTGGTAAAGTTTAACTTCGGTAGCGCTTACAACTTCAGCTGTGATGCAGTTGGGGTTGGGGCAGATGTCTGATGAATATTTTTCATCGTGAGTTGCTACGATGGTGTTGTTTTCGATGTCAACGATTTGGAAAGCGTCGCTGTAGATGCCTGTGGGTTCTACTGAGAACAACTTGCCGCACAATGAGAAGATTGTACCACCTTGAGTTGTTGTGATGCCGTTATCTTCTAAAGCTTCGAACGAGCCGTTGAGGTTGTGGTAGAAGTGGTTTTCGCTACGTTTGCGAACAGCGATGAGGTTGCTGTTGATGTCGTTTGTCAAAGGAATAGCGAATGTTTCGGCATCGGCAGTGAGAACTGAAGATACGTTGATTGCAGTAGCGCTAACTTGAACACCGTTCTTGATAACGATTTTAGCAACGTATTTGCTTCCTGAAGGAATGATGAACATAGCACCGCCTTCTTCGCTCAAGATGTCGCCGATTGCTTTGCCGAGGTATTTTGTAGCGGCAGCGCTAACGCCTGAGGGGAGGGTTACGGTTAAGTTTGTCCATGTAGTAGAGCCGGCGGGGAGAACTTTGAAAGAAGTTGCCGATGTGCCCCACAAACCGTTAGAGAGGATGATGTTCTGAGCGTTATCGCTAGTGATGGCAGTTCCGACTACAGAAGTAGCGAGAGTGTGGCGGCCGTCTTTGTCCCAGTAGCAAAGTGCGGGAGACGCGTCGTTGTTGAAGAAGATCTTGCCGTCGAAGCCTGTGCTCCAACCACGACCTGCGCTTGAAGGTGTGATGTGGTTGCTTGCGTGTGCCCAGTCTTGTGAGAGTTCGAAGTTGTCGTAAGCTACGACGTTTTCGCAGATACCGGTGATGGGAACGATAACATCGTTAGCGCCGGTAGTAGAGATCTTGAGCGATGCTGTGTGTTCGCCGCTTTCGTTGGGGTTGTAAACGATGGCGATTGTTGCTGTGGGAGCTGAGATTGAGATTGTATTCTGAGAGAGTGAGAATACGCCAGCTTTGTCGTTTACGATAGCAATTTTTGCATCGGCAATGAGGTCGCAACCTGAGATTGTGATGTCGGCGCTAACGCTTTCACCGGGGAGTGCGCTGAGTTCAACTTCGCTGTCGCTGATGATGAATGAAGGAGCGGGAGCGGCGGGAACTGAGCCGAGTGAGTAGTATGCCAAACCTTGGTTTGTGCTGAGTACCCATGCTTCGATGTAGTTGTCGCCGTCTTGGTTGATGACGATGTTGCCTGTGCAGTTGAGGTTAGCACGTGTTGAAGCGAGAGTTTCTGAGGGGTAAAGAGCCAAGTCTTTGGGAGCGCGGAATGTAGTGGTGTACTTAGCGTCGGCGATTTGCATAAGGCGCATGTAGCCGCCGGTGTAGTTGTATTTAGAGTCGCCGGTGAGGTCGTTGTAGTCGAGCATCAAACCGTAGGTGATACCGTCGTAAACGAATTGACGATAAGTGTTGCTCCATGTTTTGTAACCGCCGTCCATGTAGTCGAGACGAACGCCTTCGGGGCTAAGTTTGGTAGCGGGGCAGAGGGTGCCGTCAATCATGTAGCCGTAGCCGGTAGGATAAACGCGGATAGAAGAGCCTGCGCGCATGATAGAGCCGTCGGCTGTTACTTCGATTAGCTTGCTGGGGGTTGTGCCGATAGCGTTGTTAGCAACGGGGAATTCGATGATGTGAGCGCCGCCGTTAGATACTTTACCATAGTTGTCGTAAGCGAAGATGATACGGCTACCTGCTGTTTTGTTCCAGTCGCCGCCGAGGCCGATGTAGTCACCGATGCGGCTGATATTGTTGGCAGCGAGAGTTTCGTAGCTGATAACTGTAACTTCGGGAGCCTTGTTGGGGTCGTAGGGGTTGTCCCATACATAAAGACGGAGGTCGTGAGTGTTGCCGGTGCCGTCGATACCGCCGAGGTTAGAAGCAATGATTTTGCCGTCGAAGCCGCGAACGTCGCACAAGTTGATGATACCGCCTTCAACGCCCTCGTTGCTGAGGTCATAGAGGAATTTGCCGGTGTGGGCGTCAAGAACGCGTATTACTGATTGGTTGTAAACGGTGTAGATTTTGCCGTTGTAAACATCCATGTTGCGGATCTTAGAAGCATCCCAACCTTGAGCGGTGAGGTTGTTGCGGTTTTCGCTGATAACCCAACCTTCTTCGAATGCCAAGGGAGGAGTTGTGCCAACGCCGTTGAGTGTGATCCACTGGTAAACGGGGTTGCCGTCGGTGTCAACGCTGGCGAGGGTGATAACATAGTCTTCGTATCCGTCACCGTTGTTGTCGCCTGACCATGTGCCTACCTTGTCGGGGCTGAAGGTGATTTTGATTGTGGGCTTTTCGGGGTCGAAGGTGTGGGTGTCGCCGCTAACGTTCAAACCTGATTTGTCAACGCTGAAGATACCTTCGCATTTGTCGGTGAGGGTGATTGTTGTCCAGCTGTTGAGCATAGCGCCGTCAATTTCAACTTCTGCAGTAGCTTTCTGACCGGCATCACAGGTGAGGGTGATGTTGTTAGAGCTTACAGAGATGTAGGGAGTCTGAGCAACGCTAGAGCTGCCTGAGCCGTTATAGGGAGGTTCTGATACGCTGTAGTAGCCATAGTAGTTGAGGTAGTCATAGATACCTTTGAGGTGTCCGTCAACCCAAGCGTTGAAGCCTACGCTAGAAGTGTCTTGGATGAGCTGCCAGTCGCTGTAGCAGTCAACGAAAAGACCTTCGGTAAGCACAGCGGGGTAATATTCGCCGGCGGTGATAACAGTCCAGCCGTTGTTTTTGATACCGCGGTTGATGAGTTCGTATCCGCCTACGCCGTCAACATTGGCGAATTTGTTCATCAAGCCTGATTGGATGCAGTTTGCGAGGTTGTAGCTGCCGTCGTAGTAGTACCATGTTTCAGTGCCGTGAGCAGATGCGTTAGCGGCATTGAGGTGGAAAGATACGAAAACGTCAGAGCCGTAAGTGTAGCAGTATGAACGACGAGTAGAAAGGCCTACTTCGCCGCTGAAATCGTTGTAGAAACGAGTCATGTACACGTCAGCGCCGAGGTTAGAAAGAGTGTTGTAAACACTGCTTGCGCATTGAAGAACGAGCCAAGCTTCGGTGCGGTTGTTAATAGAAGAACCGTTGTATACCGCACCGGGGTCGTCGCCGCCGTGACCGGGGTCGAGAACGATTACATAGTCACTCCAAGATGCAGATATTTTCTGAGGTGCTATAACGCTTACTAACAATAGTAGCGCCAAAAATATTTTCTTCATGGTCGTTCAGTATATTATTTAAGGTCAGCAGAATAAATCTGACCGTCGGTGAATGAAGTGAACACGATTCGCTTGCCGTCGGGCGAAACGCTGGGGCACATTTCCATGCAATCTGTTGTGTTTGTGAGTGCTTTGAGGTTGGTGCCGTTGATGTTCATGATGTACAAGTCGCTAGAAGTGTAGGTGTGGCCGTCATCGGTGCTGTTTTCGAAGATGATCTGGCTGTTGTTAACCCAAGTAGGGTTGAAGCCGCGGGTCATTTTCTTTTTGCCGGTGCCGTCAACGTTGATGATGTAAACGTCGTTACCTTCAACGAAAGCGATTTTTTTGCCATCGGGAGAAATAGCGGGGCAGAATGATGGTTTTGAGTTGAGTAGTTTCTTTTCTCCAGCGGCGTTAACTACTGAAAGACCGTCTTTGTTAACGATTACGCTGATGTTTGCGTTGTCGTTTAATTTGACTGCTTGTGCAGCGCGATTTATTTTACGTTTGTTAGAGCTTATTACCTTAGCATCGAGCGCCAACACAGAAACGTCACCTTGAGCGCTATAGCGCCAAGCAGCGGGTTCCATGCGGGCTACGTCTTCGGTCATTCGGGTTTTCTGACCTTGAAGGTCGATAGCCCATGCTGCCTGGCGACGTTGGGTTTGTGTGCCTACGCGTTCGTAACGTAGGTCGCGTACGAGGATTTGATATGAGTCGGCACTCCACTGATACATGAAGCCGACACCGCGGCCGTCGGATAGTTGCACTTTGTCGGTGCCCTTATCATTCATAACATAGAGTTTGTTATAGCCGTATTCGGTAAAGGCAATTTTTGATCCGTTGGGTGACCATTGGGGATTTTCGTACTTAACGTTATCGTTAGTTAAACGCTGTACGTTTGAAAGCTGTCCCACTTTCATGTCTTGCGCAATTAGCGTTTGTGATGCTATTAGCGCTGATAACATTAAAAGTTTTTTCATGAATTTGTTTATTAGATTTACTTAATTCTTATATTGAAAGTTAAGTAACGGTGGGTGTATGTTGTTTTATTTTTTTTGTTGCTTATGATAAGGTGTCACTACACTTTTATCGTTTTTGTTTTTCAAATAATATCAGGCGAAAATTGTGTTTTTCGATATGATTTTCACTTTTTCGGCTGCGAATTTATGTAAAATATTTGGAACAGACAATGATTTTCTAAAATTTTTTACTATATTATTAAGTGAAATTTTTATTGATAGTACGTTATGTGTTGAATAATACTGAATTATGGCGGCGTAGTTATTAAAAATTTTAAGCAATTGTTGCGCGGAGGATGATGTATAAAATTACTATTAGTACGGCGGCTGTTGCTGTGTGTAAAGCGGTGATGTGTATGTGTGAGATGCTGAGAATTTTTTCGTTTTTATTTTTTGCTCTCCATTTCCAAATTGGTCGGTTTCCGTGTCGGTTGTCGGAGTTGTCGTTGTGTCGTCGGTCGATGATACGTCGTGTTGCGAGGAAGCACAATGTGCCTATAATGCTACCGATCAACGCACCTACGAGGATGTCGCCGGGGTAGTGGACGCCTAAATAGATGCGAGAGTAGGAGTTCATCAAAGCCCAAGAGATGATGAGGAATATAAAGAAACGACGATGGATTAGGAGCGACATGAATGTAGCGAGCGCGAAGGAGTTAGCAGCATGGCATGAAGGGAATCCGTAAGCGCCGCCGCGGTAGCCGTCAACGGTATATGTTAGCGCACTGATGGCGTTTTTGAGGTTGGACGGACGTAGACGTTCGACGATGGGGCGGATAACGCTAGCGCATAGTTGGTCGGTGAGGATGATGGCGATGGCAATGCCTAGGGTGTAGTAGATGCATTTTTGTGTCCCTTTGGTGCGCCAGATCATCAACATTAGTGCTATGTAAAATGGTAGCCAAATGAAGCGTTCACTGTATAGTTTCATGAACACGTCAAAAAATATCGAGTTGGGGCCGTTGAGATATAGAAAGAATTGTGTATCGATAAATTCGAGTAGTTCTATCATGGGTTATAGTTCTGAAAGGTAGTGGTAAAGCTTTTGCAGATAGCACTTGATGTAGTTGGTGCTTTGGTCGATATTTTTTTCGTTAACAGAGGAGTCTTCGATGGTGTTAGCATCGCAGTTGAAAGATGTGTATCCGTCTTTTGTTACTATTGCCGCTATGCCGGGTTCGCTCATGAAGGCGTATTGCGGATGTGTAGAGCTGAGGAGGTTGTGGCTGAAGGGGAAGGCGGTGCATGGGATGTTCAACGCCGATAATATTGTGGCGGTGATGTCTGTTTGAGAGCCGATGGTGGTGTTTATGCCCTTAGTGTTAAGCGCTCCGCCGGTCATTACGAGGGGTATAGTGTGGCGTTCGGGGGTGCTTTTGAGGTCTTTGGGCCAGCAACCGTAATGGTCGGGTACGAGGACGACGAGGGTGTTGCGCCATGTGTCGTTGTTGCGCAAGGTGTTGACGAAGTCGGTGACGCAGGAGTCGGTGTATGCAAAGGCGTTTTGTGGCGTGCCTTTGTCGAAACGGGCGTTATGATATGGCACGTCGAAAGGCTCGTGGCTCGACGAGGTTTGTATTACCGTGAGGCGCGGAATGGGGCAATTTTGTGATAGGTGCTGTTTTGCGCGGTTGAAAAGGAGATGGTCCGGCGCACCCCATTTTGAGGCTTTGTCGGTGACGGCGAAGTCTTTGTCGGTGACGGTGTAGTCGAAGCCCATGCTCATTAGATATGCTTGCATATTGGTGAAGTTGGCGTCGCCGCCGTAGAAGTAGCTCAGCGCGTAGCCTTCTTGTTTTAGTGCGTTGGGGAGCGAGGGTAGGTGTTCGATTTTGTCGACGTATTTGAGGATGCTGTGTGCCGGTTGTGCGGGGATGGCGCTGAGGATGGCAGTGAGGGCGCGGTCGGTGCGGATGCCGGAGGCGTAGATGTTTTTGAATTGTAAACCGCTGTTTGCGATAGAGTCGAGTCCGACGGCGATGCTGTCGCCTCCGTAGCAGGGCATAAGGTGGGTGGAGAAGCTTTCGAGGATAATGAGCACGATGTCAGGGCGTTGGATGTTGACAAGGGCTATTGTGCTGTCGGAGTCGATGCTGTCGTTATGGTGGGTGGCGTTGAGCGCGTTGAGCTGTGCCGTGGCTTCGTCGTCAGGCATGAACTGATAGTGGTCGCCATAGCTTTGGGTGTGGCTGATGCTGTAAAGGAGATTAAAGGCGGGGTTGACGGCAGCATGGTTGAGCTCGCGGACGTTGCAGAAGTAGGCGTGTGAGGGGTTCATCGTTGACACAGTCAAGCTGCCGCGGATAGGCAGAAATAGTGCTGCGGTGAGGAGGAGCATTCCGCCGATGCTTTTCCATGAGCCGCGTTGGATGCTTGTTTTGCCGACGATTTGGTCAAGACCTGCGAAAATAGCAACGGCGGTAGCGAGGGTGCCGATGCCAATGAGGATTATTTGCCACCATTCTACCGATGCCATAGCTGCCGATGGGGAGGTGACGAAGTAGAAGATGGGAGTGGAGTCGAGTTTGCTGCCCCAGTAGCCGTAAAGGATGGTGTCGAGCCATACGATGGCTGATATCAACAGGCTTGCTATGGCGAGGTATATGCGCAAGATGGTGTTGATGATGTTGCTTCGGGAGATGAGCATGGCGGTGATGAGTATGCCGGGTAATATTGTTAGGTATCCGGCAGTGGCGAGGTCCATGCTTATGCCGTGGGCGATGACGGCGGCGATGTTGCTTATGGTGTTGCTGTCGGTGCCGATTCCATGGCTGAACATGAATATGGGCTTGACGATGGCAAAGATTATAGCAAAAGCAAAGAATGTTGTTAGAAATTTATATGCAGCGTTTTTCATTACAGATATTTGTGCAAAGATACACAATGTTGGTGAATTTCGGAAGAATTTTGGTCTTTTTAACCATAGGACGAGGTGATGGAATTTTGACCGGAGTGCCAGAGCGTTGGCTTTGGAATTTTAACAAAAAACAAAGTTTACCATAGTACCATAGAGCGTTGGCTTTGGGTAAAATATCCGTGTATGGTGGTTGACGTGTGTTTTCTAAATTTAAGTGAGATTGGAATATAAAAAACGCTGCAACCCGATGAGGGTGCAGCGCTTTTGGGGTTGTATTGTTATGGATTAGTCAACGTACTGTTTGTAGGTCTTGGTGCCTTTCTTAACGATGTAGAGACCATTAGAGGGGTTTTCTACGCGTACACCCTGGAGGTTGTAGTATTCGGGTGTTGCATTAGTGTTTTCTGCGTCGATGTCGATAACTGAGGTCTGGTCGGGGTTGGGGAATTCAATCTTCCACATACCGCAGTCAACAGTGGTAGCCGTGATTTGTGCTTGGTAAAGGTAGAATGTGTACGCATCTTCACCGGGACGAACTTGGAGCAAACCACCATTGCCATTGCCGGTACTGAAATCGTCGTTTGCCTCTTGATGATATATAACCCAGGCGTCTAATTCTGCAATAAACCAGTCTGGAGCGTATGCAACATCTTTACCGGTAGTAGCGTTATAACGAACACCGTCAAATTCGAATACATCCCAACCTAAACCATTGCTATTTGCTTTTGTTGAGTAACTCATAAATGCTGAATTGTCATCATTTAGCCATTCGATACGGTTGTTGTTTTGTGCTTTGTAATAGAATGTGCCGTTGTTTGATTTGGGTTCGCCTTCTTCGTATGTTGTAAGGAATTCAGACATCGAAGAGCATCGAGGATTGGCAATAGTTTGACTACCTGGATTATTAGAAAATGCTAGGTTGCTAACGCAGCTATATCCTTCAACAGCTTTGCCTTCTGCGATGTAGATAGTAGCTACTTTTGTTGATCCACTAGCAGCGACAAAGAATACACCGCCTTCTTTACTCAAAACATCGCCCATTGCGCGGCCGATTAAGTCGCAACGTCCTTTGTATTCTTCAATTTGGGGAAGTGTTACGTCGATAGCAGCAGAACCATCAGCTGGGAAAATGCGATAATTTGTAAAAGTGTCAGTGCCAGAAAAACCTTTTGCAGTTTGGATAATGTTACCGGCATCGTCACAAGTGATAGCACCGTTGCCAATGCTAATTTTTGTCTTGTCAAGGGTTGTAACGCCTTCGGCGTTTACTTGGATAAGTTTTGTATTTGCTTTGTCAATAAGGTAGATATTTCCTTTGCTAGCAGCTGCTGAACGTATAATGTTACCAGTTGCGTCAATGTTTTTCTGTGTCCAGACTTTAGTTACGGTGAATGGAGCGTCTGCTGCCATTGCAGATGCACTTGCGACAATAATAGTGCTCGCAAGTGTAATGTTGCGTAAAATTTGTTTCATATGTTTTTAGGTTTTGGTTTTCTAAGGTAGGATGGTTGTTTTCGACAGGTTTTTGTCTTAGAGGAGTTTCGCAATACCAAATTCAGTGCAAAAGTAGTAACTATTTCCTAATTTGCCAAATATTTGGCTTTATTCTTGTTTTGTGGCCTTTGAGAATTTTTACGGAGTTATAGAACGTTGGCTTTCGAATTTAACCAAAGAGCGTTGCTTGTTGATTTTGACCGGAGGTTCTGAGTTTTTAGGAACAAAAAAGCAGCGCACCGAAGTGGGTGCGCTGCTGTATGTGAGAGTGGTGTGTTCTGATTATTCGCCTACTGCTTGAACGAAGTTGAGTGAGCGGTTTTCGATAGTTTCGTTGCCAAGGAGCAAGGGAAGGATGTTTTGAGTGCGACCGATGCCATAAGCTTGGAAGAAACGCATACCGTAGTCAGCTTCATCGAAGGGGCGGTTTTCGGTGTTGACAGCTTCAACTTCGAAAGCGAGAACGCCGCGGTTGCCTTTGAGGAGGCCTTTGAATTCACCCTTTTCAGCGGCAGCGATAGCGCCGTGGAGTGCGCTTTCGTTAAGGCCGATGTTGAGGAGTGAGGGTGACATGATATTTACGTTGCCGTGTTCGATTTCTTTGCCAAGAACTTCAGCATAACCCTTGAGGTCAGAAGCTTTGCCTGCGAATTTTTCCATGAGCTTGTCGGCTTTCTTAGCGTTGAAAGCTTGAGCGCGGAGTTGGTTCTTAACAGCGCTGCTGCTCCAGGGCATATAGTCGTCGTATTCGTTCATAACAGCCATAGCGATGAGGTAGCTCTGACGGTCGTCCTGAAGGAGGGGTGAAACCTGACCTTTGTCAGCTTCGAGCGCCCATTTAACGAACTTGCGAGATTCGCGAGCGTTGCCGATACCTGTGCTTGAAGCACCAACTTGGTCGGTGAGGATTGAGTATCCTGCATTGCCTGCGTTAGCGGTGAATTCGTCAGCAGAAGAGTTGTTGCTGATGAATGTGCGGAGGTCAGAAGAAAGCTGTGTGAGAGTTTCTTGAGAGGGGTCTACGGTGTATTCGATGGTAGCGAGTTCGCAGAAGGGAACGGCGCTGTGGCGAGCGTTTACACGGTAGATAACGCTCACGGGCTGGCCCTGGATAGTGTCGGTGTTAACGAAAGCTTCGCCAACCTTAGCAGTAGCGAGACGGTTGCGGAGTGCAGTTTGGAGACCTGCGTTTTCGAGGTTAGCCCAGATGCTGTCGCGACCCTGAGCATTGTCAGAGTTGAAAGCAGCAAAGTCGCTCTTGGCAGCGTTGATGGCGTTAGCGATGCTGTCGAGGTCGGTGTCGGGGGTAGCTTGCATCATAGAGATGTTGATAGAGTCGATACCTTCCGAGCGGCTGAGGATTTTAACGATGGTGTAATTGTTGTTGTTGCGAGCGTAAAGGAACGCGTATCCGGGTTGGTTAGCTTTAACAGAGTCGCGGAGAACGTCGTCGCGGAGAGCGCGGAGGGCGTTCTTGGCGGTGGTAACGTTGAATTTAGAGTTAGTAGCGACAGCGTCAGTACCTTCGCTAGTGCGTAGGCCGGCGATAGCGTTTTCAACTTCTTGCTGAGCTGCAACGCGGTCTGCCTGGCTGGGTTCGATGGGAACGTAGATGTAGTTAACTTCTACGAGGGGTTCGTCGAGACGGAAATTTTGCTTGCGTTCTTTCCAGTAAGCTTCGATGTCGGCGTCAGAGAATTCAACGTCGGTGTCAGCCAAGGTGCTGGCGTCGGTGCTTACATATGCGATAGTGCGAGTAGCGGCGTTGTCGTCGTAGTATGCTTTGGCGTCAACTTTGTTATATGTGTAAAGACCGCCTACGAGGCTGTTGAATTTCTGTTGGAGGATGTTGTCTTCAACTTGTTTTTCTGTGTTTGTCCATACTTGACGAAGTTGATCGGCAACTTGAGCCGGGAGGCTGTATTTGCCGGGGTTTTGCATAGCATCGTAAACAGAAGCGGCAGAAGCTTCGGGGAGGTTGAGCTGCTGAGCGATGTACATAATCATCTGAGCGGCAGCGGGGTGCTGGTTAACGCCTGTCATTGCTTCGGTGAGCTCGGCGTCGGTTACGGTGATACCAAGGTCAGCACATTCGTTTTTGAAAAGCTGTTCGGTGATGATAGCTTGGATAACGTTCTGAGAAAGAACATCGTTGCTAACTTCGCGGCCTTGCTGGCGCATTTGTTCGCCAACTTGTGACATGCGGTTTTGGTAATCTTGGTATTCTACTGTAGCGCTACCGGCTTTTGCCACAGTGGTGGGGTGGCCGAAGTATGAACGGCCTGAGGTGAGGAAGTCACCGAGGATAAATGCAAGTAGTGCTACAATGATGATTACGAAAAGCAGCGCTGACTTGTTCCTGATTTTCTCTAATGTTGCCATTGTTAGATATGTAGTTATTATTTTTTTTCGTGTAATGGGCTAAAAACGCACAAAGATACGTTTTTTTTATTAAACAGCGAAACCTAAAGTGCATTTTGTTACTAATGTTGGCTGAATTTTTAAACTTTGCGAGGTGCGCTGTGTTTTTTGGACCGGTGTTTCTGTTCGTTGGCTTTGGAATTTAATCAGAGTTCCAGAGCGTTTGCTATTGGATTTTAACCAGAGTACTAGAGCAGTAGCTGTTAAAAATATGGTACTATGGTAAGCTATGTTTTAAAAATCGCATGAAGGTCGCAAAAGTGTCGCTCTTGTACTCTGGTTTAATTTTCGCAGATAGTGATATTTTGACTAAAGAACCAAAATTTGCCAAAGGGCCATGGTGTGTTGCCTTTGGATTTTTTTGGAATTTCCGGGAAATAAAAAACCGCTGCAGGGTTGCTGCAGCGGTTTGTGTTATGATTGGTAGTTAATTAGAGAACTACTTTAGTTACGTTAGCACCCTGACGGCGAACGAAGATGCCGTTTTCGGGGTTAGCAACGCGAACACCCTGGAGGTTGAAGTATTCAACGGGAGCGTTAGGATCAGCAGCTTCAACGCCTTCAACGCCAGCGCCCTGGAAGCCTTCTTCTGCGAAGAGGTAGTAAGCGAAGCCGTTCATAGCTTTGTAAGTGAAGATGTAAGCACCGTTTTTGCCGTTGTCGTCGGTAACAACGTTGATGTCGTATACTTGGATACGGGGACCAACGCCTTGACCGTAAACACCGTCACTCATACCGTTCTGGGGGAAGGTGTAGTAAAGTTCAGCGCCGTCGAAGTCACCATTTTCGCTAAGCTTGATGATGTTAGAGTAAGCACCCTTGTCGTAATCGTTGATGGGGTATACGAAGTAGATGTCGTCGCCCATGTAGAATTCGTTACAGCCTGTAGGACCATTAACGGGAACGAGACCTTCAGTAGCAGTGCTGAAGTTGTAGAGGCAAGAACCGTCTGCAGTAAGCAATGTAGGAGCTGAATTGAAGTCGTCTACATACATGTTCTGGTATTCATTGTTCTCGTCGCGGAGAATAGTAACAGTACCGGTAGAAGAGAATGCAGCGATTGTGGGGTAGAAGCAGTCTTCAGCGAATTCAGCAACGTCAGCAGTCATACCGTTCATGTGACCGATCCATTCATCACTGTTCAAGTCGCAGTACCAACCGGCAACAGCAGCGAATGAGCCGTTAAGAGTTGTCATAACAACGCAAGGAGCTTCTTCACGGGTGATGTCACCACCTACGCTAACGTAGTCAACACGACCATTGTAAGCTTCGCTGTCTTCAGAGAGTGTGAAGTCGTGGATCTTGGTGCAAGTACCTGTTTCGGGATCTTTGAGCCAGTAGAGCTGGAAGGGGTTAGGAGTAACTTCACCGGTTTCGTCGTTAGAGTTGAACATAGTACCAACGAAGTTAGTGATGAAGATGTGGCCATAGTGGTCAACGCTGATGTTGTTAGCGCCGAGGAGCTTAACGGGGAATTCAGCACCGTCAACGTTGAGAGCTACACTCTTGAGGCATTCGCCGGTGTAGAGGTCGAAGATGATGAGGAGACCAGCACCGTCAACAGCAGCACCGTCAGTGCCGAACATGCTTGAACATGTGCAGTATACTTTGTCACCGAGAACAGTACCGGTACGCTGGCGACCCATAGCGGGAATAACTGTGCCGTCAAGTGTTCTCCATGAACCAACGTTTGCATTGTTGATGCTGATGTTGGTCAATGTCATACCGTTTACGTTTTCGTAAGTTGCTCCTTCTGTAGCAGCGAAAGCGCTAGCACCCATAAGAAGCATTGAACCAAGGAGTAAACCTTTTTTCATAGATTAAGGGTTTTAGTTATTGTAATTTGTTTATTTAGTCGTCTAAGTGCTGATAGATCAGCGCATTCAAGGAGAATGTGTTTGTTTGTAGGTCTCTTTTTTTTGATAGCTACATAATTTGTGCCTCAAAGTTAGTCACTTTTTTTTATCTATAACTATTTTTTTGAGATAAAAAGTGGCTTTTTGAAAGTTAAAAAAAGTTTATTTTATGCCCTTTCGTTAAATTTACTCGATGTTTTTTGGGTTTTGACCAGGTCCCCAGAGCGTTGATTTTGGATTTTAACCGGAGTACTAGAGTTTTGTCATAGTACCATAGAGCATTGGCTTTGGGATTTTGTGTCAAAGTTTTTAGAATCGGAGTGTTGCACCGATGAGTCCGTTTAGTCGCGGTGATGCGATGTCGGGCATTACGAAGTGTCGACGGCAGAGAAGGTTGTCAACAATAAAGAAAGTGCTGATACGTTCGTCGAATTTCCAATCGGCACGAATACCAAGGTCGGCAATGTTTCCTAGGTCTACCATCGAACGCCCGTATGATGTTTCATAAACATAGCTACGGCACGCACGCAGTTTGTATTTGATAGATAGGTCTATATCAGCTCTGATGTGACAAAGGATAGCAGCGTCGATAGTTGCTTTAGCGGCGTCGGGAATGTAGTCGAACCCGCTATCAGCCCCCGAGGCGTAAGCATCGGCAGCGAAATGAGCTTCGACGGGAAGAGTGCCGCGGTAACGGATGTCGATGCCGGCTTTCCAACCGCTGACGCGCACAGGGGTCATTATTGCCGGGAATCCGATTTGGTCAGCAAAAGCCGGACGTAGTGCGTTGCGTGTCGCGGCATAGCCGGCATGAATGTCGGCAGTTACACCTTCGAAAGAACCGAGTCTTAAACCAGCGACAGCGTCTATAGGAGTGAATTTTGCCGGAGCTATAGCCATGTTAGGAGCCCATGGCGAGTAAGCGAATTGTTCGGCGAGGGTGTTGAAAGCTTTGCCACCGCTAAAACGGGCGTAAACGGCGGCACGGCGTGACGGATGCCATGTGGCGGCGATGTCGGGTGTTATTCGTAATGACGATTCACCGCAATTGATGCCAAAATCGGCACGTACACCGAGGCGCACATCTATGCCGGCGAGTGTAAGGTCGTATGCCGGGTTGATGCCGATGATACCTTCGGTAGCCTCAGTCCGATAAGATAGGAAGCCACCTTGTGCGATGACGGGAGATGTGGAGTTGCGGAAGTCGGCGCTGACAGCAGTGAAGAAACGACTATTGTCGTTACCGGAGACGCGAGCTGAGATGCCGAAAAGCTTTTCAGATGCACCGTTGATAGTTTGCGGCGATTTCCATGTGCCGATATCGCCGATGCTGAAGGTGCTGAAATAAGCCTTAGCTGCCCAACTGAGTAAGACATTGCGCTTTACGTCAATATCTATTCTTGCTCGATTGACGGGGCGAGTGTTGTCGCTATTGCTGAAAGCGTCCACGATTTGGCTTAGTCCGGTGTGTGCATAAGTTGCCTCGAGAGTAGCTACCGTACCTTGGCTGAACGTGTGGGCGTATGTGGCACCGATGTTTATGTCGTTGCTTTTGAGAGTGAATTTATTGTCGCCGAGTGATGGCGTATGCCACGACGCACCCGAGAACGTTGCCGCCGCGCGGAGAATGTCGGCGTTAGTGTCGAGCAACTTATATCCAGCCGCCATACCCAAACGATACGCCGGGAAATAACCGAGCGAGACATAGCCTTTATAGTTGTCCGGGGTTGCCAAACCGCTGAATAAAGGGCTGTTGGCATTGCCTACCGAGGCGTTGAAATTTGTCGGAAGGGTGTATTCCGTAGCTTCTAACGGCGAAGGCATGGAGGTTGATAGTGAAAGCACGGGCTGCAAGCTGCCTAAAGGAGTTACAGCAGGGAGGGCGGCAACGACGGTGTGGTCGACTACGACTTCTGTGCTAAGATCTTGCGCGTTGGCAAGGAGAGAGAGCATCATTGCGCTCAGAAGTGATATGCGCTTTATCATAATGAGTGGTTTGTCGGTTATTGTTTTTCGTTAGATAGGCGTTCGTCTATCATTACAAAAATGTCAGTATCAGCTCCCGGGTAATTTTCTCGCAGAGCTTGCAGGTATTCACGCGCCTCAAAATCTTTGCCCTGAGCACGGTAAATGTCGCTCATGAGAATGAAAGTTCTGGCGAGCCAATAGTGGTGTTGCGATCCTGCACGAGTGAATTCGCGAGCAGTTGCAAGAGCTTTGTCTGTTTTACCGCTGTCGTAAAGAGCATCAGCAGCGCGGAAAGCACTACGCGCACCGAATTCGTCGGAGGGGTCTTTTGCCGCTTCGAGCCAAAGAGCTATAGCTTCGTCAGTTTGATCGCGAGAGTCGAGGGCATCGGCTTTAGTATATTGTACTTCGGCGATAGAGAAGCCGTCGATATCAGTCGACGCGCCGTCAAGAAGCTTGTCAGCCATTTCCGCAGCGATGTCAATTTTACCTAATTCGCGCGCGGCACGCATAGCGCCGAGGTTAGCACGTGCGGCGGTAGTGTTGTCTGACGCTCTATCGGCGAGGGTTCGCCACATATTGAGAGATTCCTCAATCATCCCGGCATCGTGCAGACGTCGCGCTTCGATGGCCATAGCGCCCTGAGAGCATCGACTGTCAGGGTATTGTTCGATGAGGATGGAGGCGTAGCTCTCGGCGAGAGAGGTGTTGCTATGTCGTTCGGCGTCGTTCATTAGCATTGCTAAAATTTCGGCGCGATGTGACGAGGTGGTATAGGTGTCGACAAAACGTTGAAGCTGTGTAGTGTCGTTATTCTTTTTATAAGCGTTCACCGCCGATTCGTAAGCCAAGGTCTCCGTGTCTGCGGCATCGATAGAAGGCGCACTGTCAACGGTTTTCATGAAAGCGAAATAATCATCGGCGCGTCCTTCCGCAGCGTAAAGCGTTCTGAGCAAGGATGCTGCTGATGTCGCTTCTTCGGAAGTGGGGTAGTGACTGATGAGCGTTCTGTATGCGTTGATGGCGTCATCGCGGTGTCCTTGGTCGAGGAGTGTCATTGCCATTTCAAGGTAAGCACGACGGCCTTGTGGGGTGTTGGAATACGATGAAATGAGTGTGCGATAGATGCTTATGGCTTCGTCATTTTGCCCGAGCGAGATATGAGCTTGTGTACTCTCGAGGAGAGCGTCAGGCATAAGCGCTGAATTGGCATAACGCTTGCGGAAGTCATTAAGAACGGCAAGCTTTGAGTTGTAATCGCGCTTATATCCGTGAACACGAGCGAGTTGTAGTGTTGGGTAGTCCGATGTCGCTTGCCATGAATTGATAGATTGGTTGTATAAATCTACTGCAGCATCATAGTCGGCAGCGGCGGCACGCAGGTCTCCGAGACGATTGAGCACGTCGGCACGTTCGGCATTTTTTAGAGCAGGCAAAGCGCGACGGAAAGCACTCTCAGCGAGCGACACACGTCCGTCGGCAAAATAAGCATATCCCAAACGATAATTTCCGAGCGCAGCGTTAGGCGAATTCGCGGGCGCCATACGCACATAACGTTCGAAGAAAGCCGCAGCACCGGAATTATTTCCGCGACGTGATTCTACAATACCTTGAAGGAGCGCCGTTTCAGCGGCAATAGTGGCGTCGGATTTGATATTAGCGGCGTCGGCGAGGTGTTCGGCGGCAGAGTCGTAATTGTGGGCTTGCAAAGCCGTCCAGCCTAAGCCGTAAAGAGCTTTTTGTCGCACTGCCAATAACTTTGGCGAAGGGTTGCTTACGCGTTGCGAGCGTTCGAGGGCTCCGGCGTAATTGCGCTCGGCAAGATAACCGCCGGCGAGGTATTCAGCCACGCGGCTGCTGTAAGGTCCGGTAGGGTATCGGCGGAGGAATTCTTCGAAGGTGTCTGCTGCAGAGCTGAAGGGTACGGTGGCACCGTTGAAACGAGCTACGGCGTAGTTGTAAAATGCCGCTTCTTCGACAGATGGGTCACCGTCGGTGATCGCGAGGGCTTTATTGAAAGCCAAAATCGCGGCATCGTTGTCGCCTAAGTGCATAAGTGCTTGACCGCTATATAGGTATGCCGATTGCTTCATCGGACCATCGTCGGCTTTTGCTACTGATTGCCCGAGAAGGTCAACGGCGCTTTTATAGTCGCCATTGCGATAGTCTTCAGTGCCGACGAGGTATAGCGCCGACGGCATTGGGGCTTTGCTAACAGAAATATAACGGCGAAGATAATCTATACCTTCTGAATTTTGTCCGAGTCGGCACAAACTTTCACCGGCGACACGCAGCATTTCAGGTTTTTCGTCGTCGGTGGCGGTGTTTAGCACTTGTCGAGCGGCCGCGACGGCTTTTGTCCATTGTTGGCGAGCGAAGTCTATCTGAGCGAGGTAATACGGGGCACGTCGTCCCGGTGTACGGGTTTTGTTTGTGTGCGAGAAATGTTTTTCGGCGTCGGACCATTGCTTGGCGTCGAATGCGATAACGCCGAGGTAATATTCAGCAGCCGAACGAGTTGCGGCATAAGAAGCGGCGCGTGTGAATAGATTTTTAGCGTCGTCGGTTTTATTGTCGCAAAGGGCGCAGATAGCACGTCGATATAGTAATTTGCCCGTGTCGGCAGAACTTAAAGCGCCGTCGGGGACAAGGGCATATTCTTTAGCGGCTTCGCTATATTTTTGCATAGCGAAAAGACAGTCAGCCGCGCCTGTAAGAGCTTCCGGTAAATCGTTTGCCGCGGCATTTTCCGAGGCGTAATTTATGAAAATAGCGCGAGCAGCTTCGTAGCGTCCTTCGGCAAAAAGTGCGCGGGCGTGAAGCATGGACTCGGTTTGAGGAGCGGCAAAAATTAGTTGGTCGAGAGTGCCTTGCATAAGGTCTTGAGCGTAGAAAGCTTCGGCGCGAGCAATAGCACCGTTGCTTCCGGGTTCAAGAATTTGTGCGTTGGCAGCCATACCGCCGACCAGGGCGAGAAAGAGGATATATGGCTTCATATTAGTTTGTATTATTGGCGATTACGGGCAAATACGGCAGTAAAGACCTTGGTTATGATGAACAGTGCTACCATCACCAAAACAATCAGGGCCGAGCATGGTACATCAACGATTGTAGAAAGTAATAAACCGCCGACAGAGGCTATTAAGGACATAACAGCCGCCCCAACGAGCACGCCGTTATATGTGCGAGAGAATATTTCAGCGGTGATTATGGGTAGCGAAAGCATAGACATAAGCATCATAATACCGGCGAGGCGAATTGTGAGGACTATGCAAATAGCAACGAGAACGGTCATGGCGTAAGAGACGAATTTTACAGGTAGTCCCGAAACCATGGCGAAATCTCTATCGAAGGCGACGGCAATTATGTTGCGGCGTTGCCAAAACCAAAAAGCGGAGAGGATGAGGGTGTATATTGCTATTGAAATGAGATCGGATTTGCTGACTGTTAATATGTTACCAAAAAGGAAAGTGTTTAATTCAGGAACATATCCCGGCGTCAGAAAGACGAAAAGAATACCAAGCGCCATCCCGAGTGCCCAAATTACAGCTATAGCCGAGTCTTCACGCAAACTGAATTTCCTCGACAGCCATTCAACACCGGCAGATGAAACGATAGCGAAAACGCCAGCCATAATCACGGGGCTGATTCCGAGAAAGTATCCCAATCCGAGTCCGCCGAAACAAGCGTGAGTAATGCCACCGCTGACAGAGGCCATACGGCGTGTGATGATGTATGTGCCTATAGCGGCGGAGCAGAGGCTGATAAGTACTACAGCCACAAGGGCATAAGCGAAAAATGTGTAGCTAAGGTAGCTGAGCATTCGTATAAAAGATATCAAGAAGCCGAACGCGAAGCACGTTCTTCGGCAACTATCATTAAAAGTTCATCTCGTACGGGCGAAGGGAGTGTGATGCCACGCAACTGAAGGCTTCTCGCCCATCCGGCAATATCGTCGGGACGCATGGTTAGGAGAATGTCGCGAAACTCTTCAATTTCGGTGTCGGTATATTCGTTTTCACCGCGACCGATAAATCTGTCGAGTTCTTCATCATCGTAATATTCAATTTTCTCCGAAACGGCAGCTAATAGGGAGTCGCGCTCGCACGTTATGTGCATGCCGCAACATTCTTCTTGCTCTTCGGCGGGTTGTTCAGGAGCGGTTTCTTCAACATTCTCTTTGCGTAAAAAATGATGGTGAAACCATAGAGGCAAGCCAACGGCAAAAAGCGCACCGATAAGGATAAGTATTACGGTCATTCTTCATCGCCCTCCTGAGGCATCGGGTCTTCGGGGTCGTTAAGAGTAAATCCGGCGCTGATAAGGTCGTCCCAGAAGGTGGGATATGATTTGGCAACGACTTCGGCGTTTTTGATGACGATGCCGGGGATGAAAATAGCAACAGCAGCAAAAGCCATGGCCATTCTGTGGTCGCCGTGGGGGTCAAATTCGGGGAGAGAAGCAATAGGTCTACGACGGCCATCCCAGCATAGGGTGTTGCCGTAGTTTTCGGTTTCTGTGACGATACCTATTTTTGCCAATTCAGAGGCAAGGACTTCAAGACGGTCGCTTTCTTTTGTTTTCAGAACACCCACGCCTGTAAGGTGGAACGGTAGCCCGGCCAAAGCTGCGGTAACGGCAAGAGCAGGAACGCTGTCGGGCATATCAGTGAGGTCAGCATCGAGGCGGCTGAAGATGTCGGGGGTGGCTGATAGCTCGGCGCCTTCGGGGGTGTATTCTGTAAGAACACCAAGACGCTCGAATAACAGAGCAACGCCGCGGTCGCCTTGTATAGAGTGTTCGCGTAAGCCGTTGAGAGTCACCCATCCGGCAGATATTGCAGCTATTTCATACCAAAAAGCGGCGGCACTCCAGTCGGGTTCGATGTCGATGTCGGTGGCTTTGATGGGTGTATTGGGCACGCTTACTTTAGTAGGTTCCACCTCAGCAGCAACGCCGTGCTTGTTAAGAAGCGCTGCTGTCATAGATATGTAAGGTGCCGATTGAACAACGCCGCTGAGGTTGATGGCGAGGGGAGATGCCATCAACGGAGCAGCGAGCATAAGGGCTGATGTGTATTGCGAACTACCTGACGCATCGATTGTTACCTCGCCGCCGTTGAGTTTGGCGCCGAGGATTTTTAGAGGAGGAAAGCCTTCGTTGCCAAGGTATTCGATGTTGGCACCGAAAGATCTAAGAGCGTCGACGAGCGGTTTTACGGGGCGCTGACATAGACGTTCTGTTCCGGTAAGTGTGATGTCGAGATTTGGCGTTGCAGCAGCAAGTGCGGTAACGAATCTCATGGCAGCGCCGCAGTCGTGAACATCGATAGTTTCAGAGCCGTTTGAAATGCCTTCCAAAGCGGCGTAAAGAGTGTCGGCGTCGCTATTAGTGCTGCGCAATGATGCCGTGGTGCTGATGTCGCCGGCAAGCCAAGCCAATGCGGTTTCGCGAAGAGCTATACTTTTGCTCGTCGGCAGACTTATGGTAGCTTCAAGAATACTTTCCGGAGGGAAGATGCGGTAGTCCATCGTTAATCAATTAGTTGCAGTTGCAATTGCAGTTGCGAACGGCGTCGCGAAGGCTTTCGAGAGCTTTTACGAGAACGCAACGAGGAGTGCCGACGTTAAGACGCGCAAAGCCTTCGCCCTGAGAACCGAACATAGAACCGTCGTTGAGAGCAAGGTGGGCTTTGTCGAGGAGCAAGTCCATAATTTCGCGTTGGCACATGTGAAGTTCGCGGAAGTCGAGCCATACAAGGAAAGACGCTTCGGGGCGAACAATGCGCAAGCCGGGGATATTGTTTTTGATATAGTCGTCGACGAAGTCGATGTTAGCTTGAACGTATTCGAGCATTTGGTCGAGCCATTCTTCGCCGTTGTTGTAAGCAGCTTCGGCGCCGATGGTTGAAAACATTACGGGCGCGTTGAATTCGTTCACTTCCATCCAGTCGTAGAACGGTTTGCGCAATTCGGGGTTCTTAACAACCATCCAAGAGCTAACAAGTCCGGGGATGTTGAAAGTTTTAGAAGGCGCACCGAGCATAATTCCTACCGCTTCAGCATCTTCGCCGCAAGCGAGGAATGGGATGTGCTTTTTGCCTTGAAGGACGAGGTCGCCGTGGATTTCATCGCTAACGACAGTTACGCCGCCTTGACGGCAAATGGTAGCCAATTCAGCCATTGTTTCGCGGCTCCATTGGATGCCGATGGGGTTGTGAGGATTGCAGAGAATGAGAAGTTTGGGCTTTTCTTCGGCAACGATACGACGTAAGCCGTCGAGGTCCATTTGGTAAGAGTCGTCGGTGGCGATGAGGGGATTTTCAACAACGCGACGGCCATTGCCTTCAACGACAGTGCGGAAGGGGGTGTATACGGGAGTTTGTATAACGACAGCGTCTCCACTTTTGGTGAAGAAGTTGACTGCCAATGCTATGCCTTTTACAACGCCGGGAATGAAGCATAGTTCTTCTTTGGCGATGTCGAAGTTGTGGCGGTGCTTATTCCAGTTGATTATAGCTTGCCAATAGCTGTCAGCGGCTTCTGAATAACCGAGGACGGGGTGCTGAAGGCGTTTGATGAGAGTTTCTGTGATTTGCGGACAAACGGCAAAGTCGAGGTCGGCAATCCAAAGAGGTGTGAGGTCGTGACGGCCGAAAACAGCGTCAAGACGGTCAATTTTGACTGCCGCTGTGCCGTGGCGGTCGATTACATTATCGAAATTATATTGTGTCATGGCCATGATTGGTTTTATCTTGCAAATGTAGCGTTTTTTCAGCAACCATACAAAGTGTCGTGGCTGTTTAACGCTTATTTTGATGTGGTGAGACGTTGGTATAAGTTTTCGCAGGCGTCTTCGAGAAGGTCAAGCACGAGTTCGAATCCTTCGGCGCCGTCGTAATAAGGGTCGGGGATGCAGTCGTGGCGTGTTGTCATGCCTACGAATTGTATCATTTTGACAATTTTATCGGCAGCGTCGGTAGTGGGAGCCAGTTGGCGCAGGTCGCTGTAATTACTGTCGTCCATAGCGACGATGAGGTCGAAATTGTCGAAATCGGATTCGCGTACTTGGCGGCATATATGATTGAGAGTCAGTCCGCGACGTTGAGCGTGTACGCGCATACGTTTGTCGGGGAGGTCTCCGACGTGCCATCCGCCGGTACCGGCAGAGTCTATTTCCCAACTAGTGTCGTTATGTCGTGCTACTATGCTATGCATCACTCCATCGGCGGCCGGAGAACGGCATATATTGCCGAGGCAGACGAAGAGGATGCGTTTTGTGGGGAGAGTCTTGATGTGGTCGAGCAGGGCGGCGGTGGTCATTTTTGTCAGTTTTTTCTGTATATTTTGGAGAGAGCTTAAAGCTTGTATTCGTTTTCGATAACAGCGCCGGCGAGAGTTAAGCCGAAAATAGCTGTTGTGTGAGCGAAAGTGCCGTTAACGCCTTTGGGACCTTCAGCACGATGAGGAAGCGTTTCGGGGCTATAGGCGCACATGAATTTGCGCTGAGGAAAAGTTTTGGAGCGACGGAATGTAGTTCTAATGGCACGAGCGAGCGGGCAGCCTTCAACTTTCCAAAATTCAGCCATTCGAATCATCTGAGGGTGTAGCTTTCTAGCGGCGCCCATTGATGAGAAAAAAGCGCGTTTTGGGGCAGTTTCGGGGTTTGTGCAACGAAGGATTAGGTGCACTTTGTCAGCGAGGCTGTCGATGGCGTCGATGATGTAGTCGTAGCTTTCGGTGTTGAACTCGGCGGCGGTGTCGGCAGTGTATGCTCCTGCAATTGCTTTGACGTCGATGTCGGGGTTGATGTCGGCAATGCGTTTTGCCACGACGTCGACTTTTGTTTTACCTATAGTGCTGTGCAGTGCCGGCATTTGGCGGTTGATGTTAGAAGGCGCCACATCGTCTGGGTCAACGATAGTGATGTGTCCTACGCCCGATCTTGCTAAAGCTTCCGCGCACCATGAACCGACGCCACCAACGCCGAAAATCATCAGGCGCGTGTTTGCGAGGCGTTGCATCATATCGTCACCGGCGATAATGTGAGTACGTTGTAAGAAATCGTTCATGCCGCAAATATCTTAATTGAAAAACGCCCGGCCACAAGTGGTCGGGCGTTGTATCGGTAATATTAATTATTAGCCGTTGATTTTAGCCATGGTAGCGATGAGATCGAGCACCTTGTTAGAGTAGCCGATTTCGTTGTCGTACCAAGAAACAACCTTCACGAAGGTGGGGGTAAGTTGGATACCGGCAGCCTTGTCGAAGATAGAAGTGCGAGTGTCGCCGAGGAAGTCGCTAGAAACGACAGCATCTTCGGTGTAACCGAGAACGCCCTTGAGTTCGCCTTCAGAAGCTTCCTTCATAGCAGCGCAGATTTCGTCGTAAGTAGCGGGCTTAGCGAGGTTAACGGTAAGGTCAACTACAGATACGTCGAGGGTGGGAACACGCATAGACATACCGGTGAGTTTGCCGTTGAGTTCGGGGATAACTTTGCCTACAGCCTTAGCAGCACCTGTAGAAGAGGGGATGATGTTGCCAGAAGCAGCACGGCCACCACGCCAGTCTTTCATAGAAGGACCGTCAACAGTCTTCTGAGTAGCGGTGGTAGAGTGTACTGTAGTCATGAGGCCTTCAACGATACCGAATTTGTCGTTAAGAACCTTAGCGATAGGAGCGAGACAGTTAGTTGTGCAAGAAGCGTTGCTGACAAACTGAGTACCCTTAACGTAAGTGTGAGCGTTAACGCCGCAAACGAACATGGGGGTGTCGTCCTTAGAAGGAGCTGACATAACAACGTACTTAGCACCAGCGTCGATGTGACCCTGAGCTTTTTCTTTTGTAAGGAAGAGGCCGGTGGATTCAACCACGTATTCAGCGCCTACTGCATCCCATGCGATTTCTTTCGGGTCGCGGCATGCGGTTACGCGGATGTGCTTGCCGTTAACGATGAGTTCGCTCTTTTCCAAATCGTAATCTACGGTGCCGTCGAACTGACCGTGCATGGTGTCATACTTGAGCATGTATGCCATGTAGTCTACGGGGAGAAGGTCGTTGATTGCTACAACTTCGATGTCTTCGCGCTTTGTGCTGGCGCGGAATACGAAGCGACCGATACGGCCGAAGCCGTTGATACCTACTTTAATCATAGTGGTCTGATTGAATATTTAATTTGATGTGTGTTTAATGTCTTTGTGACTTTGTCCTTTTACGGACATTTTTCGGCTGCAAAATTAATGAAAAATTTCGGTATTTCTACTATTTGCATATCTTTTTTTAGAGGCGTGGCGTCAATTTTTTCTAAAATATGCCATTATATGCGCTTTTTATGCTGTCTTTGCCAATTTTTTGCGTATTCTGCCAAGGTTTTGACGCAATGATGGGGGGTGTTTATGTGCTTGTTCGGGCTTATTCTTCGATATTTTTCTTGATTTCAAGGTATTTTGTTTCGCTAGAATATTCGAATTTGCCGTAGTCGCTGATTTCTGCGTTCATTGTTTCGGCAGCGGCTTCGAGTGTGCTTTGTTCGGTGTCGGCGAGTTGATAATCTGTTGACTCTGTGCTACCTACATGACCTTTGATGAATTCAGGGTCTTGGCAATACCAATAAGAACAGTTAATATTGCCGCCATTGCCGGAAATGCCGGCAGCGGTAGCCATTGCCGATGACGATACAGTGCCGCCGGTGTTGAATATTGTGTAACAGCCTGTTACTGTCGCTGAACGTAAACGTGTACCGGCGCTACCGGCGATGCCGCCGAAGTTTGCAGGACCATTTTCGGATGATATGTTGATGTCTCCGTTGTTGATGAAGTAGCAAGCGGCGATTGTGCCTGAGGTGATGTTGCCGCAGATGCCGCCGACAATAGAAGGATTCTTGCCGCTGGCAATCTCGATATTGCCGTTATTGATAACGCTGCAGCGTGAAAGAGGAACACCTGCGCCGATTATGCCGCCGGCATAGATTGCGTTAGGATGCTTTGCTTCTAATTTGCCGTTGTTGATCAGATGGCTGTCTGTAATTCCGCCACCGCCTTGAGGACTTGTCCAGCGTCCGCAAATGCCGGCAACGGAAGCGGCGGAACTGCTGCCGTATGATGTGCTATTTTCGGGCGTTCTAACAACAAGGTAACCACTGTTTGATATTGTTACGTCGACTCCGGAAATACCGTATCCGCCGGTCTGCAAAGCAACACAACCTGCGACGTCAGCAGCAGAGTTTGCTTCGGCGTAAATTTTACCGCTGATGTAAACCGAGCAGGCAGCGAGGGCATCGGCGCCGTAGGTGCCAACAATGCCGCCGGCAAATGCTGTTTCACCAAGGCCTTCGTTGCCGGTTACTGATGTTGCGGTGAGGCCTCCGGAGATGCTTGCGGTGCAATTTGTTATGTCAGCCCCGAAAGACGCTCCTGCAATACCACCGACGATTGCCGATGTGCCTTGAATAATGTCGGCTCCGGTGTGTGTGGTTCTGACATCTGCAATGAGTTCGCCTTCGATGATGGCTTCGCAACCGGTGATATCACCCGCCGAGCCATAGCCGACGATAGCCCCCACTTGCGGGTTGTCGCCATAGGCCTTGAGACTTTTGTGTTCGTATATAGTGGCAGAGCAGTTTTGTATTGTTCCGAGGTTTAGAGATCCTACAATGCCGCCCACCAATGCCGCACCGGGTTCGTTTTCGTATTTAGCGAGACATTGACCGGAGAATGAGCAATTTGAAATTGTAGCACCGTGCGCAACGCCTGCGATGGCCCCCAAGGCTATGGATTCGCCTTTGTCGGCGCTACAGCTAAAGCTAATATCGGCTTCGATTTTGAGGTTTGAAATTGAGGCGGAGCCGAGAATTCCGAAGAGGCCGTAGGCGGTGTTGGGGGTAGTGGATTTGTGGGTTAAAGTGAAGCCTTTGATGCAGTGTCCGTCACCGTCGAAATTACCGCTGAAAATGTCGTTTTCGGGCATTTGCAGGTCTGTGGTGCTAGGGCTTGACCCGATGGGCTCCCAGTCGGTAAGACCTGACATGTCGATGTCGGCGGTGAGTTTGTAGTATGCTTTGGAATAGTCGATATTGTCCGCATTGAGATTTCCGGCGTTGTATTCGTTTACAACATAAGCAAGACGACGGAGCTGTGACGGGGTTTCGATTAGGAAGGGGTCTTCCACCACGCCGCTACCGCCGGCAAAAGAGTCGGCAACAACGTTAGGGAATGTGGCGCGGAAGGTGATTGATTCGATTTCTTCAACGGGCGTGTTGTTATTTCTCACAGACCACGAGCCTGTTTCATCAGAGACGAACTCTAGCTGTTTGCCGACAACGTTTGAACTGCCGTTTTGTGATGTAATTACGAAATCGGCATGAGCGGGGAGGATGCCGAGGCTAAATATTGCGAGGGGGATGATTATCTTTTTCATGAGTGTTATTGCTTAATGAATTTTACAGACGAAGTTCCGGTGTTAAGGATGTAGCAACCGCTAGGTAGGTCGCTGACAGAAATTTGCATATCTGTTCCGTCGGATGTAAAAGAGTTCATTGTAACGCCACTCAAGGAGGTGATTGTTACTGTTTTGTTGGCCGCAAGGTTTAAGATGTGTATTGTTTTTGATGCTCTGCAAGCTACTACTTCAGGTTTGCTGTCGTAATTGGTGTTGAATATTCCCGATGCTTTTTTGAAAGATACCGAATTGACATTGTCAATAATTGTGCTGCTTTTTCTGAGGATGATGCTGAAGGTGTCATCTGTATCGCTGCCGAGGAGAAAGTCTATGTCATCAAGGGCAATTTCAGTGCCGCTGTCGGTTACCATTACGGTTGTGTTTGTTTCTGCACTTACGATAGTGTTTGCGCCGAGGGTAAGTAGTAGTGCTAAGAGGGTTTTCTTTAACATTTGGTTGTAGTAGTTTTAAGGATTTGTACTTTTTGGTTATTTTATGTTTGAAAAATTGTTGTTTATCTGGAAGTTTGTGTTATGTGTATATTGTGAAGTATTTGTATTTAAATCTGAAAAACACTTGCAAATGTCGTAATAATGTTTGAAATATGCAATAGAATAAAATAAAAACGTCTAAAAATGTAACAAAGTACAAGTTTAGACATTTTGTCGTGTTGTAGCAAAATGAGTTAACGAGTCGCTTTTGCTTGTCTTTATGAAAGACAGTGCGGTGCGCTCACTCAGTGTCGAGTGGTGATTGCTATCATTTAGGTAAGAAAGCAATGTGGCCGGGAATGTCTCCGGTGTTAGCGCGCCATAAAAGTTCGCCGTTCGTGTTATAAGCGCAGATGAAACCTGAAGAAGTGTAGTTTCGCGCGTCTGTGATGTAGAATTCGCCTGTCGATTCGTTAACGGAGATGGTGTACGGAGTCTGAACGTCGCCGCCGTTCCAATTCATAGCGCTGTAGTTGATGTTGTTGAAATCGGCGTCGGTGTCAATTTTAAAGTATGCACCTGTTGCGGTCCAATTTTCATCGTAAGAGATTCCGATTGTGTAAATCGAGCCTTTGTACATTGCCATAGCATCGATGCTCATAGGAATAGTTCCGGCGAGGGTGTAAACCTTATCTTTTTCGTACAGGCAAGCGAGAGCAGCGGGAATATCGTAGTAATTGCCTCCTGTATTGGTCCAAAGGTAGTTGTAGTCGTCGAAGATAATGCTGCGCATATTGGTGGCGCTTTCGGCGGCGTATTCTACTTGCATAGTGGCGGGATTAACAACGCTGATGGTGTAGTCGTAAACGCCGATACCGTAGTTGTATGAGTTGGCGATGTAAAGTTTTCCGTTGTGTACGGTAATGCCTTCGGGGTTGTAGCCTACAACTACTGAATTGTCTTCGGTTAGGGTCTTGGTGTTGAAGCTAACCACGGTACCTCTATTACCACCACCGACAGACGATGTAACATATGCCATGTCGTCGATAAATGCGATGTGGCGAGGGCTGTTGATGTTTACTTGTCCGATTCGTTTTGCTGTTTTTGCATCAAGGACTTCAACTTTGTGGCTACCGTTAACAACGATGTAAAGTCTGTCTTTGTAAATTTGTATGTCGTTGCCGGTGTCACCTAGTTCGAGGACAACGTCGGGGTTGTTTTCGGCGTAGATGTTACGATAGTATGTAGCGGATGCATAGTCGTAATAGTCGAGAGTGCATTTGTTAGAGCCCATGTTGCCTTCGTTAAGGACATAGAATCCCGCATATTTTCCGCCGTTGGTTGTGCCGTTGGCGATTATTTGTTTATCGGAGCTGATTATTGTAGGAATATTGTCGCTATCCGAGCACGCGCTAAAAGAAGTTGCAATAACAGCAACAAGAGCGTATTTAATTGCTTTCATAAGCATGTTTATTTTATTAAAAAAGCGCCAGTCGTTAGGCTGGCGCTTCGATATGCAGAGTTCTATAAATATTAGAGTTGGGGACCTGCAGCAACGAGAGCCTTGCCGGCTTCGTTGTTTTCGTACTTCTTGAAGTTCTTGATGAAGCGAGCAGCGAGGTCGTTAGCCTTAACAGTCCATTCATCAGCAGAAGCGTAAGTATCGCGGGGATCGAGGATCTTGGGATCTACGCCGGGAAGTTCGGTAGGAATTTCGAAGCCGAAGATGGGGAGAGTCTTGGTGGGAGCAGCGAGGATAGCGCCGTCGAGGATAGCGTCGATGATACCACGTGTGTCGCGGATAGAGATACGCTTGCCTGTGCCGTTCCAGCCGGTGTTAACGAGGTATGCCTTAGCACCGCTAGCTTCCATACGCTTAACGAGTTCTTCAGCGTATTTTGTGGGGTGGAGTTCGAGGAACGCCTGACCGAAGCAAGCAGAGAAGGTGGGAGTGGGTTCTGTGATACCGCGTTCTGTACCTGCGAGCTTAGCGGTGAAGCCGCTGAGGAAGTAGTACTTGGTTTGTTCGCTGTTGAGGATAGAAACGGGAGGAAGAACACCGAAAGCGTCAGCAGAAAGGAAGATAACGTTCTTAGCAGCAGGACCTGCGCTGATGGGGCGAACGATCTTTTCGATGAATTCGATGGGGTAGCTTACGCGAGTGTTTTCAGTAACGCTCTTGTCAGCGAAGTCGATCTTGCCTTCAGCGTCAACGGTAACGTTTTCGAGAAGAGCGTTGCGACGGATAGCGTTGTAGATGTCGGGTTCGCTTTCTTTGTCGAGGTTGATAACCTTAGCGTAGCAACCGCCTTCGAAGTTGAACACACCGTTGTCGTCCCAACCGTGTTCGTCGTCACCGATGAGGAGACGTTTGGGGTCGGTAGAAAGGGTGGTCTTACCTGTACCAGAGAGGCCGAAGAAGATAGCTGTGTTTTCGCCGTTCATGTCGGTGTTAGCAGAGCAGTGCATAGAAGCGATGCCCTTCAAGGGGAGGAAGTAGTTCATCATTGAGAACATACCCTTCTTCATTTCACCACCGTACCATGTGTTGATGATAACCTGTTCGCGAGAGGTGATGTTGAAAACAACAGCAGTTTCGCTGTTAAGGCCGAGTTCTTTGTAGTTTGTGAGTTTAGCCTTAGAAGCGTTGTATACGATGAAGTCAGGAGTGAAAGCTTCGAGGTCTTCAGCAGTGGGGCGGATGAACATGTTGGTCACGAAGTGAGCCTGCCATGCTACTTCAACGATGAAGCGAACAGCCATGCGGGTGTCTTTGTTAGCACCGCAGAAACCGTCAACTACATAAAGCTTTTTGCCTGAAAGTTCTTTTACTGCGAGTTCTTTGCAAGCGTTCCAAGCTTCCTGAGAAGCGGGCTTGTTGTCGTTTGCATATTCGGGAGAGGTCCACCATACGGTGTTTTTGCTGTTCTCGTCCATAACAATGAATTTGTCTTTGGGCGAGCGGCCGGTATATACACCGGTCATTACGTCGACAGCACCGAGTTCGGTTTCGTAACCACGTTCGTAACCTTCGAGGTTACCTTTGGTTTCTTCTGCGAAGAGTTCTTCGTAGGTGGGGTTGTAAACGATCTCAGTGGTGTTTGAGATGCCGTACTTTGCGAGGTCGGCCTGGATGCCGGCGATACGGGCCTTCTTGATTTCTTCAATCTTGCTCATTGTCGATTTGATGTATTGTAGTTTGTTGTTGTCTATTGGATGGGTATTTAGGATGTCGTTTTCTGTTTCAACCTTGTTTACCGCTGCAAAGGTAGTAAAAATTTTTCAATACTCAGCGGTATTAAGGAAAAATTTCTTTATTAATATTTTATAATTATCTCACCTTCGTTGTTTAGTGCTTGTGTGATAACGTTTTAGTGGCGAGTTTTGTTTGAAATTTTTTCGTTAGTTGGCGAATTTTTTGTATTAATCTGCTAATTATATATGTATAAAAATAAAAAACCGCCACGACGGTGTCGCAGCGGTTTATGTGTTGGGGTAGTATATTAGAGAACTACTTTGCTAACTTTGTTGCCCTGACGACGGATGAAGAGACCGTTTTCGGGGTTAGCTACGCGTACGCCCTGGAGGTTGAAGTATTCAACGGGAGCGTTTTCGGTAGCGATAGTGCTTTCGATAGAGCTAACTTCGCCTTCGATGTATAGAGTGGGGAGAGCGTAATTTTCGCCGAGGACAGCGCTTTCGGTGAGCTGTGTGAGGGCGAGTGTGTTGAACCAAGATTGGTCACCCTTGCCACGTGAGATAACGTAATCGTCGTTGAGTGCGTTAAGGATAGTAACAGTGCCGTCTGCGTTGTATTCAATTGTCCAGTAGCTGCTTTCAGCGACTTCGGTGTACATTTGGAATGTTGTGTATGTACCCTGCATGCTGTAGTAGCGGTTTGAAGCGTCTTGGATGGTCCAGCCGTTTTCTGTTTCTGTGAATACGAGAGCGTTAGCTGTGGGAGCTTCGATTTTGCTATCAACGAAAGTGCCTTCGCTGAGTGAGAGGCGGCCGTAGTTGTAGGTTTCGTTGATGGGTGAGCTTACGAGGTTGTCAACAGCGAAGATGTACTTGCTGCCAGATACGAGGTCGGCGGTAGAAGTAGTTTTGCTGAAAGTAGTTTTTTCAACGGGTGTGGGGTCGTCGGGAGTAGAAGTGCCGGCGAGCTTGCCACCTACAACGATGATGTTGCGGATTTGCCATGTGTCAGCACCTGTGTTGCTAGAACCATAGTGGAGACCGATTTCGATTTTTTTGCCTTTGAAAGCGCTGAGGTCGATGTCACCAGAGTTAGCGTAATTCCAAGTATTGGCTTCGGGCCATGTGCTAACGGTGAGTTTTGTCCATTCGGTAGCACCTTCTTCACGAGCTGCAACGTAGCAGAGTTCTTTGATAGTTGTTTGGAATTTAGCAGCGTGTTCGAAGCTCATAGAAGCATCGCCGTCAGCTGTGATTTCGATAACGGGAGAAACAGCGTATTCGCTAGCTTCGTTAGCAGCACCGCCAACGTAAGCAGAAGCTGCGAGGTAGTAAGCGCCGTTGTAGTTTTTCCACAACCAAACGTAAGAGAGGCCTTCGGGGAGGTTTTCAGCACCGAGGGTCCAGCCTTCAGCTGCGTTGGCATCAGTTGCATCGAGGAGTGTGATGCTGCCGTTGTAAACGGGATCATCTCCGCCTTCGTTGCCACCTTCATTGCCGCCTTCGCCGGTGTAGATGGTTACTTCAGAGAAGCGCCACTGTTCTTCTGTTGTGATTGAGATAGAGTTTGCAGAACCGGTCCATGTAGCGTTGTAATTGCCAACGGTGCCGTTGTATGCTGTGCCAATTGCGAGTGAGCCGGTAGAACAGGTTGTCTTTTTAGAAACCTTACTGCCGCTGCCGAGGAATTCGATTTTAGTAACAGTAACGCCTTCGGGAGCAGCGATAGTCATTGTTGTACCTGTGTAGATACGGACTGTCTTTTCAGTTTTTTTGCTAGCAGTTGTAGAACCGTAAAGAGCGGGCTGATTTTTCTCTTCTGAGGAGAAAGAGAAAGTGTAGCCTTGGAGGGTAATGCTTTCAAGGGGCTGCCAGTGTTCGGCAGAACCATAATTGTCGCCTTCGGGGAGAACTTCGGCAACATAAGTACCAACAACGTTGTCGCTATTAGCGTTTTCGAAGTTGATAACCACGGAGTCTTCTGCGTAGGCACTGAAGCCAAGAGCGCAGGCTGCGAGTGTGAGTAATGTTTTTTTCATACGCGTATTATGAATTAGTGTGTGTTATTTTACAATGTCTCGGCGTAGGAATATTTCTGTGGGGAAGTGGTCGGAATATCCTCCGAGGTAACTTCCGGCAGAGTATGTGCGTTTTGGGTATCCTACACGATTGCCTTCGGTGTCTTTTAAGAAGTCGAAGTTTAATACTTTAGCTTCAAAGAAGTGCCAACGGCTGTCGTCGGTGTTTGTGAGATTGCCTGAGATGATGATTTGGTCGAAAAGGTTCCAAGCGCTCCTGTAAGCGAGAGTGCCAATGCCTTTGTCGAGCATATTCCACCACGGGTTGAAGAAACCATGAGCTTGTGCGTCTTTGGCTTTGCGTTTGCCGCCGAGGATTTGAGCGCAAGATTTGTCCATGGGGTCGTCGTTGAGGTCACCCATTATAATAACGCCAATTTCGGGGTCAACGTTCCAAAGAGAGTCGGCGATGGTTTTGCAAAGTTCGGCGGCAGCGATGCGGTTGGGCTGGCTTCTTTCTTGACCGCCGAGGCGTGAGGGCCAGTGGTTGACAATCACAGCGATGCGTTGGCCGAGTAGTTGGCCGACAACGCACATTTGGTCGCGCGTGCGGAATGGAACGGCGTGAAGACGGTGGTTGGTGACGTTTTCAACTTTGAAATAACGAGGGTTGTAATAAAGTCCCACGTCAATGCCACGCGCGTCGGGGGAGTCGTGGTGAACTATTTGAAGATTCCAAGCGCTAATTTCCGGCTGAGCGGCAACATCTTCCATAACGGAGCGATTTTCGATTTCGCTAACGCCGAGTATGGCAGGGCCATAAGGAGTTGTGCGAGTCGCCATTTGTGAGATAGCGTATGCAAGATTGTGTACTTTTTCGCGGTATTTGCGTCCATTCCATTGTCTTTGGCCGTTAGGTGTGAACTCTTCGTCGCGACCTTCAGGATTGTTGGGGATTGTGTCGAAGAGGTTTTCAAAGTTATAGAATGCAATACCGGCTACTTGCACCTTTTTATTTTGAGCATAAGAGTCGGATGCAGTAAACACAAAGGCGATGAGCGCCGAAAGGACATAGAAAAATAGTTTTTTCATATATTGGAGCCAAAAAGCGGCGTTTGATTCGGTAGAGTTTGGGTAAGCCCGTAATTTTTTGCAAAGATACGAAAATTTTTGCAGATTGTTATTATATGTTGTTCAAAAATATGGATGATATTGGTGTAAAAGGCATTAAAAGGGCTTAAAGAGAAAATATTTCATCAAAAATTCATATAAAAGAGCGAGTTGTGTTGTTAGAATCGAGAAAAATTAGTAACTTTGCGGCGCTTTTTAGCATCCCCGTGTGATGGGAAATTAAGGAGCACTTAATTTTTAGTAACACAAGCAAATAATACAATGAAAGTATTTCAACTCGCTGCCCAGCCTCGTACCGACCTTGGCAAGAAGGCAACCAAAGCGCTTCGCGCACAGAACCTCATCCCCGTTGTCCTCAATGGCGGCGCACAAGTAGAACTTCCCTACGCAGGCACTCTCAAACCCGGTGAAAAGATCGTAGAAATCGGTAACGGTAAAGGTATCATCACTACCGACATCGTAGTAAGCCAGGAAGGTGTACGTAAACTCGTTTACACTCCCGACATCTTCGCTATCGAACTCGAACTCAACGGCGAAAAGCGCATGGCAGTCCTCAAGGACATTCAGTTCCACCCTGTAAAGGATACCATCCTTCACATCGACCTCCTCGAAGTAACAGAAAACAAGCCCGTAGTTATCGAAGTTCCCGTTAAGCTCGAAGGCCACGCAGAAGGTGTTAAAGCCGGTGGTAAGCTTACACTCTCAATGAAGAAACTCAAAGTACGTGCCCTATATACTCAAATCCCCGAACGTCTTGTTATCAATGTAGATAACCTCGGTCTCGGTAAGACTATGCAGGTAGGTGACATCCACATCGACGGTCTCGAATTGGTAAATGCCAAGAATGCCGTTGTATGTGCTGTACAGCTCACACGTGCTGCTCGTGGTGCTGCTGCTGCCGCTGCTGCAGGCAAGTAAGCTTAGCGTTATCAGCATAACAGCATGAAGCACCTTATTGTTGGCCTCGGTAATATAGGCGACGAATATCGCAATACCAGACACAATATAGGATTTATGATATTGGACGCCTTAGCCGAGGCGTCCAATATTTCTTTCTCCACACAGCGTTATGGCGATGTTGGTAAGGGCCGTATCAAAAATCAGCAGGTGATACTCCTTAAACCGTCGACATATATGAACCTGAGTGGTAACGCGTTGCGTTATTGGAAAGATCAGGAGGGTATAGACCTTGAAAATATCCTTGTTGTTGTTGACGATTTGTCGTTACCCGTAGGCGCTATTAGAATAAAAGGCCGTGGCTCGGATGCCGGACATAATGGTTTGAAGAATATCGCCCAAATGCTCGGTACTGATGCTTACCCTCGTTTGCGTTTCGGTATAGGTGATGATTTTCCCCGCGGATGTCAAATCGACTATGTTTTGGGAGAATTCCCCGCCGAAAGTCGCGAAATACTTAAAGAACGTATTCTTGTTGCCGTAGAAGCAATTCGAGATACCGTCCTTGCCGGTCTCGGACACGCTATGTGCAACTTTAATAACAAATGACGCAACTATGGCTAATGATGTCAGAATAGACAAATGGCTGTGGGCTATGCGTGTATTTAAAACTCGCACAATAGCCACCGATGCTTGTCGAAAAGGTCGTGTGACGGTAGGAGAAGATGTAAATCCTGTCAAGCCGTCGCGCACAATTTCCGTGGGCGATATTGTTCATGTACGCAAGCCGCCGGTGACTTTTACTTTCCGTGTCAAAGCAGTGACACAAAATCGTCTTGGAGCAAAACTTGTGCCTGACTATATGGAAAATTTAACTCCGCAAAGTCAGTATGATTTGCTCGAAGTGGTTAAAATTTCCGGTTTTATCGATCGACAGAAAGGCCTTGGCCGTCCAACCAAACGCGAAGGTCGCGAACTGAGCCGTTTTACAGATGAAATGGCTAGCGATGGCTGGGATTTTGACTTCGATTTTGATGATGACGATTTTGACGACGAAGATTGACCACTTTATATAGTAGCCTCTTATGCGATTTGAAGACCTCCCCCTTAGTGATGATATTCTCGATGCTCTCGATGCGATGCATTTTTCGGAATGTACGCCCATTCAAGAGCAGAGTATAGAATTAATATTGGACGGCCATGACTTGATAGCATGCGCTCAGACAGGGACTGGAAAAACTGCAGCGTATCTGCTTCCGGTGATAGACTTGCTTGCTGATACCGAAGCCGATTCGAAAGTCAAATGTGTTATTATGGTGCCTACGCATGAATTGGCGCAGCAGATAGACAGGCAGATGGAGGGATTCTCGTATTATATTCCCGTGAGTAGTTTGGCTATTCACGGAGGTAATGACGGCAAAGCATTTGCTCAGCAGCAACGCGCATTGCGTCAGGGGGCTGATATGGTTATAGCAACGCCGGGGCGCTTGTTGGCGCATATGAAAATGGGCTATGTTGATTTGTCGGCGGTGAAGTATTTTATCCTCGATGAAGCTGACCGTATGCTCGATATGGGTTTCTCCGATGATATTATGCGCATCGTTTCTGAACTCCCTAAGGAGCGTCAAACCCTTATGTTCTCGGCAACTATGCCCAAGAAAATACAGCAACTCGCGGCAACAATTCTTACCGACCCGCGCGAAATTAAAATTGCTGTAAGTAAACCTGCCGAGAAGATTGACCAATCGGTAATTATATGCTACGAATATCAAAAGCAAGCATTAATTAAACGCCTTTTTGAGATGGGATATAACAAGCGCGTTATTGTGTTCTCATCATCGAAACAAAAGGTAAAAGAATTAACCCAACAACTTCGCCGAGAAAAGTTTAAGGTGGCAGAGATGCACTCTGATCTAGACCAAAAAGCTCGCGAAGATGTGATACTGTCATTCCGTGCCGGGCGTATCGATATTCTTGTTGCGACAGATATTATTGCTCGCGGTATCGATATCGATGATATCGAAATGGTTGTAAATTACGATGTTCCGCACGAAGCGGAAGATTATGTGCATCGTATCGGTCGCACTGCACGAGCCGGCGCCGGAGGAAAGGCTGTAACTTTTGTTGGTACTGCCGATCAAAGCCGATGGGCGCAGATTGAAGGTTTTCTCGAAAAAGAGATACGTCGCGACGACCTTGGAATAGATGTCGGACCGATGCCGGAATATAATCCCGTCGTTCCTCGCGGAGGTAAGAGCCGTAAGAAATGGCATGGTCATAAAGGCGGCAATCGCGGTAAACAAAATCGCGAAAGTTCTGATCGTCAGCAAAATGGCAAAACAGCGGAAAAAACATCGAAGCCTCGCCAATTTAAACCTCGCCATAAAAAGCCGCAAGCTAATAAGGAATAACAAAATGAAGCGTTGTGCTATTATAATATGTGTACTTGCGGTGCTTGCAGTGATTTCGTGCAAGCGGCAGTCGGAATCATATAATGGTCCGTCAGCGCAGGTTGTGCCTTTATATAGCCTTTTGCGTGATTATTCGGTATTAAGCGATAGTTCTCGAGCCGCGCTTCTAAAAATGCCCGAGCTTGAGGCTTTTATGAAGACTGTCAGCGAATTACCCTTGGATAGTAACAATGTTCAGTCGTGGTCCGAGTCGGCGGCGGTAACGATTTTTACACCGGCAGTAGATTCTGTATTTACTGATACAGCAACCGTAGGTCGCGCCCTCGGGTGTGTTCTTACGCGTGCCAAAGAGCAGGGTATAGCGTTGTCGCATAGACGTTTTGCTTCAGTTGTGTATGGTCGTGCGGAGTCGGTGCTTTTTGTAGACTCCGTGATGTTGGTTGCATTGAATCATTATCTCGGCGCCGACTATCCCGGTTATTCTCATTGGCCTGAATATATGCGAGCCGTAAAGAACCCGGAAACCTTACCTTGTGATCTTGCCGAAGCGTTAGTGGCAACGGATTATCCGTACACGGCAAACGACGGCGATGCCACCTTGCTGTCTAAAATGTTGTATTACGGCGTTTTGGCGCATGTTCGTCAACAGCTTGGCAATAGTACAGCGGCTGTAGCGTTAGGATATAGTGCCGAACAAATGGCATGGCTTGACGATAATGAGGAGGCGATATGGACAAGTATCGTTGCTGATAAACTGTTGTATGACACGTCGACGTCAGTAGCTGATAGAATGTTATTACCATCTCCGACAGTAAATATAGTTCGACCCAATTCCCCCGGAAGAGTTGGTAGGTATATAGGATATAAGCTCGTAGAGCGATATTTAAAAAAGCATCCGGAGACATTATTGTCGACACTTTTATTGCCCGAATACTACAATTCAGTGGTAGAATGGTAATAAAACAGCGCGGATGTAGTTAAAATCAGTTAAAGATTTGGCTATTACAAAAAATAGCCCTAACTTTGCATTGTCAAAACATCGCGGGGTGGAGCAGTGGTAGCTCGTTGGGCTCATAACCCAAAGGTCGTAGGTTCGAGTCCTGCCCCCGCAACTAAGTAAGCCGGTCGAATTTTTTCGAGCGGCTTTTTTATTTAAAACTATCTTCGTGTGTATTCGTTATAATTGCCAATTCTCTATCCAATAGTATTTTATGAACGAATCAAATCTAAAAGCAGCAGATGCCGGCGCAAGTACGTCAGATCTCGGCACCGGTACTATCGGTCAGTTGTTATGGCGTTACTCTTTGCCTGCTATTATAGCAAGTTTGGCAACATCGCTGTATAATATCGTTGATAGTATATTTATAGGCCGTGGCGTTGGCGCTATGGCGATAACCGGATTGGCTATCACTTTTCCGCTGATGAACCTCGTTGTGGCGTTTTGCGTTCTTGTTGCTGTCGGCGGTGCTACTATTTCCTCAATCTTTTTAGGGCAACGCGATACTGTAAAAGCATCGGAAGTGGTGAGTAATGTTACCATAATGTGCTTGTTACACGCTGTTTTTATTGTTACGGCAGGTTTGATTCTTCTCGACCCGATATTATATTTCTTCGGAGCTACCGATGAGACCATTACCTATGCACGCGAGTTTATGCGAATAATAATTCTTGCAACGCCTATAACGTATGTGTTTCTCGGATTGAACAACTTGATGCGAGCTACCGGCTATCCACGCAAAGCAATGGTGTCGGCGCTACTTTCGGTGCTTGTCAACATTATTTTTGCTCCGATATTTATATTTGTTTTCGATTGGGGAATTGCCGGAGCGGCGTATGCCACAGTGATGGGTCAGAGTACGGCTCTTGTGTGGGTGTTGTCGCATTTTTTATCGTCTAAAAGTTCGATACGCTTTTCTCGTCATGGCTGGAAATTGTCGTGGACTTTGGCTCGAAAAATATATGCTATCGGACTATCGCCTTTTTTGATGAATTGCTGCGCTTGCTTGGTGGTGGTGTTTATTAATAAGGCACTACTAGACACAGCCGGAGCAGATGGCAACCTTGCCGTTGGTGCATATGGTATTGTAAACCGCACGGCAATGTTCTTTGTAATGATAATTTTCGGCATCACGCAGGGAATGCAACCCATATTGGGTTATAACTACGGCGCTTCGAATTGGAAACGCGTTCACGACACTCTTATGCGTGGTATTTTCCTCGGTACGTCTGTCGGGGTGATTGGTTTTGTCCTTACAGAAACGATGCCCGATATTATCAGCAGCATGTTTACCACTGATGCCGGTATGATAACAATCGCACGAGATGGATTTAGAATATTCTTTATGTTCTATCCTTTGGTAGGGTCGCAGATTGTGATTCAGAATTATTTCCAATCGATAGGAATGCCTCAAATGTCGATATTTCAATCGCTTACGCGTCAACTTATATTCCTGGTGCCATTATTATTGATTTTGCCGAAATTTTTCGGTGTCAAAGGCGTTTGGATGTCGATGGCATGCAGCGATTTTGTTACCTTTGTATTATCTCTCACTACGGTGATAATAGTAAACCGACGCCTTGCAAAGCGTCTCAGCGCCAAATCATAATATGATACACACCCTAGACCTCCGCGTCGATCCCGCAACAGCATATACTCCGGCGAAACTTGCTCGTGAGTGTGCTAATAAATTGTCTGTCAGCGTCGAACGAGTTAAAAAAGTTGATATTCGCCGTCGTTCTATAGATGCACGTCAACGTCGCGTTGTTGTGAATCTTTCTGTGATAGTCCACGTCGACGAAATTGATGCTCAGGCAAATGTGTTCGAGCCTATAGAGTATCATAACGTAGCAACCTCGCAGCGCGTAGTTGTTGTCGGAGCCGGACCTGCCGGGCTTTTTGCAGCTCTTGAACTGATAGAACTAGGTTTGTGTCCCATCGTTCTCGAACGCGGTAAAGACGTTGACAGTCGCCGTGCAGATATGGTTGCGATATGCCGTCAAGGTATTGTGAATCCGGACTCTAACTACTGCTTCGGCGAAGGCGGTGCGGGCGCGTACTCGGATGGTAAATTGTATACTCGTTCCAAAAAGCGCGGTCCGGTAGAAAAAGTTTTGCGTATATTTCATCAGCATGGTGCGCAACATGATATCCTCGTTGACGCGCATCCTCACATCGGTACCGATCGTTTGCCAAAGGTGATAAAAGCTATGCGCGAAACTATTTTGGCGTGTGGCGGAGAGGTGCATTTTAATACTCGTGTCGAGGCGCTATTGTTTAATGACGACCGTACTGCTGTTGTTGGCGTGATAGATGCCAACGGACATCAATGGCATGGCCCCGTGCTACTCGCGACAGGTCATTCGGCGCGTGACGTGTATCAGCGTTTGTATGAAGATGGCGTAACATTAGAGCCTAAAGGTATTGCCGTAGGTGTGCGTTTGGAACATCCTCAGCACCTTATTGATCAATTGCAGTATCATTCTCGCGAAGGTAGAGGTAAATATCTGCCGGCGGCAGAGTACTCTATGCTTACTCGTGTTGACGATAGAGCAGTGTATTCGTTCTGTATGTGCCCCGGTGGATATATAATTCCGGCAGCCAGTGCTCCCGGACAACTTGTTGTCAATGGTATGTCTCCGGCAAACCGTGGCACTCAGTGGGCTAATGCCGCTATGGTAGTAGAAATATTGCCCGACGATATTCCCGATACCGACGATGCAGTTTTGAAGATGATGCACTTCCAAGAAAGTATCGAAACCGCCTTCTTTACCGCTTCAGCAGGTACACAGCAAGCTCCGGCACAACGTATGACAGATTTTGTTAGCCGTAAATTGTCGGCGGATTTACCACGCTCTTCATACCCCCCGGGACTCTTTAGCGCTCGTGTTGACCAACTATTGCCCGAACCCGTGAGTCGTCGATTGCGCGAGGCATTCAAGATTTTTGATAGCAAGCAACGAGGATTTTTGTCGTCTGAAGCAGTTCTTGTCGGAGATGAGACCCGCACATCCTCTCCCGTAAGAATACCTCGTAACCCTGAAACGCTTACTCATGTGGCCCTTAATGGATTATATCCTGTTGGCGAAGGAGCCGGGTATGCCGGCGGTATAGTGTCAGCGGCGATAGATGGTATAGTCGCCGCAAGAGCGATAGCCCAAGCGTTTAATTAAGATATAGAAGGATGCACGAAAGTGTGTCCTTTTTTTGTGTTGGCTGAAGATTGCCATTTTGGCGAAAGTGGCGTGTGAGTGGCAAATATTGTAGCTGTAATTGTTAAAAATGTCCGTTTGTCGGTGACTTTGTGTTTATTATCGGTGTGTAATTTGTGTAATTTCAAATAAATTTATTAATTTTGATGATTTTTTTCGGCAAATACGTAAATCACATCATAAACAAACACAGATGAAATCACGACAGTTTATTTTGCTGTGCCTGCTGGCATTGTTGCCGGCACTCGGGGCCTCCGCCTCGACGGTACTCGGTGTCGTGGTCAATGGCACTACCGGCAGCCCTATCAGCGGGGCGTCGGTGTTGCTACGTGGCCAAGACTCGCAAGTGTCTACTAATTTCAACGGTCAGTTCCGTATCAACATTCCCGAAGGTGAGACTGATGTCCTTGTCGTTGTATGCGATGGCTATCAAAGCTATGCTACCGATGTAGTGATAGATGATGTCACCGTGAATGTAGGTGAAATTCGCCTTTATGCCGAAGTTCAGGCTTCTGACTATTATGGCGATGCCGAAGATTTGATCTTCGACGAAACCGCGCTCGAAAACGACGAAGGTACTGCACAGTCGGTAGCAGCTCTTACAGGTGCTAACGACAATGTATACTATAACACAGCGTCGTATAACTTCGGACCTATGTATTTCCGTTATCGCGGCCTCGACAACCAGTATCAGAGCGTATACATCAACGGTATTCGCATGAACGACCTTGTTCGCGGCTCGTTTAGCTTCTCTACTCTTTTGGGTATGACAAGCCGTGCGTTCCGTAACAAAACGACTACTATCGGTCTTGATGCCAGCAATTATGCTTTCGGCGATATTGCCGGCAGTGTTAACTATAACACTACTACGGATTTGTATGCTCCCGGATTTAACGGTTCGGTAGCGTTTACAAATTCGAACTATATGATGCGCGCTATGGCAACCTATTCGACAGGTCTTAATCGTCATGGCTGGGCATTTACTTTCAGCGCTATCGGACGTTATGCCAAGGAAGGTGTTATGGACGGTACATTCTACAACTCGGCAGGTTTGTTCCTCTCTATCGAGAAGAAATTTAACGATGCCAACTCCTTGACTCTTACAGCTTTCGGCGGTCCTACACAGCGTGCTACAGGTCGTGCCGTTACTCAAGAAGCTTACGACCTCGCCGGTTCGAATCTTTATAATCCTGATTGGGGTTATCAAGAGGGCAAAAAGCGCTCAAGCCGTATCACAGAAACTTTCGACCCCACAGTGATGCTTAACTGGTTGTATAAGAAAGATAATACAATCGTAAATACCGCTGCCGCTTTCCGCTCGGTTTACTACAACCGTACTGCTCTTAACTACTATAAGGCATCAGACCCTAATCCCGCATATTACAAGTATTTGCCTTCGTATTTCGAAGATAGAGACGACCCCGAAGCTGCTGAAATGTATCGTGAATTGTGGCAAACTGACGAAGATTTCCGTCAGATCAAGTGGGATGATTTGTATCAAATCAACTACCTTAACAACATTCAGAACGAACAACTTCCTGAAGATCAGAAGAAAGGCTCGTCGTACATTATGGAAAACCGCATCAATCACCAAATCAACGTGATGCTTAATTCATATGTAAACACACGCCTCAACTCGTTCTTGTCATTGCAGGGTGGTGTAGGCTTTAACTACACACGTTCAAGCAATTACAAAACCGTCCGCGACCTTATGGGCGGTGAATTCTGGCTTGATATCGACCCCTTCAGCGACCGCACTATCGCCCTCGCTCCCGATCAGCTTCAGAATGACCTCGATAACCCCAACCGCCACGTTGCTAAGGGTGATCGTTTTGGATACGACTACGATATCAATGCATTCCGTGCTGAAGCATGGTTGCAAAATGTTATCAACCTACCCAAATGGGACATCAACTATGGCCTCCAGTTGAGCTACACACAATATCAGCGCGATGGTAAGATGCGTAACGGACGTGCCCCCGAAAATTCTAAGGGCAAGAGCGAAATGCTTCGTTTCGATAACGCCAACATCAAAGCCGGTGCTATTTATAAGCTCGATGGTCGCAATCAGTTTGCTATCCATGCCGAATATGGCACACGCGCTCCGCTTTTCGACCAAGTGTTCATTTCTCCCCGTGTGAAGAATACTGTTGTTGACAACGTAGAAAACGAACGCGACTTCGCCGGCGATATTGCTTACATTTGGAACTATCGTCGTTTCCGTGGTTCTATCTCGGCATTCTATACTAACGTTGACAACGCTATCGAACGTTCAATGTTCTATGATGAAGACTATCAGACTTCTGTCAACTATGTTCTTTCAGGCGTACGTCGCGTTAATAAGGGCGTTGAACTTGGTATGGCATACAAAATCACCCCGAGCGTGACTGCTACTTTTGCCGGTATGTACTCACGTTTCCAATACAAGAACAATCCTCAGGGTACTCGCACTATCGAAAACGGTTTGTATCCGGATACCACTTGCACAGTTTACCTCAAGAACTACTATGTAGGCTCAACTCCTCAATATGCAGCTAACGTAGGCATTGATTGGGCAGCTCCTAAAAACTGGTTCTTTGGTGTAAATGCAACCTGGCAAGGCGATGCTTATGTAAATCTCTCACCCCGTTATCACGAAGCTCTTCCTTCATTGTGGGAAACCTTCCCCGGATATTCTGAAGAAGAACTTGCTGATAAGGTAGCAGAACTTTCGACTCAGGACAAACTCAAAAATGCGTTTACTCTTAACGCATCGATTGGTAAGATTATCTATCTCAACCGTAAGGTGAGTCTCAATGTTAATCTAAATGCAACAAATATCCTAAATAATAAGGACGTCGTAACATATGCTTACCAGCAGGGTCGTCTTGATACCAAAGAATACGACCGACTTAAGTATCCCAACCGATACAACTACGCCCAGGGTATTCGTATGTATCTAAACATCGGAATTCGTTTCTAACCCCAAGATTTTCACCCAAATGAATAAAACAAACCATATCATATGCGCAGCCGCCCTCGCTGCTACGGCGCTAATCTCGGGCTGCGATGACGATTTTACCCGTCCGCCGGTTATTCTTCCTCCTGTAATTGAGGTTGATACCACAATCTCGCTTTCGGACTATAAGTCTTTAGCTTGGAATACAATCACTTCAGGACCTCAGCAAGTCGGTTTCCTCGAAAATGGCGACAGCATTATTTTCACAGGTCGTGTGTGCTCGTCGGATGAGTCGGGAAATATTTATAAGAACATCATCATTCAAGCCAAAGATGCTGACGGTGAACAGGTTGCTCTTACGTTCTCGGTAAACCGCTATGACATATACGAGCTCTTCCCATTCGGACAAGAAGTAGCGGTATATGCGACAGGTCTTTCTGTTGGTCCTTATCGCAATTTGTTGCAATTCGGTGCTATTAGCGGTGACCAAATGACATTCATGGATGAAGCCGAATTTACAACTCACGTTTTCCGTAACGGCTCGGCTCTCCCTGACCCGACTAAGGTCGATACCACTCTCGCTACTATTCCCGAAGTGGTTGCTGCTAAAGCTGATACACAATCACTTTGCAAATGGCAGAGCCGTCTTGTGAAGTTCGAAAATGTACATTGGAAAGAAGCCGGTCAGCAATATGCAGGTAGCACTACTGTTAATCGTAATATTGTTGACGCGGATGGCAATACTCTTATTGTTCGCAATAGCTCTTATGCCGATTTCTCAGACCAATTGATGCCTTACGGCACAGGTACCGTTGTAGGTATTCTCAGCTACTTCTCTAACGATTGGCAGTTGACCCTTATTGACGAAACTTCATGTATCGGTTTTGATGGCGAAGCTCCTGACACCCCCGTCGCTCCCGGTGCGGAAGGTGAAGGTACTGCTGCAAGTCCTTACAATGTAGCCAAAGCCCTAGAAATTGCAGGTGCTTTGGATGCCAATGGTAAGGTGGAAAATGTTTATGTTAAAGGCATTGTCGCTACTGTATCGGAAATCGATACATCATATGGTAATGCAACATATTCAATTGCCGATGCAGCTAACGGCGAAACCCTCGGCGTTTATCGTGGTTATTGGCTTAATGGTGATAAATTCACCTCTAGCGATCAACTCGTTGCCGGTGCCGAAGTTGTAGTTTGCGGTACTTTGGTAAATTACTATGGCAATACCCGCCAGTTCACCACAGGTAGCAAAATCGTTAGCTACAACGGTCAGACCGGTGGCGGTGCTACTGAAGATACCAAACCCGTAGAAGGTACTATTTATAGCGCTCTCGGTGAAAACGAAACCGAACTCTCTGCCGGTTGGACTATCGAAAACATCGAACTTGGCACTGCACAATATGCATGGCAGTGGAAGGAATATCTCGGTAACTATTATCTCAATGCCAGCACTTTCGTAAATAGTGTTGCTGTTCCGTCGGAAGCTTATTGCATTTCTCCCGTAGTGGACCTTACGGGTGTAAAATCCAGCGCCGTATCTTTCGATCATGCCGCAAAATTCCAAACAACATTGACAAGTCTTTGCGGTGTTGTTGCTCGAGAAGAAGGAGCTACAACATGGACAGAACTTACAATCCCCACCTGGCCCGCTGCCGGTTCGTGGACTTTTGTAAATTCGGGTAATATCGACCTTAGCGCTTTCGATGGAAAGAAGGTACAGGTCGCTTTCCGTTACAAAGCCTCTGCCGACGGTGCCGATACATGGGAAATTAAAAACTTTGTCATCACCGGCAATAAATAAATACCGTTACTGCTATGAAAAAATTATCATATTTTATTAAAGCTCTTGCACTAGCAGCAGCTGTAGCGGTAGGCGTTACTAGCTGTCAGGACGATGTTGACGCTCCTGCTGTCAACAACCCCGTAGCAAGCGTTACTCCGAACACTACCATTGCAGAACTTAAAGAAATGTTCTGGGATGATGCTACAAACTATGCCGATACCATTCGCGACCTTAACGATTCGACACGTCGTTTCGTTATCCACGGCCGTGTGATTTCTTCGGACGAACAGAGCAACGTTTTCAAGTCTCTCGTTATTCAAGACGAAACTGCTGCGTTGGCGTTCTCTATCGATACGTATAATCTCTATCTAAACTATCGTGTTGGTCAAGAGATTGTTATGGATGTTACCGGTATGTATATCGGCAAATATGCCGCTTTGCAACAAATCGGTCGTCCGTCGTGGTATACTAACGGCAAAACTTATCAAGTGTCGTTTATGTCGCTCGAATATTTCCAGCGTCATGTCGAACTTAATGGTGTGCCCGAAGCTGAAAAAATTGATACTCTTGTAGTTAATTCTTTCGCTGAAATTTCTGCTACTGCCGAAGGTATGCGTAAATGGCAAAGCCAACTTGTGCGCTTTAAGAATGTTTACTTCGTTGATGGCGGTCAGAAGAATTTCTCAGTATATCACACCTCAGCTAATGAAGACCAAAACCGCACTATCGTAGACCGCAACGGTGGTACAATGGTTGTTCGTACAAGTGGTTACGCTTCGTTTGCCGAAGACCGTATCCCCACAGGCAACCTCGACGTTGTCGGTATTCTCAGCTACTATAACTCTGCATGGCAGATTATTCTTATCGATCGCGAAGGTGTTATCGAAGTTGGTGACGTCCCCGGTTCGTATGATAAGCCATACAGCGTTACTGACGCTATTGAGGACATCAAAAACAATGTGTCGGCTAACGGTTGGGTTAAGGGTTATATCGTAGGTGCTGTTGCTCCTGCTGTTGAAACTGTAGCTTCTAACGACGATATTGAATGGTCTGCTCCTACTGTTACCTCTACTACTCTTGTTATTGCTCCTTCTGCCGACACTCGCAACTTTGAAGAATGTCTCGTTGTTGCTTTGCCTTCGGAATCTGCTTTCCAACAAGTTGGTAACCTCCGTGATAATCCCGGTAACCTCGGTAAGGAAATCATGGTTAAGGGTAATTTGGTAACCTATCTCGGCACTTATGGTCTTACCGGTAATACAGGTAAGGCAGATGAGTTTAGCATCGATGGTGTTGTTGTTGACGGTGGCGAAATTGCTGACGGTGACGGCTCGGAAGATCATCCTTACAACTGCGCTCAAATCGTCGCAATGAATCCCCAAAGCAAGGACGAAGCTCTTCAATCAGGCGTGTGGGTTGAAGGTTATATCGTAGGTTCTATGCCTACCGGCGGATCCTCGACAACACTTTCTGGAACAAAATTCAGCACTGAAGATGCAGCGACAACCAACCTTGTTCTCGGTCCTACTGCCGATTGTACCGATGTTTCAAAATGTGTTACCGTACAGTTGCCTACAGCGATGCGTGACGACCTCTCTTTGGCCAATAAGCCCGGCAACCTCGGTAAGAGACTCGCTATCAAGGGTGATATTATGAAATATTGCGGAGGTCCCGGTGTTAAGAATTTGACTGCAAATAAGATTGATTCTACCGGCGGCGAAACACCGACCCCGACTCCTACCCCCGGCGATATTGCCGATGGTAACGGTCAGAAGGACACTCCCTATAACGTGTCTCAGATTGTTGCTTTTAATCCCCCAAGCAAAGACGAAGCTCTTCAATCAGGCGTTTGGGTTAAGGGTTATATCGTAGGTTCTATGCCTACCGGCGGATCCTCGACAACACTTTCTGGAACAAAATTCAGCACTGAAGATGCAGCGACAACCAACCTTGTTCTCGGTCCTACTCCCGATTGTAAGGACGTGAATCAGTGTATCGGTATTCAATTGCCCTCGTCAATGCGAAGCGAACTCGCACTCGCTAATAAGCCCGAAAACCTCGGTAAAGTACTTGAAGTAAAGGGCGACATTATGAGATATTGCGGTGGCCCCGGCATTAAGAACCTTACCGATAAGGTATTTGAAGGCTCTACCGGAGGTTCTGCAACTCCGTCGAATCCCCAAGGCGAAGGAACAGCAACAAGTCCTTATAATGTAGCAAAAGCTCTTGAAGTTTCAGGAGCGCTTGATGCTGAAGGTTCGGTGGCTGACGTGTATGTTAAAGGTATCATCACTTCAGTAACAGAAATCAGCACATCGTTCGGTAATGCAACCTATGCAATCGCCGATGCTGTCGGTGGTGAAACTCTCGGTGTTTATCGCGGTTATTGGATTAATGGCGATAAGTTTACTGCAGAAGATCAACTTGCCGTAGGTGCTGAAGTTGTTGTGTTCGGTACTTTGGTTAACTTCTATGGCAACACCCGCCAGCTTACAACAGGAAGCAAAGTAGTAAGCTATACAGCTCCCGGCAGCACCGGAGGCAATACCGGCGGCAATGAAGGCGGTAGCACCGGTGGCAATGAAGGCGGTTCTACCGGCGGAGAAACCCCCGAAACACCGTCTGAAGACGGCGCTATTAATCTTTCTGCTTTCGAAGGTATTGAAGGTGACGCTACAGTAACTGTCGGCGACTATACATTCACCTTTACCAAAGGTTCAGGAACAACAAAGCCGAAATACTACTCTAACGGTATGCGACTATACAAGGGCAACACCTTGACTATCAGTGGCGCTAAACTCACAGAAATAGTATTCACAATAGCCAATACCGCTCAGTACGGTCCCTTTACTCCGTCAGTTGGAACACTCGATCCCGCGCAAGCAGTTGGCGACGAAACCCTTACTTGGAAAGGTGATGCAACCGAGGTAACATTTACCGTTGGCGACACAGCAGATTTCGCTGCCCTCGATTCCAATAAGACTAAACCGGCTCAGTTCCGCTTCTCTAAAGTCGTTATAAAGTAAATAAAAGCGAATAAAAATCAGCCGTTTCGAAAATAACGAGGCGGCTGATTATAATTCTTGCATTTGCAACACTTATTCACATTTCAAATGCATTAATTACGAAATTTTTTATTTACTTTGCAAACTCAAATGTATCTACTAAATCACGCTATATAACGCAATGAAAAAAAGTGCTTTACAGAAAGCCCGTGCAGCATATCAGCCTAAGCTGCCTATAGCTCTCCAAGGCCCTGTTAAGGTTGTAGAAGGTCAGCCTACACAGTCAGTAGCCGATCAGGAAGCTATCAAGGCTCTCTTCCCCAACACCTATGGCCTCCCCGAAATTCGTTTTGAAAAGAATTCAGCCCCCGCTCCCGGCAAGCCCGTTAACGTTGGTGTAATTCTTTCAGGTGGTCAAGCTCCCGGTGGTCACAACGTAATCTGCGGTATCTTCGACGGTATTAAGAAGATTCACCGTGATAGCCGTCTCTTCGGTTTCCTTATGGGCCCCGACGGTCTTATCAACCATCGTTACATTGAACTTACAGCTCCTATCATCGACGAATATCGCAACACCGGCGGTTTCGATATCATCGGTTCAGGCCGTACAAAACTCGAAAAGAAAGAACAGTTCGACAAGGGTCTTGAAATCATCCGTGAACTTGGCATCTCTGCTCTCGTAATCATCGGTGGTGACGACTCTAATACTAACGCTGCCGTTCTTGCTGAATACTACAAGAACAACAACACCGGCGTTCAGGTTATCGGTTGCCCCAAAACTATCGACGGTGACCTTAAAAACGACGTTATCGAAACTTCTTTCGGTTTCGATACCGCTACAAAGGTTTACTCTGAAGTAATCGGTAATATCCAGCGTGACTGTAACTCAGCAAAGAAATACTGGCACTTCATCAAGTTGATGGGTCGTTCAGCAAGCCACATCGCTCTCGAATGTGCACTTCAGACTCAGCCCAACATCTGCCTCGTTTCTGAAGAAATCGAAGCTAAGAACATGAGCCTCGACCAGGTTGTTGATTACATCGCTTCTATCGTAGCCGCTCGCGCGGCTGAAGGTAACAACTTCGGTACTATCCTCATCCCCGAAGGTCTTATCGAATTCATCCCCGAAATCAAGCGTCTCATCTCTGAACTCAACGAGCTCCTCGGTGCTAACAAGAGTCAGGTATCGATGATGAACGAAGAAGAACTCACCGCTTTCATCCTTGGCAACCTCGCTGCTGAAAACGTTGCTGTTCTTAACAAACTTCCCCAGACAGTTGCACGTCAGCTCATGCTCGACCGCGACCCCCACGGTAACGTTCAGGTTTCACTCATCGAAACAGAAAAGCTCCTCAGCGGTCTCGTTGCAGACAAGCTCGCTGCTGATGCTAACTTCAATGGCAAATTCTCAGCGCTCCACCACTTCTTCGGTTACGAAGGCCGTTGCGCTGACCCCTCTAACTTCGACGCTGACTACTGCTACTCACTCGGCTACAATGCTTCAGCTCTTATCAATGCCGGCGTAACAGGTTATATGTCTTCTATCCGCAACCTCGTTAAACCCGCTGTTCAATGGATCCCCGGTGGTATTCCAATCACCATGATGATGAACATCGAACGTCGTAATGCAGAAGACAAGCCCGTAATCCAAAAGGCACTCGTACGTCTCGACGGCGCTCCCTTCCAGAAGTTCGCTTCTAAGCGTGACGAATGGGCTCAGAATACATGCTACATGTACCCCGGTCCTATCCAATACTTCGGTCCTGCTGAAGTTTGCGACCAGCCCTCGATGACTCTTAAGTACGAACATCAATAATCTGATTGTCCGCAAGGGCCGCGTTAGCGTCCCCAGACATTTTACTTCCTAATAACAGCTTGCAGGTGAGGCTGTGTCAAAATAGGCGCAGCCTCTTTTTTTTTGTAACATGTTGTAAAACA
>CAZFGV010000012.1:0-54999 GCA_964518705.1 uncultured Bacteroides sp.
TCTAGCAACTTCGAAGCTTGTGCGGCAATCATTTGAGCGTTAGTATTTTGTTTTTCTTGGCGCCACATTTGTTCGATAAGTTTGACAATCGACATAAGATGAGTTGGCGAGATGATGAGCACGTGGTTGTCATACGCGGTTTGCCACAGTTGATTGTCGATGTCTAGCGCGGCAAGGAATGCCCCTTCATGAGGGATGAACATAAGCACATAGTCGAGCCCGTCTTTGCCTATAACATCTTGATAGCGTTTATCTTTAAGCTCTGTTATATGTTTACGCACCGAAGCGACGTGTGCTTGAGCATATTGTTTGCGTGCGTCCTCGTTGTCGGCGTTGAGCATCTTGACATAGTCTTGAATCGATACTTTAGAGTCGATGATAATCTTGCGACCGTCGGTGTAATTAATTATAACGTCAGGACGGCATTGTTTTCCATTTTCGTCCGGAGCTGAAGTTTGCACGGTGTATTCATATCCTCGACGGAATCCGGCTTGACTAAGAATATTGTCAAGAATCATTTCGCCCCAATTACCTTGCATTCGAGTGTTGCCACGGATGGCATCAGTTAGGCGGCGAGTTTCGACGCCGATGGTGTTATTGAGGTCAATAAGCTCTTTGACGCGTTCGTTTAAAGAGTAGCGTTGCCTTGTAGCTTCGTTATGTTGCTCTGAGATGGTTTTATTGAAAGATTCGAGATTGTCTTTCATCGGTTCGAGCACTTCTGCAAGGCCGTTGCGATTTTGTTGACGAAGATTTTCAGCATTGTCTGCCAGCGCTTTAGCTGCTAGTTCTTTAAAACGAGCTTCCAAGGCGTTGTAGACACGTTCGAATTCGGCTTTTTGACGTTCGAGACTTCCGGCATATTCTTGTTTAAGAGTAGCCAAAGTTACGGCGGCGTCATTTTTAGCAGTAGCGAGCGCTTGAGCGGCATCGGCACGTTGTTGTGCCAAATTATTTGCCGCCTCGTTTTTGATAGTTGTTATTGCAGATGCGTGTTGCAGACATTCGCGTTCCAGAGCCTGACGTGCGGCGTCGGCATTGGCGCGTTCGGTGGCGATGGCGATTTTTGTTGCCGATAAGCGCGACATTAATGTTACTATCGCAACAATAGCTGCCGCCAACGCAAGGCCGAGAATAATTATAGTTTCGATCATAGGTTAAAATAAATTGTATTATTTAGATGGAATCACTTCATCAACATCTCCCAAGCGTCGCAATAAATTTGCGCCGGGAGTAAATTCGAGTCGAATTTCGGGCGGTAATAACATGCGGTTACCGGTGCTGAGGTCTGTAGAAATTTCTTCGTCGTGCTTTACCGGAGTGAAGGTTCCAAAGGCAGGAATGGCAACGGCGTCGAGATCAGTGAAAGCGCGTCGCATCACTGCCGATAAGGCTTCGGTGAGTGCGTCAATATCGTTAGCATTAGCGCCGGTGCGCTCGCTGAGTAGTTTGCGAAATTGCTTGTGGTCCATTAGTTTATAGAAATAATGTCAGAAAGACGAGTGGAATAATTAGGCGACCTTTGTTCGCACCGTGCGACGCTTTCAACGGGCATATATGATGCCAGATGTACGGTGTCGTGCGATAGCGATGACGAATTTATCGAGTCGAGCACTTTCATGAGTCGCTGTCGTCGGTCGGTATTGTTGCGGTCGGTGAATAGTGATTGCTGAATATGAGTGGCGTCGCACGTTTCGGGAATAATTATTCCGGCACGTTTGATGGCAAAGCCTTTACGCCAAATAGTGTTTAAAATATCAGTAGCCGTAGTGGCGAGGGTTATATTGTCGTTAGTCGGTTCGGCAAGAGCACGATATGCAGCGGCGGAATATTGTGGCAAATCTTCGCGGAACGAATTTGTTTGAATAAATACGTTAACCCCCGTTGCTGCTAGGCTTTTACTGCGTAAGCGACGTCCGAGCATGGTGGCAAATAACGACATCACATCGGCGAGCTTGGCGGGGTCCGTAATCATGTCGGAAAACGAGCGAGAGCAACACATTTGTTCCGGTGCGGCATCGTTTGATGTTACATCAATGCACGGCATACCGTTAAGTTCGCGCCATGTGCGCCATCCCGAGATGTTAACAATCTTGTTGACGTTATCTTCTGTCATGTTGGCAAAATCAGCTGCGGTGCGAATGGCATAAGCGTCAAAGCGTTTCACTAATCGTCTCCCCACGCCCCAAACGTCGCCTATTGCTGTCATTTCAAGGGCTGTTCGGCGTTTGGTGTCGGTGTCGATAAGGCACACGCCGCGGTAGGCTGGGTACTTCTTAGCGAAGCGCGAGGCGATTTTTGCCAGGGTCTTGGTCGGAGCGATGCCGAGAGATGTTGGTATTCCAACGTCGCGCCGTACGCGTCGAACAACTTCTTTGCCAATATCTACCAAGCTATTGTTTGTGCTGTTAGCCCAAGCGCTGAAGTCTATAAAAGCTTCGTCGATAGAGTAAACGCACACATCGCCAACGACAGCTGCGATTGTTGACATAACGCGTTGCGACATATCGCCGTAGAGCCTATGATTGCCCGACAGCACTTGTATGTTATGGCGCTTTACGAGATGCTGAATTTTGAACAAAGGGTCGCCGCGGTGCAGTCCGATAGCTTTTGCTTCGTTCGATAGCGCCACAACACAGCCGTCGTTATTGCTCAGCACAACGACAGGCACGTTTCGCAAGCGCGGATTAAACACGCGTTCGCACGAAACAAAAAAATTGTTGCAGTCTATCAGTCCGGTCATTAGCTTGCGGCGCGGATGTTTAGTCTTCGGAATTGATATTGCATCGTCGTTGACGAGGACGACGATTATTTTTTATCGTGTGAGTCACCACGCCCCACACTTCGAAACTATGTTCTGGAGTTACGAGCATAGGGTCGAAACTTTCATTCGACGGCACGAGCCATACTGCATTAGGGCGTAAGCGTATACGTTTGAGAGTGAATTCGCCATCGAGACAACAGACAGCGAGGTCGCCGTCGGCGGGTTCTAGCGAGCGGTCGATAACTAATAAGTCGCCGGGCTCAATGCCTTCGTCTATCATAGATTTTCCTCTTACTCTGCCATAGAAAGTAGCTGCCGGATGTCGCACTATTTCGCGGTTTAAATCGATGTATTCGCTGATATAGTCCTGTGCCGGTGACGGAAAGCCTGCTTGGATGCCTTGGTCGGCGTAGGGGAGTGAGAGGGTGGTGGAATAGTCCGGTTGATAAATGTCGATTGTAGTCTCGGAGGTGTTCATTGCAGGAGAGATTATGTCTTATTTGTCGCCAATACGTTCTTGAATTCCAAAGCGTGGGCGGTGCTTTACTTCGATGAATATTTTGCCAATATACTCGCCGATAATACCGAGAGCCATCAATATCAAGCTGCCTAAGAACCATAACGACAGCATCAACGATGCCCAGCCGGATATTGCTGATCCGCGGAAGTGAGATGTGAAAACCCAAGCGGCAATGATGATGTCCAAAAGTAGTAACACGAGCCCGACCATGAAGATTAGTCGCATCGGACGGGCGGAAAAGGATGTTATGCCGTCGATGGAAACGCTCAGCAGCTTAACAAAAGAATATTTTGTTTTGCCGGCGATGCGCATATTGCGATCGTAAGTGACGGTTGTGTGTTTAAGACCTATCTGCGGCATAATACCGCGCAAGTACACATTGCTTTCGCCATATTCCGCAAGCATTAAAAGAGCCCGTCGGCTCATGAGGCGGAATTCGCTGTGGTCGTAAATTGTTTCGGCACCTAAGGCGTTTTGAATGCGATAGAAAGCACGTGCGCTGTTGCGTTTAAACCAGGTGTCAGAGCGTCGTGACGCTCGGATGCCGTAAACGATGTCGTTGCCTTCATTAAAGTGTTTCACCATTTCGATGATGGCATCAGGGTCGTCCTGTAAGTCGGCATCGATAGTGATAGCGGCGTCGCAACGAGATGTAACGTCTGTAAGCCCTGCCATAATCGCTGCTTGTTGGCCGCGGTTGTGCGACAACATAATGCCTTGAACTCGTGGGTCCTTGTTGTGTAAGTCACCAATGATTTGCCATGTGGCGTCGCTAGAGCCGTCATCGCTACAAATGATAAAACTATCTTTTGACGCTAAATCGGAGTCGCGCAAGCGGTCAAGTATTCCAAGCAGTATCGGAATAGAAATAGGTAAGACGGCAGCTTCGTTATAGCATGGCACCACCAATGCGATAACAGGGTGAGATTCAGACATGGATTCAGACAGGTGTTAAAGTCGCCGAAAACCGCAGAGCTAAAAAACTCTGCGGATTCCGGCGATTATGGGAGTATTAATAATTACGAGCGATGATTACGCGGCGCTTAGAGGGCTTGCCTGTAACCATACATACACCTTCTTCTTCGGGGAGGTCGAGAGGAATGCAACGAATTGTAGCTTTGGTGTCGGCTTTGATTCGTTCTTCTGTCTCGGTAGTGCCGTCCCAGTGGCAAAGGAAGAAACCGCCATTTTCGATGCGAGCTTTGAAATCGTCGTAACTGTCGCAAACGTATGTGTTTGCGTTACGCATTGCAAGAGCTTTCTGATAGATGTTGGCTTGAATTTCTTCGAGAAGGCTGTTGATATAGTCGGCAATACCTTCGAGTGGAGCAGTGTGCTTTTCGAGGGTGTCGCGACGCATAACTTCAACAGAACCGGATTCGATATCGCGCGCACCGATAGCAAGGCGTACGGGAACACCCTTGAGTTCGTAGTCGGCGAATTTGAAGCCGGGACGCTTGTTTTCGGCATCGTCGTATTTTACCGAGATGCCGAGCTGACCGAGGCGTTCGATGATGGGGTTAACGTGCTCGGTGATAGCGGCGAGTTGTTCTGAATTCTTGTAGATAGGAATGATAACAACCTGAATAGGAGCGAGGTGAGGAGGAAGCACCAAACCGTTGTCGTCAGAGTGGGTCATGATGAGCGCACCCATAAGACGAGTACTTACACCCCACGAGTTTGCCCATACATATTCGGGTTGGTTGTCGCGGTTTACGAAAGTAACATCGAACGCCTTGGCAAAGTTTTGTCCGAGGTTGTGCGATGTGCCGGCTTGGAGGGCCTTGCCATCTTGCATCATTGCTTCGATGGTGTAGGTGTTAAGCGCTCCGGCAAAACGTTCGTTAGCGGTCTTTACACCGATAGTAACAGGCATTGCCATGTACTTTTGTGCAAATTCGGCGTATAGCTTAATCATTTGAGTGGTACGAGCTTCTGATTCTTCTGCAGTAGCATGGGCACAATGGCCTTCTTGCCAAAGGAATTCAGAAGTGCGGAGGAACATACGAGTGCGCATTTCCCAACGCATAACGTTAGCCCACTGATTGCACAACACGGGCAGGTCGCGCCATGAGTGTATCCAGTTTTTATATGTGCCCCAAATGATAGTTTCACTTGTGGGTCGAACGATTAATTCTTCTTCAAGACGCGCTTCCGGGTCAACGATAACGCCGGTGCCGTTAGGATCGTTCTTTAGACGATAGTGTGTAACCACAGCACATTCTTTAGCAAAGCCTTCAACGTGCTCGGCTTCGCGGCAGAGGAATGATTTAGGGATGAGCAAGGGGAAGTAAGCGTTTTGAACGCCGGTTGCCTTGAACATCTTATCAAGGGTCTGCTGCATCTTTTCCCAAATGGCATAGCCGTAAGGCTTAATTACCATACAGCCACGGACTGCCGATTGTTCGGCGAGGTCGGCTTTTACAACGAGTTCGTTGTACCACTGGGAGTAGTTTTCACTACGCTTGGTGAGGTTTTTAAGTTCTATTGCCATATTTGGAGTTTTGGAAATCAGAAGGGAAGATCGTCGTCAAAGCCGGCAGGCATTTGAGGAGGTGCTGCAACACCGGCAGCGGGAGCGGCAACGGCAGGAGCGGCAGCAGGAGCAGCGGCTACTGCAGGGGCAGCGTCGGTATCGGGAACGGCACGCCAGCAACGTACTTCGGTATACCAGCGACCATTATATTCGCGTGATTCCAAATCAAACGAGATTATAACCTTGTCGCCTACATTGAGTTGTACATTGTCGGCATTGGCGCCGAAGCATGTGAAAGCTACTTTGCGGGGAAAGTTGCCTTCGGTATTTTCCAATACATAGTCGCGCTTTTTCCATGCGTTTCCGGCTTTTGAAATGCCGGAAACTTCGGGAAGCGCCATGATTATAGTGCCTTTGAGTTCCATTTATTTTTCTGTTTGTTTATTTGTGCAAAGTTACGGCTATTTTTTGACCATAGCAAATTTTTTTTGTGCTGTACCGTAATTATTAAACTACTTATTTATAATCAGACAGCATTGCCGCGACTTATGTGCGAATTTTAATATACATGGTTTTAAAAGTTGAGGAAAATGAGTAAATTTGCAACATGAACAAAAAGGACGTCAAAAAAAATCGCACAAAGGCATCTGATGTCAATCGTCGAGCAAGATACAGGCTCGATATTGTCAATGAAAATAGCTTCACTTGTGAGCGGAGCTATAAGTTTTCGCGCAGCAATGTCGCTGTTGCTGTGATTGTTGCGTTATTCTTTTTTAGTGTGCTGTTTTGGTGCTTGTTTGCTTATACACCCGTTCGGACCTTACTCCCCGGTGCCTTGAGCGGTGATTTGAGAGCGCAATATCTCGAAGCGGCTTTCCGTTTGGACTCGCTTGAAATTGAAACACAAAGACGAGCAGATTATGCCGCTAATATTCGTGCTATTCTTCGAGGCGAAGCTACTCCTAACGACACCATAACAAGCTCAACACCTCACTCTATCGACAGCCTCTTGGCAGCCAGCGATGCCGAACGCCAGTTTGTTCGTAGTTATGAACAAGAAGAACGGTTCAACCTTTCTGTCCTCGCTCCTATTGCTGCCGAAGGTATGATTTTTACATCGCCATTGACCGCATCTGCCGAGTGTCATCCTTTACCTTCCGGGGGTGTTGCTTTTACTATAAATCGCGCTGTGCCGGTATCGGCAATATACCGTGGTTCTGTCGTTGCGATGACTATTGATAATGATGGTTGCACAACGATTATTGTTCAGCATCCTAACGATTTCGTTAGCACCTTCAGCGGTTTGGGTAATGTATACGTCAATGTCGGAACTCGTGTCGCTGCCGGGCAACGTATTGCTGATACAACATCAAAAATGCCTATGAATTTTGAATTGTGGCATAACGGCACGGCATTAAACCCGCGTGAATATATAGCTTTCTGATGGCACGCTTGCATACAATAACAACGTGGTTGCCCTCTACGCTCACATTGGCAGTTGTGCTATATGCAACACTATACCCCGACCCGGCAGGCGTTGATAATTTACCGAAAATTCCCCATCTCGATAAACTTATCCATGCAATAATGTTTGGCGGACTAGCAGGAGCATGGGCGTTCGACTATACCCGAAGCCACCACGCCGAAAATCCGACATTTCGTCAGATGCTCATTTGTGCATTAGCGTCGGCAATATTAGGCGGCGTAATAGAAATTTTACAACAATGGATGGGATTAGGTCGCGGTTGCGATCCATACGATTTCGCCGCCGATATCTTCGGCTGCATAATAGCACTCCTCACAGCCCCTAAAGCAATTAAATATGTCATCACAAAAAAACGAAGACTAGATAAATAATTGAATACATTATAAACGCTAGAAATTTTATTGTTTGAGTTTTTCCAAACGCATAATAATAGAAGTTTGACTACGTCCCATTTTGTTGGAAATATATTTAATACTTTTACCTTCATAATGTAATTGCAATAAGAATTTGTCGGCTTTTGCCGTCCATCTTTTGTTTGCATTTCGATGAGGTGTATTGATGTCTTCAGAAGTCTTTTCCGGATTTAATAATTCATTAACAAAAATAGAAGGATATTCTTTGTCATATAATACATGTGTTTTTACTTTTGCGCGAGTTATAGCGACGTAAAATAATCTGCGCTCTTCGCCAAAAGGATATTGATCGGCTGTTGTTAGAACATAATTCAAAACAGGGTCGTCGCTAATGATAGAAGGGAAACCAAAAGAGTCGTTATTACATTGCAAAATAATAACATAATCGGCTTCCAATCCTTTAGATTTGTGAATCGTTAAAAACTCAATTTTTCGATCTTCGATTAAGTAAAAGAACCGATTACCTTCTTTTATGGATTGAAACACTTTTGAAAGATAATAATCATCGAAAGAGTATCGACCTAATAAGAGAATAGTTTTATTAGCAGGCGTGTTCGAAATAATCTCTTTTATTGTTGTGCAATAATTAGATTTGTTATAAGCATATAAAAGCAAATCTGTTTGTTTGTCTGAATTGAATGAGTGAATATTCTTTCGAATTTGGATACTATTGCGTTGTATGAAATCTGAAGACAAAGAAACGAGAGGTTCACAAAATCGATAAGTCGTTTCAATTTTGTTAATATCAGTAGCACCAAAATAGTTGGGAAATTGATTAAAAAGCGACATATCACTACCGGAAAATCGATATATAGATTGCCAATCATCGCCAACGCAATATAGTTTTGTCGTTGGATTAGCTTCGCGTAATGCTTTGAGAAATTTATATCGATCAATTGAAATGTCTTGAAATTCGTCTACAATAATGTAGTCGTATGAGACAAGATGTTGATTGCGACATATTTGTGTCGCTAGAAGAATTGCATCAGTAAAATCCAACTCGTTTCGCTGTTGCAGCGCAAATTTATAGCGTTCATATACGGGCTGAAATATGTTTTCGATAATAAATACGCTTCGATTATCATATGCGTTTTTTGCTTGTTCTAAAATATCGTAAATAGCTTTGCAACTTGATTTTAATAATGCAACAAAGGACGAGACAAGTCGAATGAATGCACTCTCTTGTCTACTATTGATAGGTAAAAGTAAATTATATAAATCTTCAGTATTTTCATTAATTGGCACACCGGCGTCAATTAATAATTTGCGCACTAATTCACTGATTTCGGATTGATGAAAGTTGGCACTTGTTGTGATTAATAAAGTTGTGTTGAATTTCTGATGAGTTGCTTTTTTCCAAGATATTCCATCATTGTATTTTTTGTTGGCTTCTTCTTGTGTTGTGTTATTTTCTTCTGCAAAGTGGTGAGCAACATTGCCATACTCATCGATGCCAAAATGTTCAAGGTATATGCGTTTGGTTTCATTTCCATCTTCATAATAGATTGAAAAGTCCGGTTTGTATTGAGAGTGTGTAGAGTCGCTTAATTGATGTTCGTATGGCTCTTCGTATTTAAATTTTACCCCAAATGATGACAGAATAAGGCATATTTTTTGTTCTTGCTTACTCTTGACATAAAAGATATTACCATCCATATCCGGCACAAAGGACTTCAATTGTGATTTCTTTTGTTCGGATAGCTTTTTGCGTATTTTATACTCGTCATCAGGCTCGTCGATCTGATAATCAATAAAGTATTTTAAAACGTTTTTCTTGAATGTTGAGTCAGCTATAAGTTCATGATAAATATTGGTAATTAACGATTCTGTGTTGTCGCAGATAGTTGGCTTTATTTCGGTAGCTTTACTTATAATGTTAATGGCTAACTTATGGAATGTTAAACCAATTAAGCCCGGTGTTGCCATTCTTGTGGTGAGTTCTGCAGCTGCTTTATGTGTGTAGCTGATGAGCAAAATCCGTTCCGGATCAATACCTTTAATTTCGGTAAGGTACTTAACTTTACCAACGATAGAAGATGTTTTTCCGCTTCCGGCACTGCTTATAACAAGGCAGTTTTCTTCTTCGGAAACAATCGATCGTCGTTGTTGCATATCCAATGGATATGTCAAACAATGATCGAAAAATTCTTGATATGTTTCAAGTAATATACTTATTACTTTGTTGTTGTGCTCATTAACTAATTCGTTGATTGATTCATAATCATGACAGAATTTGCTAATTGTTTCCGAAGGTGTAATTTTAAAAGATTCAAGTTTAATAAGCTTAGGATAAATTTCTTGATAATATGCTTCGTAATGGTTTATAAAATCCTGCTTTTGTTGATTGCTTATGTATTCGTTTTCAAAGCTATTACTAAGGTCGTTTGGTATATCAAAACGAACAATATTTTTGAGATTTTGTCCGTATTTGTTTTTCTCATAATAATATGATGGTATGTTGCTTATTGTATTGGAGAGCTTGTTCGTTTCGTTCTTAATATATTCTCTAAGCATCGCTAACACGATAATTAAGATAACGATAATGCCAACAATTATAATAAGAATAAAATTCATAAATCAGTTTAGATTTTTAGTTATGATTGATGTGCGCAAACCGATAGATTACTGACTGCAGAATGCAAAATTAATAAAAAGTCAGGAATAAAAGGTGTATATTATTTGTTCGGTTAAAAAATTAAGGCAATTGTAATGAAAATCCACTCGAGTGATTTGTTAATAGTGGTGCTGCTATTTTCTCTCAAGTGGATGTGTCTCGGCATGTTTAGTTATAACGTGTGTTGCGCAATATTGTTTGTTGGAACAAGTTGAAATAGTTTTGTGTAGATATCTCAAACGATCATGGAATGTCAAAGTCCGATAAAACTTTCGATAAAATGTGGTAAGGTTTGTCTATCGCAGTTTTTTATGTTAACTTTGCAACATAAAAAGTCGGCACAAAGTCGACGTAAAAAAATCGCCGTAAATGTATTTCTCGCCCATCATATCAGCCCCGGTTTTGTGGCTTTTGTTAGCCTCTTTTTTTTGTGTGCTATTGCTCGCAATTTTATATTTATTGCGCGTTCGTTCGGTGTTTCGTCATTGGCGACGTGCCAACTTTGATCGTCAAGATAAAGCTGATGCGGACTATGTTCCGGCATCGGTTGTTGTATATTCGCAAGGCGACTCCGAGGCGCTTGAAGATTTGTTGCGCTCATTGCTAACGCAAGATTATCCAACATCTTACGAGGTGATTGTTGTTAATGAGGGCGAGTCGGCAGATGTCCGAGACACGGTAAATATGTTGCGTGCGCAGTTCCCGAACTTGTATCTTACATTTACACCGGAAGGCGTTGTTAATTTGAGCCGTAAAAAATTGGCGTTGACCTTGGGCATCAAAGCTGCGCGTTATGACGTTACCGTTTTAACCACAACGTCTGCCGTTATCGAATCGCCGCTATGGCTTCGTAAAATGATGCACTCTTTTGACAAGAACGGCAACATTGACATTGTGCTGGGTTATGCATATGCAAAAGTAGGCGAAGATAAGGCATTCGGTTATCGTTGTCGTGCTTTTGATCAGGTTGCCGATAGTTTACGATGGCTTGCCGTTGCTGTGGCGGGGCATCCGTTTAGAGGTACGGAATTTAATATCGCGTATCGCAAAAAAACATTCCTCGAAAATAAAGGTTTTGCCCGTTCGTTGAATTTACATTATGGCGACGATGATATTTTTATCAGCGAAATTGCTAACGGCAAAAATACAGCCGTAGAGTTGTCCGACGAATCAATGGTTCAAGTCCGTTATGGTAATCATCCGCGAGTATTCAACGAACGAATGTTACATCATGTATTTACAGAACGATTTATTCGTCGTCGTCCTCGCTTTTTGTTTCCTATGATTGGCTGGTTACAAATTGCCGCTATTGCGATGGCAATAACGGCAATATATATCAACCTTCCAAATTTATTTGCGACTAGTATCGGCGTTGCAATAATATTGCTTATGTTTGCAATAGACTGCATCATCTGGCGTCCGGTAATGAAGGCGTTTAAATCACGCGCATTGCTATTAACATTGCCGTGGTTTACAGCTACCTATCCCTTCCGTCGTTTAATTCGCACTATACGTTCGCGTCTTAACAAGCACAAGACTTATACTTGGACCTAATTATTTCACGCTGAAATAACGGCTATGCGGAGAGGCGAAGTAAAATCCGGCAATAGAAGCTGACGGGTTTAGTGCGCCATTTACTGTTACTTCTACATTGATTTCCTTCGGTGAAATAAGTTTCGCCAAGGTGTGCATTAGCGATTGGTCGGGCAATGATGGATATCCAACTGCCGGACGGATACCGCGATATGCATCGTGGCGGAAGTTGTCAAAATCTTCTTTTTCGTCAGGTGCGTAGCCCCACAATGTAGTTCGGGTTTGATAGTGCAAACGTTCTGATGTTGCTTCAGCAAGACGGTCGCAGACAGATTTTAGCAAGATTATGCGGTAATCGTCTTCGCTTGCTATTGCGTCGGCAAGCATGGTGCGTATTTTTTGGCCTATTGTAACAACAAAGCAACCGATGTGGTCGCCATATTCTTTTGGCGCGATAAAATCAGCGAGACTAAGCTTGGCTTCTGTTGTTGCATTAGCGTGTTGGCGAGGGGTGGGGATTGTGATAGAATCTCCATTGTCGGTATTTATAACAATGCTGTCCTCGGAAGCATAAGCCTCATAAAATGCCACGCGTGCGTTCATCTCAGCTTTTGCTGCTATCATTTCATTAAGAATCGCTTCGGCGTCGCGGCGTAGGGTGACAGCGTGCTCGCTTTCGGGATGAACGCGCCAGCAACCATAAAAATATGCCCAATTGATATACGGTATTATGTCTTTGATAGCAATGCCGGGCAAGGTTTTTGCTCCGAGATATGACGGCGCTTGTATATTTCCGGATTTAACTTCTTTGTTCCAATCGATTTTAAATTCGTTGGCATTAATGTCTATATCACCAACCGCCGTAGACGTTTCGTTGCGACAAATTTCTTCTTGGGCCTCTTTTATTTTGCGAGATTCAGTGTCCAAATCAGCCATCAAACGATTTGCCACGATAGGATTTTGAGCCGCATCGCCAACGCGAATGACAACACCATCATAATAAGGTGCAATTTTCAATGCAGTATGGCGTGTAGAAGTAGCAGCGCCGCCAACGAATAGCGGCACATTGACACCGGCATCCGAAAGTGCTTTTGCTGTTACTGCCATTTCGTTTAGCGACGGGGATATCAATCCGCTAAGACCGATAAAGTTAGGCTTGTAACGTTTTGCGGCATCGACGATTGTTGCAGCGTCAACTTGTACACCAAGGTCGATAACCTCAAAATTATTGCAACGCAACACAACATCAACAATATTCTTTCCAATGTCGTGTACGTCACCTTTTACTGTTGCCATTAAAAATAGTCCTTTGCTTTTTCCGTTGGCTTGTTGTTCGAGATGAGGACGAAGTATTTCAACGGCACGATGCATTACTCGAGCACTGCGAACAACTTGAGGCAAGAACATTTTACCGCTTTCGAATAGCTTGCCCACAATTTCCATGCCTTGAGTGAGCGGACCTTCAACGATAGCATTTGCCGACCCTTTTTCGGCAAGCGCAATCATTAAGTCGTCGGCGAGTTCTGAGTCATCGCCGTTTCGTAGCGCCAGTTGCAAACGTTCGTCTACCGATTCCGGGCGTGTTGGAGCGCTTGTCTGTTCGGCGTTTTGCTGTGATTGTTCAATATATTTCCCTGCAATAGATATAAGACGTGACGATGCTTCGCTATCACGATTGAGAACAACATCTTCTAGCACGGTAAGCAAGTCATCGGGAATGTCGGAGTATGTTACTTTTGCCGCCGGGTCCATGATAGCCATAGACAACCCGGCGTCGATAGCGTGGTATAAGAATACGGCGTGGAGAGCTTGGCGTATGTAGTTGTTGCCACGGAACGAGAATGACAAATTGCTTATGCCGCCGCTAGTCTTGGCTCCGTGAAGGTTAGTGCTTATCCATCGCACCGCTTCGATGTAGTCGGCAGCGTAAGCGTCATGTTCGGGCATACCTGTAGCGACGGTGAGCACATTGGGGTCGAATATGATATCACACGGTTTGAATCCGGCTTTTTCGGTGAGGAGTTTATAGGCGCGTTCGCATATTTCGATTTTACGCTGTGCCGTTGCAGCCTGACCTTCTTCATCAAACGCCATAACAACCACAGCCGCACCATAACGAGCTATGGTACGAGCTTCGCGTAGAAATTCTTCTTCGCCTTTTTTGAGTGATATTGAATTGACAATAGCTTTTCCGGCAACGTTTTTGAGGGCGTCTTCAATAACGTCGAAATCCGATGAGTCTATCATCCATGGTATTGACGCTGTTACGGGGTCACTGGCAAGCAAACGTAGAAATTTCACCATTAAGTTGCGAGTGTCGAGGAGAGCGTCGTCCATATTGATGTCGAGCACCATAGCGCCATCGGCAACTTGTTTGCGTGCTATGTCGAGCGCTTCGTTCCAATTGCCTTCTTTTACGAGACGCAAAAATTTGCGACTTCCGGCAACATTGCAACGTTCGCCGACATTTATAAATCCCATTTTGTCGCTGAAACCTTCAAGCCCTGCGAGCCATGGCACAGCTGTGCCGTCGGTGACTTTGCGAGGGTCGGTGCTATTTGCTTTAACGACTTGCGATAGCTTGTGAATGTGTTCGGGAGTTGTGCCGCAGCATCCTCCGGCAATATTTACCAAGCCTTCGTCTATCATTTGCTTCATCGTTGCGGCAAATGAATCGGGTGTCGATAAATAGTTGCCGGAAATATCCGGCAATCCGGCATTGGGATATATAATTGTATAGAAAGGCGAAATCGCTGCCAAACGACGAAGGTGAGGTAATAGTCCTTCCGGCCCGGCAGAGCAGTTAAAGCCAACAGCCAATGGTTTGGCGTGTTCTATCAGCGATAAGATTGCTTCGATGCTATGTCCAGAAAGTAAACGTCCGGACGCATCTGACAATGTGAATGATAAAATAATAGGAACGTTGCGTTTAACGTTCTTCATCGCATCTTGTGCTCCGGCGATGGCGGCTTTGGCATTTATGGCGTCAAAAATTGTTTCGAAGAGCAACAAATCAACACCGCCTTCGATAAGGGCGGTAGCTTGTTCGGAAAATGCATTTTTTAGTTGGTCAAAGGTAATAGCTCTAGCAGAAGGGTCGTTAACATCTGAAGACAACGACGCCGCCACGCCTGTCGGACCTATTGAGCCGGCGACAAAACGACGTTTGCCGTCAATGGCGGCAAAACGTTCAACTTCGGTCTTGGCAAGATGTGCCGCGGCAAAGTTTATTTCATATACAAGATGTTCGGTGCCGTATTCGCGTTGAGACAATGCATTGGCGTTAAAGCTGTTAGTCTCGATAATATCGGCACCGGCATTTAAGTAGTCGCGGTGGATTTTTGATATTGCCTCAGGCTGAGTAATAACGAGGATGTCGTTATTACCTTTAAGCGGAGTAGGGTGGTCGGTCATTGCCGTGCCACGAAAATCGCGCTCGCTGAGGTTTAAGTGCTGTATCATGACGCCCATAGAGCCGTCGAGCACCAATATTCGTTCTTTTAATGCATTATTTAGTAATATGTTAGTGTTTTCTGTTTGTTGCATGCGAAAGTAATCGTAGTATAATCTAAAGTTTAATATAGCTGCTCAGCTACTTTTGCCACGCTTTCTGTTGCATTCATGGCGTAAAAATGTATGCTCGGCACGTTTGCATTTTTAAGCTCACGGGCTTGTGTCAATGCCCATTCGATGCCTAATGCTTTTACAGCATCGTTATCCTTGCACTTATTAAGCTCAGAGGCGAGTTCCATCGGAAGGTCGAGATGGAAAGTGCGAGGGATGAGTTCTTTCTGGCGTAGGCTCGTTAGGGGCTTGATGCCGGGGATGATGGGGACGTCTATCCCGGCCTCTCTACATTTTTCAACGAATGTAAAGTACTTTTTATTGTCAAAAAACATTTGAGTAACGATATATGAAGCCCCGCAATTGACTTTGTTGCGTAAATTTTCGATGTCAATTAAAGGGTTCATCGCTTCTTCGTGCTTTTCGGGGTATCCTGCAACGCCGAAAGTAAAGGGCACGGGAGGAATATCGTATTGTTCTCCGTCACTCATGATGCCTTTGTTGAAGTCGCAAACTTGGCGGCATAGTGAGTCGGCATGAGAGTGGCCGTTAGGTCCGGCGGTGAAGACGGAAGATGTCTTTGATCTATCGCCGCGTAAGAGCAATACGTCGGTAATACCAAGGTATGATAGGTCGATGAGCTGGTCTTCGATTTCGATACGGCTATATTCTCCGCAAATGATATGCGGTACTGTGCGAATATTGTATCGTTCGCGCAAGGCAGCAGCGACGGCAACAGTGCCGGGGCGTTTGTGTGATGTTGTGGCGCGAAAGATGCCGCCGCCCTCGTCGTGATATGCTACTTCGGTGCGGTGCGTGGTGATATTCACATACGCCGGGTTGAATTCGAGCAAACGTTCGATGTTGCGATATGTTTGCGCGATATTGTTGCCACGCAAGGGGGGGAGGATTTCGAAAGAGAACGCTGTTGAATGTTCTGACGTTAGAAAAGATGCTACGCTATCCATGTCGATTAAATGTTATTTAGCGCTTGATTGAGGTCGGCAATAAGGTCGTCGACATGTTCGATGCCAATGCTTAGGCGCAAGGTCGATTGGCGTATATTTTGTTCTGCAAGTTCGGCGTCGTTCATTTGTGAGTGTGTAGTCGTGGCGGGATGAATTACGAGGCTCTTGCCATCGGCAACGTTTGCCAATAGAGAGAAAATTTTGAGTGAGTCAATTACTTTCCATGCTTCATCTCGCCCGCCGTCAATGTCGAAAGTGAAGATGCTGCCACCGCCGTTAGGACAATATTTCTTATAGAGATAGTGTGTCGGATTGCTTTCGAGAATAGGATGGCTCACAGATTTCACTTTGGGGTGATTGCGAAGGAATTCGACAATTTTGAGTGTGTTCTCAACATGACGCTCAACGCGCAAAGAAAGAGTCTCAAGGCCTTGTAAAAGTAGAAAAGCGTTGAAAGGAGATATTGTAGCGCCTTGGTCGCGAAGAACAACGGCACGAATACGAGTCACAAAAGGAGCGGCAGCGGCGGCATCGGCAAAAATTGCACCGTGATAGCTTGCATCGGGGAGGGCGATGGTGGGGAATTGTGATGCGCAGGCTTTGTAATCGAATTTACCTCCGTCAATAATAAGACCGCCGAGAGAGGTGCCGTGACCACCGATGAATTTTGTTGCGGAATGAACAACAATGTCGGCGCCATATTCGAACGGGCGTATTAAATAAGGAGTGGCGAAGGTGTTGTCTATGATAAGAAGGGCATTGTGTCGATGGGCTATTGTAGCAACTGTTTCGATGTCGGTGATGTCGCTATTTGGATTGCTAAGCGTTTCGCCATAAACGACTTTCGTTGTCGGTGTAAACGCTTGTTCCAAGGCTTCGCTATCGTTAAGATCGACAATGGTATATTTAACGCCGATAGAGTCAAGCGTATGAACAATCAAATTGTAAGAACCGCCATATAAATTATTAGCAGCGATGATATGGTCACCGGGGCGGAGGACGTTAAGCAGCGAGTATGTCACCGCAGCCGCTCCTGAAGCTACAGCAAGCGCTCCGGTGCCGCCTTCGAGGGCGCAGATGCGTTGTTCGAGAATGTCTTGTGTCGGGTTGGTAAGACGGCCGTAGATATTGCCGGGTTCACGGAGTGCAAATCGGTCGGCGGCGGCTTGTGAGTTTTCAAAAACGTAAGCTGCTGTTTGATATATAGGAACTGCACGGGCGCCTGTTGTTGGATCGGCGTTTTCTTGTCCGGCGTGCAATTGGAGGGTCTCGAAATGTAATTGTGTGTGTGTCATTGCTGTTTGTTTTTACAATTGCAAAGTTAAGCAGATGTGATGTTATATTCTATAAAATGATATTTCTTTAGTACAAAAACTTTAAATAGCGCTATTTATAAGAATAAGCGTTCTAATAAAATTGTCAAAAATAGCATTTGATAGAACAGCATATAAAAGAAGTTTTGTAAATTTGCACATAAAATAAAAAAGCCGACTATGGAAAAAGAACTAGACGATGTAGATTATTCAATATTACGTGCTTTGAAAGCAAATGCACGATTGTCAATACGCGAGCTTGCGGCGAAGGTGCATAGGTCTCCTACTCCTGTGTTTGAACGTATGCGAAGACTTGAAACTGAAGGCGTTATTAAGTCTTATAGTGCTGTGATTGACATGGAAAAACTCGGACGAGGTTTTGTCGTTTTTTGTAATATAAGTTTGAAACATATAAATACGTCAATACACGTTGATTTTGCCAAGATTGTAAATGAAATGCCGGAAGTTGTGGAGTGCTATAATGTATCCGGTTCGTTCGACTATATGTTGAAAGTACAAGTGCCGGATATGAAAGCTTATCGCAAATTTGTTACTGATATCCTTGGTAACATTGACATACTCGAATCGGTGCATAGTGTTTTCGTTATGGAAACTGTAAAGCTAGACAACAAAATACTTGTTTAAAATCAAGATCTTGCACTTTTTTTGAGAATAAAGGTTTTAGTTTGGAATTTTAAACTTTATAATTATGAAAATATTAGGTGCAATAATAGGAGATATGTCCGGTAGTACTCGTGAGTGGCATAATGAAAAGACAACGGAAGTAGATGATATTGACTTGCTACCACCTCATAGTAAGTTTACAGATGATACAGTGATGACTCTAGCAGTAGCCGAGTGGTTGATGATCGACTCGGAACATCATCACAGTACGCTTGTTGAATGTATGCAGCGGTTGGGGCGTAAATATCATTATGCCGGTTATGGCGGAATGTTTCGAAGATGGCTTTGTAAGGAGTCTCCCGAGCCATATAATAGTTTCGGTAATGGATCAGCTATGCGTGTTAGTCCGGTGGGCTTATATGCACACTCGCTTGACGAAGCCTTGTCGTTGGCACGCATTTCGGCGGAAGTGACCCACAATCATCCTGAGGGCATTAAGGGTGCGCAAGCTATTGCGGCGGCTGTTTATATGGTGAAAAATTCAAATAGCTTTCACATAAAGGACGAGGTGAAAGACTTTATATCCAAGCGTTTTGGCTATAATCTCAATATAAATCTAGCAGATATCCGCCCTTCTTATACGTTTGATGTAACGTGCCAAGGATCGGTGCCTATAGCGATAATGGCTTACTTACAAAGTGGTATGGAGCCGGAAAAAGCTTTGCAGACAGCAATTTCGATGGGCGGTGATTCTGATACCATTGGTGCGATGACGGCATCAATAGCCTCGGCGAGCTGTCTTTTTAATGCTGATTTGGAAAATCGTTGCTTAGACCTTTTGCCGAGGGATTTACGCGACATCAACGACAGGTTTATCGAATTTCTGAAAACTAACTAATAATGTTGGTAATTCATCCAAAAGATCGCACAACGTCTATGCTGTCGGCATTATATGATGGTATGGATGCGCGTGTAATTGTTGACGATTGTTCGACAAAGGAGATTGGACATTTGCTGCATGGCGTGTCGGCAAATGAAAGAATAATGTTGCTTGGGCACGGCTCGGAAAAGGGTTTGTTTTATCGTTATGACGATACCAAAGAAGATTTCGACCGTATAATTGTCAGTCATACGCACGCATATCATTTGCGCCGTCATTGCGGAAACATTATTGCCGTTTGGTGTAATGCCGATGCTTTTGCGCGTGCCGAAGGTTTGCATGGTTTGTTCTCTGGTATGATAATAACCGAATTAGCCGAAGCACAATTATATAATGTCGCTACAACACAAGAAGAGCTCGATCGTGAGAACATTAAATTGGCATCTCGTTTGCGTGCTTTATTAGACGAAAATATACCCTTACATCACATACCTCAGCGACTTCTGGAAATGGATGATGTGGCAACGCCGTTGACGAATTTCAATTATCAAAACTTCTATTATCTGTAACTTCGCTGAAAAATAGAAGCAAAAAAACAGCCGCCTCGCAATGAGACGGCTGTTTTCTATATTGACGCAATTATTTATTTTGCGAATTTAACAACTTGCTGTTTGCCGTTAGCAGAAGCAACTACAACATATACGCCGTTTTCGAGCGCAGCAGTGTCGAAGCTTTCGCCTGCCACAAGAGCAACGCGAGCGATGAGAAGACCCTTAGTGTCGAATACTTCAACAGCAGCGTCTTCGTTAGCAACGATAGCACCGTTAGCAACGTTTACGAAGTTTGCTTGTTCAGCAACGATTGTTTCAAGAGCGCTACCGGGTTTTGCAGAACCTTCGTAGTTAACAGCAACAACGCCATAACCGCGAACGCCTGTAGCAACGATTTCTACAGTAGGTTCAGCTTCGCCGAGTTTGATACGCTTGATACAGTCTTGGTGACGGGGGTTAGTAGCGTCATAAGTTTCAGCCCATTTGTATTTGGTATCTGTACCTGCGCCTTCAGCACCTTCAACTTCAGCGATTTGGTCAGCGCTGGCAGCACGGTGGCACCAGTACATATATTCGCCGTTCTTGTCGATAGAAAGCTGAGGAATACCAACGTGTTCGTTAGCGCCGCTACCTTCCCAATAAACGGGAGCACCGTCAACGAGTACGGGGTTGTATGCCCAGAAGTCGGTTTCGTTAGGACTAGCTTCGAGGTCAGCGATGTTAAGACGATAGATACCGCCCTTTACATTGCAACCGTTAGAGTCAATCTTGTCGATGTAAACATAGAGGTGGTTGCTCTTTTCGTCGATAGCGAAAGTAGTGAAGATGGGGCTCATCTTGGTGAGGAATTGAGCATCGGTAGGACGAGGACCGACATCGCTAGCAGAAGTGCCGATGTTGCTCTGACGGAAACGGAAGATACCGTTACCATTGTACTTCATACCTACCCAATAGAGGGGTTCGTAGCCTTCGCCTTCCTTAACAGGAACTTGAGAGATAGCGAAGCCGGCTTTGATACAGCCATAAGCCCATTCCATGTTGTAGAAGCCCATCCAGTTGTTTTCCATGAATGAAGGATAGTCAACGGGAAGAGAGATACCGCTTGCGGGGATCTTACGGAGACATACGTTACGGTCATTTACATAGAGGTCTTCACCATAGATGTAGAGGCCGAAGGGATCTTTGTATGCATTGTTGCCAGCGTTGTCAAGCACGGTAGCGAGGAGGTTTTCACCGTCTACCTGTGAAATGTAGAAGAGTTTACCATCACCGTCTGTTGCGGCTGTGCTTGAGAAGTAGAACTTCTTACCGGCGCAAGCACCGTAGATACGGTTAGCAAATTCAACGAGTTGGAAAGTGTGGGGGAGTCCGCCTACGTCGTAGCTGTCGCTCTGACCGTCAGCGTAAACACAGTGGATGTTGCCATCTTCACCTGCATAGTAAAGACCTGAAGGCATACCCATAGAAGCGCCACCGGCAACGATGTTAGCGTCGCCAACGATGTTGAGGAGCTTCCAACCTTCTGCTGCTTTGTATGTTTCTACGAGATCAACGGGAACGTTAACCGAGATACCTGCGTGAGCTTCGGTGAATACACCTTCGGGCATTACGGCAGGATAGGTAGCACCTACAGTGAGGTTGGTGATACCGGTTGATTCAAATGCATTAGCTTCGATGATGCTAAGGAGTGAACCGAGGTTGAGGCTCTTAAGAGCGGTTGTGCCCTTGAAAGCTTCTTGTTTTACTACTGTAATCTTTTCGGGGAGATTTACAGTTTCGAGATTTTCGCAACCTGCAGCGATGCCGGTGGGAATTTCAAGACCTTCTACTGAAAGAGTTTTGAGGTTGTGGCAATTCTGAGCTACATAGCGACCTACGAGACCCTTAACAGCGAGTGACTTAATACCTGAGTTGTAGAAAGCGTAGTTGCCATAGTTGTAGCAAGCGGGGAATTCTACAGTTTCGAGGTTGAGGGCATTGTAGAATGCGTAGGGTGCAATTGTGGTTACTGTGCCGAGGTTGTATTCGGTGTTAGCTGATTTGGGAGCATAAGCATAGATGGTAGTGACTGCTTTGTCAGCGATGTAGTTGCCATCGGTAGCGAATGTTTCGTTAGCGGCATCGATAGAGAACTTAGCGATGTTGTTGCTATTCATGAAAGCACCGTCACCAATTGAAGCAACAGCAGCACCGAATTGTACTTCGGTGAGGTTTGCGTTACCTGCGAATGCTTGGGTACCGATAGTCTTAAGAGAAGCGGGCAATACCAATGCATCAGAGAGGTCGGCGTTCTGGAATGCCATGTCTGAGATGTAAGTGATGCCGGCGGGAAGGTTGATTTCCTTAACTGCGGTGTTGCGGAATGCCATAGCGTCGATACCGGTGATTTCGTCGCTGAGGACAACCTTTGTAAGGTTTGTACAGCCGGTAAAGGCGCTTGAAGGAATTGTTGAGATACCTGAAGGTACGGTAAATTCGGTGAGTGCTGTGTTAGCAAAAGCCGATGTACCCATGCTGGTGATGTTACCTTCGAAAGTTACTGATTCGAGAGCAGAAGCACCTGCAAAGTAGCTATCGGGGATAGTGGTGAATTTTGAACCGAGAACTACCTTTTCGATAGTTGTTTTGCCGTAGAAGGGCTTGCCTGTTACAGTGCCGTCGTCGGTGAGCTGACGATAGAGGTAAAGTTCTTTGAGGCACTGGAGAGCTGAACCGTCGGTGTTGGTGAAGTTATCTGATGTAACTTTGAGTTCTGCGTCACTTTCTTCGAAGGTTACTTTGGTGAGTGAGGTACAACCCTTGAAGGTACTACCGTTGAGTTTGGTAACGGTTGAGGGGATAGTAGCTTCTGTAAGAGCGGTACATCCTTCGAAAAGTGATGCGGGGAGGGTAGTGAGTTGGGGAGAAAGAACTACCTTTGTAAGTTTTGTACAGTTCTTGAATGCTGATGCATTAGCTTTGGTAATGGTGCTTGACATCGTAAGTGATGTAATTTCCATTTCCTGGAAAGCTACGCCGATTTCAGAGATAGTGTAATGTACTGGTTTAGAATCTGTCGGGCCCTGATAGTCAATGTATTCAGGAAGAACGATATCGCCGGTGTAGTAGTCGGTAGAGTCGACTTTACGGTTGTCTTCGTTCTCGAGAACGGGGAGCTGAGAAGCGAGTTTCGGCTTTAGGTTAGGGCATTTTAGCTTGTTGCCACTAATTTCGTACACGACGCCATCGTACTTGAAGTAACGCTTTGCAGCAGAAGCTTCAGCACTACCGGCTACTAAGAAGATACCGAGGGCTGCGCCACAGAATACCTTCGATAGACTGGTGGTAGAAATTTTCATAATTAAGGGTTTATTTAAGGTTGTTTTTTTTGTTGTCAATTTGTGATTGAATGGTTTCGATATTCGTTGTCGATATATCTTTGCAAATGTACAAAGAAATTTGCAATCGACAAGCCGTTAAACTCTTTTTTAACTAATTTATGCCTTAAAAAATGAAGAATTGGCATTATTGAGCTATATTGATATAACAAAACGTTCATATTTATTGTTTGTTTTTGTTTATTTTTGATTGGTTTAAGAATGTAAAAAATGGTTAAAGCTATTTCGAATTTAGTTTAATCGTTGCCGACTGTGGCAATTTTTCGTACCTTTGTATGTTTAACGCCTTGTGTATGTTTTTCTTAAAAAATAATATGATTTTGCGCATTACGGCAGCCGTTGTTGCCGGATTGCAGTGTGCCGCTATTTTTGCCGGCCCTGTAAGTTTTGAAAATGCGTCGAATGTAGTGGAAATCAAACCGGAAGCTTCGTCAGGTTTGGCTGCTGTATATGTGGTCGAGAATGTGTCGGGGCTTTCGATGGTATATACTGCCGCTTCGGCAAGTTCTGCCGTTCAATGGCAACGTTTTTCAAATCTTGGCGGTGCTTATGCCGAAGATGTTGCACCAACGAGAAATGGTAATAGACTGACTTTGCCGTGCGATAAATCGGATATGGGATATATCATCACCGAAAACGGTCGCCAAACGTGCTTTTGGGTTGTTGATTATGCCAAACATGAGTTTGCTCCCGAATTTCTAACTCCCTCGCCGGAAAATAGCGATTGCTCGAGATCGGCGTTGGCTTTTGTTGGTAATGCTGATGCTATTCCGTATTATTCTATCAATGGCAGGCGATTGACCTTATCACGCGAAATTGAGATTCAGTATAATACTTTGGAATTTGACGAAGATAATTTTGTATATAATCAAATATCAAAAGTCGAAACTCTCTCCGAAGCCGGATCTGTTATAAGTGTTCCTGCGGCATTGTGCTCTACCGAATTCACAATCAGTGGTGACCGCTTTTTAGAAGCCTGGAATCGCGGTAAAACAGTATCAAGCGTGTCGGTAGTGCCAACATCTGTTGAAGCACACACCCGCGCCACACAAACGCAGCGCGATGCTGACAATGAGCAGAAAGATAATACCGAAGGCTTAGGCGGCTCGGCTCCTTGCGAAATTGTGTTTGAGGCGGCTGTCAGCGATGAGGCTATTTATAATGAATGGCAAATATCGCGTCAACCCGATTTTACTACGATTGAAAATAGCTATAACGACTTGTCGTTTACATATACCTTTACGGAAAACGGCACAACATATGTTCGTTTTTTAGCCAATAATTCCGACGGTACATGTCCCTTTGAAAGTCAAGTCTATGAGGTGTTTATAGGCGAGTCAAAACTCGATATCCCCAATGCCTTTTCCCCCGGCACATCTCCCGGTGTTAATGACGAATGGAAAGTAAGCTACAAATCGTTAGTAAGCTATTCGTGCCATATTTTCAATAGCTGGGGAAAGCAACTATTCAGCAGCACCGACCCCTCGCAAGGATGGGACGGCAAAGTCGGCAACAAGGTAGTGCCTGCCGGCGTTTATTACTATGTAATAGAAGCCGTTGGCGCTGATGGCATCCAATACAAAAAGTCAGGTGATATTAATATTATAGGCTACAAACAAGGTAGCACAAGCAGTTCTACAGATCCGGTAGAGTAATATAAAGATAAAATATGAGAATTAAGATATTAATAGCCGCGCTGGCTCTGTGCGGTATAAGCTGTATGGCTCAACGTGTACAGCCCGAATTTTCCGAAGTACATACCCCCGAAGTGCCCGAAAAGGTGCAATTATGTGGAGAGACAATCGACCTCGACCGTGTTGATATGTATGAACGATTTGACCGCGAGCTAACTTCCGTGGCTTATACTCATGGCACCACATTGCTCATCATCAAACGCGCCAATCGATATTTTCCCGAGATGGCTCCTATTTTGCGTGCTAATGGTGTGCCGGAAGATATTTTATATCTAGCATGTGTTGAAAGCACTCTTAATCCTCGTGCGTATTCGCCGGCAAAAGCAGCCGGATTTTGGCAGTTTATAGCCTCGGCAGCAAAGGAATACGGTCTTGAAGTTAACGACGAAGTTGACGAGCGCTATAATATAGAAAAAGCCACCGCCGCCGCTTGTCGTTATTTGAAAAAAGCATATCAGCGTTATGGCGATTGGCCATCAGCAATGGCGGCATATAATGGCGGTCAAACTCGTATCGCTCGCGAACTCGAAGCTCAAGGTCAAAATACGTCATTAGACCTTTATCTTACCGAAGAAACGACACGTTATCCTTATCGTATCATGGCGATGAAAACGATAATGGAACATCCGTCGGAATACGGTTTTATACTGCGCGCCGATCAATTATATCAGCCTCGCCAATACACGACCGTTACCGTGTCCGGCCCTGTTGAAAGCTGGTCTAATTGGGCTAAAAAACATGGTATTAGCTATTCGATATTGCGTGAGGAGAATCCGTGGATTCGTGCTAAAAAACTTACCAATAAGTTGGGTAAAACTTATATCGTTCGTATTCCTACGAAACAATCAATGAGCCGTCGTGCTGCCGGTACGACAACATTCAACCCCGCGTGGATAGTTAAGTAATATCTTTGGCAATAATCTTTTAGAACTCTCTGATGAAAGATACAAAGAAACAGGACAATATAACAACCGCTGACGATGGTACAATAGGTACTATCGAGGTTATTGGCGCACGTGTTAACAATCTCCGCAATATCGATGTGTCGATACCTCATGGAAGCCTTACTGTAGTAACAGGCTTGAGCGGTTCCGGAAAGTCGAGCCTTGCTTTCGATACGATTTTTGCCGAAGGGCAGCGTCGTTATATCGAAACCTTCTCGGCGTATGCGCGCAATATGCTGGGTAAGCTTGAACGACCCGATGTTGACCATATTTCCGGTTTATGTCCTGTTATTGCAATTGAACAAAAGACTGTTAATCGCAATCCGCGAAGTACTATAGGCACAACAACGGAAATTTACGATTTCTTGCGTCTGTTGTATGCTCGTGTCGGTCATGCCCGGTCGTATCTTACAGGGCGAGACATGGAGAAATATACCGATGAAAAAATCGTAGACCTTATTGTCAGTCGCTATGCCGATCGGAAGGTTTATATTTTGTCGCCGTTGGTGAAAAATCGCAAGGGTCATTACAAAGAGCTTTTTGAACAACTCACACGCAAAGGCTTTCTCAATGTACGTGTCGATGGCGAGTTGATGGAGATAAAGCCGGCAATGCGTCTCGACCGTTATAAAAATCATAGCATCGAGCTTGTTGTTGACCGTCTTAAGGTTGCCGCAAAAGACCGTGAGCGCATTTTGGCTTCGGTAAATAGCGCGTTGCGACAAGGTGATAAGGAAATGCTTGTTGTCGACGCTGATTCTGACGCTGTAGAGTATTTCAGTCAAGAGTTAATGGACCCCGAAACGGGTATTTCGTACCATGATCCGGCACCCCATAACTTCTCGTTCAATTCTCCTCAAGGCGCGTGTCCGTGTTGCAAAGGCTTAGGGTATGTCAACCTTATAGACCGTGCGAAAATTGTTCCTGACGAGAAGCTATCAATCCATGCCGGTGCGCTTGTGCCCTTAGGTAAATATCGTGAGAATCTGATTTTTATGCAGATACGCGCTATTCTTGAGGCTAATGGTTATGACATACGCACACCTTTTGCCGAGCTTTCAGACGATGTTGTTGATGAAATTTTTAATGGCACAACATCAGTGCCGCATCTTAACGACAGTGCTGTGTCGGCGCTTGACTATTTCCGAAGCTATGACGGCTTGATTAAGTATATTGAAAACAATGCCGACGAGGATGGTACTTATCAAGAACGCAAATGGAGCGGGCAATTTGCTTCGCGAACAGTTTGTCCGGAATGTAATGGTGCTCGTCTAAATAAAGAGGCCTTACATTTCTTTGTCGATGGCAAAAATATATCGCAGCTCGCAGCGCTGGATATTGATTCGTTGTTGGAATGGTCTGAAACAGTATTGGAGCGTTTGTCGAGCCGTGATAGCAAAATTGCTTCTGAAATTATAAAAGAAATATCGACCCGCTTGCGATTCCTTGTAGATGTTGGCTTGAGTTATTTGCAACTCGATCGACCGAGCGCTACTTTATCGGGTGGCGAAAGTCAACGTATTCGTTTAGCGACACAGTTAGGGTCGGAGTTGGTGAATGTGCTTTATATCCTCGATGAACCGTCGATAGGTTTGCACCAACGAGACAACAGACGTCTTATAGATTCGTTAAAACGTTTGCGAGATGCGTCGAATACTATTGTTGTTGTCGAGCACGATAAAGATGTGATGCTCGAGGCTGATTATATTATAGATATCGGTCCGGGAGCAGGTCGTAAAGGCGGCAATGTAGTATTTCAGGGAACGCCTGCAGAAATGCTTAAAACAGAAACTGTTACGGCACAATATCTTAATGGTACACGCTCAATAGCGACGCCTGAAAATCGCCGTAAAGGTAATGGCAAACAATTGATATTGCGCGGTGCTACGGGACATAACCTTAATAGCGTCGATTTTGCTATTGACCTTGGCACTTTTACTGTCGTTGCCGGCGTTAGCGGATCGGGTAAATCGAGCCTTGTTAACGGCACACTTCAGCCTATCTTGAGTAAGCATTTTTACAATTCGCTTACCGAACCATTGCCATACGAGTCTATCGAAGGCATTGAAAATATTGATAAAGTAGTAACCGTAGATCAATCACCTTTAGGACGTTCGCCACGTTCTAATCCGGCAACTTACACGGGGGTATTTACCGATATCCGTTCATTATTCGTAGCCCTTCCGGAGGCTAAAATTCGAGCGTACAAACCCGGACGTTTCTCGTTTAATGTGTCAGGTGGTCGTTGCGAAGCTTGCAAGGGTAACGGTTATAAGACTATCGAGATGAATTTCCTCCCCGATGTGTTGATTCCTTGTGAAGAATGTCGCGGTAAGAGGTATAATAGAGAAACTCTTGAAGTGCGTTTTAAGGGTAAATCTATTGCCGATGTTCTCGATATGACAATTAACCAAGCCGTAGATTTCTTTGCCGGCATACCTAAGATTTATAAGAAAATCAAGGTGTTACAAGATATAGGATTGGGCTATATCAAACTCGGTCAACCATCGTCAACATTGTCTGGTGGTGAAAATCAACGAGTCAAACTAGCTACCGAACTAGCAAAACGCGATACCGGTCGAACATTGTTTATTCTCGACGAGCCAACTACGGGCTTGCATTTCGATGACATAAATACGTTAATGACGATACTAAATAAGTTGGTAGAGCGCGGCAATACGGTGTTAGTTATCGAGCATAATTTGGATGTATTGCGTCAAGCAGACCGGCTTGTCGACATGGGCCCTGAAGGCGGTCGTGGCGGCGGTCGTATTTTGGCTTATGGCACACCCGAGGAAGTAGCGGCAGGAGATTCGCCTTCTGCGCAGTTCTTGCGAGAAGAGGGCATTGTTCCTAAAAAGAAATAGCTTATAAAAGGCAAACACCATCGATGTCGGCGAGGCGAGTGCGTAGAGACTCGGCATCGTCGGCGCGAATTTCAAGTGTCATATTGCAGCAATTGTCGAATTGTTGCTCTACGATGCGTATACCCGGAACTTTGGTCAATTTCATAACATCGTTCATGGCAAGATATGGAAACGTGAACGATATCGGTTCCATAACGTGTCTTTCCTCGATTTCGGCTTCGTTGAGTGCCATACGCGCGGCTTCGCGGTAGGCGGAAATGAGGCCGGAAGTGCCTAATTTGATGCCGCCGAAATAACGTACTACGACAATTACAACATCCGTTAGCTCAAAAGAATTTATTTGACCAAGGATAGGTTTTCCGGCAGTACCGGATGGCTCGCCGTTATCGCTTGATAAAAAGTCAGTGCGTGCCGCTCCTACCATATATGCCCAACAAACATGGCGTGCGTCGAAGTATTTTTTTTGATATTGTGCAACAACAGCTTTTGCCTCAACGCCGCTGCTTACGGGGTGGGCAAAAGCAAGAAATTTGCTCATCTTTTCTTTAAAGATCGCTTCCGACGGGCTTGTGATTGTTTTGTAGGTATCTGCCATGGGCTTATTATAAAAAGTTCGCTGAGGGATGACTCCGACGGCGAACTTTTATATTTTGGATAAAATACTGAATTAAGACTTATGCGCTTGTTCCGCCGCTTCGGTTTTGGGGTTAGTCACTGTCGGCGTGCTTGGATTGGTCATCTTAACCTTTAATTCGTCGAAACCTTTGCCATAAACGCCGTTGACGTTAGACTGTGTTATGAAAGCGTCGGGGTCGATTGATTTTACTATTCGAGAGATTGTTACCGATTCAATTTTGCGACACATAACAAGCAACATTTTAACGTCTTGTTTGCTATACCAACCCATGCCGGTGAAAACGGTGCAACCGCGTTTGGCATCGTTGTTGATAGCTGTGGCGATGTCTTGCCATTTTTTAGAGAAGATGGTGAATTGAACGGCTTGACGGTTCGTGTTGATAACCATGTCGGCGGTGTATGATGTGAGCATTAACACTACATAGCCGCAAACAACAAGGTCCATGCGATGGTTGATGAAATAAGACGATGAAATAATGAAAATATCGACGTAAAGCATTGTGCGGCCGAAACTTACGTTAGTATATTTCGATACCATTGCAGCAACGATATCCGTACCTCCGGAAGAGCCATTATGTACGAACGCCATACCGACACCCAAACCTGCCATCAAACCGCCGAGAACAACATTCATGAATGGTTCATTCGTTAAGCTGTGCGGGAATAGGGGTTGGAAGATGCCGATGAATACTGAAATCATCGTCGCGCCATAAATTGTATTGAAAACGAAACTCTTGCCGACAATACGATAAGCAATAGCAAGCAAGATGAGGTTGAGAGCATATTGCGAAACCGCAACAGGAATATCGGTAAGAAGGTAGATAATTGTGCCTAAACCGGTAACGCCACCAATAACCACTTTTTCGGGAAGGATAAAAGCGCAGAAGCCAAGGGCGTATATGGCCATGCCGAGGGTAATGAAAAGATAATCGCGCGCGCTGCGCCAGATTTTTATTTTGTCGTTAGGCATTGACGTATGTGTTTTCTAGTTACACTTTTTGTTAATATCGGCGCGACCGTAGTGGCTACGTCGGGCGCAAAGTTAGTGCTTTTTTTATTTTTCTGCAATATTTTTTAGTTCCATTTTTATGCTTATACATTTATGAAAGTTGCTTTGTTCATCAATAAAAACTTTAGTAATTTTGTAATGTGCGGAATTCGTTGTACCTTTGTAGCAAAATTCACCCCCTACAAAGATATCATGCAGGAGAAAATCGTTATTCTTGATTTTGGCTCACAGACCACTCAACTCATTGGTCGTCGTATTCGTGAGCTTAATATCTACAGCGAGATTATTCCTTACAATAAGTATCCTTATGGACAAGAACAAACAGAGGGCATCATCGGCGTTATATTGTCGGGTAGCCCTCTGTCGGTTTATGATGAAGGTGCTTATCGTGTAGACATCGCTGCTATCACATCAAAAGTTCCCGTGCTTGGCATATGCTATGGTGCACAATTGACGGCATATACTTTTGGTGGCAATGTAGAGCCCGCACCATCGCGTGAGTATGGTCGTGCCCGACTTGAAACTATTAACACCGAATGCTTGCTTATGCAAGGCATCGAGCCCGGAGCGCAAGTATGGATGAGCCATGGTGATACTATTACCGCTCTTCCCGACGGTTTTGATGTTGTTGCATCAACCGGAGACGTGCGTTTTGCCGCTTTCCAAGCACCTCAATCTTATGGTCGTCTTTGGGGCGTGCAGTTCCATCCCGAAGTTTTCCATAGCGAGTGTGGTACTCAGCTGTTGCGCAACTTCGCCGTTGGTATTTGCGGTGCGTCATGTTCATGGAGCGCTGAATCGTTTATTGACACTACTGTCGAAATGTTGCGCGACCAAATTGGTGGCGATAGAGTTATCCTCGGCCTCAGTGGTGGCGTTGACTCGTCAGTGGCTGCGGTGTTGCTTAATAGAGCTATCGGCAAGCAGTTGACTTGTATTTTTGTCGACCATGGTATGTTGCGTAAAGATGAATTTGCATCTGTATTGCGCGACTATGAATGTCTCGGCTTGAATGTTATTGGTGTTGATGCTTCAGCGAAATTCTTTGCCGATCTTGCCGGTGTTACTGACCCGGAAAGAAAACGCAAAATTATCGGTGCCGACTTCATCGAAGTTTTTGATGCCGAAGCCGCTAAAATCACCGATGCAAAATGGCTCGCGCAGGGTACTATTTACCCCGACTGCATCGAGTCGCTTTCTATTACCGGTACAACCATAAAGAGCCATCATAACGTAGGAGGTCTTCCCGAACGAATGAAACTCAAATTGTGCGAACCTTTGCGTCTTCTCTTTAAGGACGAAGTACGCGCCGTAGGTCGTGCATTGGGAATGCCCGAGCACTTAATCGGTCGTCATCCTTTCCCCGGTCCTGGTTTGGCTGTTCGTATTCTTGGCGAAGTTACTCCCGATAAGGTGGCTGTGCTTCAAGAAGCAGACCATATTTTCATACAGGGTCTTCGCGACTGGAATCTATATGATAAGGTATGGCAAGCGGGAGCAATCTTGTTGCCTGTTCAGAGTGTTGGCGTAATGGGTGACGAACGTACATACGAACGAGCTGTAGCACTTCGTGCCGTAACGTCTACCGATGCCATGACTGCCGACTGGGCGCGTTTGCCTTATGACTTCATGGCTTACGTAAGCAACGAAATCATAAACAAAGTGCGTGGTGTTAACCGCGTATGCTATGACATCTCGTCAAAACCACCGGCAACTATCGAGTGGGAATAATACGGAATAAATAATACCCGGCCAATCTTCGACGTTGAAGGTTGGCCGGTTGCTTTTACTTTTGCGAAAGTGATGCCAATTTATTACCTTTGTGGCATCGGTCGATAATATTGTGCCGTTTGTCGGCAGATTATTTTGTTGATGATTTCTGAATATTATTTTTGTCATAACTAAATACAACCAGTATGACGACAGAAAATAGCGGAGGACGTTCGCGCGTGTTATCCGTAATATCGCATATCTTATTTATTGTTATCATCTTCATCTTGCCGGAGTTGGTGATGACATTTGCTATGCCACATCGCGCAAATTTTGGTTTCATGCCGGGATTCTATGTTAAGAGTATCCTATATATCAGCGTTTTCTATCTAAATTATTTAGTGCTTATTGACAAATATTTATTAGACCGTCCCGGGCGTAGTATAGCGCGTTTTGTATTTTACAACTTATTGACTATTGTTATAGTCCTTGTCTTGGGTTGGTTTTTAACTCGCTTATTGCCACTTCCGGACAGACCACCGCGTCCACGCATGGTGCTGAAAATGACATCGAATTATTTGCGCGATTCGGTGATGCTTATTCTCACTGTCGGTCTTGCTGTGGCATTGCGTTTGTCGTCGAAGTGGAAAGAATTACACCGTCAGCAACAAGAGTTGATTGCCATTCAACGCGCTACAGAACTTGAAAGTCTTAAGCAACAAATAAATCCGCACTTTTTGTTTAATACATTAAACAATATCTATGCGTTAATTCCGGTAGATTCAACCGCGGCACAAGATGCTGTTCATCGTCTGTCGGCAATGATGAGATATATGCTTTATGAAGACGTATCGTATGTCAGGCTAGAGCAAGAAGCCGATTTTATTCGTAATTATGTGTCGCTGATGAGTATACGACTAAGCGATTGTAAGGTTGAATTGAATATCGACATTGCCGATCATAGCGAAGATATGATTGTTCCGTTGGTGTTTATCACGCCGGTAGAGAATGCGTTTAAGCATTTGTCTCGCGAAGCCGGAGCTCCGCCGTTGACAATTAGTTTGCTAGTTGATGGAGATAATGTAGTATTGGAGACTTCGAATACATATGATCCGGCACAGAATACGAATTCCGGCCGAGGCTTGCAAATATTGCGACGTCGTTTGACTCTTTTATATGGCTCGCGTGCCACTTTCGCCACCACATCAGATGGAAAGTGCTTTAAAACTCGCCTCTCAATTCCTCTAACAAAATGAGTACAATAGATCCCCGTCCCATAGTATGCCTTGTTGTCGACGATGAACCCTTAGCGGCAGCGTTGATAAGTTCGTATGTGAAACGTACCCCGTTTTTGACCTTAGCAGGTGAAGTCCATTCAGCTGAAGATGCATTGGAGGCTATAAGTAAAAACGGTGTGGAGTTGGTGTTTTTGGATATTCATTTACCGCGACTATCCGGAACGCAACTGGCTCAGTTATTGCCGGAAAATGTGAAGGTGGTATTTACAACAGCATATTCCGATCATGCTCTTGAAGGCTTTAAACTCGATGCCGTGCATTATTTGCTTAAGCCGATAAGTTACGACGAATTTTTGCACGCGGCTATTCGTGCTCAGAAACTATTGCGTACCGTTCCTGAAAAAACTGAACATATCATTAAAACTGACGGCTTTATTACTGTCAAAAGTGAGTATCGACTTATCAGAATTCCTGTTTCTGATATTGATTACATAGAGGGACTTAAGGATTATGTGAAAATTTATTTGTCAGATAATCCCAAAGCAGTTCTATCGTTAATGAGCATCAAGAGTTTGGAAGATATGTTGCCTGAAGATAGCTTTATGCGCGTTCACCGTTCTTTTATAGTTAATATGGCAAAGGTGCGTGTTATCGAGCGAAATTGTATAATAATGGACGAAAGGGCAATACCGGTTAGTGATTCGTATCGAAAGTCGTTTATGGAACGAATCGAAAGCGGTATGTAATTACCAATTGAATTCAAAAGCGGCACGGTTCATATCGGCAGATATCGGAGGCTGAAGCTTTGATATTTTGATATATCCGCCAGTGATGTTTTGCCAGCGTGTGTTTAGTGCTTCGTAGAGGCGATATGCAACGTTTTCAATTAGTAGCGACGGCGTTTTCATTACTTCTTTAACAATATCTACAACTTCGGCGTAGTTTATTGATGTTTCGATGTCGTCGGATGTCATGGCATTGAAACAAGGGAAGTTGAGTTTTATGTCAACTTCAAAAGTGTTGCCAACAACGGTTTCTTGATTCAGTACGCCATGATAAGCATAAACTCGCAACCCTTCAACGCATACTGTTCCTTGTATATTTTTTTGTAGCATAGAATAAAAATTAAAGCCGATGTCTTGGTTATCCTCGACATCGGCTGTATTGTTTAACGGCGAGTGCGTTTTCTTTTTTGTTTTCGATTGCCGACTTTTTCAGATTCGGGACGAGGTCTGTTTTGAGCTTTGAGAGCGTGAATGTCTCTAGCGGGGTGTTTGTCGTCGATAAGCACGAAGTCGAGTTGCTTTTTCTGTAAGTCGGCGCGAGCGATTTGAACGCGAACATTGTCGCCAAGGCGATAGCGATGACCGGCACGTTGACCGATAAGGCAGTAGTTATTAGGGTCGAAATCGTAGTAGTCGTCGGCGAGGTCGCGCATAGGAACGAGGCCTTCGCATTTATTCTCAACGAGTTCGACATAAAGGCCCCATTCTGTGACGCCTGAAATAACACCTTCGTAAACTTCGCCGAGGTGGTCGCTCATGAATTCTACTTGCTTGTATTTGATAGAAGCACGTTCGGCGCCGGCAGCGAGTTGCTCCATGTCAGACGAGTGTTTACATTCGTCTTCAAGTTTTTTTACGTTTACAGACCGTCCACCGTTAAGGTATCGATCGAGCAAGCGGTGTACCATCATATCGGGATAACGGCGAATCGGAGAGGTGAAGTGTGTATAGTAATCAAACCCGAGGCCGTAGTGTCCGATGTTAGTGGTGGTATATATCGCTTTTGCCATAGAGCGGACGGCAAGGGTAGACAATAGGTTTTCTTCGCCGTGGCCTTTGATGTCTTGAAGCATCTTGTTAAGCGAGCGGTTGATGTCGCAAGCATCGCCTTTGGTTTTGATTTTGTAGCCGAAAGTGCGAGCAAGAGCTGCCAAGTTCGTTAGACGGTCGGCATCGGGGGTGTCGTGAACGCGATATACGAATGCTTTAGGTTTCTTTTTCTTTTCCGGCACGCCTATGGCAGTGGCAACGGCGCGGTTGGCGAGGAGCATGAATTCTTCGATGAGTTTGTTGGCATCTTTCGACTCTTTAAAGTAAACGCGAACAGGATGCCCGTCTTCATCGATTTCAAAACGCACCTCAACGCGATCGAAGTCGACAGAGCCGTTTTCGTAGCGTTCTTTGCGCAATTTTTTTGCTATGCGGTCGAGGGTGAGAATTTCAGTCTCGTAGTCGCCATGGCCGGTTTCGATAACTTCTTGAGCTTCTTCGTATGTGAAACGTCGGTTAGATCGAATTACTGTGCGGGCGATTTTGTTGTCGAGAACTTCGCCGGTAGGGCTGAAGGTGAAGATCACCGAAAAAGATAATTTGTCTTCGTCGGGGCGCAATGAGCAGATGCCGTTACAAAGATGCTCCGGCAACATTGGCACAACTCGGTCGACAAGATAAATACTTGTTGCGCGTTCTCTGGCTTCGCGGTCGATGATAGTGTCGGGATGGACGTAGTGCGTAACGTCGGCAATATGAACGCCGATTTCGATATTGCCGTCGTCGAGAGTGCGAATAGATAAGGCGTCATCGAAGTCTTTGGCGTCACGCGGGTCGATGGTGAAAGTTGTAACGTCGCGCATATCAAGGCGTTGTGCTACAACTTCATCTGTAATACCTGCGTTGATTCGATTTGCTGCTTTTTCTACAGCTTCGGGGTAGTGATACGGAAGGTTGAATTCGGCGAGGATAGCGTGAATTTCAGCATTGTTCTCGCCGGCTTTGCCTAGAATGTCGACAACGACACCCTGAGGATTTTTTGCATCGTCGGGCCAGTTGGTGATTCTTACGATGGCTTTGTCACCGGTCTTTCCGCCGTGAAGTTTGGCGCGGGGTATGTAAATGTCGGTGGCAAGGTATTTTGAATCGGTAAGAAGGTAAGCATAATTTTTGTCGACTTTAAGGGTGCCGATAAAAGTTTGCTCTTTCTTTTCGATGATTTCGACAACTTCCGCTTCGGGTTCGTGGCCTTTAATACGAGCCGCGATGGTTACTCTAACTTTGTCGCCGTTTAGGGCGTGCATAGAGTTTCGTTCGGCAATAAAAATAGCTTCGCCATCGTCGTCGGTGATAACGGAGTTTTTACCGTTTGATCGTCGTACGAAAGTGCCGATAGCATTTACGGAGCGTTGAGGCGTTTTAAATTTTCCGGGAGCTATTTCGATAATAACGCCATCAAAAGCGAGTTCTGAAAGATAAAGAGCGACAGTGCGCATTGCCGCAGGGGTGGTGATACCTGTAGCGGCAGCTACTTGTCGATAGTTGAAAGAGCCTGTCGGGCTTTCTTTGAGCCATGCGTCAACAGCACTGCGTATTGCCGTTGGTTTTTTGGAAGGCTTATTCTTTGCCATGGGTCTATCAGATTGTAAGCGTGTAAAAAACGGAGCGGAATAATATCAAACTCCCCGGAGGCGTAGCTGATTAACGCTCCGGGGAGTGGAAGTGTTTTATGCGTCGATATTGGCGTATGTTGCGTGTTCTTCGATGAAGTCGCGGCGGGGACCTACGTCTTCGCCCATGAGCATGGAGAAGATGCGGTCGGCTTCGGCGGCATCACTGATGTGTACTTGCTTGAGGATGCGATGTTCGGGTGACATGGTGGTGTTGCGAAGTTCTTCGTCGGACATTTCACCAAGACCTTTATATCGCTGTACGGTGGTTGAACGTTCGCCGTATTTTGCCATAAATTGCTGTACCTGAGCGTCGTTCCAGCAATATTCTTCGTTCTTGCCGTTTTTGCAACGGTAGAGTGGGGGCGAAGCGAGGTAGAGGTAGCCTTGCTCGATAAGCGGACGCATGCGGCGGAAGAAGAAGGTCATAAGGAGGGTTGCGATGTGCGCACCATCGACGTCGGCATCGGTCATGATGATAACCTTGTGGTATGCCAACTTGCTGAGGTTAGGAGCTTTGGGATCTTCTTCGGTACCTATAGTGACGCGCAAGGCGCGGAAGAGGCTTGTGATTTCTTGGTTGTCGAAGATGCGATGGTCCATCGCTTTTTCGACGTTAAGAATTTTACCACGGAGGGGAAGCACGGCTTGAGTGCGACGGTCGCGAGCAAGCTTGGCTGTACCACCTGCCGAGTCACCTTCGACGAGGAATAGTTCGCAATCTTCGGCGGTGTGGCTGCTGCAGTCGGTAAGTTTGCCGGGGAGACCACCACCGAAGAGGGGTGATTTGCGGAGAACTTTCTGACGCGCTGCCATGGCGGCGTGACGTGCTTGTGCTGCAAGAACAACTTTCTCTACGATGACTTTAGCTTCGCGAGGATGTTCTTCGAGGTAGTTGCCTAAAGCTTCGCTGATAGCGGCGCTTACGGCGGGGGCTACTTCGCTGTTGCCGAGTTTTGTTTTGGTTTGACCTTCGAATTGCGGCTCGAGTACTTTTACCGAGATTACTGCGGTGAGGCCATCGCGGAAGTCATCGCCGGCAATTTCTACTTTTGCGTTTTTGAGAAGGTTGTTATCGTCGGCATATTTTTTGAGGGTGGTTGTCAAACCGCGACGGAAGCCGGTGAGGTGTGTACCACCTTCGATGGTGTTGATGTTGTTAACGAACGAGTAGATATTTTCGTTTTGTGTTGTGTTGTAAGTCATAGCGACTTCAACGGGGATACCTGCGCGTTCGGTGCTGAGGTGGATTACGTCGTTGATAAGGGGCTCTTTGTTTGAGTCGATATATTCGACGAATTCACGAAGGCCGTTTTTGCTGAAGAATGTTTCTTTGTGGGGATTTCCTTCAGAGTCGCGGTTTCGCAAGTCGATGAGGTGCAAGGTGATGCCTGCGTTCAAGAATGCGAGGTCGCGAAGACGGTTGGCGAGGATAGAGTAGTCGTATACTGTTGTTGTGAAGATGCTGGCATCGGGCTTGAAGGTGATAGTTGTTCCTGTGTGTTCGCTATCGCCTTCGATACGAAGCTCGGTAGTCGGTTTGCCGCAGCTGTATTCTTGAACGTAAATTTTGCCGTTACGACGCACTTCTGCACGGAGGTAGGTTGATAGTGCATTAACGCACGATACGCCAACGCCGTGGAGGCCGCCTGATACTTTGTAAGAGCCTTTGTCGAATTTACCGCCGGCATGAAGCACTGTTAGAACGACTTCGAGAGCGCTTTTGTGCTCTTTTTCGTGCATATCAACAGGGATGCCGCGACCGTCATCGACAACGGTGATTGAGTTGTCTTCGTTTATTGTGACGTTAATTTCCGACGCATAGCCGGCGAGGGCTTCGTCGATTGAGTTGTCGACCACTTCGTAAACGAGGTGGTGCAGACCTTTTTCGGAAATGTCACCAATATACATCGCCGGGCGCTTGCGAACGGCTTCTAAGCCTTCGAGCACCTGAATGTTACTGGCACTATATTCCTCTTTGTCTTCTGCCATATTGTTATATTGCTATGGTATTTTTGTCTATCTATTTTGAGTATACAAAGTTACGAAATTTTATTGATATGGTGAAATTTTATGTACTTAACTTTGTTTTAAAATAGTCTAAAAATATAGTTGTCGGCGGTCTATTTGCGTGGGGGATGTTGTCGTTTTGAAGGTATAAAAATAACAAAGCCACTGAATGAAAACATTCAGCGGCTTAAGTGTCCGAGATGAGATTCGAACTCACACAGCCTTGCGGCCACTACCCCCTCAAAGTAGCGTGTCTACCAATTCCACCACCCGGACAAGAGTATTTGAGCGAAAAACGGGATTCGAACCCGCGACCCCAACCTTGGCAAGGTTGTGCTCTACCAACTGAGCTATTTTCGCGTGCTTTTCTCAATTGCGGTGCAAAGTTACGCACTTTTTTTGATTCTGCCAAATTTTTGTTTCACTTTTTTTGTACGCTTTGGTGGGTATATTTTGTTAGATTTGCTCTATTGGTTTGGTAGTTAGTGTTTTAAAGATAATGTTATGTTGGTGTTTTTTTTCTTGCTGTCAAAGGTGTTTATTCGTCAAAAGCGCCTTTTAGTTCACATTCGCGCGCCTCGTCTAAAATTTGTTTTGCTACACGAGCTACGGCGTCTTCTGTATTGATTTTTATTGCAGCACGGGCTGCTTGGCAGGCGCTGACGCTTTGGGTGTATAGAATGTTGAAAGCTAATCGCACTCCGGTATAACGTTGCATATTGTCGTTGGAATTAGCTAATTCTAATGCGATGTCAGCGGCGTACGACATATGTCGTAGTAAGCGATGGCATAATATGTCGGCGGCTTCGGTGTCGGGGATAGTGTTGGTCCAACGTCGAGCGTCGTCGATGGAGAAGGTGTCTTTGGGCATAATCATAGGTGCTAAAAGAAGGCTTTCGCGAGTTGTTGTGTTTGCCCAAAGAGCTTCGGAAAGGTCGCGCGACGGTTCGGTTTCGGCGGCGATTTCAACGATTTGTGGCAAGTTGAGCCCAAAGATTATGCGATATGGCGAACCGGCTTTGCGATAAACATCGGCGATTATACCATTACGCATAGCGAAAAGACGGCGCTTGACCGTCTGCATTGGGTTGTATTGTGGTGTTTGTTCCATGTAGTTGTGTTTAGATTGCAAATTTACTAAATATTTCGCGTAAAATCGCTAAATTTGTGCATCAAACCGTTAAGCTATGTCATATAATGTAGAAGCGCAGTTGTCGAGTCGTCTAATTGCAGAGATGCCTCAAGAACTGCGTCCACGAGAAAAAGCCATTAATTATGGTGTAAAGACTTTGACCGATGCCGAATTGATGGCGTTGCTATTTGCTACCGGAATAAAGGGAAAGGGTGTTGTCGCAATGTGCGAAGATATTCTTGCTGATAATGAAGGGCATATATCACGCCTGACGCATATGCAGATTGATGATGTTATTAGTAGGTATAAAGGAATAGGTCAGGCAAAGGCGTTAACTTTGCTTGCTGCGCTCGAGTTAGGTGCGCGATCGGCGGCTGATGCCATAGCTGTGCGCGACACTCAAATTACGACGGCGGATGTTGCTTATGAATATATGAAACCAAAACTTTTTGACCTTGATCATGAAGAGTTTTGGATTTTGATGTTGAAGCAAAATAATACTATAATACGCCCACAGTTAGTTGGCCGTGGAGGTTTTTCGATGACTGCGGTAGATGTTAAGGTTATTTTGCGAGAGGCTTTACTTGCCAAATCACCGAGTATTATGTTGTTTCATAATCATCCGTCGGGAGCATTGACTCCAAGCGCTCAGGATATTGCTCTTACGCGCAAAATTGTCGATGCGGCAAAGATTTTGGATATTCGCGTTCTTGATCATATTATTGTTTCGTATAAGGGCTATTATTCTTTTGTTAATGAGGGGCGAATGCCTTAATGATATTGCATTTATAAAAAAGGAGAGTCGATTTTTGTCGATTCTCCTTTTTTTGATTTAGTCTCGTCTTTTATCTTGTTGCCACTTGCGCAGATATTGACGTATCGACGCAGTAGCAGGAGCTTTGCCTGTCGGTGGTTTAAGGGTATTTAGAAGCCAGTCGCGAAGTTTAGAGGGCTTTTCTCTGTTGTTGATTTCAGAAGGATCTTCAGCGGCTTTACTTTCGTATTTGCGAGCTTGACGTTCGCCTTGCAGAACAGCCAAGGCATTTTCTGCAAGCGCTTTAAGTTCGTTTTCGCCGGGGTATACATATATAGGTGCGATAAAGTCGACATGGTTGGCGATGAAGTCTGTAACGCGTTTAGAGTGAGCAATACCACCGGTGAGCAATATGGCGTCGACGTCGCCTTTAAGCGCGATTGACATTGCGCCGATTTCTTTTGAAATGGTATAGCACATGGCACGCAAAATAAGCATTGCGTGGAGGTCGTGGTTGAGGATTCGGTCAAGTACTTCAGGGACAGAAGTAGTGCCTAGATGTGCCACCAAACCACCAGCGCCGTGTACCATTTTAATAAGTTCGTCTTCGGTGTATTTGCCGGAGAAGCAAAGGTGGATTAGAGGGCCCGGCGGAAGAGATCCTGAACGTTCCGGCGAGAAAGGACCGCAGCCATCGAGGGCATTTGTGGTGTCTATTACGCGTCCGCGGCGATGGGCGCTGACGGTGCAACCGCCACCCATGTGACAGACGATGAGGTTGAGGTCTTCGTATCGTTTGCCGTTTTCACGAGCATATAGACGAGCTACGGCTTTTTGATTTAGAGCATGAAATACCGATTCTCTCGGGAGTAACGGGCTGCCGCTGATGCGAGCATAGGGCATCATTTCGTCAACAACAACAGGATCGGCGATGTAGGCTTTTACACCGATTTCATTAGCAATGTCCTTAGCAATGAGTCCGCCTAGGTTTGAGGCGTGTTGCATACGGGCGTGGTTGAGGTCGTAGACAAGGTCGTCGTTAACTTCGTAAACGCCACTTTCTATAGGGCTAACGATACCGCCGCGGCCTATTATGGCGTCGAAACGATTGATGTCAATGCCTTGAGATTTTAGGGTATCGACGATAAGGCCTTTTCTCCAATGAAATTGGTCGCTGACAGCAGCAAATTTTGCAATATCTTCGGGAGAGTGGTCTATAGACGTTGTGAAATGAGCCACGTCGTCAATATAAACGGCTATTTTCGTGCTTGTAGAGCCTGGATTGATGGCAAGAATGTGGTAGGGCATAAGCTTTTATTTTACCTGTAGGCAGGCAAGAGCGATTGAGAAGAGTTTAGATTGAGGAGTGTCTCCGCGGCTAGTGAGAACACAAGGCACCTTTGTGCCGACAACTATTGCGGCAACTTCGGATTTGCCCATGTGGGTTGCGGATTTGAAGAATACGTTGCCGCTTTCGATGTTGGGGAATAGGAGACAGTCGGCATCGCCGGCAACGCGAGAGCCTTTAACTTTCTTTTCTTCAGCGACTTCCGGGTAAAGAGCGACGTCGAGAGATAGCGGACCATCGAGGATGATGTTGCCCAATTGTCCTCGGTCGGCCATTTTTGCCAAGATGGCAGCGTCGGTAGATGATGTTACTGATGGGAGAAGTTGCTCGGAAGGAGCGATGGCGGCAATTTTAGGAGTATCTACGCCAAGAGAGCGAGCTGTGTTGGCAAGATAGCCGATGATCTTTGTTTTTTGTTTGAAATCGGGCAGAGGAATTACGGCAACATCGGCAACGCATAGTAATTTGTTTCGCCCGGGTAGCTCGAATACAGAAACGTGGCTGAGTAAGCCTCCGCTTGGGAAAAGTCCGGCTTCCTTATTAAGGATACCGCGCATATATTTGTCGGTAGAGACAAGTCCCTTCATTATAATATCAGCATCTCCGTTGACGGCAGCTTTTACCGCCATGGCAACACATTCGGTGTCGCGTTTGCAGTCGATGATGTTAAAAATAGAGGAGTCAATACCAATTTTTGCGCAGTTAGCAATAATAAGATCGCTGTCACCGTAGAGGGTAACGTCGGCAATACCTTCGGAGGCAGCGTTTGCTGCTGCTTGTAGAGTGTGCTCGTCGTTGGCGAAAGCCACAGCAAGACGTTTGCGACCGCGTTGGCGGGCTTCCAATACTATTTGGGACAGGTTTGTTATCATATGGTATTATGTTGTGCGAATAGCCATAAGGGCGTTTTCGGTATTTTTCAACAAAGATAGTATTTGAAAGAAAATACTCCAATTATTTTTTCCGAAAAAGAACAATAAAAAATAATTATCTCCAAATTTATTACCAAAAAGAAAAACAAATTGGATAAATACCCCAAAAACTTTAGAGGTTTGGACAATAGGTATAAAATCACTAACTTTGCAGACGAAAAAGACAATAAAACAGCAATATGATTACACAAGAACAATTAAAAGAGACTTTTGAGCGTATGCTTGCGCTGAGGAGGTATCTTTGACATCGACGGGAAGAAAATAGCCGTCGAAGAAGAGCAGCTACGCACCATGGCAGACGGTTTTTGGGATAATGCGGCAGCTGCGCAAAAGCAGATGAAAAAAATTAAGGATCTCCAGAAATGGATATCCGACTATTCCGAGCTGGAAGGAGCTGTAGAAGAGGTAAAATTGGCTGTTGAATTTTTCCGTGATGAATTGGTAACGGAAGAGGAAGTAGACCAAGCTTATGCTCATGCTCAAAAATTGCTTGAAGACCTCGAGTTGCGTAATATGCTACGCGAGGAGGCTGACGTTATGAGTGCCGTGCTTAAGATTAACTCAGGTGCCGGTGGTACCGAGAGTCAAGACTGGTCGGAAATGCTTATGCGTATGTATATGCGCTGGGCGGAAGCTCATAATTACAAACTTTCTGTAGCCAACCTTATCGAAGGTGACGAAGCAGGTATTAAGACTTGTACTCTTAATATCGAAGGCGATTTTGCATATGGTTTCTTGAAGAGCGAAAACGGTGTTCATCGTTTGGTGCGTGTGTCGCCGTATAATGCTCAGGGTAAGCGTATGACATCGTTTGCTTCGGTTTTTGTTACACCTCTTGTAGATGATACTATCGAGATAAAGGTAGAGCCGGCGTTGCTATCGTGGGATACATTCCGAAGCGGTGGTGCCGGTGGTCAGAATGTGAACAAGGTGGAATCGGGTGTGCGTCTTCGTTATCAATTTACCGACCCGTATACCGGAGAAAAAGAAGAAATTCTTATTGAAAACACCGAAACCCGCGACCAGCCTAAAAATAAGGAAAATGCCTTGCGTCAACTTCGAAGCATCCTCTATGCTAAAGAGTTGGAGCATCGAATGCAAGAACAAGCCAAGATTGAAGCCGGCAAGAAGAAGATAGAATGGGGTTCGCAGATTCGCTCATATGTTTTCGACGACCGCCGTGTGAAAGACCATCGTACAAACTATCAGACTTCAGATGTCGGTGGTGTTATGGATGGTGACTTGGACGATTTCATTAAGGCTTACCTTATGGAATTTTCTGAGAAAGAAGCAGGTAATTAAAGATTCTTTGGACGTGCCGAAAAGGTTCGGTACGTCCATATTATTTTCCAAGCATATGACAGCCACTAAACGTTACATGATGATAGTTAATCCGGCATCGGGAACGGTGTCGAAACATCGTGTAGTGCCGCATATTTGCAAGAAATTAAAACGGTATGGTATTGAATTTGAGATATGCCCCACCAAAGGTCCGGGGCATGCTACCGAGTTGGCGCGTTTGGCTGCCGAACAAGGCTATCATACTGTAATAGCTTGTGGTGGTGATGGCACGGTAAATGAAATTGCTACCGGTTTGTGTGGAACGGATACTGCTTTGGCTATTATTCCCACCGGGTCGGGTAATGGCTTGGCGCGGCATTTGGGAATCCCTGTTGATATTGACAGTTCGATAAGAGTCCTTTCGAAGAATAATATAATTAAAGCCGATTATGGCACGGCTAATGGCAAGCCGTTTTTCTGTACTTTTGGTGTGGGATTTGATGCTGCCGTTAGTGAACGCTGCGCTCGTCAAAAACGACGCGGTATAATGATGTATCTTAAAAACACTGTTAATGAGTACATTAAATTTTCGCCTGAAGAATATGTAATAGAAACAGACGGAAAAGTAATCACCGATCGTGCTTTTCTTGTAGTATGTTGCAATGCGTCGCAATATGGCAATAATGCTTTCGTCGCGCCGTATGCTTCCGTTACCGATGGCGAGCTTGATCTCACCATTGTTCATGCCGGCAATTTTTTGACGCAGGCGCTTGTCGGCGTGGATATGCTTACAGGAAATATTTCAAAAAATGCTCTTGTAAATACAATTCGCACCTCAGAGGTCACTATTCATCGCAAGCACGAAGGTGCTGCTCATCTCGATGGTGATGCTGTTATTATGCCTGCAGATATTGAAGTTCGTTGTCATGCCGGACAACTTAATGTTTACGCCCCGACAGAAAGTACTCGTTTTCGACCTATTATTACGCCAATTGCGCTTTTCATTCGCGATGTAATTTTGTCGTTGCGTCATCTTTTTCCGAATAATAGATAAGCCCATATATAATGAAGGCGGGCAAATACATAGTATTTTTTCTTTGTGCGCTCATCGGTGCAGTGATGCCGTTAAAGGCTCAGGTTAATACCGATCAAGTGCTCCGTATAGGGCAAAATGCACTATACTTCGAAGATTATATGCTCTCGATACAGTATTTTAATCAAGCTATCGAGGCAAAACCTTATTTGGCACAGCCCTATTTTTTACGAGCTATAGCGAAGTTGAATTTGGAAGACTATCGCGGCGCGGAAGCTGATGCCGCCAAGGCGATAGAATTGAATCCGTTCCTTACCGATGCTTATGAAGTTCGCGGTGTGGCGCGACAAAATAGTGGCAGACCGCGTTTGGCGATTGAAGATTATACTCAGGCGCTAAAGTTGTTGCCGCGTAATCGTCAATTGTTGTTTAATAGGGCGTTAGCACTTGCTGATGTGGAATTATATTCTGCGGCGGATAGTGCTTTCAGCGAGATTTTGCGCTATTATCCACGTTTTGATAATGCATATCTAGGCCGTGCGCGTGCAAAATTGGCTCTTGGCGATACGATTGCTGCTAAAACGGATATTGATAAGGCGTTGACAATTAATAACAATGCGTTAAATGCATATATTTTACGCGCCGATATAGCTATTAATTCCCACGCCGATTATCAAAGCGCTCTCGAAGATATTGATCAGGCAATTCGTTTGCAACCGCAACTTGCCGGCTTATATATTAATCGTGCATTTTTGCGATATAAAACCGACAATTATAATGGAGCAATGTCGGACTATGATTATGCGCTCACCCTTGAGCCGTATAATATGGCAGCTTTGTTTAATAGGGGCTTGTTGTTGATGGAGGTTAGTGCCTTCGATCTCGCTCTTGAAGATTTTAATCGTGTTTTGGAATTGAGCCCTGATGATATGCGAGCGTTGTATAATCGCGCCGTTGTGCATATGCGTAAGGGTAACGACAAAGCCGCAATTGCAGATATTACGCGAGTGGCAGAGGCGTATCCTGAATTGCCGAGTACATATTATATGCGCTCGGGATTGTATAAAAATTTGGGTCAATTGTCGAAGGCTGAGGCGGATTATAAACATGCGCAAGCGTTGGCAAAGGCACTTCCGGCAGAGGGTAAGCCCGATAATGCGGAAAATTCATCGACGAATGATGCTTTTGCAGATGACAGTGACGACCTTACATCGCGTAAGTTTGCTCAATTGATAACTGTTGATGATAATGCCGATTTCCGCGAAGAGTATAATAATACGGCAATTCGCGGTAGAGTGCAAGATCGAAATTTGCAAGTCGAAATAGAGCCGATGATGTTACTTTCGTTCTATTCGTCGCCAACAGAATTGCACCAAAATACATATTATGTGCGCGAAGTTGACGATCTTAATGCAACTCGTTCTTTGCGTTTTATGCTTGTTGTAACCAATAGGATTCCAACAATTGACGAAGCACAAGCCGATAAGCATTTTCAATCGATAGAATATTACAATTCGTATTTGTCAACGCATAAGCCGCGCCCGGTAGATTATATAGGCAGAGCGCTAGATTTTATAACTGTTCGCGATTATCGTAATGCAGAAAAAGATGCAGAACGCACCATTGAAATGGCTCCGGACTTAGCTTTGGCGTATATGGTGCGTGCTCAAGCTCGTTATGGTAGCTATTTGTTAGAGCGTGAAAATGTTACAAAAACCGATGGCGTAGCAGCGGCGGCATTGAGTCGAAAAGCTCTTGATGATATTGCTGCTGACTATAGAAAGGTGCTTGAATTGTCGCCTCGCACACCCGTTGTATGGTTCAATTTAGGAAATGTCTTATTTGAGCTTGAAGATTTTGCCGGAGCTAGTGATGCTTATTCGAAAGCGATAGATCTTAAGCCTGATTTTGGTGAGGCGTTTTATAATCGTGGTTATATAGCGTTGCGTAGCGGCGACCGTGCTAATGGTATTGTTGACCTCAGTAAGGCTGGAGAACTCGGTATCGTGCCGGCATATAACTTGATAAAGCGAATATCAAAGTAAATTTTAGTGTTGTGCTATTGTGCTGATTATTATTTAGTTGTGATTTTTTATTCATAAAAGCGTGAAAAAAGTTGCAAAAAAATTTGGTCAGTTGCAAAAAAGTGCCTAACTTTGCACTCGCAAACGGCGGGATAGCTCAGTTGGTTAGAGCGTCGGATTCATAACCCGGAGGTCACGAGTTCAATTCTCGTTCCCGCCACATAAGAAATAATTGTCATAGCCGACAGCAGAAATGCCGTCGGCTTTTTTGTTATAGTTGTCGGTTTGTAAAAGCCGATTGCTGAGAGTGAAGATTTTTATGAAAAAACAACTTGAATTGCGCGTGGTGTCAAACTCGGAGCTTGCTTTGGGATGGCATCATATTGTGCTTAGTGGAGACCTGCCACCTGTTCTTCCCGGTCAATTTGTCGAAGTAAAGGCGCCCGGGAATGTTGTGTTACTCAATCGCCCAATTTCTATTTTCTGCGCTTCCGACAGCACTCTCGAGCTTATTATTGCTCCTGTCGGTCGTGGTACGGATGCTATTTGTAGCGTTAAGCCGGGTGACGCGCTTAATGTTATTGTGCCTCTTGGAAATGGTTTTTCGCATGATGTTGCAAAAGACGCTCGCGTGTTGCTTATCGGTGGCGGTGTGGGTATTGCTCCCTTGTATCTTCAATTGAAAACATTGCTTGCTGCCGGTGCGCATGTCGAAGTACTTTTTGGTGCGCGTACAGCGCCTGATGCTGAATTGTGCCGTCGTTTTAGCGAATTGGCACCTTTCCATCTTTGTACTGATGATGGCAGTGCAGGACATCATGGCTTGGTGACTTCGCATCCTGCCTTTGGCGAACAGTGGCAGCTTGCGCAAATGTGCGGTCCAAAGCCGATGATGAAAGCTTGTGCTAAATCACTTGCCGACCGTGGTATCAATGCAGAGGCTTCGCTCGAAAATATGATGGCGTGCGGGCTGGGTGCTTGCCTTTGTTGTGTTGAACCAACTAATAAAGGCAACTTGTGTGTTTGTAAAGATGGTCCGGTATTTAATATAAATCAACTCGCATGGCTGTAGATTTAAGCACCAATTTGGGCGAACTCAAATTGAGTAACCCCATACTTACCGCTTCCGGTACTTTTGGATACGGTTTTGAATACGAAGACTTCACCGATTTGAACAATCTCGGTGGCTTTATAGTAAAAGGAACTACCCTCGAGCCTCGCCAAGGTAATCCCTATCCTCGAATGGCAGAAACGCCGTCGGGTATGTTGAATGCTGTGGGCTTGCAGAATCCCGGAGTTGATCATTTTATCGAACATACATGGCCGCGTTATGGAGCGCTCGAAAGCAAGGTTATTGTAAATGTTAGCGGTGCTCGTGTAGAAGATTATGTAGCGTGTGCCGAACGTCTTGCCGCCCTCGACGGTTTGCAGGCTATTGAACTGAATATTTCATGCCCTAATGTTAAACAAGGCGGTATGGCTTTTGGTACCACTTGCGAAGGTGCAAATGCAGTAACTGCAGCTGTGCGCAATGTGTGGAAGCGTCACTTGATGGTTAAATTGTCGCCTAATGTTACAAATATCGTAGAAATAGCTCAGGCTGTTGCTGATGGCGGTGCAGATAGCATTTCGCTTATCAATACTCTTATGGGTATGGCAGTTGATGTAGAACGTCGCCGTCCGGTATTGTCTACTGTAACAGGAGGCTTGTCTGGTCCTGCTGTTAAGCCGGTAGCATTGCGTATGGTATGGCAAGTGGCGAAAGCTGTTAATGTGCCTATTGTGGGCCTTGGCGGTATTTGCTCGGCTACAGATGTTATCGAATTCATCATGGCAGGCGCAAGCGCTGTCCAAATCGGCACTTATAACTTTGTAGACCCTGCAGCGGCCGGTAATATCCCGGCGCAAGTAGAGCAGTGGTGTCAAAGTCATGGAGTTGATAAATTGATGGACCTTAAGGGGATAATTTGATATCTTTTCGACCGCAAAAGGAATAAAAAGTTCGTTTTTTATTGTAAAACATTGTTTTTATCAATTTTTTTTCAAACAAACTACAAATCTTTTTGCACCGAAAGAAAAAAAATCGTATGTTTGCACGGAAAAAGTGCAAACAATGGCATTTGGATGCCTTTGGCGTAAAATGAAAGTAATATAAAGTAATATGTCACGCAAAGCCGACGAACTTAGCTCATGCACCCTATTAGGTGTTGCCGGGGTTAAATATCCTACCGACTATGCTCCGGAAGTGCTTGAAACATTCGAAAACAAGCACCCTGAGGATGATTATATTGTTACTTTTAATTGCCCGGAGTTTACATCTCTATGCCCCAAAACTCACCAGCCCGATTTCGGTAAAATTATTATCAACTATATTCCCGATAATAAAATGGTAGAGAGCAAGAGTTTGAAGCTCTATCTATTTAGTTTCCGTAATCATGGTGACTTTCATGAAGATTGTGTAAACATCATAATGAAAGACTTGGTGAAGTTGATGCACCCTCGTTACATCGAAGTCCGTGGCATCTTTATGCCGCGTGGAGGTATTTCGATTGTGCCATTTGCCAATTATGGCGATGACGATCATCAAGATTTAGTCCGTGCTCGCCGTTTGGCGGCCTTCCCGGATAATTTTTAATTGTATGGCTACAGTCAAGAATTCTTTGATGGTGTTGTCCGGTGGTATGGATTCTGTTACCATGTTGCATGAATATGCTGCCGAAATTGATGCTGCTGTAAATTTCACTTACGGCTCGAATCACAATGCACGAGAACTTGATTGCGCTAGATATCATTGCAAATTATTAGGCATAGAACTTATCGAAATAGATTTGTCTTTTATCGGACGTTATTTTCATAGTTCACTCCTTGCCGGTCCGGAAGCTGTCCCGTCGGGTGAATATAATTTCGACAATATGAAGTCAACGGTAGTGCCGTTTAGAAATGGCATAATGATATCCGCCGCTGCCGGACTTGCCGAAAACCGAGGACTAAAGCATATCTTGATTGCAAATCACGCCGGTGACCATGCTCTTTATCCCGATTGCCGTGAATCTTTTGTTAAAGCAATAAGTGAGGCGGTGAAAGCCGGAACTTATGACGGTATTACAGTAAAAGCTCCTTATACTTTACTGTCAAAAACCGAAATCGCTATTCGAGGCAAGCGCTTGGGTATTGATTATGCTACAACTTATTCGTGCTATCGTGGCTTGGAAAAACACTGTGGCTGTTGTGGTACGTGCATCGAGCGTCGTCAAGCGCTCAAAGAGGCAAACATCGTTGACAATACTGAATACGAAGATTAAAGATAATAAACAACCCAATTATAAATCTTAAAATTATTAACCCATGGAATCATTGATTCAGCAAATCAAAGCTGCTTACGAAGCATTCGCCGCTGACGCAGCTCTTCAGCAGGAAAAGAACAACAAGGCAGCTGGTACTCGCGCTCGCAAGGCCAGCCTTGAACTCGAAAAACTTATGAAGGAATTCCGCAAAGCTTCGTTGGAACTCTCTAAGAAGTAATCGAGTATTGCTACTGACATAACTCCGAAGGATATTTCTTTCGGAGTTTTTTCTTTTTGTTACCGCGGATTTTTGTGTCGTGACTTTGTTTTTGCCAATTTTTTTTACGAAATTTGCAAAATACGTTTTAAGAATCTTTTGCAGAAATGAATTTTGACATATATAATTGTGCATTGAGCGCGTCATTGCCTTTGATGCTCTTTTTCGGTTTTTACTTTATTTATGGCAAAACGCCTAATAAAGAAATCTTCGGCAATTATTTAAAGTCGCGTAAACGTATCGGTATTGCCATGCTTTTGCTGTCGGCAAATTATATGGTACACCTATTTTATGGTATTCGTTTTAAGGATGTTGAGGCGGCGATACTAATGAATCTCGCTACTTATTTTGTGTGCTATTGGTTGTTTAGTTCTGCTCTGACTACGCTGCTAAACCGTTTTTATATCACTAGAAAGCGAGAAACGATTCATGCGGTATTGGCAACGATATATAACGGTGTGGCAATATTTGCTGTTGCGTGTGCGCCGGCGACTGCGCTGAGGCTTTGGTTGATTTCTATATTGGCGTGTGTGTTGCTGATATATGGAATTATCCTTTCGCTTCGACTTATAATTTGCTATCGTAAAGCTGTGCGTATGTTTGATAATTCTCACTCCGATAATATTGGCGCATTTATACAATGGATGTCGAATTTTACTTATTGTATTCTTATTTATGGCGTTGGCTGTGGGTTGCTGACGTTCTTGGACGATAAATATGTGTTCTGCTGGATTTTTGCTTCGATTCCCTTGTTTATGTATCTGTTTTGTAGCTATCAGAATTATTTGATTTTTTACGAACAGGTAGAACGTGCTTTTATTGCCGATCAACCTGATGATACGAGTGACCACGAGAGCGAGGGGGGCAATGGACAGCATGTCGAGAAAAATTTTCAGCCTAATTATACCGAGTTGGCGCAAAAGGTGGATGCTTGGATCGAAAGTGGCGATTACATCACCCCGGGCTTGACTATTAAGGATCTCGCTGATAAATTAGGAACGAATAGAACGTATCTTTCAGGATATATCAATTCTACTTTCGGCATATCGTTCCGCAATTGGATAACGAATTTGCGATTGGAATATTCGAAGAAATTGATGATGGAATATCCTGAAAAGAAGTTGCCTGAAATTTCTGAAATGTCGGGCTTTATGTCGCTAAGTAATTACATGAAGAACTTTAGCGACAAAGAGGGATGCACGCCGGCAAAATGGCGTAAACGTTAAGCGGCTATATTATATTGTTGAAAATTAATGTTGTAGCGAGTTGTTGATACTTCGCTATGAGTTGCTTGTTTTTCGGATTTTGACATTTTTTTGCAAAATCAATTGAAAATTTGTAATTTTGCAGTCTATTTCAGGGCAGTTTCTCTCTTTAGTTCTCCTTAAACTGCTTTAATTCAATAGGTATTAGATAATTAAGGTAATATAATCATGTCATTAAGTTCGTTGCCAACAGCAGAAACAGCCGGGAAGGTTGTTCGCAATGCTGTTGATTTTCATCCGAAGCTTTTTAAAGCGCTTCGCAATTATAGCACCGACAGACTTAAGACCGACATTATCGCCGGTTTGGTCGTTGGTATCGTAGCTCTTCCCCTAGCTATCGCTTTCGGTATCGCAAGTGGCGTTAGCCCTACAATCGGCCTTATTACTGCTATTATTGGCGGCTTTATGGTTTCTTTCTTTGGTGGAAATTCGGTGCAGATTGGCGGTCCTACAGGTGCGTTCATTATTATTGTATATAATATTATCGCTCAATTCGGATTGCATGGTCTCGCTGTCGCTACTTTTATGGCAGGTGTGATTTTGGTATTGCTAGGTCTGTTCCGCTTAGGTACGGTAATTAAATTCATTCCATATCCTATTGTCGTTGGCTTTACTGCAGGTATTGCTCTCACTATCTTCTCTACTCAGATTAACGATTTCTTCGGCCTCGGTTTGCGTGATATCCCAGGACAGTTCTTGCCTAAATGGGGCTTGTATTTGCGTTCTCTTGGTAATATTTCGCTATCCGCTCTTGCTACTTCGATTCTGTCGTTGATTATTATTATCGCTACGCCTCGTATTAGCAAGCGTCTCCCGGGGGCCTTGATCGCTATTATTGCGGTTACTGCAATTTCTTGGGGTTTAAGCTCTATTTTCCCTTGGTTTGATGTTGAAACTATTGGCGATCGTTTCGGCACTATGTCTACCGATATCCCTACTCCTCACGGATTCGATCTCAATTGGGCTACTATTAATATGTTGTTGCCGTCAGCATTTACTATCGCTGTACTCGGCGCTATTGAGTCTTTGTTGTCGGCTACTGTTGCCGATGGTATTACCGGTTCGCATACTAATAGCAATACTGAGTTGATTGGTCAAGGTATCGCAAATATTGCCGTTCCTTTCTTTGGCGGTATTCCTGTTACAGGTGCTATTGCGCGTACGATGACAAATATCACTAACGGTGGTCGTACTCCCGTTGCCGGCATTGTGCACGCTTTGGTGTTGTTGCTTATCTTCCTTTTCGCCATGCCTCTCATCAACTATGTGCCTATGGCTACTTTGGCTGCTGTACTTATGGTGGTGGCTTATAATATGAGTGGTTGGCGTACGGTTATATCGATTTTCCATTCTCCCAAAAGTGATATTTCGGTCCTTGCGGTAACTTTTATTCTGACTGTTATCTTCGACCTGACTATTGCTATTGAAATCGGTCTTCTCCTTGCTGTGGTGCTATTCCTTCGCCGTGTAACTGAAAATACCGAAATTAAGGTTTATTCCGAACAACTTGACGTCGCTGAAGGTACCGATTTGACTCAGCACGAAGTTCTCGATGTCGCTCCCGGCGTTAGTGTTTACGAAATCGATGGCCCGTTCTTCTTTGGTGTCGCTACTAAATTCGACGAACTAATGCGTTCGGCAATGGCGGTTAAACCTCGTGTCCGTATTATTCGTATGCGTAAGGTGTCGTTTATTGACGCTACTGGTATTCACAACCTTGAAACTCTTATTCTTTCTTCGCAGAAAGAAGGTATCCATGTCGTTCTTTCGGGTGTAAAGGATAATGTTCGTTATTCGCTTGAACATGCCGGTATTGATAAACTCATTGGTGCAGATCATGTTTGTGACCATATCAGCAAAGCTGTGTTGATGGCAAATAAAATTGTTGAAAATGACAATCTGAAATAAGGATCTAATTAACCTTATATATAGAAACGATGGCGCGGCTTATGGTTGCGCCATCGTTGTCTTTATACCCATTGCTACTTCAACCTTGCGTACGTCACTTTTTTTTGATACCTTTGTATATATAATATAGTATAATATGCGTCAAATAAAATCTTGGATCGAAGCTATGCGCTTGCGCACTTTGCCGGTGTCTATTGCCGGTGTCTTAACTGCGTGGGCTTTTAATATCGCTGATGGCTCTATCGTTTGGATGCCCGCTGTGCTTTGTCTTATTTTTGCACTTCTTTGTCAGGTGGCATCTAATTTTGCTAATGAATATTACGATTATGTTGCCGGACGTGATCGGGCCGGACGTGAAGGCCCCCGCCGAGGGGTGACTGAAGGGGATATTTCTCCGAAGGCGATGAAATACGCTACTTTTGCTCTTCTTGCTGTCGCTGCTTTGGTGGGGTTGGCCTTAACTTATTGGGGCGGACTATGCCTGATCGCAGTTGGTGTACTTATTGCTGTTGGGGTCTTGGCTTACAGCACCGGGCCTTGGCCACTGTCGACTCATGCTATGGGCGAAGTGGCGGTGGTATTCTTCTTCGGTATCATCCCGGTATCTTTTACATATTATGTTCAAGCCCTCTCCATAACTCAGCCGGTACTGTTAGCCTCTGTAGCAATGGGACTCATGGGAGCAAATGTTCTAATTGTTAATAACTACCGCGATGCCGATGATGACATCCTTGTCGGTAAACGAACACTAGCCAACACACTGCCTACGAAAACAATGCCGTTTCTATATATAGGAAATGCAATAGCGGCAATGCTCCTATTTTACCCAATATGGCATAATTTGGACAACCTATGGCTCGCTATTCCTATTATATATATTATAGTAGCATCAATGATTGCAAAAAAAATGTCACGCTTAACCGGACGACAGCTTAATCCACTCTTGGGGCAAACAGCAATATCAATGCTCGCTGTTGCACTTCTTCTAAACATCGCCGTTACTATAATATAAACACTAAAAAATCGAGCTGCGAATTACACGTACCCCACCACCGCTCAGGCACTCGGGCTAAACTTCCAAAGCATCGTCTATGGTTCTATGGTAAACTATGGTGCTTTGGCAAA
>CAZFGV010000013.1:0-50298 GCA_964518705.1 uncultured Bacteroides sp.
ATTCGATTGTTTATTAGTCAAAATAGAGATTTATAATTACCTTTAGAATATAAATATTGATAGAGTATTCGATCGATATTCTATTTAACATAATACCGATTATCAAAAAAAACTTATTCGGTGTTTTTAATTATCATCAACTGTGCGGTTTTTTCTTTTTATGCCTTTAGTTTTCCTATTATAGCTTACTATTGTTTACATGGTAACATAAAGCACCTATTTAAAAGTCATTGGTAAATTGAACAATTGGTATGAAAAGGTGTCAGCACTGGCAAGCGACAATCTCCGTTCTGTTATTAAGATATTCAATACCCATCCGACGATCCTGAACTACTTCCGCCGTCGTGCATCCAACGCCTCGGTCGAAGCCTTCAACTCTAAAGTGAAGATATTCCGCTCGCTGATGCGAGTTGTCTGCGAGCGCGATTTCATCATCTTCCACCTCGTTAAACTATACGCCCAAATTATTGCTGTCCGATAAATTTTTTAGAATACAATAAAATCAGAACTGATTCTTGCAAAGCAAGCTCCTAAAGTCGATTACCATTTGCAGGAGTCAGTCATTTTGGTTTATTTGGCTGTCGCCAAACAAAACTATAAATGATAGTCATGAGAATTATTACCAGTATCAACCGGCATGTTGACAAATGTGATACTCCCCTACTTTTTTACATATAGATATAAACAAAAACTCTTATCTAGTATCTAGATAAGAGTTTTTGTCGGGGTGACAGGATTCGAACCTGCGACCACCTGGTCCCAAACCAGGTGCGCTACCGGACTGCGCTACGCCCCGAATTGCGATGCAAAGTTACTAAAATTATTTGAATTATCACAGTTTTTTAGCAAAAACTTTGCATATCGCTACAAGTATGTTTTGTAAATACTTTGTATCTAGGTAATTAGCTTAATTTATACGGGCGTTCTATTATTGCAGATGCAATTGTGTCAGCCGCATGAATAAGTGGTTGTAATGGAGACATCTTGCCTGCTTGACGATAAAATTTTTCGTCATCACGAGACATATTCCATGGTCCCATATGCCAACGGATTGCACAGATCTCTTCATCGAGCATCTCTAAACCCGATTGAAGGAGTAGAATTACGGATTTTTCACCATGGCCCACAGGGAAGTTTTCGTCGTGAATTTCATACACTTCAACCTCCTCGTACATGCCGATTTCGTTACGTTTCTTTCGCTTTACGAGTCGATATAAGTCAGCCTTACAAACATCATGGAGCAACGCTGCTATAGCGATGCTGGCGGGCTGAAGCATCTTTTCTAAGTCGGGACGAGCGGCAATCATATCTTCACGAACTGCCATAGCTGCGTCGTATACATTGAGTGAATGTTCTAAAAGACCGCCGGGGTATGCCCCATGGCCTTGCGATGATGCCGGAGCTTCAAAAAATCCCCATCGATCGAGGTCTTCGATAATATATTCGATGTTTTCTCGTTGTGTATCGCGTAGAAGATTTTCGAAGCGCTCGCGACGTTCGGTTGCATTGTTTTCTTTCATTTTTATTATTTTAAAGGATTGGACTAAGTAGTCTTAATATAGATTCTGCTATTCGTTCGTTGATGTGTCGTTTACGCCAATCGGAAGGCACAACGCGCACACAATTTGTTAAGTCGTGACGAAATATATCAATGGCATTTTGATTAAGTTCTCGGCTGAAGAAGAATAGATTTGATTCGAAATTATAATCGAAACTTCGGAAGTCAAAATTTGTCGAGCCAATGCTTACCATTTCATCATCAATAATAATCATTTTAGAATGTAACATACCGGCGTTGTATCGATATATCTTAATGCCGGCCCGCAAACACTCTGAAATGTAAGAGTTAGACGCATACGTTAGCATTGAACTATCGCTGCGCCAAGGAATCATGATACGAACGTCAACATTTGCCAACGCTGCCGATTGTAGCGCTCGTAAAAGGCCTTCTGTTGGCAAAAAGTATGGTGTTTGGATGTATACACGTTTCTGTGCAATGGCAATTGATTTTTGGAATGTATGAGCAATATTTGCCCAAACAGAAGTCGGTCCTGAGGTGAGTAGAAATGCTCCGACTTTGCTAATCGCTTTAGGTGATATTGTAAAGTCGGTATTTGTTAAATTTATTTTGTCTTCAATCAAATCGCCGCACATAAAGTTCCAGTCTACGACAAAAGAATATTGAAGAGAAGCGACTGCCGACCCTGTAATTCTGACGTGCGTATCTCTCCAAGAGTCGAATTTGGGTCCACCGGTGAGATATCGGTCTGCAATATTCATTCCGCCCAAATAGCCGATATTTTGATCGATTATGCAAATTTTGCGGTGATTGCGCCAATTTACATGAGTGCCTAAAACAGGAAATGACACTTTAAAAAAGGGATGAGCTTCGACGCCTTTCGATCTTAACCAATTAAAGAATCGAGAGCGCACATGGAATGAACCGACATGGTCATAAATCAATCGCACCGCAACACCTTGAGAAGCCTTTTCGACTAAAATATCGGCTATCCGATGCCCTATTGTGTCATTTTCAAATATGTAATATTGAATGTTGATGCTGTGCTTTGCAGCGCGTAAATCGCGTTCTAAAGTTGCAAATTTATCGGCACCGTTGGTAAATATTTCGACGTCGTTGTCAGCATAATATTGCGCTCCTGTAAGCGAATGAGCCAGGTTTATGATAAGTAAGGATTCTGGAGACAGCCCGGCTTCTCTCGGATCGGCAAATGTTCGCCCTTCGCGGCGGCGTAATTTTCGTCGGTTACGTCGCGAAATCATTCGTTTGTTTTTGATATTCCTACCAAAAAATAAGTATAAAATAATTCCGACGACAGGGAGTAATAACAAAATCGTAACCCATGCAAGCGATTTTACCGGATTACGATTTTCGGAAAGTATAACTATAATGATAATCAAAGTTGAGCAAACGGCAATCAAAGCGAAAGCCGAATAAATCCACTGAACTTGGAAAATACTTTGGAGGGAGTCTATCATTAAAGTTTTTCATGAAAACTACTTATGGACGCAAAAGCAAGAGTCTTGCGTCCGTTAAGTAGTAATATCAAAGACATCAAAGATGTCGCTTAATCGTCGTATGTTAATTCGTCAAAACCGGCAGTGTCGAATTCGTCGTCGTTGTATGCGTCGTTGCCATAGAAATCTTCATCAAGATCCACGGTAGCTACGGCGGTAGTGGCTTTTGCATCGATTTTTGCATCGAATTCATCAATGTCAACGGCTTCAGGAGGAGGTGTGCCGACTGATAATGTGCATACAGGATCAAGAAGCTTGCGTCCTGTGATCATTTCGGTCATCTCGATAAAGAATGCACGTTCTGTAAGATAGTCAAAGACATACATTAACTTCTGACCCTCGTCTTCGATAAGTTCATCGAGCGGAGTGTCTTCCATTAGCCATATATCCTGATCCGGATCGGAGTCCATATCTTCAGATGTTACTTCTTTCTCTTTTTCCCAATTATCGGCGCAAATAAAGAACGAAGACATTTGACCCATGTCATAGCCGGTGCATTGACATAATGCCTTTTTTAATTCAAGAAACGTTGCGGTGGAATCAATTTGGATTTCACGTTTGAAGTTGTCAACTTCGTCAGATACAATTCTAAAATTAAATATCATAATCGGTAGTGTAGTATCGTTATTAAGATGCACAATATGTTTGTGCTTTTCACACTGCGAAGATAATAACAATGCGTTGAATCTTGCAACATTTTCACGTTTTTTTTGCTCTCAAAATACAAAAAAGGATAAACGTCCGACTTTTACTCCATTAGAATTGCCGAAATGGGCATAAAATGCCCGCTTTTGTTGTTTGATATCGAACTATTGTGTGTTATAGATGTTACATAATTAACACAGAAAACCAAACGATATGGAAACAAAAAGTATCAAAGGCACACGTACAGAAAAGAATTTGCTGGCGTCGTTTGCGGGAGAAAGCCAAGCGCGTGCCCGCTATACCTTGTTTGCTGAAAAGGCTAGACAAGAGGGCTATGAACAAATAGCAGCAATATTTTTAGAAACGGCAGAACAGGAACTTAGCCATGCAAAACAATTCTTTTCGTTTCTTGAAGGTGGCGCTGTCGAGATTCGCGGAGCATATCCTGCCGGCGTTGTCGGGGACACTGCTACAAATCTTGCCGAAGCCGCTGCCGGTGAACGTGAAGAATGGGGGGAGCTATATGAAAGTTTTGCTAAAATAGCTCAAGAAGAAGGCTTTCAGAAAATTGCTAATCTTTATAAATTAATTGCCGGAGTGGAGCAAATGCACGAACAACGTTACTTGAAATTGCTTGATAGAGTTAAAAAAGGTATGGTGTTCGAGGATATTGTTCCGGTAGAATGGATGTGCCGCAAATGTGGGTATACAATTACTTCAAAAGCAGCTCCGAAGCGCTGTCCGACGTGCGGAATGGATCAGGCTTGGTTTGAAAGAAGGAATATCTGCTATTAAAGCACGAGCTTGTTAAATTGGTTTAAAAATTAATTTGTGATTTAAACCAAATGCAGTCATCGTTGTCAATATGGATGTAACTTGAAAACATTCACAAAATGAAAAAAATTCTCCTCGGCCTTGTGTTAGTGACAATAACAAGTGGTCTTGCAAGCGCCAAATCTCACAACGACAAGCGCGATTGTCCATGCCCACCTCAGCAAGACTCTTGTCATCATGCATCTCAAAAAGCTAAGTGCCCTTCTCCTTTTGAAGGTATTGAGTTGACGGCAGAACAAAAGACTAAGCTTGACGCGCTAAAAGGCGAATGTGATTCGCAAAAGCAAAAATGCGATAAAACTAAAGCCGATACGCAAAAAGCTAAGAAGCAAGAAAAAGTTGCACGTCAACAAGATAAACGTAAAGCGTACTTGGCAAAGATCAAGGAAATTCTCACTCCTGAACAATATGTTCAGTTCCTTGAAAATTCATTTATGCAACAGCGCCCCAACAAAAAGGGCATCAGTCCTGTTCGTAACCCAAAAGAACGAAAAGGACATAAACACGGCAATGTAGGTACGAACAAACAACCGAAACAACAGCCGTAATCATTCTCCCCTCTCCACAGCCAGGAGGTTATAGACATTAAATGTTTATAGCCTCCTTTTTTAGGTGTTTAGTTCTTGTCGGAGTGAAATAATTTATGTATCTTCGCAAAACTAAAGAGAAACAAGTGAAACGACTAATCACATATATAATAACAGGGGCTATCGCAATCAGTGCGATGGCTGCTCCGATTGATGAAGTAAGGAAACTTTATCGAGAAGGCAATTATGCCGGAGCATCGGCTCGCGCTCGTACTATTTTGCGTAAGACGCCTAAAAACGGCAATGCAAATTACTTTTTGGGAGCCTCGCTGGTGCAACTAGGTAATGCTGAGGAGGCTATAAAACCTCTTGAAAAAGCCGTTGAAAGAGGTGTAGCTGATGCTTCGCGAATTCTTGCATTAATCGCTCTTGACGATTATAAAGCTGATGAAGCAATAGCTCATTTAAATAAATGGGAGGCAACGCTAAATAAAGCGAAAAAAGACGTCCCCGATGAATTTAATGTTATCAATCGCCGAGCAACAATGATGCTAAATATGCTTGATCGAGTTGAGCGTATCGTTATTTTGGATTCGCTCAGCGTCGATTCGGCTACATTCTTTGAAACATACCGATTAAGTGCCGCTGCTGGTAAAATTATGCCTGCAGAAGCTGTTACTCGAGCAGGTATCGGTGGCGATTGGAATGAATTGTCGCTAGCTTATATGCCACAGAATAAAAGTGCGCTATTATGGGCGGCGGAGGATAGTACCGATAAATTCCAACTTTATGGAGCTGACATCCTCGATGATGGTACTGTTGACCACGCTATGCCTTTGGGCGAAGAATTAGGAGAAGGCGGTAATGCAAAATATCCCTTTCTTATGCCAGATGGCTTAACACTATATTTTGCAAATGATGGCGAAAACTCGCTCGGCGGTTATGATATTTTCATGACGCGTCGCAACGAGGCGGATGGAGGCTACTATAAGCCACAAAATATAGGTATGCCATACAATTCTCCTGCAAACGATTATATGCTTGCTATAGACGAAACATCCGGTATCGGTTGGTGGGCAACTGATCGCAATGCTGACCCCGGGATGGTTACAATTTATATCTACACGCCGTCGAGTGTTCGACAAAATGCCGACACGTCAGATCCTCATTTAGCATCATTAGCAAAACTTGACAATATCAAGTTGACTCGAGAAGAAGGAGTTGACTACCCCACTCTTCTAGAACAGCGTTTGCCTGTTCAGGCTGCATCTATATTAAGCAACTCCCCGGCGCGATTTTGTATAGATATGGGTGATGGCACAGTTTATACATCGCTGAACGACTTTAATGAGCAGCGCGCACGTAGTGCTATGCTCGAAGCTCTTGCTTCGGAAATGGCATTGACTAAACATCTTGAGCAAGAACAGCGACTTCGTTTGCGTTATCGCAATGGAGATGAGTCGGTCGCAAATGATATTTTAGACTCGGAAGCTGAAACGGCGCGTTTGCGTTTGCTTGTTGAGTCGCAACGAAATAATGCCGTGCGACTTGAAGGTCTCTTAAACAATAATTAATAACCAATAATCTAAATATCGATGGAAGTAACATTTATTTTCGTCATCATAGTAGCAATTGTTCTACTAATGGTGTTCTTTTACTATTGTCCATTTTTCTTGTGGATATCGGCACGCGTTAGTGGTGTGCGCATTTCGTTGATACAACTTGTATTGATGCGTATACGCCAAGTTCCGGCTAGTGTAATTGTACGCGCTCTTATTGAAGCACACAAAGCAGGTCTTCATGACGTGTCTCGCGACGACTTGGAAGCTCACTATCTTGCCGGTGGTAACGTTGAACGTGTCGTTCACGCCCTCGTCTCTGCTGCTAAAGCTAATATTGACCTAGGCTTTAAGATGGCAACGGCTATTGACCTTGCCGGTCGTGATGTCTTTCAAGCTGTGCAAATGAGCGTAAACCCAAAAGTTATTGATACTCCTCCTGTTACTGCTGTTGCAAAAGACGGTATTCAGCTTATTGCCAAAGCTCGTGTCACTGTCCGTGCTAATATCCGTCAGCTTGTTGGTGGTGCAGGTGAAGATACTGTGCTTGCGCGTGTAGGCGAAGGTATTGTGTCATCAATCGGTTCTTCTGAAAGTCACAAAGAAGTTCTTGAAAATCCCGACCGCATTTCAAAACTCGTTCTTAGCAAAGGCCTTGATAGTGGCACTGCGTTTGAAATTCTCTCTATTGATATCGCCGATATCGATATAGGCCGTAATATCGGCGCAACCTTGCAAATCGACCAAGCGCAAGCCGACAAGAATATTGCGCAAGCTAAAGCTGAAGAGCGTCGTGCTATGGCTATCGCTCGTGAACAAGAAATGAAAGCTCTCGCGCAAGAAGCTCGTGCTAAGGTTATCGAAGCTGAATGTGAACTTCCTAAAGCTATGGCTCAAGCGTTCCTTAATGGCAACCTCGGCATTATGGATTACTACAAAATGAAGAACATTGAAGCCGATACAAATATGCGTGAATCATTAGGTCAAGGCACGATATCTTCTCAAGAAATAGCAGAATGACTTCGTTATTAATCGCATTAGCCGTCCTTGTTGGCGGCTATTTTGTGTATGGACTAATCGTTGAAAAGGTTTTTCAAATCGACAGCAAACGTCCGATGCCGTGTCATACCCATGCCGATGGAATTGATTATATTGAAATGCCGACATGGAGAGTTTTTCTTATACAATTCCTGAATATTGCCGGTTTAGGCCCGATTTTTGGAGCTATTATGGGCGTAATGTTTGGTCCGGCGGCGTTTATTTGGATTGTTTTCGGAACAATTTTCGCTGGCGCGGTTCATGACTTTATTTCGGCGATGATGTCAATTCGCTCAGGTGGTGACTCGCTACCCGAACTTGTGGGACGTGAACTTGGGCCGATTGTAAAGACTGTAATACGTGTCGTTTCTACTATCCTTCTAATTCTTGTAGGCGCGGTATTTATTCTCACACCGGCAGATTTATTAGCCGGCATGACTCCGGCTTGGGCGGATCGTACTTTTTGGATTGCCGTTATTTTTATTTACTACATCGCGGCAACAATGCTTCCGATAGATAAACTTATCGGACGTGTTTATCCTCTCTTTGGTTTTGCCTTGCTATTCATGGCTTGCGGTCTTCTGTGGGCTCTTGTTTTTGGTGGAAACGTAATTTCTTTTGGCTTTGAAGACGGACTTTTCTCTCGCTATGCCGAGCCGGAGAGTCATCCGATATTTCCAATGATGTGTGTTAGCATAGCTTGTGGCGCTATATCGGGCTTTCATGCAACTCAATCACCGATGATGGCGCGATGCATTAAAAATGAACGCCTTGCTCGTCCGATATTTTACGGAGCCATGGTTGCAGAAGGGCTTGTGGCGCTTATTTGGGCTACTGCCGCAATAGCGTTTACAGGAGGTTATGCTGAATTGCAAGAATATATGGCATCGCATACGGCAGGTAATTTGGTGAATGACATCGCTGTCGGCTGGCTTGGTAAGTTTGGTGGCATTCTTGCTCTTTTGGGCGTTATTGCTGCTCCGATAACAACAGGTGATACTGCGCTACGTTCTGCTCGTCTGATTATATCTGATATGTTTCATATCAGCCAAGGCAAATTCCTGCGTCGTTTGGCTATAACATTGCCAATTTTTACTGTAACATTTATTTTGATGTTCCTCGATTTTAACGTTTTGTGGCGTTATTTCGCTTGGACAAATCAAATGCTTGCCGCTTTTACCTTGTGGGCTTGCTCTGTTTATCTGGCTCGTCATAAACGTCAATTTATGCTCTGCTTGCTCCCGGCATTATTTATGACTATTGTCGTTGTAAGTTACATATTTGTAGCTCCGGCTCCCGAGGGTTTCGGATTGTCGATGCCTATTGCTATGTCAATAGCTGCCATTGTTGATGTGATATGCCTTGCGCTATTTATTCGCTATTATATCCTATTGCGCTCAGGACGTATTATTCATGATGTCGCTTATTAATATGAATTTCAAAGAAATAATACAAACAACAAGAAACTATAACTTTCATAGTCATACGCAATTTTGCGACGGACACGCGCCAATGGAAACAATGGCGCGTTCCGCTGTAGAATTGGGTTTTACGCACTATGGCTTTTCTCCTCATAGCCCGATTCCAATAGAATCGCCGTGCAATATGAGTCGAAATGATGTTGAAGCTTATTTCGCTGAATACAATCGTATCAAAAATATACCTGAACTGGCAAGCTGTAATTTCTACGTCGCAATGGAAGTTGACTTCCTTGGGCCCGAATGGGGGCCTTGCAATGATTTCTTTAAGGCTTTGCCTCTTGACTATACAATCGGTTCGGTCCATTTTATCCCGACGCAAGATGGCGAATATGTAGACATTGATGGTAATTACGATGCTTTTCGCAAACGCTTGTCCGAAAGGTTTCGTGGTGATATTGAATACGTAGTGGATACATTCTTTGCACAATCACGAGCTATGCTTACCCAAGGCAATTTTGACATTATCGGCCATTTTGATAAGATAGGCAATAATGCCGGGCATGTTGCTCCGGGGATTGAAGAAAGTTCGTTCTATCAAACTCTTGCCAACGATTTAACCGATCGTATTATCGAATCTGGTGTAGTCGTTGAACTAAACACTAAAGCCTACTTAAAATACGGGCGTTTTTTTCCGTCACAGCGTCTTATCAAACGTTTAATTGATGGCGGAACAACTATTTTGGTTAACAGCGATGCTCATGATCCGGCACTCATAAATGCCGGTCGTATTGAGGCTTTTAATATTCTTGACAGCTATAAATATGGCTCGTAAATTAGAACTACTATCCCCTGCTCGCGATTTAGCTACCGGTCGCGCGGCTATTCTTGCAGGAGCGGATGCCGTTTATATCGGTGCGCCGGCTTTTGGTGCACGTGCCGCTGCTACTAACAGTATTGAAGATATTGCTCTTCTTGTCGATTTCGCTCATCAATTTAGAGCTCGTGTGTATGTTACGATGAATACCATTGTTTACGACAACGAACTGAAATCGGCTCAAGATATGGTTTGGAAACTGTTTGCCGTTGGTGTAGATGCTTTAATTGTCCAAGATATGGCATATTTAAAGATGAATTTACCACCGATAGCGCTCAATGCCAGCACGCAATGTGATATTCGTACACCACAAAAAGCCAAACGTCTTGCCGATGCAGGATTCAGTCAACTAGTATTGCCACGCGAATTCGGCATCGATGAAATACGCGAATGTTCAGACGCTGCCGGAGTGCCTGTTGAAGTGTTCGTTCATGGTGCGTTATGTGTAAGTTTTAGCGGTGATTGCCATGCCGGATATATGGCGATGGGACGAAGCGCCAATCGTGGCGAGTGCCCGCAGATGTGCCGTCTGCCATATGAACTCATCGATGACAAAGGCGCTTCGATCGCTCCTAAACGTCATTATCTATCGTTGCGCGATCTATGTCGTATAGACTTCTTGAAAGACCTTGCCGACGCCGGGGCTTCGTCGTTTAAAATCGAGGGTAGACTTAAGGACGTTCGTTATGTAACAAATGTAACGGCTGCTTATAGTCAAGCTCTTGATAAGATTGTGGCAAACTCTAATGGCGAGTACGAACGCTCTTCAATCGGACGATGCTCGTATTCGTTTAATCCTGATTTGAGGCGAACGTTCAATCGCAATTATACAGATTATTTCCTAACGCGCCCGACTCAAATGGCATCGCTCCTCACCCCAAAATGGGCGGGGATGGAAGTCGGTGTTGTAACTAAAAAATACGACCATCGTAAACGTTGTTTTGAAGCACGATTAACTCAGTCGCTGTCTAATGGTGATGGCTTGGGCTATTTTAATGCGAATGGTCAGTATTGCGGATTTCGTCTTAACCGCGAAGCCGGAAATGTACTCTACCCTGCGTCAGCGTTAGAGGGACTTAAGGAAGGCTCTAAACTGTACCGAAATAGCGATAAAGCTTTCTTTGATAAACTCGATCGTGCCGATGGCGCTTGCTTGCGTTTGATCCCGTTAGACATTACAATCTCTCGTGTCGACAACGCATACATACAATTAACGGCGCGACATAAATCAGGTATAGAGGCTTCAATAACAATAAATGCCGACAATCAAGCAGCTCGTTCTCCACAAGAAGAGGCTCGTAAACGCGTCCTCGAGAAAACGGGTGGCACAATTTATTTTGTTGATTCGATCAATGATGAGCTAGGTATGTCATTTATCCCGGCTTCTATTTTGACGCAAGCACGCCGAGAACTTCTTGACGCATTTACAAATACAGCAAAGGCAACTTATCAATTCGATCGTCGCAAAGTGTCGGCAATTAGCTCGGATGCTTTTGCTAATGTTGAACCGCTAACATATCACGATAACGTAGCAAATAAATACTCTCGTAACTTTTACCTAGAACATGGCGCTCGAATCAATGCTATGGCTGCTGAGGTAGATAAGCCTCAGGGAGACACAATAGTTATGACTACGCGCTATTGCTTGCGTCGCGAACTAGGCGCTTGCCTTCGTAAAGACGGAGCTCAACGAATTCCGGAACCGATATTCTTGCGCAACGAAAGCGGAACATATCGTTTGCAATTTAACTGCTCGAAGTGTAATATGCATGTTATAAAACAAAGCTAAGGAAATACAGAACAAATAAAACGGACCTGTGTCACTAATAATGTTTGGCGCCGGTCCGTTTTGTGTTTTATCTCTACAATCTAATTTAACGCCAATATTTTGTATCTTTGTTGACTTGTATCAATTATTGAGACAGAATGTTTTTATTTTTGTAAAAAATTACCACCATGAATCAATTACAAAAATACACATGGCTCATCGATGTTATACGACGAGCCGGAAAAATTTCTTATAAAGACCTTTCGGATTGTTGGGAACGAAATAAAGATTTAAGTGATTGTCAACCGCTTAATCGAGCTACGTTTAATCGATGGCGAGAAGCAATTTCTGCGCAATTCGGTATTATTATTGAGTGTCAGAAGATTGGTGGATATCTTTATTATATTGCCAACCCGGATGACATTGATGACGACAAACTTAAAAAGTGGATGCTTGATTCGTATGCTGTTGGAAATATTATTGGAGAAAACCTCTCGCAAAAGAGCCGTATACTTGTTGATGAAATTCCATCAGGTCGCGTGCATCTAACTCCTTTGTTATTAGCAATGAAGGAGAATCATGTTGTTAAGATCAGCTATAAGGCGTTTAATAAAACACAATGGCACACATTTGCGTTAGAACCTTATTGTGTAAAATTGTTTGAAAATAGATGGTATGTCTTGGGACGTAATGATCGAGGTGAGTTTAAAATATATGGGTTGGATCGTATAGATTCCGTTGAGCAAACGGAAGATACTTTTAAATTGCCAAAAGATTTTGATGCTGCGGAGTTGTTCTCTACGGCATTTGGTATTGTCCTTGATAAAAATGTGAGTCCGAGGAGAATTGTTATTCGTGCTTATTACGATCATCGTCACTATTTAAAATCATTGCCGATGCATCATAGTCAGAAATTGATTGCTGAATGTGACGACTATGCCGATTTTGAACTATACGTCGCACCAACATATGATTTGATTATGAAACTACAACAATACGGCCCTTTAATTGAGGTTGTTAGTCCTGATTCACTCCGATTAGAAATGAAGAATCGCATTGCTACAATGTATAATTATTACACTGAGAAATAGACTATGGTATTTTTAGAGCAATTTCGTTTTCCGGACAAGGAAGATATTCGTCAATGGCTTAATGCCAACGCTAATGTTACAAACGGGTATCATTCTGATATTTATCCCTTTTTGCAAACTGTTGAAATGGGTTTATATACTCTTGACTTCGAACCGATAACTTTAATGTGTGGCGGTAACGGGTGCGGTAAGTCTACGGTATTGAATATAATTGCGAATAAATTGGATATTGAACGCACTACTCCATTTAATAGCTCTATTTACTTTGATGAATTTGTCGAGCTATGTGGTTACTCCGAGAACGAAATGGAAGAATATGATAAGCTCAAAAAGAATCGTTATGGTGTTCAAACAATGTGCCGTATCATCACAAGCGATGATATCTTTCATCGTATGTATGACAAGCGTGTTGCGAATGAAAGTAAAATCCATAAGAGTAAGTTTCTTGGAGCAAAATATAAAAGCTTACGAGAGGACAACGCTTTGCCTAAATATTTGAATTTTGAAACCGAGGATAATGTTAATGAATTTATGAATGGTGTTCGAACTCGTCGCACTTCATTTCAGCGATTCGCAACAGAACAACTCGGGGCTATTGAACGAACGTATTCAAATGGTGAAAGTGCTCTAATGAGCCTGTCTAAAATGCTTGAGCATCCGGGGCTGTATATTTTCGATGAACCGGAAAATAGTTTATCGGCTGAGTTTCAAATCGAATTGGCTAAGCTAATTGAATTCTATGCATCGAATGGCAATTGTCAATTTATCATTGCTACTCATTCGCCGTTTTTAATGTCGGTTGCCAACGCAAAAATTTATGATTTTGATTCTTATCCCGTGCAATTATGTAATTGGTGGGAAACAGCAAACGCTCAATTATATTTTAGTTTGTTTAATGAACATCGCGATAAGTTCGCGCAAAGATAAATTTAATCCCCGAATTCATTTTTTTTGAACTCGGGGATTATTAATTTTATTCGTTTGCCGGAGCTAATTTTACAGTAAAGTGTCGAAGCAAAGGCGCTTCCCAAGTTATTTTAAGGCCTCGAGTAATAGTCTCGCGACGATCGTAAACATTCTTAATCGCAGCGGCAATTACGTTGATGTGATTATCTGTGTAAACACGTCTGGGAATACAAAGACGCAAGAAGTCGAGTCCTCCGAAACGGTTTTCGCGTGTTATAGGATCACGATCGGCAAGGATGTAGCCGATTTCGCAACCGCGGATTCCGGCTTCGCGGTACAACTCTACGGTAAGCATTTGTGCCGGAAATTCTTCTTTTGGTACGTGTGTAAGAATTTTATCGGCATCGAGGAATATTGCATGGCCACCGGCGGGGCGTTGGTAAGGAATGCCGTATTCATCGAGCTTGGATGCAAGATATTGAACCTGACGAATGCGTGTATTTAGCATGTCAAATTCAGTGTTTTCGTCGAGTCCGACAGCTAATGCATCCATGTCGCGACCATTCATGCCTCCATATGTTACAAAGCCTTCAAAACAGATGCAAAAGCCTTTTGCGCCTTCGTACCATGATTCGTGTTTGGTGGCGATGAATCCGCCCATATTGACAAGACCGTCTTTCTTTGCCGACATTGTCATGCCATCGGCTAAAGAGAACATCTCGCGAGTAATCTCTTTAATGCTCTTGTCGGAGTAGCCTTCTTCTCGTGTTTTAATAAAATACGCATTCTCGGCAAAACGTGCGCTATCAAATACGAGTGGTTTATTGTATTTTGCACATAATTCACTCACTTCTCGCAAATTTTGCATCGAAACGGGTTGTCCGCCGGCGGTGTTGTTGGTGATAGTTACAATAACGAAAGGAACTTTGTTGCCGTGCTCGATAAGGACCTTTTCAAGTTTTTTACAATCAACATTACCTTTGAACGGATGAATGAGCTGAGTGTCTTTAGCTTCGTCAATAGTGCAATCTATCGCGGTCGCGTGACGACTTTCGATATGTCCTTTTGTGGTGTCGAAGTGCGAGTTGCCGGGAATGTAATCGCCCTCGTGAACAAGGAAACTGAAGAGAACGTTTTCTGCTGCACGTCCTTGATGGGTTGGAATAACGTAATCAAACCCCGTGAGGCGTTTAATAGTGTCTTTGAGACGAAAGAACGATGACGCTCCGGCATAACTTTCATCGCCGGTCATCATTGCCGCCCATTGACGGTCACTCATGGCTCCGGTGCCCGAATCGGTGATACAGTCGATGTATACTTGCTCTGATCGGAGCATAAATACGTTGTAGTCACATTCGCGAAGCCATTGTTCTCGCTCTTCACGAGTGCTCATGCGAATAGGCTCCACCATTTTTATTTTCCAAGATTCTGCGAAAGGTAGTTCCATTAGATTAAGGTTTTGTTTTAGTTTTTCATCGCCTCAAAGTTAAACATTTTTATTCTTCTTGCAAAAAATAACGCATAAAAATGCATTGCGAATATGCTATGATACTTTGCTTATAATAATTGTTGATTAATGAATCTTGGCAAAATACTTAAATTTGAGTATTTCGGTAGCTTAAATAATGTAGTAACTTTGCAATGATGAAAATATAACGGAATTGTTTGTCAAAGACAGCCGGCCCTTCGAGAGGAAGAGCCGGCTGACGCATTTTTTATTGTTAGTGTCTTGCTTTATATTGAAGCAGTGCATCGAGAATTGTCATTGATGCCATGGCCTCAACAACTGGCACCGCGCGCGGTATTACACAAATGTCGTGACGTCCATGGACGGTAAGTACTGTCGCTTTTCCGGTTTTATCAATTGTTTCAAGTGGTATGGGCATTGTTGCAATCGGTTTAAACGCAACGCGAAATACAACTGGCATTCCATTAGATATGCCGCCCTGAATACCGCCTGAGTGGTTTGTTCGAGTTATTACCTTACCATTCTCGGCACTTACAAAAGTGTCTATAGATTGAGACCCTCGCATCGTTGCCGCAGCAAAGCCATCGCCATATTCAAAGCCTTTGGCTGCATTGATGCTCATCATTGCTGAGGCAAGCATTGCTTGAAGTTTGTCGAATATTGGCTCTCCTAAACCTGCCGGTAATCCTTTAATAACACACGTTATGATGCCGCCTAATGTGTCTCCATCAGCACGCGCTTGCTCAATTTCTTGTTGCATAAGAACTGCCGTGGCGGCATCAGGACATCGAACGGAATTGGACTCAATATCGGAAAACAATACATCGGTTGGTGCAGACTCTAGCGCTACCGAACCAATACGAGAGCTATAAGCTACTATTGAAATGCCATAAGTATCAAGCACTTGTTGTGCGACAGCCCCGCCGACAACGCGCACGGCTGTCTCTCGTGCTGATGCTCTACCTCCGCCACGATAGTCGCGATGACCGTATTTTGCGTCATAAGTATAATCGGCATGACATGGACGGTAGGTATTTGCAACATTTGAATAGTCGGCAGAGTGGTGGTCGGTGTTGGCAATTTTGAATGCAATCGGGGTACCGGTTGTGCGACCATCAAAAATACCGGATAGGAACTCTACTCTATCGGCTTCGTTTCGTTGTGTCGTTAAAGTTGATTGTCCCGGTCGGCGGCGGTCTAGGGCGTGCTGTATTTTGTCTAAATCCAAGACAAAATTCGACACCATGCCGTCAATTACGCCACCGATAGCAACACCATGACTTTCGCCATAGTCGGTAAGTCGATAGAGTGTTCCAAATGTATTCATGGTCAACCTTTTACTAAATCAAATACCGAAGCCTCGACAAAATCGATTAGTTGTTGAGGCGCCATTTCTATTTGAAGACCGCGAACACCCGCACTAACATATATCGTTTCATAGTCGAGAGCGGTGCAATGAAAGAATGTAGGTAGAGGCTTCTTCATACCTATAGGAGAGCATCCTCCTCGGATATACCCGGTGTTGGGTAATAATTCTTTCATTGCAATCATTTCGGCTTTCTTATCTCCGGCAGCTTGTGCAGCTTTTTTTAAATCCACTTCATCATCGCCGGGAATAACACAGACAAACAGCCCTGTTCGTTCTCCTCGTAGAACAAGAGTCTTAAAAACACGCTTGATGTCTTGACCTAATGAATCTGCGACGTGTTGTGCGGCCAGGTCATTTTCGTCATACTCATAGGCGTGTAAAGAGTATGGCAAATGCGCTGCTTCGACAAGACGAACTGCATTTGTTTTGGGCTGTTTTGCCATTGTTTTATGAGTTAAGTAAGATAAACTTTTCAGCGTCAAGAGCAGCACGACATCCGGTTCCGGCAGCAGCGATAGCTTGCTGATAGTTGGGATCTGCTACGTCGCCGGCAGCGAATACGCCGGGAACGTTGGTGGCTGTCGATGGGGCTGCGGTTTTGATATATCCTGCTCCGTCAAGGTCGATCTGGCCTACGAACAAGTCTGTGTTTGGCTTGTGGCCGATTGCGAGGAAGAAGCCGTCGATAGTAATGTCGGTATTTGCAACTGTGCCATCTGCTCCGGTTGTTTCTACATGTGCGCCTTCAAGATATTCTTCGCCGAAAAGACCTTTGGTTACGGTGTTGAATAGCACTTCGATTTTGGGATTGTCGAACACGCGCTGCTGCATAACTTTTGAGGCGCGGAGGTAGTCTTTGCGAACAATCATATATACTTTTGATGCAAGGTTTGCGAGATAAAGAGCTTCTTCACAAGCAGTGTCACCGCCACCGACAACAGCTACAGAACGACCGCGATAGAAGAAACCGTCGCATGTTGCGCAGGCTGATACGCCGAGTCCTCTATATTTTTCTTCGTCTTCCAAACCAAGGAAGCGTGCTGACGCTCCGGTTGAGATGATAACGGTGTCTGCTTTGATGGTTGTTTGATCGTTATTTACAATTACTGTGAAGGGACGTTGTGAGAAATCTACTTCTGTTACGGAGCCTGATAAGATTTCAAGGCCGTATTTAACAGCTTGTGCGCGGAGGTCTTGCATAAGCTGAGGTCCGGCAACACCGTCAACATAGCCAGGGAAGTTTTCTACTTCTGTGGTGATTGTAAGCTGTCCTCCGGGTTGGCCGCCTTCTACCATTAAAGGTTTCATGCCGGCGCGTGAGGCATAGATGCCGGCAGTATATCCGGCTGGGCCGGAGCCTATAATTAGGCATTTTGTTGTAAGTTCGTTCATATTATTTTGTTTCGTTGTTATTTCTTATCTTAAGTCGATTATATCAGCATTCGGGTGACGTTTGGCGTCGTATTTAAATGCTTCTTGCGGAGGAGCAGGTCTGCCGCTGATACGATCGATTTGTAAATCAATTAAGCGGCCGTCGTCGAATTTTACTTGCAACGCTGTCGGCCATGCGTTTGTAGCATCGGTAGTGATAATAATATCAATAATGCCACTGTGTGCGTTTTTGGGCGTGAGACTAACTCTATGGTTTGTCTTTACGTCGGGCAAACGTCTGATGCTATATGCTGTTTCGTAACTGCGCATAATTGCGAAAGGGTTGACCGCCGTCAACTCGTCTACTGTCGGCTCGGTGATTGTTACTTCTCGTGTGCTTGGTAGATAAGCCCACTGCGTGCGACCGTCATACCATACGTCTACTTGCGGCGTGGTGAACGTAAAAGCCGCTCCTTGGATTATCGCTGAGCCTTGCACGGATTCATTTCCGCCTTTGATTGTAAATTGTACTTCAATGGCTGGTGATGATAGTATCTGTCGTTGTAGCGATGTCATTATTGATGACGCTGTCAGCGTTGCAGCATATGTTGCTAATGAGCTAACAAACACTGCAATAAGCAATGATATGCGAGTTATGATTCGTGCCATTTATAATAACGTATTAACTCAAAATGCGTTCAACTTCGTCGGGAGACATCAATACCTGTCGGGGTTTAGCACCGTTTGCAGGTCCTACAATGCCGAGCTGTTGCATTTGATCCATGAAACGACCGGCTTTGTTAAAGCCGATTTCAAACTTGCGCTGCAACATCGTTATTGACGCTTGTGATTGCGTTGAAATAAACATTGCGCACTTGCGGAATTCGTCGGTGATAGTCATGTCGGTGGGGCTGACTTCCTGAGCTTCTTCTGTCGGAGGTTCGGGTAGCAAATAACATCCGGTAAATCCGGGCTGGTTAGATATATGCTGACAGATTGATTCTACTTCAGGAGTATCTACCCATGCGCATTGTACGCGTTCTGTTGTGCCGCCGGACATTACAAGCATATCGCCTCGACCGATAAGGCGTTGTGCACCGGGACGGTCGAGGATAGTCTTACTATCAACGCCTTGGGTTACTTTAAATGCAATACGGGCAGGGAAGTTTGCTTTAATCTTACCGGTGATGATGTCGGTAGACGGGCGTTGTGTTGCAATGATCATGTGCATACCAACGGCACGGGCCTTTTGTGCAATACGACAAATCGGTGCTGAAATATCTTTGCTCGCGGTCATTACGAGGTCGGCATATTCATCTACGATCATTACTATATATGGTAAGAATCGATGTCCTTGCTCGGGATTAAGCGATCTGCTGCAGAATTTTTGGTTGTACTCTTCAATAGAGCGAACACCGGCAGTGCGAAGAAGTTGGTAGCGGTCATCCATCTCCACACACAATGAATTGAGTGTGTCGAGAGCTTTGTTAGGATCTGTAATAACCGCTGATTCCTCTTCTGGTATCTTGGCAAGATATTGTCGGTCGATAGAAGAATACAGTGAGAATTCTACCATCTTGGGGTCAATAAGAACGAATTTTAATTCGTCGGGATGCTTTGAGTATAGTAGCGATGTTATTATACAATTAAGACCTACCGATTTACCTTGACCTGTCGCGCCGGCAACAAGGAGGTGAGGCATTTTTACGAGGTCTACCATAAATATCTCGTTAGAAATAGTCGAACCCAAAGCCATCGGCAACTTCATATCGGTTTTTTGGAACTTGTCCGACTCGAGAATTGTGCGCATTGACACTATCTGTGGCTTTCGGTTAGGTACTTCAAGACCGATTGTTCCTTTGCCGGGGATGGGGGCGATAATTCGTATGCCATAGGCTGCCAAACTCATTGCGATGTCATCTTCAAGACTCTTAATTTTGGCAATGCGAGTGCCTTGAGCGGGGACGATTTCATAGAGCGTTACTGTCGGACCGATTGTCGCTTGGATTTTTTCAATCTCGACATTGTAGCTTCGTAATGAATTGACTATGAGTTCCTTGTTGGCTAGTTGCTCGTCCTCGTTGACAGTAAAAGTCTTGGGGCGATCAATTAGTAAGTCTAACGGAGGAAAGGTATATGAAGAATGACTTGCTCGCACATCATATGGTTCATCAATGCCGATATGATCGCCATCGCGAATTGTGTTTGAACTAGTATCAATACTATCGTTAACGATCACTAATTCCGGACCGGAATTGGCTTCATTTTTATCTTCAGCGTTTTCTTCGATGTCTTTCTTAGAATCATCGTTGATAGGTTCGTCATCTTTAGGCTCTTCTTCATCTTTGCCAAAGTCATCAATATCAGCAGGAGGCATGAAGCGACGATGGTCTTCTGGAATATCATCGTTGGGCTCCTCGATTGGTTCCTCGATGTCGGAATTGAGTGCAAAAATATTATCGGAAACTTTATTTGAGATGCCTTCTAACGGATCTGTGCCTGTTTCAACGATTTCTGCGACTACTGGATTTTCTCTCTTCTTTGGATGAGGAAGATGGGTTGTGATAAATGTGATAATGTCCTTAATTTGGAAGTAAAAAACTGTAAATAAAAGACATGTCAAAAATACCGTCAATGCAAAAGCTCCATAAATATCAGAATACTTAATAACTAAAGCATTGATATAATGACCGTGGTTACCTCCAATAGGCAATGTCATTGAACTATTATAAGTAAAAAAGCCCAATATGATTGACAAAGAGATTATGCTAAAGAGGCAACGGAATGTAAGAGTAAAAAACTTTATGGCATGTTTCTGCAAAATAGCATAGCTTAATATAAAAAGATATATGGCTATTACTAACGAAGAAACGCCGAACGTTTTGATTAACAACACTTCAGCGACTTTAGCTCCGATGGCACCGAGTAATGTCTCGATAGATTCGTTCTCGGCAATTTCTATCAAACTCTTACCCCATACCGCACTTTGATCGATATCGTAGTTGCAGATGTTGGTATATACGCAAGCGGCAATTATAAGAGATAACAAGCCCAGAAAGATACCAAAGGCTTTGTGTAAACGGACGTCGCAAAAGAAGTCAACAAGTGTATAGTGTTGAGTATCTTGCTTTTGATTCAATTTCCCGCGCTTTGGTTTAGACGTAGTCTCTGTCGCCGTTCGTTTTTTACGTTCGGTGTTATTCTGATTTGCTTGCTGTGTGATTTCTTCGGACTCGTCGATCTCTGCGTTGCGACGTGATCGAGGAGACCGAGGCTTCCCTACTCCGCTTTCGAAGTCGTCAAGGGTTGGAATATTGTTTGCCATAGAGGGGGCGAGAGTTGTCGTTATTTGTTAATCAAAGATCGGCTAATGCTTTAATCTCAGCAAGAGGATCAGGGGCTTTAAATACGGCACTGCCGGCAACTAAAACGTCAGCACCGGCTGCGGCACAAAGGGCTCCGGTTGTACGGTCAACGCCGCCATCGACTTGAATGAGGGCTTTGCTTCCGGTTTTATCGATCAATGCTCGTAGCTCTTTGATTTTTTCAATTGTATGAGGTATAAATTTTTGTCCGCCAAAGCCGGGGTTGACGCTCATGAGAAGAACCATATCAAGTTCTCCAATGATATCCACCAATGTACTTACAGGAGTAGCCGGATTTAATGTAACAGCGGCTTTCATGCCTGCTTGCTGAATCGCAGTAACTACACGATGCAAATGTGTGCATGCTTCTTGGTGTACATTCATTATAGCAGCTCCGGCGTCACGAACAGCACCGACATAGCGTCCCGGATCTACGATCATCAAATGCACGTCGAGTGGCATTGTGCTTACTTCCGATAGGGCTTTTATTACAGGAAAGCCGAATGAGATATTTGGCACGAATACACCATCCATAACGTCGCAGTGTGCCCATTGAGCTTCACTACGTTCAAGCATTTTCATATCTTCGCCTAGTCGTGAGAAGTCGGCGGAAAGCAATGAGGGGGATACTATCATGACTCTTTATTTTTTGTTGCCCTTAAAGGCTTGATATACAATATAAATAACGCACGCTACAAATAAAGCTAAGCCTGCATATGTTAGATAGCTGTTATACTTTTCTACAGCATTATACAATTCATCGAGTGATACTTGGAGAGATAGCCACCAGCCTAGTCCTGCAAGGATTATGTTCCATGCCATGGCGCCTAAAACTGTGAATAAGCAGAATATTCCGATATTCATTTTTGCTATGCCGGCAGGAATTGAGATAAGTTGGCGGACTGCAGGAATCAATCGGCCGATGAATGTACTGGCTGCGCCATGTTTGTCAAAATATTGTTCTGCTTTTTCTACTTTAGCCTGATCAATCAAGCAAGCATGGCCGAAGCGAGAGTTTGCAAAAGAATATACAAGGGGACGACCGATAAGGAGGGCTAAGATATAGTTAATCAAAGCGCCACACAAAGCACCGGCGGTAGCTGCTAATACGACAAGAAATATATTCATGTCGCCGCGTTGCATTGCAAGGTATGCTGCCGGGGGTACTACAACTTCGGAAGGAAATGGAATGAACGAACTCTCAATGGTCATGAAAATGAACACAAAGAGATATGATGCGTTATTGACAAACCAATCGAAAAACCAGGTGGCGTTAAGATAGTCTGTAATTGCTAAGGGAATAAATGTTTCAATCATTCGTATGTATTTTTGCAATTTTATGCAAAAATACGAAATAATCGCGGCATACCGTTGCTATATAATGAAAAATGTGCAAATTTCTAGCTAAAAAATCTTATTGATATTATTTCGTGTCGCAAGAATCGTTTTTCTCAACAGAAATAACGGAGCGGAGTTCTTGTTGAATTGTTCTAATTAGTTTCCACGAACGTTGTAGTTTGATCGTGGCAATAAATAATCCAACAATCAAGCCGATGCCAAATCCCCATAATGTAGCCGTTGAGGAAATGCCTAAAGCACTCACCAACATTGTGGCTATTAGTGCAAAAGCTGCCATCATGCCATATGCTTGAGTGCGGAGTGTTCGCCTGCGGATTGTTTGAGCAATAACAAGAGCGGGAACTAGGGGTATCGATGCGATATCTATAGATTTTAAGTATTGCGCATGAAGGTAGTTAACTATCGCCATAGCTATGCCAAAAGTGCCATATGCAATTGCAACCCATAAAGGTAAGCCGAGTATTACAACTAGTGATGGAGCTAACAAAGGCAAAGTACAAGAGATATAAAAGCTCTTTCGGAAATATTTAGCAAGCTTTTGAGATGCAGTCTGAGCACGACCGGCGGCTGCCTTTCGTGCCATACGTTCTGCATCTTCAGATAGCAATTCCGGACGCACTTGCGTCTGTTGCCATGCTGCTTTTAATTGTTGTAAGTCAATATCCATAGAGTTAGAGACTATTTAATTTGTGCTGCCATTTGCGATAGCTTGCTTTTGATGCGATGCAATCGGACAGCAACGTTTGAGGATGAGATGCCCGTAATGAGTGATATTTCGTCGTACGACTTTTCGTCTAGCCACAAGGTGATTAATGCCTTGTCAAGAGGACCGAGTTCACTTATTAATTGTAATAGAAAACGATATTGCTCGTTGCTGTCATCAGTCATCTCCGGTGGTTCGATAGTTAATGTATCTAAGCTTTCGGACGTTGTGTGTTTGTCATTACGTCTATGCCATGTAATGCAAGTATTGATGGCGGCTCGATAAATCCATGTGGATATTTTAGCTTCTCCGCGGAAGGAGTCGAATCCTTGCCATAAGTTAGCTAATACTTCTTGATAAAGATCGTCGAAGAGTGCTCCAGGACCGGCATATAGTGCGCATACTTTAGCAATCACACCTTTGTATTGCGATGTGATTTCTAAAAATCGTGATTCTTTTGTGTCGGTCGGTGCCATCAAGTGTTGCGTATATATGTTTATGTTAAATATGACGCAACTTGTTTCAATTTATTACATATTGTCGATTTTTTAGCATATTTTTACAAGATAAAGAAAAGAGGTACCCTCGCGAGCTCCTCTTTTCCCATTCATCACAATGTACTTATTACTCATGCAATAAGTTGCTTGGTGATTCTCGGATATTCAATAGCGACTTTCAATGACATTCCAATCTAGAATTTTCCAAAGGCGTTGCAAAGCTTCACTTCGGCGATTTTGATAATCAAGATAATACGCATGTTCCCAAACATCAAACGCCAATAATGGTGTAAGCCCTGTTGTTAGCGGGTTCTCTGCGTTTTGTCCTTGTGTGATGTATAGTTTTCCTACTTCGTCACGAGATAGCCATACCCATCCGGAGCCGAATATACCAACGCCGGATTCAACGAAGACTTTCTTGAATTTCTCAAATGTTCCGAAGTCGCGTTCGATTGCTTCGAGTAGCTTTCCTTTTGGCTCTCGACGACCATCTGCCGAAAAACTGAAGAAATAGAAGATGTGATTCCATGCTTGTGATGCATTGTTAAACAATGCTCCCGATGAATGTGCTATAACTTCCTCCAAAGGGACATCGTCATATTCGGTCCCTTTGATAAGCCGATTAAGATTGTCGATGTAGGCTTTCTCGTGCTTACCATAGTGATATTCTATCGTTCTGCGACTTATTACAGGTTCTAGCGCGTCTAGGCTGTAAGGTAATAGAGGTTGTTCGAAAAACATACTTGTTTGTTTTATCAATTGTTTCATCGATAAAACAAACAAGATATATCAATGTTCAGCGAAATGCTGAATTTAAATACTTAGCAAATCTTAGGTTTATTGCGTTCGGGTAAGGCAGAGGCAATTGCTTCTGCTGATTTTGTCATAAGTTCGGATAATTCATGTTTGCCATTTGCCGGAGCTTCTATCGGTTGGTGAATTGTAATATAGATATTTCCCGGGCGTGGCAGCCAAGTGCCGCGACGCAGAACGTCGTAGGCGCCGTCGATAGTTACAGGAACTACAGGTAAACCGAACTCGATAGCAAGGGTATAAGCACCTCGGCGAAAAGCGTGCATATGGCCATCGAGTGTGCGAGACCCCTCGGGGAATACAACGACAGACATACCTCCGGCAAGACGTTTTTCGGCAGTGGTCATCGTTGCACGCACTGCTGCCGGATTGCGGTTGTCTACAAATATATGTCCGCTAACTTTGCAGCTATATCCTACCAATGGTATTTTTTCAAGGGACTTCTTCATCATCCATCGGAATTGATGGCCGAGATAGCCGTAGATTGAGAAGATGTCGAAAGCTCCTTGGTGGTTGGCTACAAAAACATAGCTTTGTTTCTCGGAAACTTTATCTTGACCTTCAATGTGGACGCGAACAAGGCTTAGAATACAAAATAGCCTACCCCACACCACTCCGGGCCAATATCCAAAAAATCTGCCCAAGCCCAATGAACTGCCTATTATGATGGATAAAGCGGTAGTCATTGTTGCAATTAGTAATATAGGCGCAGCTATAAAGAAATAATAGATATAGTATAGGATAAATTTCATAGTATGGAGTAGTTGTTTGCGCAAATTTACAATTAATTCCTTAAACCTACAACAAAAAGCCGACACTCGTGATGAATGTCGGCTTGGATTATTTAGATGTTTCGATATCAACGTTGTCAGTTACGTCTACTATATCATCGCTGTCGTTATTGGTGGATTCGATAGGAGGTGGAGTTGCGCTCTTATCTTTGCCGAATAATTCATCGGTGCGAGATGTCCAAGGTCGAGGGCCAAAGATATGTTCAACGTCTTCAGTGAATATAACTTCGCGCGAGATAAGCGTTTGAGCCAATTCGTGATGGCCGTCGGCGTATTCGGTAAGAATAGCTTTAGCTCGTTCGTATTGTTCTGCAATAATACGAGATACTTCCGAATCAATGATCTTAGCTCGATCGTCACTGTAGGGATTGGTGAACATATTGTTCTGTCCGGTTGAATCGTAGTAGCTGAGGTTTGGTAATTTCTCAGACATACCATAGTATACAACCATAGCATAAGCTTGCTTTGTTACGCGTTCGAGGTCGTTCGCAGCTCCGGTAGAGATGGCTCCTGTGAATAGCTCTTCTGCGGCACGGCCACCTAATAGAGAACAGATGTCATCGAGCAATACTTGTGACGGAACGATCTGTCGTTCTTCGGGCATATACCATGCTGCACCGAGGGCTTTGCCGCGTGGCACGATAGTAACCTTTACTAATGGATTACCATAACGCAAGTGCCATGATACTGTAGCATGGCCGGCTTCGTGAATGGCGATTGAACGTTTCTCTTCGTCGGTAAGAATTTTGCTACGTTTTTCCAAACCACCGATTATACGGTCAACAGCGGCGTTAAAGTCTTCTTTGCTAACGTTTTCTTTGTTGTGACGAGCGGCGATGAGAGCTGCTTCGTTACATACGTTTGCGATGTCGGCACCGCTAAAACCGGGAGTCTGTCGGGCAAGGTGTTCAACATCCAAATCGGGAGCTGTTTTAATCTTGCGTAAATGAACCTTGAAAATCTCAACGCGGTCGGGAAGATCGGGAAGGTCAACATATATTTGTCGGTCGAAACGGCCGGCGCGCATCAATGCTTTGTCGAGGATGTCTGCACGGTTTGTTGCAGCAAGGATGATGACGCCACTATTCGTGCCGAAACCATCCATTTCGGTAAGGAGCTGATTCAGCGTGTTTTCGCGTTCGTCATTTCCTCCCATGCTCGCGTTGCGACCACGAGCTCGGCCTACTGCATCGATTTCGTCAATAAATACGATACACGGTGCTTTTTCTTTTGCTTGACGGAATAAGTCACGCACACGAGAAGCGCCAACGCCGACAAACATTTCCACGAAGTCAGAACCTGACATAGAGAAAAACGGGACATCGGCTTCTCCGGCTACGGCTTTGGCTAATAGTGTTTTACCTGTTCCGGGAGGGCCCACCAATAGAGCGCCCTTTGGAATTTTGCCACCGAGGTTGGTATAGCGTTGCGGATTTTTTAAGAATTCGACGATTTCTTCGATTTCAGTCTTTGCTTCAGAAAGTCCGGCAACATCGTCAAACGTAACCTTATCGGCGTTGTCTTTGTCAAAGAGCATAGCTTTCGATTTTCCGACGCTGAAAATACCGCCAGAGCCACCGGCATTGCCGCCACCGCCACTCATGCGGCGCATAAGTAGTATCCAAACGCCTATCATGAGGATGAATGGGAATATAGACCAAAAGATAGCTCCGAATTCGCTACGTTGTTCGTATTTCACATCGCCTGTAAAGGCTCCGCTTTCACGCCAGGTGTCAATCTTGTCTTGAATCTTGTCGGCAGAAGGTATATTGGCTTTAATGATTGCGCTTGCACTGCTTGCGTCTTTGCCAAATAATTGCTGTTTTAGAGAGTCGGTTAAGTAACCCTCAACAAGGTCTTTGTCTGAGTAAACAACAATTTTTGTAATGCCGTGATCTTTTTCTATGTACTTCTCAAAGTCGCTATAACTAACAGTTTTGTCAATGGTATTGCCATCTAAATAGAAAACACCTATCAAGAATAGGGCAATAAAGCCATACATCCAAAAGATATTGAATGAGAAGAAACCTTTTTGGGGCTTTTTGCCCCTTGGACGAGGAGTTTGTGCCATTTATTTTAAATGTCGTAATTTTAATCAATCAAGATCCGGAATATCAGTAATGATAGCATCGCTCCATAGCTCTTCAAGGCTATAGCGACGACGGGTCTCGGTAAGGAATATGTGAACCCATATGTCACCATAATCCATTACGACCCAATCAGAACCTTCTTCGCCGTCAATGCCATAAAGACGAGAACCGCCATTTTTACGGACGTATTCTTCTACACATTCAGCAATAGAGGCTGTGTGCATAGAACTTGTGCCTTCGGCAATAATGAATGTTGCTGTCGCTGCTGTGTCGATATGACTCATGTCAACCACAGTGATGCTATGGCCTTTGCGTTCTTGAATTCCTTCAATTATTAGTTGCCGCATATCCGGCTGTGTTTGTGTTGTTTCCATATATTGTCTGCAAATATAATGATTTTGTTTTGTTTATTGCTTGTACTTTTTTGAAACGACTTTTGCTATATGTTAATTTAACAATTATCGTGCCAAAAAGTGCAATTCTTTAATTTTATTGATAATTCATAGTCTTTGCCGGGTCAATATTTGATGCCAGTCGTGCCGGTAAAATGAGTATTAACCACGAAACGGCAATCACGCCAAAGTTGAGCGCTAGCATTGACCATATGTTAATTTCAACAGGGACGGAGTCAAGATAATACATTTCCGGGTCAAGGGGGATTATGTGTGTGTGCTTTTGTAGCACAAGGAGTCCGATGCCAATAACGTTTCCGATGATCATCCCTATTCCGACCAAACGCATTGCCATATTTATGAATATCTTTCGTATTTGAGGCTTCGATGCACCTAAAGCTCGCAAGGTGCCGATCATTGGAATGCGGTCTAAGATCAATATAAACAAGCTGGAAATCAATGTTAAACCTGCAACTGCCATCATTAATAAAAATATTACGATGACATTAGTGTCGAGTAGTGATAACCAGTTGAAATATAATGCGCCTGTACGTGTTATGTTATCAACAGGATATAAAGTGTCAATATTCTTTTTAACAACGGCGTCAATAAGAGCATTTTGCAATAGCTGCGCTTGCGTAGCTATGCTGTCAAAGTCGATTCCACGAATGTCGAGACGGTTTCCGCTAATAGAATCGGCGCCTTCAATACTTTGTAATGCAGGAAGTGATGCGTATGCGACGGTTTGGTCATATTCTCCGAAATTGGATAAGTAGATGCCTGCTATTCTATTACGTCGCAATTTTACATTTCCGTTAACAAAGAATGTGGTATATACTTTGTCGCCTATAGATAAATCTAATGCAGCTGCAGTATGTTTAGAGAGAACTATGTCATTTCGACAAGTATCATTGGTGTAATCCGGCCATACGCCGTCAATTATATTGCCACGCTCAAATGAAAAATCCGAGTTACCTTCTCGTGATAGGAATATGACAGCTTCGAAATTATCATCTGTTTTAATCAATCCCGGCGTTCGCATTGCAAGACTAGCATTGGCTTCCGGGAGCGTTTTATGAAGCGTTGTTTGTAATTGAGGTGTTTTACGAACCCAGATTGTGCTGTCTCCAGGAGGTGATACAATAGATATTTGAGCGTCAAAACCCGCTAATCGTTCTTTTATCCCGTCCTTAAAACCAACAACGATAGCGATGGTAAATTCCATAATCATCAGCGCCAATGCAACTCCGGCAATAGCGGTAACAACACCGGCGCTGCCGCTAGAAGAGCGTCGTAAACTCAATCGGCGAGATATCCATAAACTAAAATTCATATCTCTGATTTATCTGTTGTCTCTATAACGTTAGCGCAATTACTATCGTTGATTTTTTCTAATATCGCGTCTGCCAATAGGTTACCCCATAGGCGATAGCCTGTTGCCGTGAAATGAACGCCGTCCTTGCCGAGTATTTTTGCGCTACTCATTTCCGATGCACGTCCTGCTAGTGCATATTGGTTGAGATATGGCACACCGAGGTTTTCTGCTGTTAGTCTAATTGCGCGTGCCATGTCTGCTGTACGTGTATTGACAACTTTTGTTGCTGTACGACGACGTTTTTTGCGGCGACGGTATACTCTTTTATAACACTCGGTTGGACCAACAAGCAATACTTTTGCTTCAGGGCAATTATTATTAATTATCCTTACAAGATTTTCGACGTCTGCGCTGATTGTTTCGGTAGATGTTCTGCCAAAGGCTTCGTTTGTGCCGAGTGCAATAATAACTAAGTCCGGATGGAGAGTCGATAGTCCGGCACCAAAGCGGTCAACCATAGTGTATGATGAGAATGTAGCGCCATTATTACCAATCGAATGAGTCATAATACCCTTGGGCGATGTCATGAATTCGACAGCGCCATATACTGTACTTTTGTCGGCGGTAAGAGTTATCTCAAAATGCGTTGCAGGATGTTCTATCGTGATTGTTGTGAGACTGTCGTTGTCGATGGTTGATGTAAATTCTACATCTAAACCATTAGCATTTACGGAAATAACATCAGGACAGGTTCCTTTGGTATGAAAACGCACTCGTGTTGCCGCTTCCGGAGTGTCCATTCTCAATGTATGTTTGTTCGATGTCGGGTGTATGCCGATTCCGGTGAATGTCATGTCGGTACACCACGGCATTCGCATAAGCTTCGATGATGTAAAATCTTCAGAAAGACCGATAGAATAGTCGTTTGGTTGATTTGTGCCTGCCAATTTAAAAGGAATGGCTATGCCTCTGCCTGCAGAGTGTCCATGAGCTAAGCGTTGACGAAGTACAGCACCACCGAAATCTGCTTGTACATGAGAGTCGCCAAGGTATACAACATTGAATATCGTATCTCCGGCAAGAGCTGCCGCATATTTTGCGCCTAATGAACTCCAATCATCGCCATTTAGTGAGATGTGATTGTGCTTTAGACGTAAAAATGTATACTTATTGTAATTTATATTTGACTCATTAACAAGAGATTGCTCAATTTCCGGATTGAGTCGTAATTCGGTCTGAGCTTCATCATCGGCTCGTGCGACAATGGCTTGTGCAATTAACAATGATATTATTAGGAATCTATTCATTGCTCTATTGCTGAGATAAGGGCGTTGTTGAAAATATTAGCCAATTCTTCGCCGCCGGAGTGATTTATATGTATATAGTCAGCGTTGACGAGTTTGCGTTTTCGCCAATCAACAATACACCCTTCGCCACCCATTGCAAGTCGGGTGTCGTAGAAAAAGCATCCGGTGCGTTGTGCTAGTTCGCGTTGTGCTTTTACCATAGCATTGACGGTTGAGAGGGAAGTAACTGTTGTTCCGTTCTTGACTCCACGGTCGCCAACGCCCATGATTAGAATGTCAGCATTTGGATAGCAACTTTTTAGGCGTTTGATGCCGTTGATCATTGCGTTCATATATGAAGTGTAATCGCGCTGTTCGGCACTTAATACATTCATGCCATATTCAACGATTATAAGATCATAGTCTATCCATTTTGCAAGCTGTTTCGACAACTTGTAGTTTAGGCGATTTAATGCCAACCCGCTATTACCTCGTACTGACATGCAGTCAACAGCAACTCCTGTTGGAGCATCAAGATATACACCGAGCCCGATTAGACCGGGAATGTTGTTGTTAATTTGTATAGATGTTGTCTTATCGAAAAAGGTAACGCATTGAATGTCAGAAGATGCCGTGACAGTTTTTGTAATTAATGAGTCATTCGCAACTTTGAATGTTACCATGCCGCTATCCGGAGCGATAAAAATAAAGCTACTGCGCGACCAATCTTTTGAAGTCTCGAATTTCGGAGTGCCTTTATATTTAGCCCAAGCTTTTGATGACGCTTTGCCGTAACTTCCTGATAATACTTGCACTGTGTCCTTCTTGCTAAAAGTGCGAATATCGTGCATTGCCCAGCCGTTGCCACTTTGAGTGACGGAATGGCGGAACCCGGGTATGTCACTGTGCATTGCCATATAGCCGACGCCCGAGCCTCCATAGCGTTGTTGAAGCAAGTTGCGAAGGTCTTGACAGAATATATCACCTTCGATATATGAATCTCCAATAACGGCGACACGAACTAATCTGTTAGATGATTGGCTCAATGCCGATTTGAATTTTGCCAGCATTTCGCCGCTAGTGTAATTCTCGATACTGTTAGGTATTATGCTATCCGGTTGTTGGAATTTTATTACGAAAGTTGAGTCTGCAATACTATCGTTTGTTTGAATTATACTGTCAGAGGCAATATTGATTGAATCTGCCTTGGCTAATAGTTCTGCTAAGTCTTTGTCTACGATGATGTTAACTGAATTTGTCGTACTTGACTGCGACTGCTGTTCTACTGGTATTAAGTCGGAAAAAAGATTGAAATCTTTAATTCCCACTCCGAAAATATTACCCCAACGGATAGACGACAATAGTAATAATAATCCAAAAGATAGGACGATTATTACTATTGCATATAGCTTTGGAGAATTCTTTATGTTCATTAATATTGGCTAAGTAAATCTGTTAGCGGTCGGGCTTTAGCTTCAGTTTCAGCCCATTCGTCTTCCGGCGTGGATAGCGGAGTTATACCGCTACCACTATATACGCACCATTTTTTGTTGTCAAAGTTGACACAGCGCAATAATGCGTAAGCTGTTGAGCTATTGGAGAATAATCCCGTGTAAAAACGGCGACTGTGTTGCTCGAGTTGGCTTATGTCAGTGAGAGCTTCTTTTCGTGGCCATCCTGAAATCGCGGCAGTGGGGTGTATTGCCTGCGCAACATCGTTAACACTAACGTTATTTATATTAATAGGAGTGCACAAATGTTCGATGGCACCGTAGCGAAGGCTTGAGGCATCTTCGACGTTAGTAGTCGCATGAGTATATCGTTGCTTGATGTTTTCGATAATATCCTCGATAACCATGTTGTGCTCCTCTATATTTTTGGCATCCCAAGGATATTCACCGCAGAAAGAGCGAGTGCCGGCAAGGGCGCGTGTTTGGATAGTCTCCCCTGCCCTATTTGCTACTAATTCCGGCGTCGCGCCCATCCACCATCCGGTATGTGGATGATAAAATAAGAAGCAGAAAACAGACTGAAAATTAGCAAAATAGCGCGCAGCTAGTTCTGCTACATTGAGTTTGTTAAATGTGCCGCAGATGCATCGAGAAAGCACTGTTTTCCCATGTCGTAGTGTGGCGTGGTTTGATGCTGTTGTAACTGCATCAAAATACAAACTTTGTGGCGTGGATTCGGCTTCTATTTCATTACAGAACGCAAGTTCGTTGGTTGTTGCATTCCAAGGGATTATTTTAACATCGGGAGCAATAAGTTCGAAACCATTACAACAAACGTCTTTTGCGATGTTCCATGATTCGTTAGGAGAACGCCATGCTATAAATGGCAAAGCGTCCGATAGAGCATTTTGAATGCTATCGGACAAGTCTTTGGGCAATGTATTGTCAAGCAAGTTTTCCATCCAAACCGTAGCTTTCACTTCCGGTAATTAGAACGTTATAAATGCGACCGATGGTTAATGGTTCTTCAGATGAAACGTTTACTACATAGTCAACATCGGGAGAATCGTATTCCGTTCTTCCGAAATAATGACCTTCTGAAGCTTTTTCGTCGATGATAACTCGCAATGTTTTACCAACTTCAGCTTGTTGAACTTCTGCAGCTATTTCATCTTGCAAAGCCAACAATTCTTCGAGACGCGCTTGTTTAACCTCGTCAGGGATATTGTCGGCGAGATTGCGAGCGGCGAAAGTGCCTTCTTCTTCGCAATAAGCAAAGGCGCCCAAACGTTCAAATCGCGTTTCTGAAACAAATTCGAGTAAACGAGCGAATGCTTCATCTGTTTCACCGGGAAAACCGGTCATCATTGTTGTGCGAAGATGGATGCCGGGAACTTCTCGGCGGATACGCGCTATTACTTCGCGTGTGCCTTTTGCGTCAATGTGGCGACGCATTGCTGTTAATACTCCATCGTCGATATGCTGAAGAGCAATGTCGAGGTATTTGCAGATGTTGTCGTGTCGAGCCATTACCGGCAATATGCCATAGGGGAAATCGGCGGGATATGCATAGTGGAGGCGAATCATTTCAACTCCTTCAATGCCGGCAAGATTTTCGAGAAGGTCAGCAAGAGGCTCGGGCCCGACATCCTTAAGATCTTTGCCATATGACGACAGGTCTTGTGCAATGATGTTAAATTCAGTAGTGCCCTTAGCTGCTAATGATTTAACTTCTTCGATAATGTCATTGGCTGAACGCGAATGCATTCGACCTGTAATCAAAGGAATAGCACAATATGCACAGAATCGATCGCAACCTTCTGAAATCTTGATATAAGCCATGTGGCTTGGCGTCGACAATTTGCGATACCATGACGGAAGGGTTGGCTTGTTAATAGTTTCGGATGCGGTTACGGTATCGAAAACACCGCTCCAATCGAATTTTCCGTAAAGTCCGTCTATTTCCGGAATCTCCTCGGAAAGCTCGTCTCGATAACGTTCTGTTAAACAGCCCATAGCGTATAAGGCTGCTATTTTGCCGCGCTGACGGAGTTTTGCCAATTTTAGAAGTACTAATACAGACTCCTCTTTTGCATCGCCAATAAATCCGCAAGTATTGACAATAACAATGCTTCCCCGAGGTGGCTCGCGGTCAAATTCTACTTTAAATCCAGCCTCGGCAAAACGTCCTGCCAGACATTCTGCGTCAACAAGATTTTTTGAGCAACCCATATTAATTACTGTAATATGGCGAGTTGCTGTAGTATTGTCTTTTACACTCATTGTTTGCCAAAAAGTGATTTTACAAATGCATGCTTGTTGAAGATTTGCAAGTCTTCGATGCCTTCGCCAATGCCGATGTATTTTACCGGAATTTTGAATTGATCGGAAATGCCGATAACAACACCACCACGAGCCGTGCCGTCGAGTTTGGTAACGGCGAGGTGCGTAACTTGTGTTGCTTCTGAGAATTGACGTGCTTGTTCGAAGGCATTTTGTCCTGTTGATCCATCGAGAACCAACAAAACTTCGTGCGGAGCTCCGGGTACAACGCGTTCCATTACGCGTTTAATCTTGGTAAGCTCGTCCATAAGGCCTTTCTTGTTGTGCAAACGGCCGGCAGTGTCAATAATAACTACATCGGCATTTTGTGCTACAGCAGATGATAGAGTGTCGTGAGCAACAGCGGCAGCGTCGCTACCAAGACGTTGTTTTACAACAGGGACATCAGCGCGACGACCCCATTCGTCTAGCTGTTCAATAGCAGCGGCGCGGAATGTGTCGGCAGCTCCGAGAATTACCTTATTGCCGGCGGCTTTAAAGTGATGAGCGAGTTTGCCAATGGTGGTAGTCTTACCTACACCATTAACGCCAACGACCATAATAACGTATGGCTTCTTGTCTGCAGGAACGGTGAACGACTCGTTTTGTCCGCCATTGTCATTTTCAGCCAACAATTCGCATATTTCTTCGCACAACATATCGTTGAGCTCTTCGCTATCAACATATTTGTCGCGCTGAACACGTTTTTGTATGCGGTCGATGATTTTTAGGGTTGTCTCAGCGCCAATATCACTGGTGATGAAAATTTCTTCTAGTTCATCCAAGAAATCATCATCAATGTTGCGTCGACCCGTTATGGCTCGACGAATCTTTCCAAATACGCCTTCTTCTTTGGTTTTCTGCAAACCTTGATCCAGGCTTTCTTTTTTCTTCCTTGTAAAGTAGTCAAAAAATCCCATGGCTGAGTTTTAATTAGAATGCAAATTTACAAATTTTTCTACATCTAACCAAAGTTATGCTCCATTTTGGATATTTATTTGGTAGTATTTGTCGAAATTATCAATTATTGATGTTTCTTAGCCTGAATTAAATAGCTTGATATTTTAATTGGTACTAAGATTAATCATTCGTGTATTGATAAAAAAGCGTTGTGCTTAATTGCTTAATAATCAGAGCTTGGAGTTTGATGCTGTTGCCGAAAATGTTTTAAGGTTGACTGAAAAATTTGGAATGACCAAAATAAATGCGTACCTTTGCACCGCAAAAAGCCGCAATAGCTCAGTTGGTAGAGCATTTCATTCGTAACGAAAAGGTCGTGGGTTCGAGTCCCACTCGCGGCTCCGGTTTGACGAAGTCTCTTAGCAAAATTTGCTGAGGGACTTTTTTATGTACTATAGATATTGCATATGCAAAAAAATTGCTAACTTTGTACGATAATAGGCGCACATCGCCTTTGTCTTTATTTTAAATGAAACGTATAGCATCATATATATTAGTTTTAATCGCAATATTCGGAAGTGGCTTTAATTTACGAGCCGATAATTTATTCATCTATCCAACTCCTCCGGATAGTATGGAGTTGTTGCAAAATAGATGCGATTATATTGTTAGTCGTTTTTGGGATCGTTGTAAATTTAATTATGCCCTACTCCATCCAGAGGAGTTTCACAAGTCGTTTGGTGATTGGCTTGCTGTAATGCCTTATGCAAGTGCCGATACTGTTCACTCTTCTATTGAATCTCTAACGGCTCGATTTGAGAAAAAAGGTCCTGAAATGGAGGCTATAGCACAAATGGCACGTAATTGGCTGTATGATGATACTGCTTCATTCCGTTCTGACGAGTTGTATTTGCCCTTTGCTGAAGCTGCTGCAAATAATAAAAAGTTAAAAAAGGAAATTCGTCAAGCTTATGCTATCGATGCGCAAATTTTGCGAAGCACCATGCCCGGTAAAAGAGTCCCGGGTGTTGATGTGGAATTTGTAGATGGCAGTAAGGGTACTCTTGATGATATTAAGTCCGGCTCGTTATTGCTATTTTTTGATGATCCTAACGATGTTTATTGCGTTCGCCCTCGTGTTTTGCTCGATACTGACCAAGCTACTCGAGCCTTGGTTGAAAGCGGAGAGCTAACAATAGTGGACATTTATGCCGGTGATGCTAATGCTGTATGGCGCGAGCATGCGTCTAAATTGCCAAAGTCTTGGACGGCTGTCGCAATGCCAAAGGCTAATGAATATTTTGATTTTCGCATAAAGCCTCAACTAATGTATCTTAATGGCAATCATGTCGTTAAGTTTAAAGACATGGACCTTGATGCGTTACTGAATGCTTTTGGTAATGCCCATGCATATATTAAATCACAAGAGAAAACAACAAGCTCGGAGACCGAAAATGAATAATAAGAAAAAAGTAGCCGTCCTTGTTAGTGGCGGTGTTGATAGTGCTGTTGTAACGCACCTCCTTAGCCTTGATCCCACTCTCGATTTGCACTTATTCTATATAAGAATAGGCATGGATGATGATAGTGGCGATTGCGCGGCTGAAGAAGATATAGAAATGTGTTCTTTGATAGCATCGCGTTATAAACTACCCTTTGATGTTGTTAATTTACATCAAGAGTATTGGGATAATGTGATGCAGTATGCTCTTGAAACTGTTCGCAAGGGTTTGACGCCGAACCCCGACATTATGTGTAACTCCATTATAAAATTCGGCTATTTTGAAGAACGATGGGGGCACGAATTTGATGTTACTGCAACAGGTCACTATGCAGATGTGATTACTGATGCTGATGGTGTTAAATGGCTCGGAACAGCAATAGATCCGGTGAAAGATCAAACCGACTTTTTAGCACGTATTAGCTATAAGCAATTGAGTCACTTGACGTTCCCTCTAGGTCGATTGCCAAAAGCCGAAGTGCGTCGTATTGCCGGCGAAGCTCATTTGCCCAATGCGTTACGTCGTGATAGCCAGGGTATTTGCTTCCTTGGTAAAATTAACTACAATGATTTTATTCGTCGTCATCTAGGAGAACGCCCCGGCCCGATTATTGACATCGCTACAGGACGAAAGTTAGGAGAACATCGTGGCTTCTGGTTTCATACGATAGGCCAACGCAAAGGCCTTGGTCTTAGCGGTGGTCCGTGGTTTGTTGTGAGGAAAAATGTCGCCGATAACGTTATATATGTGTCGCAAGGTTATGACACCGAATTGCAATACGGTCGAACATTGCATCTTGCCGAGATGCATTTTATCACACAAGACCCGTGGAACGAAATGGCGGATAGTGCTGAAGGTGTTCGCGTAACATTTAAAAATCGTCACACGCCGGAGTTCGCTGCCGGAACAATTCGCCGAGTGTCAGGAGCGACAAACGAATACGTTATTGAAAGCGATAGTAAAATTCAAGGAATCGCCCCCGGACAGTTTACAGCTGTTTATGATTCCGAATGTCGCCGTTGCTTTGGTAGCGGTATCATAACAGGTGCTGCACAAAATATAAAGATTTAATACAATGGAACAGCGAAGACAATTATATGTAATGGGGCTGTCATACAGTCAATTACAAAGTGGCGCATATGCCCTGATTTTAGCTGAGGAAAAAGGCCTGCGCCGCATTCCCGTTATTATTGGTGCTGCTGAAGCTCAGTCTATCGCTATTATTCTTGAGAAAATCCGCACACCGCGTCCAATGACGCATGACCTCTTTGTTAGTTTTGCTCACGCTTTTGGCGTGAAGTTGAAGAGTGTATATATTTATAGATATGAAGATGGTATATTCTCATCTGAATTAACTTTCGACGATGGCAACGGTCGTGTTATTACCATAGATGCCCGTACTTCTGATGCTATCGCATTGGCTCTCCGTACACACACTGCAATTTTTACTTCGGAAGAAATTCTTCAGACAGCAGGCTTTGTTATTGAAGACGAAGAGTTGCGTAGATGCAATGATGTTGATGACGTTAATGAGGACGGTGACGAAGATGCTACTTATGCCGAGCGCGACGACTATCACGCCGACCCGCGTCCGGAAAATTTTACTATCGAAGAACTTGAACGTACTTTGGTTCAACTTATCGATAGTGAGAATTATGAAGAGGCAGCAGAAATTAATGAAATACTTAATCGCAAAAAAGCTCAAAAGCTTGACGGCGAAATAGATAACAATAATGTGTAATGTAAAATAACTAATACATGAACAACGCTTTACAAATGAAAGTACGTCTTGGCGTACTCGTGTTTATAGAATATGCAGTTTGGGGAGCATACCTTACATCTATGGGTGCGTTCCTTGCTCATGAAGGACTGCAAGGTCAAATTGGTTGGTTCTATGCCATTCAAGGTATAGTGTCGTTGATAATGCCGGGACTAGTTGGTATTGTTGCCGACCGTTGGATTCAAGCTCAAAAGATGTTGAGCCTCTGCCACGTTATCGCTTGTCTTTTTATGATAAGTGCAGGTGCATATGCGTTGACAGCCTCTTCTGTTGAATTCGCTCCGCTATTTACACTTTACTCAATTTCGGTAGCATTCTTTATGCCTACTATAGGTCTGTCAAATTCAGTGTCTTATAGCGCGCTTAATAGCTACAACTTAGATCCCGTAACACATTTCCCTCCCGTACGCGTGTTTGGTACGGTTGGCTTTATTTGTGCTATGCTGTTCGTTAATTTTACCGGATATCAAAACACTGCAATGCAGCTTGTTACATCAGGTGTGTTAAGCTTTGTAATGGCACTCTACTCTCTTACAATGCCTAAATGCCCTGTTGGAGGGGGTGAGAAAAAGAGCATTGCTGAAGCTCTCGGTCTTAAAGCGTTTGCCTTGTTTAAAAATAAGCAAATGGCTATATTCTTTATTTTCAGCATGTTGCTCGGCGTTTCTCTTCAGATTACAAACGGCTATGCAAATCCGTTTATTCAATCATTTGGCGATCTCGAACAATACAAAGATGCATGGGGTGTACATAATGCAAATGCTCTTATATCATTGTCTCAAATGAGCGAAACATTGTGTATCTTGCTCATTCCGTTCTTCTTACGTCGTTTTGGTATTAAGACTGTTATGCTTGTGTCAATGGTAGCATGGGTGTTCCGTTTCGGTCTATTTGGCATTGGCAACCCCGGAGATGGCGTTTGGCTGTTCATTGTGTCAATGATTATCTATGGTATTGCGTTCGACTTCTTTAATATCAGCGGTTCGTTGTATGTTGAAAAGAAAACAACCTCGGATATCCGTTCTTCAGCGCAAGGTTTGTTTATGATTATGACTAACGGTATTGGAGCAACAATTGGTACTCTTGCTGCTCAAGCCGTTATCGACTATAACGTATACTCACAGCCTGCCGGTGAAGCACAAATTGCCGGCTGGAGCACTTCTTGGCTCGAATTTGCAGCTTATTCTGCTATCGTTGCAGTTTTATTCTTTATCGTTTTTCATGATAAAGATATTAAATCTGAACAACAAACTGCAACTAAATAATTTGTGACGTCATGATCCGATTTTATGCTCCCGATATATTGAGCACCGGCGTTTTACCTGCCGACGAAAGCGGTCATTGCATTCGTGTATTGCGCCGTCGTGTTGGCGATGATGTTGAAGTCGTTGATGGTAAAGGTAATTTATACAAATGCCGCATTATTGCCGACGATCATCGTTCTGCCGCTCTCGAAATAGTAAGCAGCACTCCTTTGCCAAAAGTTTGGAAGCCTGAAATCGTTGTAGCGGTAGCGCCGACAAAGAATGTTGACCGTATCGAATGGCTCGTAGAAAAGTTAGTCGAACTCGGCATTGATAGAATCGTTCCGTTACGTTGTGCGCGCTCGGAACGTAAAGACATCAAGCCGGAACGCATTGAACGTATTGCTGTTAGTGCGATGAAGCAATCGTTAAAAGCTATATTGCCGCGGATAGACTCTACTATGCCGATAGATTCGTTCTTGTCTGAACAGACAGACGCTCAGCGTTTTGTAGGATATTGCGATGCCGATACGCCGCGTCTGTCCTTGGCAAAAGCATATGTTCAAAACTCGGATGTTCGTATTCTCATCGGTCCGGAAGGCGACTTTGATCCGGGTGAAATTCAAAGAGCTATTGCTGCAGGATATGTCCCCGTTACGATGGGTGACAACCGTTTGCGTACCGAAACAGCTGCACTAATGGCTGCTGCGACTATTCATACTATTAATCAACTCTGTCAATAATAATTCTGTATAACGAAGATGCAAAGCATATTTCGCAATCTAACTTCTACTTCAAACTTTTTTCTTCTTGCCGGACCTTGTGTAATCGAAGGCGAAGAAATGGCGTATGATATTTGCGCGAAGGTATCTAAAATCTGTCAACAACTCCATATCCCGTATGCATTCAAAGGAAGCTATAGGAAAGCAAACCGCAGCCGTCTTGATAGCTTTACCGGCATCGGTGATCTTGAGGCCCTTAAAATATTGAATGGCGTAGGTCGCGAATATGGCGTACCTGTTGTGACAGATATTCACACTCCGGAAGAAGCTGAGATGGCAGCGGAATATGTAGATATTCTTCAAATTCCCGCTTTCTTGTGCCGTCAGACAGACCTTCTTGTCGCTGCCGCTAAAACAGGTAAAGCTGTTAATATTAAGAAAGGACAATTCCTTTCTCCGGAATCTATGCGTTTTGCTGTTGATAAAGTTCGTTGCGCAGGTAATGAAGATGTCGCTGTTACAGATAGAGGAACTATGTTCGGTTATGGCGACTTGATTGTCGATTTCCGTGGCGTGCCTGTAATGAAAGAAACAAGCAAATGTCCTGTGATTGTTGACTGCACTCACTCCTTACAGCAACCAAACACAAGCGCCGGTGTTACCGGTGGTCGTCCGGAATTGATCGAAACTATTGCTCGTGCTGCTATTGTGACGGGTGCGGATGGCATATTCCTTGAAACTCATCCTACACCTAAAACTGCCAAAAGTGATGGCGCAAATATGTTGCGTTTGGATTTGATTGAACAATTGCTAGCACATCTTGTCGCTATTCGAAATACTATCAATTCATTCAATGATTGACAAACGAGACGATTATAGAGTATGAAATTACATCATATCGTATTAGCTATCGCTTTGGCGGTTGGAGGATTTAATGCATCTGCTCAAGGAAGCATTAAAAATCCGATAACTCGCGCTGTCTTAGCGGTATACGAAGACGAACTCGCTGAGAACCCGAAAGATTACAATGTCCTATTAAGTCGTGCCGACGAATATTATCGCCACAACGAATATATTCGCGCTCTTAACGATGTAAATAAGGCACTTGAATATGCTCCCGGAGAAGAAACGGAAGTACGCTTGCGTGCGTATATTCTTCGTGCTGGCATCTATGATCAAACTTCTCGCCACAACGAAGCGCTCAGCGATTTAAATTCGGCTCTGGCTCTCGCACCCGATGCATATTCGGTGCTTTATCAAAAAGCTAATACCGAATATACTCTCGGAATGTATTCTGAAGCCAAATCGGATTTTAGTAGATTGATTCGTTTAAACTCACGCCGTCCTGAGCCGTATATCGGTTTGGCGCGTGTCGCTGTTAAGGAAAACAACCTTGGCACTGCTAACGAATTGCTCGTAACGGCAGTAAATATCGATCCTAACAACTCTGATATTTATGTGCGTCGTTCTAATGTACGCAAGCTTATGGGCGATCATAATGGTGCTGTTGATGATCTCGTCTTAGCTTTGAGTGTTGACAATACAAACCAAAAGGCAATGACAGGGCTTATTGAGTACGGTAATACGAACTATCCGGCTGCTATGGCAGGTTTAAGCAACGCGGTGCAACAGGCTCCCCAAGTGGGTATGTATCGTTATATACGCGCCGTTATTGCTCAAGCTCATTGCCACTACCTAGCTGCTATTCGTGATTTCCAAGAAATTTTGGATAAGGGGATCTACAACTATCACGGCATATATGCGTCTATTGCCGAATGTAACTATTGCTTGGGCAATTATAACGAAGCACTCGATTTTATTGATCGTGCGTTAAATATGGTTCGTGACGATGCTGCTCACTTTGTACTCCGCTCAAAGATTCTTCGTGCCATGCATCAAGACGACGAGGCTGTAAAAGCTGCAGCGTCAGCTCTTGCTATTGACAGACAGTCTAACGATGCGTTGATGGAAATGGCAATGGCTTATATCGCTCTGAAAAATTATGACGAGGCTTCTAATCTTTTAGGCGAAGCTATACTAAACGATGCTGAAAACCCTACTTATTATATGATGCGTGCATGGGTGTTTGAAACATACCTCAATAAACAAACCATCGCTCAGCAATTATATACTCAAGTTGCGGAAATGTCCCATTTCTATATTGACAATCCTCGTTCATTAAAAGGATTCGCCCAACTTTTCCTCGGCGAAACGGATAAGGCAACGCGTTGGATGAACAATATTTTGGATACGGTGGATGATACTGACGGATATATTAATTATGTAGGTGCTTGTTTCTTTGCCCACTCAGGAGAGATGGACAAGGCAATGAAATGTGCAGAAAAAGCACTATCGCTAGGGTATGCAAACTATCATCTTTGGACTGAAAATGTCGATGGCAAGATGACTGTTGCGCCGTTGCGTGACGATCTTACATTCTTAAATATGTTGCATCGCCACGACGCAATATTTGGTAAAGAATAAATATTCAATTAAAAACAGTTTTTAAGACTTCGATGTGTAATTTTTCTAATATAATCGCGTCTTATATTTATATCCAGGCAAAAATGGTACTGCCTAAAGATAAAACTGTTTTCATAATTGATTGATTAACAATATAGTCTGCCCGGAATCCGTGAGGCTTTCGGGCGGCGTTATTTTAAATTTGAATCGTTATGATTATCGCTTCTCAAAAACGCAAAGAAAACATCGCTGAATATTTGCTATATATGTGGCAAATAGAAGATATTATTCGTGCGAATGGTCTTGATATTGACAAAATTAAAACAAATGTCATTGATCATTACCAAGTCGACGATGCTACACGTCAACAAATCATTGAGTGGTATGAGTCGCTTATAGATATGATGCGTCGCGAAGATGTTGTCGACAAAGGCCACTTGCAGATGAATAAAAATATCATCGGAGCTCTTGCAGACCTTAATCGACGAGTCTTGGCAGATCCAAAATTTGCTGACTATCATCGCGAATTCTACGCTACCCTACCTATGATAGTAGAACTTCGCGCCAAAAGTGGAGATAATCCCGCCGGTGAAATTGAAACGTGCTTTAATGCCTTGTACGGTATGTTGACATTGAGATTGAAAGGAACTCAGATTTCAGACGGCACAATGGCTGCGATGAAACAATTGTCAAAATTTATCGCTCTCTTGGCGAATTACTTCAATCTCGACGAAAACGACGAATTGTTTAAAAACGAAAAAGATACGAAATCGTAAGTAGTAAAATCCCTTTGTTTGTGGTGTTCAAATTGATACTCCCGGCGAAGGGATTGATTTTTTTGACTAATCAATCAAATTATAGCAATAGTCTTCGTTTTATTTTGAATCTTTTTATAAATTTGCAAAACTATAAATAACCGCTATTAAACTCTTAAGTATGATACCATTTAACGATGTTGCTACAGTCTGTAACACGATAATTATATGCCTTGGAGCGACTCTTTATGCTTTCTTGAAGTATAAACTCAAAAGAATAAAGCTAACGAATTAGAACGTCAATACATTCTTGAAAAAGAAAGACTTGACTACGAGCGATTAATACAAAAGGAAAAGACTCTCTCGGAGTTTGCATGGCGTTACTTGCATGATTATGTTAAAGATGAGAAAATGAAAAATTACAATAATCATAGCAAAGCCGTTGAAACTTCGATAGATTATATTTTTGCAGTAATTTCATCTGAGGCAAAATGAAACAGTCAAAAGACCATAAAAGTACGATACTCTTTATTTGTATTTGTTTTCTTCTGCTATTAATTTCAGTTACGAATCGTTTTGGTTTTTGGCTTGCAGTAACTCTTCTTATAGCTAGCGGATTAACATTGTTGTATTCTCTCAGAATTCAACTTAAAAACGCGATAATAAAGCCGGCTCATAGACTTTATGCCAAAGATTTCTCATTGAAGTTTATGGCTACTTTGATGGGCATTTTTTTCGTTTGGGGAACATTGCTGTATTTTTATGTTTTCCATACCATACAGCTAGACCCGCCATCGGACAATGGTGTTCAATTCTCGAACGCTGAATACTTATTTAGGTCTATAATATGTTCTCTCGACCTTTTTATGCTTGACGTCGACAGCAACATCCTTGATAGACTTGACAATCATGCTACCTTAAAAGGTGTTTTGTCACTACAAGCCGTAGTGTCGTTTTCTTGTACGGTTGCAATGCTAATCGGACTTGTCTATTCGCGTATAAATGCGTATTATCGTTTATGCTTCTCTACGAAAATTAATAACAACCGAAACCATTTATATCTTTTCTTCGGTAATAATGAACCGTCATTATTACTCATTAAGGATATTATCGAACAAGACCCTAAAGCTGTAGCTGTTATTGTTGACATAGCAAATGTTAAAGACGATAATAATGACGAATGGGAAGGTATTGTCGGACTGATAGCTCACAAACAAGAAGTTTTTAAAACGGCTAATAAAATAGGAGCGCATGTTGCTATTGCAAGTCAACAACTTGATGATATTGACGACGATATTGCAGCATGTGTAAATTTTGATGCGTTTGGTTATCTCGGACTTTCACGTATTAAAAAGTTTATTTTGCGACTTCGCCAAACAACGAATCCACAGCTCCATATCTTTTTTATGAGCGAAGATGAGGAACTTAATATTCGTAATATCATTACTTTAGCAAAAGACACAACAATAACATCAGTCGCTCAAGACAAAGAGCTTTTTCATCGAATCTATTGCCATGCTCGTTTTAACGGCCCGAATCGTGTTATTCAAGATGTCGCTATTAAAAAACACCTTAATATTAAGATTGTTGACTCTTCGCATATCGCAATAGAGTTGCTTAAACTTGACAAATCGTGCCATCCGGTAAACGTTGTCAACTTTAGTAAAAATAGTATTGCAACAGTCGAATCACCGCTAAAAACACTTATCATCGGTTTTGGTGAAGTGGGACGTGATGCATTTAGATTCCTCTATGAATTTGGCGCATTTGTTGACTGCACTGATAATAATAGTCGAAGTCCGTTTGAATGTATTATCGTTGATAAGAATCTTGATGACATCAAAGGCACATTTATGGCTTCGATGCCGGCTATTTTTAAATATGATAAATCAGAAAAGAAGTTCCACAACAATGATATAGAATTCTTTAACTTAGATTACAATAGCGAGGAATTCTATTGTGCCATATTGTTGAATGACGATTTTATTGCCAAAGTAAATTATATCGTTATTTCTATTGGTAATAACGATGAGGCAATAGCCCTTGCGACTCGTATTTTCAATCAAGTGCGTAAAGTTCGTGAAGATGTGTCGAATCTGAGAATTTTTGTTCGATGCACCGAAAACAATAAAGTTGAAGGTATTCAGAAAATTGCCGATCACTATAATTTTGGTTATGGAGACGGGGAAAAGAACACTCCCGTAATACATATTTTCGGTCAACCTGAAAAAACGTATACTTTCGATTTGGTAGTCAGTGATCGTTTAATTGAAGAAGGAAAAGTATTCCAAGAAAAATATAGATTGCTTAGTGGTGAAGGCGATAGTTGGGATGTGCGACATCGTAAACTTACGGAAGTTGGCACTCCGAATATTGAAAAATTGCGCAAACTCCGTCGCCAAGAATCTCAAGATAGAGCAAACGCTCTCCACACCGGAACAAAAACAATTATATTGAAGAAAACAATGGAAGATCTTTACAATACTCCGGTTGATTGGAACGGTTTCTTTTTGCGTTATTTCAATATTGACGGGACAACAAATGTTATCGGAAGTCAAACGAATATTCAATACCCTAGCCTATCCGAGCAAGAAAATGACATTATTAGACATCTTGCAATGTTGGAACACCTTCGTTGGAACGCAGCTCACGAACTAATGGGCTATGTTTTCAATGATAGCGGAACAAGTTGCGACGAACGAACAATGAAACACAATTGCCTTTGTGCATGGGATAAATTGGACGCTCAAAGTGATAAGCAAACAGGATGGTTTTGCGACTACAAAAAGTATGATTTTTGCGTAGTCGACACAACAATTGCATTAAACAAAGATACACTTCTCAAGAATGTCTGACCAAGAGATAATACAAGGGCTACTCGGCCGTGATAACGTTATCACTGAGGAGTTCCTTTACGTCAAGTGTAAGCCACTCTTGACGGCTATCATGCGCAATATATTCAGCTATCCGGTAGAGTACAATGAAATGGTCAGCGAGCTCTACGACTATCTGATGGAAAATGATGGTCAAAAACTGCGTCAATTTCAATATCGTAGCTCAATCTATCAGTGGGTAAAAGTCGTTGCAATACGATTCTTTATTAACCGCCGAGATGTCCTGATAGAGGATAATTCAAAAGATGTATTTCATATTACAAGTCGCGGCACTGTTGTTACCGGCAAAATAGAATCAGGATCCGTCAAGGTCGGTGACAGCGTATGGCTCAGAAGTATGATATTCAAAGAAGAGAAACAAAAAGAGCCGTACCAATACGAACAATCAAACACCTTTGTCGAATCACTCGATAAACTTAACTCGTTTGATACATTTACAGCATCAAGCGAAGGTGAATTATATAAATACTTACATTGGTATTCAGAAGAGATTACAGAACATAGAGATCCTGCCATGAACGAGGAATTTAACGAAGTATACGTTAAAGAATATTGTGTAAGGTATATTGTTATGGCATACTTGGCTTTTACATCTGGTGATCTAGATAAATCTTATACAAAAGATGAGATTCTTAAATATGTTGACTTATGTTATGGAAAAATTCCTAATTCTGCTCGGTTCCCTATTTCATTAAAAGATAAAGATACAGAAGAACGCACCAAGGATTTTGAAACGATTCTTGATACGACAATTGAAACACTTAATTCGGACCCAAGACTACGAACTATTCCTGAAGAAAAGGTGCCAGTATTAAAAGAAACACTAAAAAGTAAGTTATGGCCTTTTTAATGGTTATCAAAATTTGACTATCAGAGATCTGATAATCTATTGACTCAATAATAAATTGATAGTTTTCTTGGTTGTGAACGCTCTTTAATAGAAAAATATTTATTATGAACAAAGAATATATACCAAATCCGGCTGATACGCAAGGCGTGGAGTTGCCGGCTGAATTACTTCCTCTTGTTGAAGAGATGGCTAAGAATGTACATGAAGTGTGGGCACAAAATCGTATGAACGACGGCTGGACGTACGGCCCTGTTCGCGACGATGCGAAACGTCAACATCCGTGTCTTGTCGCTTACGAAGATTTACCTGAGAGTGAGAAGGAGTACGATCGCGCCACTTCGCAAGAGACGTTGAAATTAATTCTCAAATTAGGATTTTCTATTTCGCAAAAATAGCCCCAATTTGTATATACCTTAAATTGTCAACATTATGAAGCCATCTGATTTCATACATCCGGAAGATGCGGCTGCTCTGCAGCAGATGGAGAGTATACCCGGATTTCCGGCGCTCGTGAAAAAGTTCTATGCCTTGGGCTATGAGAAACTATATTATGGCACAAACATGGCATCGAATATTCGTCTGTCAGAAAAGCAGTTGCCGAATCTTTATCGCCATCTGCCGCCGATTTGCGCCAAGCTCGGTATCCCGGAACCTGAGTTCTATCTTGAAATGAATCCGATGCCGAACGCATACACCTTTGGCGATACTAAGGTTTTTATCACCATTACTTCGGGACTCGTTGAAATGCTTAACGATGACGAACTGGATGCAGTCATAGCACATGAGTGCGGACACATTCTATGCCGTCATGTACTCTATCACAATTTGGCTACGATGTTGGTTGATGGTGCTGATGCGTTTGGATTGCTTGGTATGTTTACTGCGCCTATCAAGTATGCTTTACTTTATTGGCAGCGTAAAAGCGAACTGTCGTGCGACCGCGCCGGCGCTATCATCACTTCTCCTGAAACAATCGCTCGAGTTATGGTGCGCTTGTCCGGAGGTCCTAAATCCATCACGGATGACGTTGACATTGAAGAGTGGGCACGACAAGCCGACCAATATGAGGCGATTCGCAACGATGGCGCGTGGAATAAAGCATTACAGATTTATGCCGTTATGGGCGTTAATCACCCCTTTGCTGCCGTTCGTGTTCGCGAAATACTTAAGTGGGGACAGACTGCTCAATATCAAAATATTAAAAATATAGGTGCTGCAATGATTGGTGGCCCAACGTGTCCGATCTGTCGCCAGCCTATTGATCATTCTTGGATGTTCTGCCAACACTGTGGAACAAGACTTAAATGAATCTTGACATGAAAACTCTTTTCGATGAAAATGGTTTGTTAAACATCGATGAAATTGTAGCAAATCATCCCTCATACAAAGCGATAATGGAAGATGGTATCGTCACAGACGAAGAGCTTCGCGACCAAGCAGAAGCAACCATAGTCTCTTTGCGTCATCTCGAAGAAATATGCTCAGCAAAACAGCAAGCAGCTGTAGTTGATGCAATATCGCAACTAAGTGTCCTTTATGCCGCATACCACAACTACCAATTACAAGAATTTCGCAAATAGAATATGGGAACCTTCAACACCAAAACAACCCTAAACGCACGTCCGGCACTTATCCCGACAATTGCCGACCGCATCTGCCAAGAATTTGCAGCAGATGGCTATGAAATTAATCGTGAAGATCTCGTAAGTGGCGGCGTTGATATATCGGTAACAAAGGGCGGAATTTTCAAAGCCGTTCTTGGAATGAAAACGGCACTCAAAGTAACTCTCATTCCGCAAAATGATTGCATATCTTTCGACGCCGGTGTTGGTATCTTTGGCCAGCAAGCTATCCCGACGGTAATTATGCTATTCTTCGCATGGCCAGTGCTCTTGACGCAGATTTGGGGCCTTATTCAGCAATCAAATCTCGACGATAAAGCACTCGCCGCTGCCCAAGCGGTAATTGTTGAAAATCGTGGAGGAGATAGTCCTTCAACACAACCTCATACTTCGGGATCAACCGCTACAACTCACTCTATATTTTGCACCAACTGTGGTGCCCTACTCCCCGAAAACGCTCGTTTCTGCTCATCTTGTGGCTCTAAGCTCTAGCTACAAACTCAATATTATAAACACAAGTAGGCTGCTCGGATTTTTGCAGCCTACTTGTGTTTGGTATCTGAAGAATTGATTAGCGTACTACAATTTTTGTCGTTTCTCGCTCAGTCTCCCCATTGTTGAGAACTACCACATAGACTCCCGGCTCAAATCGATAGGTGTCTATTACGGCCTCTGTGCTTCCTTGTGTAAGATTTTGTGTGACTATTGTCCGGCCTGACATATTTACTACCGATAACGTAGTATTATTCCCAGCAGGCTCTCCGAGGTCTACATTAACTGCTGTGCCGCGATGTGGGGCAGATGGGTTTACTCTGATATTGCGATGAACTGCAACTTGCTTTACAGATGATGATTCCGGCTCGATTTTATAGATAAGGGTCTTACCTTCGTTAAGGTCATTATAATCGAGAGTAATTAGCATATAGACACCGCTATCAGTTGGAATGATACACAGTGGATAGAGTTCCGGATCAGATTGATAGTTATAATTCTCAAAATCCTCATCGATAACAACATTTCCGTTATCTGACAAGACTCTAAAACCGGATGTTACTGCATTCTGACCATTTTCGGTGTCAATTACAGAAAGTTTTGGTTCAATCCATTCATAAGCTTCATCATTATTGAATAGAGTCTGTGTTAAATAAATTACTTCTGGATAACAGTTGTTATCATATCTAATACATATACCTCAGCGTTAGCATATTTTGTTTGAGTTCCCCAATTTGTGTTGTATGTCACTTTGGAAAATTCGGTTGAGAAAGTTTTAATTGC
>CAZFGV010000014.1:0-49120 GCA_964518705.1 uncultured Bacteroides sp.
GCTTGTTCGGTTGCGGTCGGTATTGTCGAGCATCAACTCGGGGATTTGTGACAAGTATCGTTTGGGTGTGATAAGCAATCTTTTCGATAGCTTCAAGGTCACCGGCGCCTAATTGTTCTGCTTTGTCGGGCAGTAGCTGGCGCAACTTAACGAGGTTTTCGACAAGAGTAGATTGATAGCGAGTTGCAACGGGAATAATGTGATTGAGAGCGAGGTCTCCAAGAACACGTGCTTCGATTTGCACTTTCTTGGTGTAGATTTCCCACTTAACTTCGTTGCGTGCTTGAAGCTCAACTTCTGAAAGAACATTAGTTGCTGCGAACATTGCCACAGATGTCGGAGTTAAGTAAGCATCAAATATTCGAGGAGGACATGTTTCGCAATCAAGACCGCGACGGGCTGCTTCTTGGCGCCATTCATCGCTATAACCGTTGCCATCGAAATGGATAGCATGGCTATTATTAATGAGTTGACGCACTTCTGCAAGAATTGCATCGGTTAGCTCGCCGCCTTCTGCTCGACGTGCTTCGACATTGGTGTGAAACTCTTGCAATTGTTCGGCAACGGCGGCATTGAGAACAATCATTGCCGATGCACAGTTTGCACTAGAGCCGACAGCGCGGAATTCGAAACGATTGCCGGTAAAAGCAAAGGGGCTTGTTCGGTTGCGGTCGGTATTGTCGAGCATCAACTCGGGGATTTGTGACAAGCCTAAAGAGTATTCTTCTTTAGAGCGTAAGTCTGACAAGTCCGTTGTTGTGCTGTTTGCTATGTTGTCTAAAATTTCCGCTAATTGGCTGCCTGTAAATATAGAAATAATAGCAGGAGGAGCTTCATTTGCACCAAGACGATGAGCATTTGTTGCCGACATTATCGATGCTTTCAGCAAAGCGTTGTGGCGATGTACGGCTGCCATAACAATTGCGGTGAAGGTGATAAAGCGGAGGTTGTCCATAGGTGTTTTGCCGGGGGCAAATAACATGGCACCGCGATCCGTACCAAGGCTCCAGTTGTTGTGCTTGCCGGATCCGTTAACACCTGCAAATGGTTTCTCGTGCAAAAGAACACGGAAGTTGTGGCGGCGTGCTGTTTCTGCCATAACGGTCATTAACAATAAGTTATGGTCGTTGGCTAGATTTGTTTCTTCGAAAATCGGGGCAAGCTCGAATTGATTTGGTGCAACTTCGTTATGACGTGTCTTAACAGGGATACCTAAGCGATGACACTCTATTTCCAAATCGAGCATGAATGCTTCAACGCGTTTAGGTATTGAGCCAAAGTAGTGGTCTTCAAGTTGTTGGTTCTTCGGACTTTCATGGCCCATTAATGTGCGACCTGTCATAACAAGGTCAGGACGGGCGCTATATAATGACTCGTCAACGAGGAAGTATTCCTGTTCCCAACCTAGATAAGAAATAACGTGCTTAACTTCGGGATCGAAATATTTAGCTACCGCTGTTGCAGCGCGATCAATAGTGTTTAATGCGCGTAATAGAGGCGTTTTATAGTCTAGAGATTCGCCTGTATAGCTAATAAATATAGTCGGGATACACAAGGTCTGGTCGAGAATAAAAGCCGGAGAAGAAATATCCCAAGCAGAGTATCCGCGAGCTTCAAAGGTGTTTCGAATACCGCCATTGGGGAAGCTGGAAGCATCCGGTTCTTGCTGTACGAGTAGTTTTCCTGAGAATTCTTCCACGACACCGCCTTTGCCATCGTAAACAATAAAAGCATCGTGTTTTTCAGCGGTACCACCGGTAAGCGGAGCGAACCAATGTGAGTAATGACGCGCACCGTTGTCGATAGCCCAACGACGCATGCCTTCAGCAACGGCGTCGGCAAGGGCTTGATTGATTGGTAGTTTGTCGGTGATAGCACGCTGGAGCTCTTCGTATGCCCATTTAGGTAGATATTCGAACATCTTTCGGCTGTCAAAAACGAGCTCACCGAAATATTGCTCCGGTCGTGCTGTCGGTGTGGTCACTGCTACAGCTTTGCGGTCGAACGCTTCTTCGACCATCTGAAACCTTAGTTTAGAAGACATATATTGTATTAGAATATGCTGGTGAAGGCGAATAAAAAAGTACGCCCGAAGGCATTGTTGTATGCTTGCGGGCGTTATTTCGGGTGTCTGGTGTAGACACACGCGATGCGGTTGATATTGTGTTGAAAGGTCGGCAACAACCGCCGTCAACTTTTTTATGTCGACTTGCGGAATTAATTGTTCTAGTGGAATAGAGCGCAATAGTGTGCATTGATCGTTTCAACCTTTATTTATGGGTACAAAAGTACGGCTTTTTTTTTGCTCTCGCAAAAAATTATCGGCATCTCAAATAAAAAATATTTAAATATGTAATTCGAGATTTTTGTCGCTAAAATCGTACATGTTTAACTTTTAAACAGATAGCTTAATAATGAAAAGATGTTGCTCGATTGAATATCGCACGAGCAACATCTTGTGTCAAATATTACGATTTCTTAATTCACTTTGAAACGAGTGTCGCCATTATCGAAGAAGGCAACAATTTGCCTAGCTGCAGCAACTCCGGCATTGAGGTTTGCTTCGGCTGTTTGTGCTCCGGTTTTCTTCGGAGTGAAGAAAACACGAGCGCCGAAACGTTCTATAAGTGTGTCGGCATTTGACGGTTTTACGTCAGCCACATATTTGAGGTCGGGACGCTCGGCTAGAACTTCTTCGAGTGCGCTCTCATCAATAACTTCTTTGCGTGCTGTGTTAATAAGAACTGCACCCTTAGGCATTGATGCTATCAACTCTTTGCCAATGCTACCGCGTGTTTCTGCTGTTGCAGGAATGTGAATTGAAACGATGTCGTTATTTGCGTATAGGTCAGCCAAACTTGCGGCAGGAGTAACGTTTGCTGCTTGCATCGTTTCGGGTTTGCAATATGGGTCGAATGCTGATACTTGCATTCCGAAACCTTGTGCTTTTGGAGCAACGTGGCGACTTACAGCACCAAAGGCATGCAAGCCGAGGCGTTTGCCACCGAGTTCAAATCCGGTGGTGCCGTTAAATCCATTGCGCGCCATCATAATAGCCAAGCCGATAACGAGTTCTGATACGGCGTTGGCATTCTGGCCGGGGGTGTTTTCTACCACAACGTTGGATTGTGATGCTGCTGTAAGGTCGATGTTGTCGTAACCCGCACCTGCGCGAACTACTATTTTAAGATTTGTCGCTGCTTTTAACACGTCAGCGTCAACAATGTCAGAGCGAACGATCAACGCATCAGCGAGAGATGCCGCGTTGATGAGATCGTCGTGCGATGAATACTTTTCGAGTAATTCCATCGTATGACCTGCCGCTTCAATAACCTGGCGTATTTGTGCAATTGCCGCCGCTGAGAACGGCTTTTCTGTTGCAATAAGGACTTTCATAATTTAGCAGTGTGTAGATTCGAAATCGTGCATTGCATCAACAAGAACGCGAACGCTGTCGATGGGAAGCGCGTTGTAGAGTGATGCTCTAAATCCGCCAACAGAACGGTGTCCCTTAATGCCGACAATACCGCGATCGGCGCAGAAGGTAATAAAGTCGCCCTCAAGATGTTTGTATTCGTCGTTCATAACGAAGCAAACATTCATAATAGAGCGGTCGGCTTTGTCTGTAACGGTGCCATGGAACATCTTGCTGTCGTCAATGGCTTGGTAGAGCAGAGCTGCTTTTTCCAAGTCGCGACGTTCGAGTTCTTCGATTCCGCCAAGTTGTTTGTAATAGCGCAAAGTTTGAAGAGCTGCGAATATGGGTAGTACGGGAGGGGTGTTGAACATCGACCCCTTTTTGATATGCGTGCGATAATCGAGCATTGTCGGGATCGGACGATTTACATGTCCGAGGGCTTCTTCGCGTACGATGACGAGAGTGACACCTGCGGGAGCAAGATTCTTTTGTGCACCGGCGTAGATTAAATCGTATTTTGAGAAATCTATCTTGCGTGAGAATATGTCAGAGCTCATATCGGCAACGAGACGGCAAGGTACATCAGGGTCTTTGCGTATTTCGGTGCCGTAGATTGTATTGTTTGATGTGTAGTGGAAGTAGTCAACATCGGCAGGAACTTCGAACCCCTTGGGTATGAATGTGTAACCTGCGTCTTTAGAAGATGCCACAACTTCAACATCGCCGAAAAGACGAGCTTCTTTAATCGCATTAGAAGCCCATGTGCCGGTATCAAGGAAGGCGGCGCGACGGTTCAGCAAGTTGTAGGGCACCATGCAGAATTGCATAGAAGCGCCACCGCCAAGCCATAGCACTTCGAATCCGGCAGGAATTTCAAGGATTTCTTTAACTAAGGCTGTTGCTTCGTCAATCACTGCTTGGAATTCTTTGCTGCGGTGTGATACTTCAAGGACAGACAAACCTGTGCCGGCAAAATTTATAATTGCGTCGGCGGTGTTTTGTATTGTGTACTCACTCAGGATTGATGGTCCTGCATAAAAATTATGTTTTTTCATAGTAGGAGTTATTTAATAAATCCGGAAAATAAAGCGGGAGAGGCACATTCCTCTCCCGCTCGTATTTTTTATTCAAATTCGATAATCGGTTGTTCAGAAGCGAAGACTTCACCTGGCTGCACAAGGACGCGCTTGATAACGCCATCTTGTTCGGCTGTTACGTCATTTTCCATCTTCATTGCTTCGTACACTAGCAACAAGTCGCCTTTCTTAACGGCCGTGCCCGGAGTTACCTTAACTTCGATTAGGCGACCGCCCATTTCGAGTTTAAGAGTGGGGCCCGTGATAGGCTCTGCAACAGCTACCGATGCTGTCTCTTCTACTTGTGCCGGTGCCGGAGCTTTTGCGGCGTATTCTTCGGCGCGACGTTTGCGCAAGAAAGTGTTGGCTACTGTCGGGAGAAGTTCAAGAAGAAGCATTTCTTCATTATTAGAAGCCAAAGGAACATCTCCATATTCAGGAAGCGTCGGGTTTACGGGCTTCTTGTAGCTGCTTACGTCGTAAGGCTTTTCGATGGGGCTGCCTGTGATTTTTTCACGGAAAGCAGGGTCAATAGCTACGGGAGTATGACCATATTCACCTTTGACGAGAGATATGAATTGGTTTGAGGGGTTAGAATAGTCTGAGTTGCCTTTCTTGCGGTCAAGAGCTACACTAACAGCCTGAGAACCTACAATCTGACTTGTCGGAGTAACGAGGGGTACCAAACCGGCGTCGCGACGTACCATAGGAATGAGCTTCATAGCGTCTTCGAGAAGGTCTTCTGCTCCAAGAGCCTTAAGCTGTGCTACCATGTTAGAGTACATACCACCGGGAACTTCGGCGTTCTTAACAATTTCGTTGGGTTTGGGGAAGCCGAAATAAGCTTCGATAGCATGACAAGCGTCGAGAAGCGCTTCTTCGTTGCCTGCTTTTGCTGCAACTATTGCATTGTCGAAATGAGCTTCGATTTCTGCAGGAAGAGTGTCATTAAGCGGATCGAAGGGCTTGGGCAATTGTCCGAGGTCAAATGCTTTGAGCGATTTACGAGCGTCAAGCAAGTGGTCGCGAATAACACCGACAGCTGTCATGTCTACTTCGAGTTCAACACCGAGTTTCTTTGCGAAGATATAAATAAGTTCGATAGCAGGAGCTGCTGAACCGCCGCCGAACCACCAAATGTTTGTGTCAAGGATGTCAACGCCATTGAGGATCGCCATAACACTCGAAGCTAGGCCGTAGCCGGGGGTGCAGTGAGTGTGGAAGTCAACGGGAACCTTAAGAGCAGCTTTGAGCTTAGAGATAATAGAAGCAGCGCGGTTGGGGTTAACCAAGCCTGCCATATCTTTAAGTGTGATAATCTTAGCGCCGAGGCGTTCCATTTCTACCGCTTTGTTAACGAAGTATTCGTCGGTAAAAATCTTTTCGGGTTCAGCTGCTTTTTTACCAAACAAACGGCTAAAGAAACCGCCCTTGGGCGCTTCTTCGGTTTTGGGGTCAACGGTGTAGCAAACAGCACCATCAGCGATGCCGCCAAGTTCGTTGATCAAGCGAATAGATTCGCGTACATTATCAATGTCGTTAAGCGCGTCGAAAATACGCATAACGTTAAGGCCGTTAGAGATTGCTTCTTTGTAGAAACCTTCAAGTACTGTATCTGGGTAGGGAACATAACCGAATAGGTTGCGACCGCGAGATAGAGCAGACAAGAGCGATTTGCCTTTCATTGATTTAGAAGCGATACGAAGACGATCCCAAGGAGATTCGTCAAGATAACGCATTACAGAGTCAGGCACAGCACCGCCCCAAACTTCCATAATATAGAAGCCGGCATTTTCGTAGAAGGGAAGGAGCTTGTCTATTTCGCCTTGGCTAAGGCGAGTCGCGAACAATGACTGTTGTCCGTCGCGGAGGGTAAGATCGCGGAGTTTCAGTTTGCGTGTTTCCATATAATTGATCTTTGTGTGTTTTCTTTTGTTCACCGCAAATATATGAAGATATATTGGATTACGGAAATAATTCCGAAATAATTTTAGTTTTTTAATTCCCGTAAAATTTATTGGAATATTCGCCTACAGATAGTCATAATAGGTCCAAGGTTAAGAAAATTTAAATTGTGAAAGAGTATTTGTGTAGTAAATAATTTCATATTAATTTTGCAACGCAAAACGAAAAGGCGATTTAGTGTAGTGGCCTAGCACGCCACCCTCTCAAGGTGGAGACTCGGGTTCGATTCCCGAATTCGCTACAAAAATGACGGCTGTATCTTAATTGATGCAGCTTTTTTTGTTTCTAGATGTATGAAAAAAGAAGGCTGCGCTGTATTTTTTAGCGCAGCCTAATGGGGAATGATTGTTATTGTTCAGATTCGACCGGAACAGGACGACGAAATGCTTCACTAAACGAAACCATAGTCTCTGTTGAAGCAATGTCTAAACTTCGCATGTGTTCCTGTATAATTTCAAGCATATGTTTGTTGTCGTGAGCGTGAAGTTTTGCAATAATATCATAACGTCCAGCCACGACATGACACTCGGTAATGTTTGGAATCTGTTTAAGCTCTTCTACTAATTTAGCCACATCTGTGCCTGGCATTGTGCATATTCCTAAGTATGCAAGGACTTCAAAGCCCATTGAAGAAGGATTGATGATACATTCAGATCCCAAGATTACGTTATTTGCTGTTAGACGCTGCACTCGCTGATGCACGGCGGCTCCACTCATGCCTAAGTCGCGTGCTATCTCTAGATAGGGTTTGCGTGCATTCTCACTCAACATCCGCAATATTTCAATATCTGGTTTGTCAAAGAACATAATTTAAACGCAATTTACTTAATAGATGGTTTTAGGTTTTGATGTTGCAAAATTACTCTTTATATGGCAGATATGCTAAAAATTTGACGCGAATTCTTTCTTAAAAAATGCAAATTGTAAAATATGTGGCGAATTTTATTATCAAAATACACATATAAGAGTCGCCTTATCACATAATTACATATTTATGCATGCTAAGGACCTTTTGGCGGATAAAAACAAACAGAGTCGATTCAAAGCGAACCGACTCTGCTATATTTTGCGCTAGTAGCGCAAAAGAGAACTGTTGTTACCAGATAATAACGCGTTCCTCTTCGGGACGATACATTGCGTCGCCTTCAACGATGTTGAAAGCATCGAAGAAAGGTTGGATGTTGCGAAGAGTAGCGTTAACACGCCAGCGACCGAGAGAGTGGGGGTCAGACTGTGTGCGGCTGAGGATTTCGGCGTCACGAATGTTGCCTGCCCATACATGTGAGTATGCGAGGTAGAACATCTGATCGGGAGTGAAACCGTCAATTGTGTTGCCTTCTTTGCCATTGAGGCTATTGATGTATGCAGTGTGAGCAACGCGAAGACCACCTTGGTCGGCGATGTTTTCACCAAGAGTAAGCAAACCGTTAGCACGAACGCCGGGGGCTACTTCAACAGAGTCGAACTGAGCAACGAGTTTTTCAGAGAGAGCATTGAAAGCTTCTGCGTCAGCATCGGTCCACCAATTTGACATATTACCATCCTTATCGAAGTTACGACCTTGGTCGTCGAAACCGTGAGTCATTTCATGACCGATAACAACACCGATAGCACCATAGTTAACAGCGTCATCGGCTTCGGGATCGAAGAACGGAGGTTGAAGAATACCTGCAGGGAAGCAGATTTCGTTAGTGGTGGGGTTGTAATAAGCATTTACAGTCTGAGGAGACATAAACCAACGAGCGCGGTCTACGGGTTTGCCATAGTCGGCGTTGTTGTAGTTTTGGTTGAAGATGATAGCGCGTTGAATGTTGTTCCAGTAGGGGAGTTCGGGGTCAACATCAAGTTTGCTATAGTCGCGCCATGAGTCAGGATAGCCGATTTTAACAGTGAAAGCAGCGAGTTTTTCTTGAGCGCGAGCTTTGGTGCTATCACTCATCCAAGTAAGGTTGGCGATGTGCTGGCCAAGAGCGTCTTGCAAGTTCTGTACAAGGGTGAGCATTTTAGCCTTTGATGTTTCGGGGAAGTAGCGTTCTACATAAAGTTCGCCAAGAGCTTCGCCGAGGATTCCGTTAGGAACGCTGAGGGCACGTTTCCAGCGAGGACGTTTTTCTTGAACACCGCTGATAACTTTGCTGAGTTCAAAGTTGGCATCGATAAACGCGTCGCCGAGGTAAGATGATGCGCTACCAACATATGAAGATGTCATGTAGTCGCGAAGTGCTTGTTCGTCAGTGTCTTTGAGAACTTCTGATACAAGTTTGTAATAAGCGGGCTGGCCTACAATTATAGTATCAACATCAAGACCTTGACATTCGAAATAAGCTTTAAGGTCAACGTTAGGAAATTCTTTAACCAAATCAGCAACAGCCATAGGATTGTACTGAGCAGCGATATCTCGCTGTTCAGTGCGAGTCATTTGGCCTTTAGCAAGGCGAGTTTCGATATTGATGGTGTTGTCGGCAAGACGATTAGCAGCAACTTCGTCATAACCGATGAGGCCTGCGATAGTGGTAAGGTATGTGCGGTAAGCAGCCATGATAGCTTCGGCATTGGGCGCGTCACCGGTATAGTAATCGCGATCACCGAGGCCAAGACCACCTTGAGACCAATACATAGTGTTGATATCAGCGTTGCTAAGGTCTGCATCTACTCCTGTTCCAAAGAATACACCGAGGCCGGGGAGGGTTGCGTTGAGATTAAGAACGTTTTCGCGTGTAGCGTTATTGATAGTTTCCAAGTCGGCAGCAAGAGCAGCAACACCTTGTTTGTTAAGGGTAACGCTATCCATGCCCATATTGAATAGATCGGCTACTTTTTGAGCATTAGTGCCACGAGCATTTTCTTTAGCAGAAAGTTCGTCAACGAGAGAGCGAACTTGTTTGTTAGTGTTTTCTGCAAGTTGGTCGAATGTGCCGTAACGAGAGTATTCGGCCTTTAGCGGATTTGCAGCCATCCAACCGCCACAAGCATAGTCGTAGAAGTCGTTTTTGGGCGACACCTCTTGATTGAGGTTTGTAGTCTCAATGCCTTTAGGAGCCTTGTCTGAGCATGCTCCCATAAAGCAAGACATTGTCGCGAGTGTGATAATCATTAATTTGTTCATTGTATAATGTGTTTTTGGTGTCAATCATTAATGCCGTATTGGCTTTTGAGTTCATCGAGTTCTTGTTGTGCAAGTTCCCATAGGCTCATTGCGTCTTCGATATTTTTACCTGCTTGTTGGTGTTGAGCAAATATGTCGTCAGAAACTTCTCCTGCCGCAATGCGAGCTTCGATATCAGCTAATGCTTGTTCGCTAGTAGATACGTTATTTTCGGCTTCTTCAACTTTTTTTGTTGCGCGTCGAATAGCTTTATCTCGTTCGCGTTGTTCGGCATAACTTAATTTTGCCGATTGGGTTGAATCGGTATTTTGCTCAGCCGGTTTGGTTGCTTTCGCTTTAGGAGCTGATTGCTCAAGTTCGCGTAGCGAAGCCATGCGTTTCTTTTCAAGGAATTCGTAAATACCTCCGAGACATTCGCGAACTTGTCCATGGCCGAACTCGTAAACCTTTTCAACAAGCCCATCAAGAAATTCACGGTCGTGGCTAACGACAATTACGGTGCCGTCAAAATCGGCAATCGCTTGCTTGAGAATATCTTTGGTTTTCATGTCGAGGTGGTTGGTCGGTTCGTCGAGAATAAGCAGGTTGACCGGTTCGAGCAGCAACTTAATCATTGCTAAACGGGTTTTCTCGCCACCGGACAATACTTTAACTTTTTTATCCGATGCTTCTCCACCAAACATAAAAGCGCCTAGAATATCGCGTATTTTTAAACGGATATCGCCAACAGCAACGCGATCAATGGTGTCGAATACGGTTAGTTCGCCATCTAAAAGCTGCGCTTGATTTTGAGCAAAATAACCAATTTTGACATTGTGTCCCAATCGAAGAGTTCCGGTAAAAGGAATTTCTCCCATAATACACTTAACGAGAGTTGATTTACCTTCACCGTTTTTGCCAACAAAAGCAACTTTTTCGCCACGACGCAAAGTAAATGTAGCGTGGTCAAAAACTTGATGGTCGCCGTAAGCTTTGCCTACTTCTTCAACAATCAAAGGAAAATCGCCAGAACGAGGAGCCGGAGGAAAGCGAAGACTTAAGTGTGATGTGTCAACTTCGTCAACTTCGATGCGCTCAATTTTTGCCAATTGCTTGATTCGGCTTTGTACTTGAACGGATTTTGTTGCTTTGTATCGAAAGCGTTCAATAAATTCTTCGGTATCCGCAATTTGTTTTTGTTGGTTTCGATAAGCGCGCATTTGTTGTTCGATTCGTTCAGCACGGAGTTCGACAAAGTGCGAATAGTTCACCGCATAGTCATAAATCTTACCCATGCTAATTTCGATGGTGCGATTTGTGACATTGTCAATAAAAGCGCGGTCGTGACTAACGAGAACAACAGCTTTAGCTTTGCTTATCAAGAAGTTTTCAAGCCACTGAATAGATTCGATATCCAAGTGGTTAGTAGGTTCGTCAAGAAGAAGTACGTCCGGTCGGCGAAGTAATATTTTTGCTAACTCAATACGCATACGCCAACCGCCACTAAATTCGGATGTAGGGCGAGTGAAGTCACTACGTTCAAAGCCTAAACCGAGAAGAGTTTTCTCTAGTTCGGCTTCGCAATTGTCAGACGACGCAACGGCTAAGTCTTCTGTAAGATTGCTGACACGTTCGATAAGATCGTGGTAATCTGTGCTGTCGTAATCTGTTCGTTCTGCAAGTTCGGTATTCATCTTATCGAGACGAGCTTGCATTTCTGATATGTGAGAAAAAACTTTTCGAACTTCTTCTGCAACTGTCAGCGTGTCTTCAAGTTGCATTTGTTGAGGAAGATAGCCAATTGTAACATCATTGGGAATAGCAACGTTGCCTGTTGTCGGAGACTGGAGGCCTGCTATAATTTTGAGCATAGTAGACTTTCCCGCGCCATTTTTCCCTACAAGCGCAATTTTATCGCGCTGATTGATGACGTAGTTGATATTGTCAAATAACAGCTGTGAGCTGAATTCTACCGAAAGGTTGTTGATTGAAATCATTTTTTACCTTATAATGCGTTCACTATCGCACATTTCTTGGCAAAGTTACGAATTTTTATCCATATCAGAAAACGATTAAAGATAACAAACCCATTAGAGTGTGCTAACGGGTTTGTTTTTGTCCTTAAGCCGTTAAATCGTTTGGTAATATAGGCATTGCACCGTTCTGAGTGCATACAAAGGCAGAAGTTTTAACAGCAATAGCGTGAGCATCGCGGATGCTTTTTCCTCGTATGATACTTGCTATAAATGAAGCAGTGAAAGAATCTCCGGCTCCAACGGTATCGGCAACAACTACTTTGGGGGTCGGTTGAAATGATACTTCATTGCGAGAGAAAACATAACTGCCATTTGTTCCGCATGTTAGTATTAGCATGCGCAAATTATAGTGATTGAGTATCGTCTTGCATTGTTCCTCAATATCGCCATCCGGAATGTTAAACATTTGACACACGGTAATGAGTTCTTCGTCGTTGATTTTGAGGATGTTGCAATGCTGCATAGATTCGTCTATGAGTGCTTTGGTGTAGTAATTTTGGCGAAGATTAATATCAAAAACGATAAGAGTATCATCGGATTTCTGCATCGCGTTAAGGAATTTTTTGATTGTGCAGCGAGATACGTCGTTTCGTTGTGCTAATGAACCGAAGCAAACAGCTATTGTGTTTTGTGCAAGAGATTCAAGTTGGGGTGTATATGGTATATTGTCCCATGCGACATTTTCTTTAATGTCGTATTGAGGAATACCATTAACATCGAGTTCGACAAAAACAGTGCCGGTAGGGAATTCTACGCGCGAAATATGCTGGTTAAGTCCTTTTGCTGTGAAATTATTTTCTATTTCATCGCCAAGCGCGTCATTACCGACAGCACTTACGACGCAGCTTTTAAGACCGAATTGCGATACATGAAAAGCAAAATTTGCCGGAGCTCCTCCTAATTTCTTGCCCTCGGGTAGTATATCCCAAAGAGCTTCGCCTATGCCAACTATTATATTGTTCATTGCAATAGTTATAAAAAGCGCCCTATCGAAAGATAGAGCGCATAGAATTATTGTTTAGGTTTCATAATAATCCAAGACTTGTTCGCGGGAAGAACTATTCGGCGAGCGAAGTCGGCAATACCTTCAGCGCTGAGTGCTTCGACTGTTGCTTTGTAGTTGGTGTGAAGATCAATACCATCGCGTTCATACGATTTGATGACTTTTAGCCAATAAGCATTGTCACGACTAACTTCGTCGTAGTTCTTGAGTAGAAATTCTTGGAAGCCTTTGATATCTTCAGGGTTAATAGCATCGGCGTTTGCCAACTCTTCAATTGTTTCGTTTACAATTTTGAGAGTTTCTTCCTCGCGTCCCGGCATAACTTTGATATTTGATGGCATCAATAATTGAGGTCCGGAAGACGGGCTTAAACCGGGATTGATTCCGGCATGAGTGCGAATAGAGTATGTCCAACCGCGTTTTTCGCGCAAGTCATCGCGTAAGCGGTTGCGAAGCATTTGACCGTATACATTTGCGTTTATAATATCAGCCAAGTTGTAATCTGCTTTGCCGGTGTATATGTTGTAAATAAAGCCTTGCGGATTTTCCATCTCACGCTCAATGAGGAGGTGATAGCCGTTGGGTGTAAATTCATAACCGAAATCTTTAGGAATATCCTTTCGACCGCCACCGGGGAGTGAAGCTATGTATTGTTCCAAACAATTGCGCAAAGAATCGGTGTCAAAATCTCCAACGACCATGAATGTAAAGTCTGACATATCGCCAAAACGATCAGCATAAACGCTAAAAGCTTTTTCCATGTCGATGTGGTCGACATCTTCCGCTTTCATGCGCGCTGCCAAGGGGTGGTGGTTGTAGATTGAGTGATGAATTGAATCACCGAAAGCTTGTGTGGGGTTAAATTTCTTATGAGATACGCTATTGCGTTGGCCATCAATGAATGTGCGGAAAGCTACGCTATCGGGGCTGAATGATGTTGCTCGCAAATAGAGCATTTGGAACGCCAATTCCATGTCGGTAGCGTTTGTGCCGGCTTCGATTGTTTCTTCGATATTGGCAACGCTTGCACTAACGCGGACTTCATGTCCATTAAGAATACGACGAATGTCAGCTGCGGTATGTCCGCCATACTTCATATCTGACATGAGCTCGTTAACGACACGAAGAGTCGGAGCGTCTTCGTGGGTATACACTAATGAAAGACCGCCGGGGCTAAAGCCTCGAACATAAACTTGTCCGGCTTTGAAGTCGGTATGTTTGGTGATTACTTTAATGCCGTTTGATAACGTATATACTTGAGCATCAAACAAAGGCATGGAATCCACAGCGACAATCGAACCGCGTTCTGGCAATGTTGTCATCAATTTGGTGTCTTCTTTTGCGACGGGTTGATATTTGTCATACTGAGTAGCGTATGCTATGTCAACAGCTTCGCGAAGGAGAGCCTCGTCTTGAGCGTCTGTTAGTTCGCTTTGAGGACGATAGTGAAGAATTACAGCCCCGCGACCTTGGGGGTACAGCAGTGTCTTGAAGTATGAAACAATATCTTCTGTTGTTACTGTTTGCGCTGCTGCTATAAGGCTATCACGGGCTGCTTCAGGTGTAATTTTCTGACCGCCGTCGAGATAATGTCGAACAGCTTGACGTGCGAGAAAACTTGTGTTGTTGCTACTGTGTTTGTTTATTTTTTCATTAGCCCCGGCCACGAGTTTTTCGCGCGATTTTTCAAGTTCTTGAGCCGTAAATCCGTGTTGAACAGCGCGGAGTAATTCGCCATACCAAGCTTTTGTAGCATCGGCAGCACGTCCGGGTTTTACCGGACCACGCATAGTAAATGCTTGTTCACCACCGGCCATAAAGTATTTTGTTTGACCGAGAGCCAACGAAAGGTGTGGGCATTGTTCGCTTTGTTCGAGTTCTTCGAAACGATCAACAATCATGTCCGATGCCATTTCGGTAATTGCACGCGAACGAAAATCGTCCTTTGCGTCAGGTAATCGCCAATATAGTTGAAGCATTTCAGAACCTTGCTCGGGATCGGATTCTACAGCGCAAATGAGTTTATCCGACAATGGCACTTCGGGACGTTGTGATTTCTGCGAAAGATCTGAGCGACTTGCAGGAATACTGCCGTATAATTCTTTTATTTTTGCTTCTGTTTTATCGAGATCAAGATCACCGACGATTATTACTGCTTGGTTGGATGGAACGTTCCAACGGTTATAGAAACGGCGCAGTGTTTCGGGTGGGAAATTTTTTACTACCTCCATCTTGCCGATGGGTAAACGATTGGCATATGCTGATTTACCATATATTTTGGCGGTAGCGCGTTCCAACATGCGGTTAGTGGCAGATGAACGCTGACGAGCTTCACTAACAATTACACCACGTTCGTCGTCAATATCTTCAGCACGAAGCAAGATGCCGCAACTCCAATCACGAAGGACAAGCATACAAGAGTCGATAGACCCTTCGCGCATTGTTGGCGCTTTGCATATATTATATACAATTTCGTCGGTTGATGTATAGGCGTTTAGGTGAGCGCCAAATTTTACACCAATGCTTTCGAGGTATGTTATTAGAGAATTTCCGGGGAAATGTTCAGTGCCATTAAAACACATATGTTCAAGGAAGTGCGCCAAGCCTTGTTGGTCGTCGTCCTCAAAAGCCGATCCGACACTTTGTGCCAAGAAATAATCGGCAGTGCCTGCAGGATTGTTATTGTACTGCAAGTAATACGTCATACCATTGTCAAGCGTGCCGATGCGCACATCAGGACTAATGTCGACAGCCATTGCCGGCAAGGATGTTGCAACGGCAAGTAGGATGGTTTTAAGTTTGTTATTCATATATTCGGAATAGTTTGTTATTTAGAAAGAGAAAATAGCGGCAGCTTCTACGCCCTCGCCATTAGAATTTGAAGCCGCACTTGCCAATGTGCCGCGTATTCGCAAGCCTATTGTACGGCCGTCGGAAAGTATTCTGTCAATGCCGATAGTGGCGTTATAATATGCACGCGAATGCGCGGCATATGTATAGTCGTTAAGGACAGATTCTGTTAAGAATCCGGAAGCATGTGCCATGCCCGTGAGGGTACATTTAGCAGGAGAAACGATATCGGCATTGCCTTGAATATGCAACATCCATAACGATGCACATTGCCATACCCATTCAGCTCCTATGCCATAAGAAATAGCATCGATGCGCATACGACGATCCTCGGGGGCGGAAATATAGCAGTCTAGTCGATGTGAATAGTCGAAATCCGCGCTGAAATCAAATCGATGTTTAGCTCCTTGTGTGCGCCATAATGCTTGCAAACCGCTATTCCAAGAGCGCATGTAATAGGTGGGTATTGAAGCGATTTCAGGATATACTTGTCCGGCAGCGTCGCCGAAGATATTGTCAAAGCCGGTACGGCGACAACGTCCAAAATCCAAGCTTACAATAATATTATCACATTTCCAGCCGGCCATTGCATACCAATCGGTATGGTGGGCGGAATTGAGAGGCAAGCGGTTGAGGTCGTTGAGCTGTTTGTCGAAGGTGAAACGATGGTATGATGCCGTTCCAAAGAAACCGATGTTATCGGGGTAAAAAGATATGTCAGCGCCATATCGCCATCCGGAATAATTTGTTGACAAACCTGTGCCGGCAAAGCGAGTATAGTCCGAGCCAAGACCGGTTGTGTGATAAATTTTGCTAGCGCCGAGCTCGCTGACAAACTTAATAGAACTGCTTTGACGATATTTTAGCGCATCAAACCCAAGAGCGATAGCATACGCTCCGACACGTCGGCCAATAGCGGCTTGTAAGTTAAGTTTGCCCACGATGTTTTTGGGACGAGGGTCGACTTGTCGCCAATCTTGAGTAGCGGTGTAATCAATTTGAGCGCCATAAATCCAAGAGTCGCCGAAAGATGAAGCATATGAACCACCAAAAGAATACTCTTCTCTGTTCATGTCGCCACAAATTTCGTCGGCTGAGAAATATGGAAATAGCCAATTGGCATCTGTCGTTTCACAACCATTTAAATCGTATATCTTACCATTGTTATAAGACGCATGACCTGTAATAGTTGCGTTGTCAAGATGCATATATGTTTTGGCGTCGAAGAAAGCAAGACCTGAGCCTTTCCCCATTGCAGCGATCGGTGCTTTATCGAGACTTAAATGACGATATCCGGCACTAATATCAGTGTTAGAAACCGAGTGTCGCAATGACGAAAGTGCCGGGTTTGATAAAACAGGAGTGGCAATTGCAACATATGATGTGTCATATTCAAGCATACGTTGCGGTGCTTGTGCTGTTGTATTAAAAGCTCCGAATGACGTTGCCGAAAGTAAAGCTATAAATGAAGTTAGTGTATATTTCATTAGTCGCGAGAGGTTACGCCATCAATGGTGACTGTTGTACATTTTGTTCCATCTAAATCAATAACACTTTGCTGGTTTTCAATTTCAGAAGGAGTAACGAAAGGATTGAAATCTTCGCTACTATTATTAGTGTCAGCGAAAACATATCTTCCATTATCTACGCTCGTTAGACGGCGGCGTACTGAATGGAAATAACGAGTTTTGTCATGCTCGATTGTTCCACAGAAAGTGTAGCCGCTATCTAATTGAGGTATTGAAATATTCCACTGGTATTCACTTTCTACGGATAGAGTTACTAAATCGACAATCCATTCATTCGGAATCCAATAACCGCGTTTTGTGGTTGTGAAAGCCCCTGCGGCAGTAATGTTGTCGTATTCACAAGTGTAATAGTGCTCGGCAAGATATGTTTCTTTATCTTGTGGAATTCGAGCAAGACCATAAGCCTTAAATCCGCGATTGTGTAACTGCCATACAGACAAGGTGTAACAATACCATTTGTCAAGGTTTGGTACATTGGGGTTGTCTATATCGGTGTATTTGGGGTCTGTGCTGATGTCATACCATTCAAAATCGGCGTGACTAAGATCAAAAGAATTAGGATTGATATTTCGATGATCTATAGCAATGTCTGCGATGAGAAGTTCTTCTCCCGGATTTATAGGGTAGTCAGTACCATTGCCGGAGATTGCATATAAGGCATCAACACTAACGGCTTCATTCATAATGTCGGGAGTGTATTCATACTTTTGTGTCGTTAAAAATAGCGACTCAAATAGCACCAAGCCATCTGCGTAAACAACTTTGTCGGTGTTGTTTACTAGCTTAAAATATTGGTCCCCAGTATATTGATTTCCACTTGTTTGTAGTGTGCCGGTATAGAATATTTCATTGAAAATCAAGTCAGACGAAGCGACGTTGGCATATGCGTTCAACTCTACGTTTGCAGATTGAGTTAAAGTCACCGATTGTTTGGAAGCTCTAACAATAGCCGGCGTGCCTCCATCGAGGGTCGCCGTAGCGGAAAACGATACGTTATACAAACCGGGAAGAATGGATATTACTGTTGTTCCGTTCGTGTAAGGTCCGCTAATAGTATTACCCGTGGCAATATTATAAAACGAGACGATAGCATCATCTATATTATGTCCGGCTAATTGTTCGGGCATTGATACCGATACGGCAACGTTTACCGAAGTCGCGCTCGGAACATCATCAGAGCATGAAATTAGTGCTAACGGGAATAGATATAATATGTGTTGGAGTTTCATTAGAGTGTGAAATTAAGTTCCATGCCGAAGTATGCTTCAGAGTTTCGACGTACTTTGAAACCATGAGATGTGTAATCGGGAAGGTAGTCAAGGATACGATTAACGAAAGCCGAAACGCGCAACCAACGACCAATTGTTTTTGTTGCTTTTAAGTTGACATACACAGCGGTAGGGATGGTGTATGTGTCATATAATGTCGGACTGTAATAGCGTATTAAATACTTAAGAGCAGGGTCGTTAGCAGCAGTGGCGTCAAATGTGTGCAATAGGCCGTCTTCTGCGCTTAGATAAGACGATGGCGTGCCGTTTTCTTCCAAACGACGAGTTTTGACGTGCCACATACATTGTATTGTTGTAGTAAATACCAAACCCAAGCGAGGTAACTGGGTGTCAAACATGAAGTTGGTATTAAACTGAGTATTTATTCTGCCGTCGTTGGTGTCATAAAGTCCGACATATTTGTCGGAAACGGCAACACCGTTAACAACGTCAGTGACCGGTTCGAATATCATCATCGAATTAGAGTAACGTGTCCTAAACCAAGCGCCGGTAATTGTCAAAGCAGTTGCAAGAGGGCGCCAGCGAGCTGTGTTAAGCGTGAATTCAATACCTTTTTTGTCGATAGAAGAGCCGTTTTCAGCACGACGATACGAGCGAAGGACTGACGATTCTTGGTAAGGTAAATTGTCAAGAGCCGGAGGACCTTGCAATTCGCTTGACACAATCGAGGATGCATCATATTGACGATAGTCATAAGCGTCGTAAATCGAAGAATAGCGGAAACCGTCATTCATATGTTCTTCGAAATATGTAACAGACAATTTATTAGCGCCAAGTTGCGCACCGAAGCGAACTTCCCATTTGTGATTTCGAGCGGGCCGTAATGAGTAGTTCGTCGCATCGTTTATATATGTGCGAATATTTACTCGAGAGTTTTGTGTCGGATTGCTTGTGTCATAGTAGTTTAGCTGCAAAATGTCAAGGTAAGCTTCTTGCGGAAAAAGATAGTCGGCAGTCGGCATTCGAGTGTTGAGACCATAACCTCCGGCAATGTGTAATTTGCTGTCTTGACCAAGCAAATTGAATGAAGGAAAATTCCAAACAGCATTAACACGAGGGTCAATATAAGGCTTGCCGGCAATGTCGTAGCGACTGTCAAGACCAACAAGAGAAGTCATGTGCAAGCCGGCTTGTAATTCAAGTTTGTTGTTGCCGATAGGGGTGGTTAGTGCGTCTTCCAAGAAAGCACCGACTACATTTAGTGAAGGAATGTCGCTAAATGCGCGTGGACGAGAAGTCCAACTTGCAGAAAGAGGACGGCTGAGATCATAAACCTGCCCCCGGCCATAGTTTTTGTTCATCGTCCAATTTGCTCCGATTTTATAATGTTGGCGTGCGCCTTGCCATGTCGGAATAGCGCCAGTGAGTCGCAATTTGGCAAATAGTGTAAGGGGCTTGCCGTCAGCGAGGTAGTCAGATATATATTCGCCTAGGATATAGTGCCCGTCATGAACGCCTTCGGAAGTGCTTACCGGAGCAACAGTAGCTCGCGACGGCGCTACTTGCAAACGGCGTTCCAACTTATCGTGCGCATAGGTGGCTGAAAAGTTGAAATCAACATTCTCAAGCCACGACATATTGGTAAAATTGAAAGACAATGCCGATGCGAACGAAGTTTCTTTACGATCAGATTTATATTCGTCTATTTTTGTGAGCGATAGATCCGGGTCTGCTTTTGTCTTGTCGATAGTTCCGGTAAAATCGGCAGATAGATTCCAATTTATTGCCATGTGTTCTTTTCGCCAATTAAGAGACGAACGAACTGATGCGGTTAGACGCTGGTAGTTTTCGAGATTATTACGAGGATCAACTTTGCTATCAAGCCAGCCTAAGTCAAAGTTAATAGTATTTTGTTTTGAAGCTCCGACAGCAATGCCTTTCCCGGCATAAAGTAACTTGCTGAATCCGTCAGCTTTAAAACGAGCAGTCCAAGGAGTAGCGCTACGACGGCGTTTAATATTTACCATACCGCTAGATAGGTTGCCGTATTCGGCAGAAGGAATGCCTCGAACAATCTCTACGCTTTCAATATTGTCTGTTGCAAGCGAACGCATATCAACGCCTTTGTTTACCGTTGAACGACTTGTTGCAGCTTGTGTTCCAATTGATTGCATGTTGGCATCGTTGGAAATAGGAGCTCCGTCAACATTAAAAAGCGTGCCTAGAGATGATATGTCGTAGTCGGGATTTTCTGTAGTAGATCCTGTCGCGCCAAGCGAACCGGTTTCGCGAAGTTTGATTGTATTCGCGCCACTCATATTCGGGTTTTGCGAAATGTTTCCCGGCATCAATTCTAGTAGATCTGTAAAACTAGACGGCTGAAGATGTTGCATGGCAGCACGGTCAATACGCGAAGCGCTAGTAGGACCTTGAGATTCTTGAGCTGTCACTGTTACTTCGCCCAAAATTTGGCTGTCGGTAGTGAGACAAATGACAATAGATGAATCGCGACGACCTACGCTTATTTCTTTCTCGTAAGGTTTGAAGCCGACGTATCCGGTTTTAATGGTATATTTTCCGGGCTTAAGATTTAATCTAAAACGCCCGTCGATATCTGTTTGAACACCTAAAGATCCGGGATTTATCGCTATGGCACAAGCCGGAAGAGGGTCTTTGTTTGTTCCATCAAGCACAATGCCGTTAATAATTGCTGCGAATGCATTTATTGACAGAAAAAGGCTCGAAATTATAAATAATAGCTGTTTTTTCATTATTGTTTGTATCTGTCCGCAAATTTATGAAAATATTTGCATGCGTACAATACCGATAAATGAGTAATTCCTTTGGCCGATATGAAAAAACTGATTATTTTTGTGGGAAAAATATTGAAAAGTTTAGTAAATTAGTTATAATCTTTGATATACTTTTTTATGGCTATATTTTAAATTTGAACGAATATGAGTGGATATTTTTGGAATATTTTATATGTCGGTCTGGGTAGTTGCCTTGGCGGTATTGTGCGTTATTTGTTAAGTGATAATATTAAGGCGCTCTTTCCCGGAATATTTCCTGTTGCCACTTTTGTGGTTAATATTTTGGGGTGTTTAGCTATTGGTTTTATTTATGGGCTTTCATTGAAATGCACTGCAATAAGTCCTGCGTTAAAACTGTTTTTAACAGTAGGCTTTTGTGGAGGGTTCACAACTTTTTCAACGTTTATGAACGAAAACTATCAGTTGTTAGATAGCAATAATATAATGTATATGGCATTATATACCGGAGCGAGTGTTGCTGTCGGTTTTGTGATGGTATTTGTCGGATATTGGTTAGCTCGTTTTGCGTGATTAGTGCGCTGCTGTTATTCCGAGTGTTAATACGCTTATAGATGCCGGTTTAGCACCGCTACGACTTATTGAGTTGATACATTCGATTATTGTAGCTCCGGTTGTTACTACATCGTCAACAATTGCGATGTTTAAATCGTTAAGTTCTTCCGGGTGCTCAACGGCAAATTTGTTTATGAGATTTTTACGTCGTTGCTGACCGCTCATATGAGTTTGAGTTGCGTGTGGACGATTAGCAACTAAATTGTCGCCAACAGGAATGTTTAAGACATCAGAAAGCCCGTCAGCGATATAGTCTGATTGGTTGTAAGAACGGCGGATGCGCTTTAGCCAATGCATAGGAACAGGAAGAAGCACGTCGATGTCACTAATGCAAATCACATTACCGATTGGCTGCTTATAACTAGCTGCTTGCATTTCCATAGCAAATTTTCTTGCGAGAGAATATGCCATTCTAGGGCGATCGTTGTATTTCGCTTGGCGTATAAGATTAGCCCAAGGTGTATTTGCTTCATAGAAAAACCATGACGCCAAGAATCCGGACGGAGCAACGCCATTACTAACAACATCGCTAAGCTGTTGTGACGAATTGGGCGCTAACCAAAAATAAGTGCGAGGTAATAATATCAAACAGCGATGGCAGATAAACTCCTCATCGCTGTTTAGTTCTTCTCGGCACACTGCACAAGGCCGACCTATAAGAGACGTAAATACGCGACTTGCATCAATAAGACGGCGTATAAACGTTTGCATAATTTGCAAGTTTACGAGTTTAGCAGATTGATGACCTTGTCGAGAGTAAGACCGACAAAGTTATCAATAACAGCATGTGCTTGTTTTGCAAGTTCTTCGCGAGGATTTGAACTTGCAACTGCAATAACTTTCGCACCGGCGTCGTTTCCGGAACGTAATCCGGCATATGAATCTTCAAAAACTATGCAACTTTCAGAAGGTACACCGAGTGCTTGCGCGCCTTTTATGTACGGATCGGGATGCGGTTTGGAATGTTCTACGCACGAATCTGTAATTATTGCATCAAAGTATGCGATGAAATCAGGATGTTGTTGTGCTAGTTGCTGCATCTTGATATCGTTGCTTGATGTTACGATTGCAGTTGATATTCCTGCATTTTTGAGTTGTTGAAGAAATTCGATAACACCATCAAAAACAGGATAGTCCATCATGTTTTCGTATTTCTTCAATTCTATTGTTACAAGGTCGCGAAGTTCTTGAGTGGGGTAGTATGTTTCGAGGATGCGCGGCAATGTATTGCCCTTAATAACATGCGCAAAATCGGGAACGCCTGTTGGATATTTTGTTTCGATAGCTTCCCAAATACGAGTATATGTTGGTTCGGTATCAACCAAAACGCCGTCAAGGTCAAATAATACGCCTTTGGGGGTAAATTGATCTGTCATTATTAAAGTGTTTGCCATTTAAATGACGCTGATATTGCACGTGTATCATCGTCACTTACGATTTCACAATAATCTTTATTTTCAGCATCGTTATGATGTACACGTAGTTTGACGTGTTGTCCGAATGTACATTCATGACGGAATAGAATGTCAAAACGCTCAGGGAATTGCTTGTCGTAATGCTCTAAGCACCAATAGTTCATGAGCAATTCAATATATCTAACCGTGTTGACATGACGATTAAAGTCAATATCGCAATATTTGAATGTGTAATCTCTCTCCACTGCATCTTCTGCGATAACTTTGATTTGCGGTGTTGGTGCAATAGGACAAGGAATGTCGGCAGAAGGGAAGCGCGACATGTCGAATAACGCAAGATTTGCCATGCGTCGATTTGTGAAATCAATAGCAACCCACACTGTTCGCGCGTAGCCCAGTACATCTCCGTTTTCAGATGTTATAGCAAAATTGCGTAAACTAAAATATTGATTGGTCGATTCAATCCAAGTTGTTAGTGTATATTGTTCGTTGATAGCGGGGTAGCGCGACATTTCTACAGATACTCGGCTGAGTACCCATCCGGCGTTTTGCTTAATAAGTGTGGAATAGCCGATGCCTAAGGCGTTGGCATGGTCGGTTGCTACTTTTATTATCTGCTCAACGAGGAGTGTTAGGGGCATTATCCCTTCGGCATTACTCTCGCCGGCTGTTAGCAAGAAATTTTTGCTATATTTTGTTATGTCGGAGTTATTCATTCTTAAATAATTCTTGAGCTTCGGCAAGACGTTCGGGATTACCGATATCCGCCCAGCGATATTCGACGTTCGGTGTGAAAATGCAGATGCTATTATCTGTTGTGCAATTGTCAATATAATAGTCTGTTATGCCGAATGGGTGAAGGTCGTTGCCACAAAAATCGCTAATACGTTGTAACATTTGTCGCGATAAACAATGTACACCGCCAAATGCTGCAGCTTGCAATTTCGTGGCATCAATATTATCCGGTCGAACGGCTCCGGTTTTTATGTTATTCCATCCACGTAACATTCCGTTGTTGTCAAACAAAAAGTGTCGCGCTGTTGTTCGATTAGGCTCGGCGAAAATAGCGCCGAGAGCATCTTTTGCGCGAGTGCAGAGTGCAGAGAGTGGAAAGTCGGTTAGGATGTCAGCGTTATGTATAACTAGAGGCTCGTCATCGCCAAGGCTTTGAATAGTTTTGCTTTCGCGCCAAATTTTTGCCAAACCGCCACCGGTATCAAGTAGCAATGACGATTCATCACTAATTTCAACGGGCACACCGCAAGGATTATTCGCAACCCAATCAATAACTTGGTTTGCGAAATGATGCACATTGACAACTATAGAATCGGCACCGGCAGCGACAAGTCGTCGCAATACAAAGCCCAAAGCAGTGTCTAGACCAACAGGAGCAAGCGCCTTCGGGTGATGCTCGGTGAATGGCTTAAGGCGACTACCGATTCCGGCGGCAAATACTATTGCTTTCATTCTTTCGGTTTGAACAATTGTTCAATATTTTGTTCTCGATGAACAAGTTCTACAGACACATTGAATTTTTTTGCAATATGTTCTGCCGTGTGTTGAGCACAATATACCGAGCGGTGTTGCCCTCCGGTACAGCCGTATGCAATCATTAGATTAGTAAAGCCGCGTTCAATGTAGCGAGCTACAGAAGAATCAACCAATGCATAGCAATGATTTAAGAAATCAAGTACTTCGCCGTCTTCTTCCAAGAAGTTTATGACATTAGAGTCAAGCCCGGTAAAGGGCTTGTAGCACTCATATTTGCCGGGGTTGTTTATTGCACGGCAGTCAAAAACATAACCGCCCCCATTGCCACTAGGGTCGTTGGGGATGCCTTTTTTGTATGCGAAACTAAGAACGCGAACAGTAAGTTTGCGTTTGCCCAAGTCATCGGTAAACTGTTTCATATTCACCAAGTTGCGCAATAATTCATTTAAGTAAGGATATTCTTCGTAAGGTGTATCTAATAGCTTACGGAGGTTTGCTATCGCATATGGCACACTTTGCATAAAGTGAGGTTTCTTTTCGAAATACCCTCTAAATCCGTATGCACCAAGGACTTGTAAAGTTCTAAAAAGGACAAAGTGTCGTAGGGTTGAAATGAATTCGTCGCGACCTATTGGTAGGTAATGATTAAGAGCTTGAAGATACTCGTCTAATAGTTCCTGGCGTAAACCGTCAGGGATATTCGCCTTTGCTTGCCACAAGAAAGAAGCGACGTCGTAGTAGAACGGACCGCGACGACCTCCTTGGAAGTCAATAAACCAAGGTTCGTCGTTACATATCATCACGTTGCGACTCTGAAAATCGCGATACATGAATGTGTCGGTCTGGCTCGCCATTAAGACTTTGGCAAGAGATTGGAAATCATCTTCAAGTTTGTCTTCTGAAAACTCGAGTCCGGTAGCTTTCAAAAAACAGTACTTGAAGTAATTGAGATCCCACATAATAGAGCGCTCATCAAAGCTAACGGCAGGATAGCAATAAGAAAAGTCCATGTCATTAGCACCGGCGAACTGGATGTCGGGCAATTTACGAATTGTTTTAGATAACATTTCTTTTTCATGAGCTGAGAAAGAGCGAGTTAAACGACCTTTTTCAATCTCGTTAAAAAGAAGAGTATCGCCCAAGTCTGTTTGGAGATAAGCCATACGGTCGTCACTAATAGCGACAACATTAGGAACCGGAATACCTTTTTCACCGAAATGGCGAGCCATATAAATAAAGGCTTCATTTTCGGGTTTTGATGTACCTAATACGCCAATCAGGTTATCAGCCCCGGGGGCGGATAAACGAAAATAACGACGATTAGAACCCGATGATGGCAGTTCTACAACTTCAGTTGCGGCCTTGCCGTTTACATCGGCGTATAGTTTCGACAGTATGCTTGTATCCATGTCAATTACCTAAGTCTGATAAGAATTTGATTCGAACAAGGCGAATTTCTTCTTCAGAGAAATCTTCTGAAAGTTCTTTATAAGCTTCGTTAAGGTCTCCGGTATCGCTGTTGCGGAAATAATCAAAGATGTCATCTTGATCGTCCGGGTCAATGATGTCGTCGATAAAATAGCTTATATTGATACGAGTTCCGGAATGTACGATTCCTTCGATTTCGTCAAGAAGCTGGTCGAAGTCCAAATTGTTTGCTACGGCAATCTCGTTGAGGTCAATCTTACGGTCAATCGCTTGAATGATAGAGATTTTGCGTTTAGACTTGTTTGCCACAGTGCGAACGCGAAGGTCTTCGGGACGTTCGATTTCGTTATCTTCAACGTATGTTTTAATAATACGAATAAATTCGTCGCCATAACGTTTCGCCTTGCCTATGCCAACACCGGGAATATTAGCTAATTCGTCGATGGTGATAGGATAGGTTGTTGCCATAGCGTCGAGCGACGGATCTTGGAAGATTACATATGGCGGTAAGTTTAAACGTGATGCTACTTTTCGGCGAAGCGATGTTAGTATAGAGTAGAGCTCAGGGTCTGCAGCAGCGCATCCGCCACCTTTGGGGAGCATCTCTTCATCGATAGCATCTTCGTTGAAATCAGCATCTTCAACAATTTTGAACGATTTTGGTTCTTTCAAGAACTTGCGACCTGCCGATGTTAAACGCAAAATGCCATAATTTTCGACACCGCGTTCGATGAGTCCGGCGATAATTGCTTGTTGAATTACAGTGTTTAAATATTTAGGACTAAGGCCTTCGCCACAACCGAAGACTTCAATTTCGTTATGATGGTAAGAGCGGACGTCGGGGGTTGCACGACCGACCATAACATCCACTACATAATCTGTTTTGAATTTTTCCTTAAGAGCGGCAATAGTTTCCAAAGCCGCTAAAAGATCATCTTTTGCTTCCACGCTTTTTTTGGGGTTGAGACAGTTGTCGCAGTTACCACAGTTATCTGCCGGGAAGATTTCGCCAAAATAATGCAATAGAGTTTTACGTCGACATAAGCTTGATTCGGCATATGCTGCTGTTTCAACTAATAATTGTCGACCTATTTCTTGCTCATTGATGGGTTTGCTCTGAATAAATTTCTCCATTTTTTGGAGATCTTTACGCGAGTAGAACGTAAGACATACGCCTTCACCGCCATCACGACCGGCACGGCCGGTTTCTTGGTAATATCCTTCAAGCGATTTGGGCATATCATAATGAATAACAAAACGCACATCAGGTTTGTCGATACCCATACCGAAAGCTATCGTGGCAACGATAACATCTACTTGTTCGAGCAAAAACGCATCTTGATTTGCTGAACGAGTGGCGGGGTCCATACCTGCATGATAGGGAAGTGCACGAATATTGTTAACGCGCAGCAACTCTGCAAGTTCCTCTACTTTTTTACGCGACAGGCAATAAATGATACCCGATTTGCCGGGCTTTTGTTTGATAAATCGAATGATGTCGCGTTCTGTATTGGCGGTTTTGGGGCGTATTTCGTAATAAAGGTTCTGACGGTTGAACGACGATTTAAACACAGCGGCATCGTTCATGGCGAGATTCTTTTGAATGTCGTGCTGAACTTTTGGTGTCGCTGTTGCAGTGAGAGCTATTACAGGACGTGTCCCTATTTCGTTTATAATAGGGCGAATACGTCGGTATTCCGGACGGAAATCATGACCCCATTCCGAGATACAATGCGCTTCGTCAACGGCGTAGAACGATATGGTAACTGTCTTTAGAAATTCTATGTTTTCTTCTTTAGTAAGAGATTCCGGAGCAACATACAATAATTTAGTCACGCCCGATGCAACATCCGCTTTTACGGCATCGATAGCTGATTTTGTTAGCGATGAATTCAAGAAATGTGCCACGTTGTCTTTTTCTGCAAAATTACGCATGGCATCAACTTGGTTCTTCATCAAAGCTATCAAAGGCGATATGATAATAGCAGTGCCGTTAGACATCAGTGCCGGTAATTGATAACACAGCGACTTGCCTCCACCGGTAGGCATGATCACGAAGGTGTCACGACCGCTGAGGAGGCTGCTGATTATAGCTTCCTGATTGCCTTTGAATGTGTCAAATCCAAAGTGCAGTTTTAATGCGTGTGCGAGAGTGTCTTTGTCCGTAATCATGGGGCTTTATGTTTATTGCGTTTACTTCGTATCTTTATTACATCAAACAGCATCGGCATCAAAATGCGCTGCTTCAAGCTGTTCTTTACAGAATTGAGGAGTTACAATGAATTTCTTTTGATTATCAGAAGGAATTTGATACATTGGGTTCATTAGTATTGTCTCTACGATAGAACGTAAACCGCGCGCTCCAACTTTATATTCGATTGCTTTATCGACAATAAAATCGAGAGCTTCGGGCTCGAAAATGAGCTCAACGTCATCAATAGCCATCAATTTAGTGTATTGGCGAATAATGGCGTTTTTAGGCTCTGTGAGGATGCGACGAAGGGCATCGCGATCGAGAGGCAATAGGTGTGTCAATATAGGCAGACGACCGATAATTTCAGGAATGAGGCCAAATGTGCGCAAGTCTTGAGGTGCAACATGGCTCATCATATTATCGCGCTCAATGCGGCGGCTTTTTTCGTTTGTTGAAAAGCCGACGAAGCTGCTATTTAGACGATGTGCAATAGCTTGTTCGATGCCTTCAAAAGCGCCGCCACAAATAAATAGGATATTCTTTGTGTCGACAGCAATCATGGGCTGTTCGGGATGCTTACGTCCGCCTTCCGGTGGAACATTTACGATAGCACCTTCGAGGAGTTTAAGCAAGCCTTGCTGAACGCCTTCACCACCGACGTCGCGGGTGATTGACGGGTTGTCGCCTTTGCGTGCGATTTTGTCGATTTCGTCAATGAAAACGATGCCTCGCTGAGCTCGTTTAACGTCGTAATCGGCAGCTTGCAATAGGCGAGTAAGTAGACTTTCGATGTCTTCGCCAACGTAGCCGGCTTGGGTTAATACTGTAGCATCAACAATTGTGAATGGCACGTTGAGTAGCTTGGCTATCGTGCGTGCAATCAATGTTTTACCTGTGCCGGTGGGGCCAACCATGATGATGTTACTTTTCTCAATTTCGACACCATCGTCGCCTATTTTTTGATCAAGGCGCTTGTAATGATTGTATACGGCAACCGACAGGTATTTCTTTGCTTGGTCTTGACCAATGATGTATTGATCAAGGAATTCTTTAATTTCGGTCGGCTTTGGTATTTTGGTTTCGCAAACATCTTCCGATGGTGCTTCACCTGTAACTCGTCGTCTGGAACGCGCGCGACGAGCAGCAACCGCCGATGTGTCTTCTTCATTTATCATGCCAAGCATGGTGGCTGCAGTTTCGATGCAGTCAACGCATATCGCGGCATTTTCTGAAGGAGAGGGGAGTAAGGTGGCGCCTTGAGCTTCTGTCCTGCCACAGAAGCTACAATGTTCACCTTCAATTCTCTTTTTGGGCATTGTACTATTGGAAACTTATAATTGTCTTATTGTTTAGCGTTTACAAGCACACGATCGATCATTCCGTAGTCGAGAGCTTCTTGACTTGTCATCCAATAATCGCGATCAGAGTCGCTCTCAACTTTTTCGAATGGTTGACCTGAATGTTCAGCGATGATATTGTAAAGCTCAGTTTTAAGTTTTTTGATTTCGCGAGCTGTAATTTCAATATCGGAAGCTTGACCTTGAGCGCCACCCATAGGTTGGTGAATCATCACGCGAGAATGACGCAGAGCGTAGCGCTTGTCTTTCTGACCGCTTACAAGAAGAACAGCAGCCATAGATGCGGCCATACCGGTGCAGAGGGTTGCAACGTCAGAGGTAACATACTGCATGGTGTCATAGATGCCTAGGCCTGCGTATACAGAGCCACCGGGAGAGTTGATATAAATTGAAATATCTTTGCCGGGATCTGTTGAGTCGAGGTACAACAGCTGAGCTTGAATTACATTAGCGGTATAATCGTTTACTTCTGTGCCAAGGAAAATTACACGGTCCATCATCAAACGAGAGAAAACGTCCATTTGAGCAACGTTTAACTGACGTTCTTCAATGATGGTAGGGTTGATATATGATGCAACAGGAGAGGCCGCAGCAGATGTGCGAGATGCATATTGGTCGAAAGCAAGACCGTTCATGCCTAAGTGATGAACGGCAAAATTTCTGAAATCTTTATCAATCATTGATAGTTTGTATTTATGATAGGATGTAGCTTTCCTACCGCAGGTTTATTGCAAAGTTAATTGTTTTTTCGCAATTATGCAAGAGTATCAAAAAGTGCCAACATTATTATTTATAAATGCTGACACTCTTTTTATTGTTGTTATGTAGGGTTGCACAAAAATAGTGCTGTTACTTGCCTTTGCGCATTTGTATTTCTTCTTCGATATTTCTACCTCGGCGTAGCAATATTTTTATAACGAATGCTTGAATAAAACCGACACCATATCCTCCCAATTGTATAATAGCGGCAGGAATAGATAATAATGCAATTTTCAGTGATTTAGTAGATGCTATTGCACCGATGAAAATAGCAACAAAGTATGCTGCTAGTGGTAATAGCCACCACGGAGATGCCAAGCAGCCCATCAAGATGAGAAATAAACTTCCCAATACGAATAGCGCCGGAAGCGTATGTACTATTTTTAATGAATCGGGATAGAGCAATTTTAAAGTAATTCTCGACATGCCGAAGACGTATACTTGTCGTAAAAATTTACGAAAGTCTACTCTGCGTTTATGCCAAACACTAGCTTCATGCACTAAGGATATGCTAAAACCGGCTTGACGAATGCGAGTGCTCATGTCGATATCTTCGGAAAACATTTCTCTAAATCCGCCGACACGATTATAGACTTCTTTAGAAAAGCCCATATTAAATGTACGCGGCACGAATTTTTCGAGTTGCACTTTACCGCCGCGAATACCTCCGGTGGTGAGGAATGATGTCATAGAATAGTTTATTGCTTTCTGTGTGTCAGAAAACGAACTGTGAGCAGCATCGGGGCCTCCATAGCAATCGCTTGCAAGTTGAGCCGATACTATTGCAAAATAGTCGGGTGGTATAACGCAGTCGGAGTCGAAAAATACGAAATATTCGCCGTTTGCGCGTTCCATGCCGTAATTGCGCGCTATTGATCGTCCTTCATTGGATTTGAAATAGTAATGCGCATTTAAGCCACGAGATGTATATGATTCTACGATGTCTTGGCACGGAGTTGTTGATCCATCTTCAATAATGATTAGTTCAAAGTCTTTATTCGTTTGAACGATAAGGCTTTGGCATAAGTCATCAACTTCGTCGCGGCGATTATATACCGGAACAATAATAGAAAATCGTGGCGTTGACATTAGCACATTCGAGATTTATAGTCGTCGTAATTGTATTGTCGTAAGATTTCAAGCGAACCGTCAGAATGTTGCAACACGACATCAGGATGTTGGATGCCATTAAACATATTGGTTTTCACCATAGTATAATGATTCATGTCGCGCAAGGTGATGGTGTCTCCAATCTTAAGAGGTGTTTTAAAATAGTAGTCACCTTTATAATCGCCTGATAAACAGGAGTTTCCCCCGAGTCTCCATGCTCTGCCGTCAGATAGTTCTTCGCTTGTGCTTTCTGTTACGGCGGGGAGGTATGGCATTTCGAGAGTGTCGGGCATGTGGCAAGCAAAACTTACATTAAGAATTGCCGTTGGTATTCCTCCGTCTTCAACGACATCAACAACCGAAGCGATGAGATCGCCTGTTTGCCATGTGAAAGCACTGCCGGGCTCTAGAATGACTTTGAGGTTGGGCCAGCGTTTACGGAAATCGCATAGTATTTCAACTAAGCGATCGGTATTGTAATCGGCACGCGTCATAAGATGTCCGCCGCCCATGTTTACCCATTTCAAAGACGGCAGATATTTGCCAAAACGCATCTCAAACGCTTCTAATACAGCAGCGAGGTCATCGGGCGATGATTCGCACAAGCAGTGAAAATGCAATCCGTCAACGCATGAGGGTAATTTGTCACCAATTAGCTCGACATCAACACCAAGACGAGATCCGGGAAGGGCAGGGTTGTATAAATCAGTATCTACAACCGAGCATTTGGGATTAACACGCAAACCTACTGACACACCGGCAGATTTAGCACGTTCGCCATAACGAGAAAGTTGACTTAGGGAGTTAAATGTTATATGTGTACTTCCGGCAATAAACTCATCGATATTGTCGTCGGTATAAGCCGGAGAATATGAGTGAATTTCGCCACCAAGGAACTCACGGCCTAATCGTAATTCATTAAGCGAACTAGCAGTACAATTACGGCAGTATTCTGCAACAATATTGAAAGTGCGCCATAATGCATTTGCTTTAAATGCCATTATTATTTCAGCTCCACTACGGCGAGATACTTCGTTGATGAGCGATAGATTTGATCGTAAACGTTCTTCGTAAACGATATAATATGGTGATGCTAAATTTTTGGTAGTCATTTCTTTATAATAAAACGTGCGTATTTTAGAAGGAGTTTTCTTTTTGAACCGTCATCAAATTGAACAATCAAACTATGGTCTTCAGCAGCAGTGTCAATTTCAAGCACTTTGCCGAGATGGAACATAGAGTGATCTATTGTGTCACCTACGGATAGCTCGTTTGCGCTATGAATTCGGTAAGGGCTATCATTAGATGATGTCGAATTAGAAGATGCTCCTATCGTGTGAGTTGGTTGTGGTGTCGATATAATGACGCGTTGCCTCGGTTTTGCATCGTGCCATTGGGGTTCGTCTTCATTGCGTTTGGAGTTCCATGGAGATCGCGATTGCGTCCAATCGTTGTAGCTGGAACGTGGATTGCTATAACTACGAGTGCCTCCGGTTGCTATGATGTAGCGATCGTCAATGTCGCGAATAAAGCGAGAGGGAAATGTTGTTGAAGTTTTGCCATTAATCATTCGAGAGCGGGTATATGATAATAGGCAATGTTGTTTTGCACGCGTTATGGCAACATACATCAAACGACGTTCTTCTTCAATTTCTGACGGCATATTGGAACAGCGTTCGGAAGGCAGGAATTGATCTTCTACGCCAACAAGGAAAATTACGTCATATTCCAGGCCTTTCGATGCGTGAATGGTCATAAAAGTAACGAAATCATCAGATTTGTCATCTTCTGAATTTTCGGCGTCAGTCAATAAAGCCACCTCGTTCAAATAGTTGCCAATATCAGCGACGTCAGGAGTGTTTGAATCGACAAATGATTGAATGCCAACCATTAATTCGCGCAAGTTCTCTATCTTGGAAATGTTTTCCGGCGTGTTGGCAGATTCGTATTGCCTCATCAATCCGGTGTGTTCCATGACGGCAGACGCTAAATCGTAAGCCGTAGCGTCGAGGGCGTTTAGGTTTGCTAAATCGCGGATTAATTGCGTGAAGCTGTTTATTTTTTCTTGAGTGCCTTTAGTTATCGATACACCATAGTCCTTTGGCGACGTTAAAACGTCAAAGATGCGCACATTATGAAATAATGCTGCATCACGCATTTTCTTTACTGTTGTATCACCAATGCCACGTTTAGGTTCGTTAATGATACGTTCTAAAGCCGTGTCGTCTCCGTGGTTGACAATCAATCGGAAATAAGCGATTGCGTCTTTAATTTCTTTACGTTGAAAGAATGATAATCCGCCGTATACTCGATATGGAATATTGCGACTACGGAATGCTTCTTCGAGCTCGCGACTTTGTGCATTGGTGCGGTAAAGAATAGCGATGTCGGAATATTGTATGCCTAACCGACGGCGTAATTGAATTAATCGTGCGGCAACACCTGTAGCTTCGCCTTTCGGGTCAATATACGATGTCAATTCAATTGGGTCGCCTTCAGAGCCGTTGCTGTAAATATCTTTAGGTATTTGTTCTTTATTTGCTGATATTAAGCTATTTGCGGCGTTTAGAATTGTTTGTGTCGAACGATAGTTTTCCTCGAGTTTAAAAGTGCGCAAACCGGGGTATGTTGTGCGCAGATCTAGTATGTTTCGAATGTTTGCGCCACGGAATGAGTAAATGCTTTGAGCGTCATCGCCAACGACACAAATTTTTCCATCCGGAGCACTCAATTGGCTTAATACCAGATGCTGAGCTCGGTTAGTGTCCTGATACTCATCGACTAAAATAAAGGCAAAATATTTGCGATAATGCTCTAATAAGTCAGGGTTGTCTCTAAATAAGACATAGGTAAAATACAGCAAGTCGTCGAAATCCATAGCTCCTGCTATACGACAACGTTCGCTGTAAGTGTGATATATTTTGGGCATCATCGGCGTTTTGGTATACCGATTGCTACGAGCTATTTCTTCATCTTGAGCATATTCGGTAGGCGATAACAACGCATTTTTAGCATTAGAAATCTCAGCCTGTACATTGCCGGGACGATAGATCTTATCATCTAGCTGCAATTGCTTTAGAATGGTTTTAATCAAACTCTTAGAGTCTGCTGCGTCATATATGGTGAAGTTGCTATTAAAACCGATTCTATCGGCATGACGGCGTAATATTCTCAAAAAGATACTGTGAAACGTACCCATCCATAATTTTTGGGCAGTTTCAGTACCGACAATTGCGCTTATACGTTCTTGCATTTCTCGAGCTGCTTTGTTTGTAAAAGTCAGAGCGAGAATATTCCAAGGCAAAAGTCCTTTTGAGAGAAGATGAACAATTTTATAAGTAATTACGCGAGTTTTGCCCGACCCGGCTCCGGCGATAACGAGTTCCGGGCCGTCGCAGTATTCTACGGCAGCACGTTGCGCCGAATTGAGCGCATCAAGATATGAGTCTGGCATTAGCGAAATTGATTGATTTGAGCAATGTATTCGAAACCGACAGCACGAAGACGCTCTTCTAGGTCTTCTTTGTTGACATCTTCGGCACGACAAAATTCGTCGAGGCTCGAATATTGGTCACGCAACTTTGTGTTGACGTAACTTAGTAGTATTATAGGATCAGTTGGTAATGACATAATAGTTTCAAATCAAGAGCGATGGCGGCTGATGTATTTGTTGATGTTGTCTCCGACCCATAGTCCGGCGATAATCAAGAAAATACCAACGTAGCCGATAAAAGCAACATGTTCACCAAGAACCAAAGCAGAGACAATCAATGTAACAATGGTTTGGAAATACATGTAATTATTGGCCTTTACAGCGCCTAGACGTTTAACAGAAATAGCCCACAAAACAAAGGCCAACGTCGAAGCTCCAAGGCCGAGGAAAAGCAAATTGGCCCATACTGCCGGTACTGACATTAATTCAGTCAATGCGATGGAATTGTTTTCGAATAATAGGAACGGAACAGATGTAATAAGGCCGTAGAAGAATGTTTTGCGTGTTATAAACCAAACGTCATAAAAGGCATTTAAACTTCTTAAGATCAGTGAATAAAATGCCCAGCTAGCCGCGGCACTAAGTGCTAATAAGTCGCCTAGAGGACGAATTTCAACGGAAGTGGAGCTGTTAAAAACGATAAAAGCAACACCTAAGATTGCAATGCCCGAACCGAGCCATGTTCCGACTCCTAATTTATCTGTTTTGTATACCAAACCAGCAAGGATGGCAGTGAATAATGGCGATATCGAGGTGAGTAGCGATACATTTGTGGTCAACGTGTATTCTAATGCCGTATTTTCGGCAATAAAGTAAAGAGAGCCTGATAATAATCCGCACATCAAGAACATACCTTCTTCACGCCAATTAGTAGCCATAAGGCGTTTGTGGCTAATGATTAGCACAATTAGGTATGCAATGATAAAACGGTAGAAATATATATGCACCGGACCCAGTCCATTATCGAGCAACACTTTAGACGACACAAACGAGTATCCCCACATAGTGATAGTGAGTAGGGCGGCAATGTGTCCGAGAATGGTGCCGCCAAACAGTTTCTTGGGTGCTTTGCTGTGAGATGTCATTGTTCTTTACTTAAAATCTTCACAAATTTAGTTAATTATTTGGCTACCGACAAACTTATTTCTAATTTTGATGGTCTCTTTTACAAATTATAAGAACTTCAATAGGTCTTATCTAACAATAAACAATTATACGACAATGAAATTCTTTAAAACACTATCAATTGCAGCATTGGCCGCCGGAATGTTAGTAGCAGAAACGGGATGTTCGTCAATGACAAATACAGGAAAAGGCGCGCTTATTGGCGGTGGCGGTGGTGCTGCCGTTGGCGCAGGCGTTGGCGCTTTGATTGGCGGCGGAAAAGGTGCCGGTATCGGTTCGGCTATTGGCGCTGCTGTTGGTGCTGGGGCTGGTGCTTTGATTGGTAATAAGATGGATAAGCAGCAGAAGCAGCTTGAAGAAAGTCTTGCAAATCAAGCTCAAATTGAAAAGACTACGGATGCTAACGGTCTCCAAGCAATCAAAATAACTTTCGAAGGTGGAATTCTTTTTCCGACCGGTAAATATACCCTCAATCCTCAGGCTCAAAGCGATTTAATTAATTTTGCAGCTTCTCTAAAACAAAATCCTGATACTGACGTGGAAATTATTGGTTTCACCGATAATACAGGCTCGTTTTCAGTAAATCAAAAACTTGCCGGTGAACGAGCCGCTGCAGTACAAAGTTTCTTGGCTAATTGTGGTGTTTCGTCAACACGTCTTACAGCCAGGGGCGTTCCAATGGCTGAGTATGTTGCAACAAACGATACCCCCGAAGGACGTGCTCAAAATCGCCGCGTTGAAATTTATATCACAGCGAATCAGGCTATGATTGACAAAGCCAACGCCGGTACGCTAAAATAATCATTTCCAACACAAACATAAACACCGTAAGCCTTGCCGCTTGCGGTGTTTTTATATGCATCATATCTTGCAATTTATAGGATAGGTGTGGAAGATGATAAGAAAAGAAATTATAATGCGATAAAGCCGTAGTAATGCCTCATTTTTTCGGTTCCATATGTATTCCGATGTGCGTATCAGCACCAAATTCGTCTTTTATGCGTTGCTCGATTTTATTTGCGACCAAATGAGCTTCGGTTAATGTAATGTTGCCATCCATTCTGATGTGTACTTCTATAGCTAAGTGATTGCCAATACGCCTAGTGCGCAGGTGATGTGGCGAGCTAACATTCGGTGTAGATAGGATAATTTCTAAGATTTTATCTTCCACCTCGGTCGGTAGAGATCGCTCTAATAATTCATCGATGCACGGCTTAACTAATTGAATAGACACTTTTATGATGAAAATACTAACAATCATCGCCGCTAATGGGTCTAAAATACGCCATCGTTCACCTAAACAAATAGCGCCGCCAATACCGATAAAAGTACCTATTGAGGAGAAAGCATCGCTTCTATGATGCCATGCATTAGCTATGATCGCTTGTGAGTTTAGTGTTTTGCCTTTGTGAATAGTGTAGCGATATAAAATTTCTTTTGAAATGATTGATAATGCGGCAACAAAGAGAGCTAATTTGCTTGGTGCGGATAGCGGTTTTCCGTTGATGGTGTCGATCACACTCATTGCGCCATTATACATAATGCCAATGCCGACAAATAATAATATCAATCCAATAATGGCAGTTGCCAAAGTTTCATATTTGCCGTGACCATAATTGTGCCCTTTATCTTCGGGTTTCCCGGAGATTCGAACAAAGACTATAACAATTATGTCGGTAATGAAGTCGGAAAGCGAGTGAACTGCATCTGCTGCCATTGCGGCACTATGTCCGATAATACTTACTACAAATTTGAGGACGAGTAATAAGAAGTTTACAAGACTTCCGATCCATGTTACTCGAAAAATTTCGTTTTCGCGGTTTGATAAATACGACATTATACTAACGATTTATTCGTTTATCATTTGCAATATGCGAAATTACGAACTTTATATCAGCACACCAAGGAATTTCAGCAGAAACTCATCATAACAATAAAAAGTCATGAATAAGCTGCCGTTCTTCGGACTTGCAATCCGAGACTCACGACTTATTCATGACTTAATGAGTTTGTCGGTTAATTTGCTTGTTGTTACTGAATTACAGCAAGTCCACCGAGGGCGGTTTCTTTGTATAGCGAAGGTAAGTCGTGTCCGGTTTGCTTCATTACTTCAACAATACGGTCGAAGTTAACAGAATGTTTGCCATCGGAAAAAGCAGCATACAAATTTGCGTCCAAAGCACGAGCGGCGGCATAGGCATTTCGTTCAATGCAAGGAATTTGCACAAGTCCGCATACGGGATCGCAAGTGAGCCCTAAGTGATGTTCAAGTCCCATTTCTGCCGAGTATTCTATTTGAGCCGGAGTGCCGCCAAATAGTTGCGAAGCGGCAGCAGCAGCCATAGCGCATGCTACACCGACTTCGCCTTGACAACCAACTTCAGCGCCGGAAACAGATGCATTTGTTTTGACAACATTGCCAAATAGTCCGGCTGTTGCCAATGCTCGTAAAATACGTTGTTCGCTAAATCCTTTTGAATGTTGGAGGTGGTATAGTACGGCCGGAACAATACCGCATGAACCGCATGTCGGCGCTGTGACAATCATACCACCGGCAGCGTTTTCTTCCGACACGGCAAGGGCATAAGCATAAACGAGACCTCGGCTTTTTAAAGATGTGCTATATCCTTCAGCGTGAACATAATAGCTTACCGCTTTGCGACGCACACCCAAACCACCGGGAAGGACGCCTTCGGCTTCGATACCGCGTTCGACTGCTTCGGTCATAACATGCCAAACATCACGAAGGTAGTCCCAAATTTCGGCACCTTCGTGTTGGTCAACATATTCCCAATAGCTTCTGCCTGTGCGTTCACAGTATTCTTGAATATCTTTAATATGGGTTAGGGGATATATGCTTTCTCCGGTTTGACGCGGTTGGCCTTCTTCGATAATATCACCTCCGCCAATAGAGTATACAGTCCACGAGTCAATGGTATTTCCATTGATGTCTTTTGCGCTGAAGGTCATGCCGTTAGTGTGAAACGGTAAAACAATTTCAGGCTTCCAAATAATTTCGGTTTGAGCAATAGGCGAAAGCTCTGCCAAAATAGCTTGATCTGTAAGGTGGCCTTTACCGGTGGCGGCGAGAGCTCCATAAAGAGTAACGGTATATGTAGCCGCGCGATCTTTGGTTCTTTCGGCAAAGTGTGCAGCGGCTTTGCTCGGGCCCATCGTGTGTGAACTTGACGGGCCGTGGCCTATTTTATAAAGTTGTCGGATTGATTCCATAGTTCATTGCTTAGTTGTAGTAGAGTCAGTCGGTGCTGATGTTTTTCGATTCTTATTAGGATATAAGAACGACGAAAGAGAATCGAAGTTGCGTCGGAACATGATGCCGACGCCTTGTGTTGTTTGCGCCGTTCGGATATAATAGTTTCGGTCGTTATATCGGTTATAAGCTTTAAGACGCCAAATACCGCTCTTTGTTAGCAAATACTCAATATCAAAGTCGCCAACAAATTGATTGTTATTAAGTTCATTATCGCGATAACCGAAGTTACCGTTAAAGAGTAATCGATTATTTAGCAAACGGCTACTGAGAGCGAGGTCGACTTCGACGTCGGAAAAGTCGCCGCGATCGCTTCGTAAGTTAGGCGCGATGCTCCAATTATCAGATAATTTACCAAGCATATTCCCGAGTTGGCTTGATAGCGTTGACGATGCTACAGAGAAAAGTTCGCTACCTTTTGTCGTTGACGTCATATAATCGGGAGTATAGAAGCGATTCAATGCGAGAAGATAAATAATCTGACGATTCATCATATCTTCCGTGCTTACAATACTTTTAACTTTGCGATAAGTGTCGGATGAAAGAGTAGGGAATGCGAGGTCGAATTCAATGTGTGGCTGACGGATATCACCGGTAACAACCATTAGCGCATGAACGGGGACATTTGTTCGTGCGATATCTTTATCTTGTAAGAAAGATTCGTCAAGATCGGATAGGTTGGCGTTTGTAGCATAATAAGCTTTTAATGACGTTTTCGCTGCATACGGGTCGCCATCAAATGAAATTTCGCTATTATTTTCGATGATAAAGTCTTTGATGATAATGTCTTGGAGAGTAAAACGATAGCTACCATCAATAACAGAATATTTACCCCACATGTTGAGGTCGTTGTTTGTCGAATGGTATGCCATATGTAAATTGCCATTTCCGGTGGCTTTTATTTCATCGCCTCCGGCAGGGTCCATAATCAACGAAACACGAGCATCTTGGGTAATATTTACCGAAATATCCATGTTGTATGCCGAAGGCTCATCGTTATTCGCTGTCGTTGCTGATTGTTTCAATTCTTGCACGAGTGCAGGCGTGTCGTCGAAGTGCGCTGTTATTGATTTGATAGAATCCGGTGTCGCATCGCGGAATGTTAGGAAAGAATAGTCTTCGGCATCAAGTCGATCTGATAGAACAAATGTAAAAGTCGAATTCGGTGCAGTTGTCATATTAACACCGATATTTACAACTCCGGGATAACCGGAGATTGTAGCGCCACCATTGCCGTATATTGTGCCGTACCAATCCGGGTTTTGACGAGAATTGATATTGTAACTTAGGAAGTTATTCGCTTGTGAGATGTCAAAACGGAAAGTGGGAGCTCTAAAGAATGTGTGGCCAACTTCACCGTTGAGTTTGGCTGTATGTCCTTCGATGTCGCGTATTGTTATATCATCAAGGATAATCTTACCCGGTAAGATATGAACGCTGTCGGTAGCTGAATAATATGTATTTGTGAAGTCTACCTTAAGGGTAACATTGTTGGCAAAGATTTCACCTTCAAGGTCAATATCCTTGAAGGTGCCAAACAAACGGCATGATCCCGAGGCACGTCCGGAGATATCGCTTGTAAAGGCCTCCATAAAAGGCTTTAAGAATGTAACCGGAACACTATCTGCATTGAAATTGATATCAAGAGCCTCGTTCATCGGGAATATGTAACCGTCGATGAATGAGTGACGTCCTTCCAAGCCAACAACTTCGGCATCCAGATATACGGCTTGACGTTCGTTATCCCACTCGGCGAGAATATCGGCATCACCGATGGTGCATCGATTGTAACCGATAGAATCAACTTGTAGATGCGGACATTCGAGTTGAGGAGCTCCGGAGAATAGGGCAGAGGCGCTTATAGAACCGGTTGCTGTGCCGCCGATGAGTGCATTATTGATTTCAAGAGTTTCAAAGATCGGTAAAAGGCAAACATTCGAAAGGTCGACTTTTAGTTTTGCGTCACTATCATCAGAGGCAATGCCATTTATGGCAACTCGTTGCTCTTTTGTGTCGAGCGCAAAACCATCCACTAATATAGCATCCGGACGGATGTTTATAGTTGCGGGTTCGATATTCCATACATCGTTGCCGAAATTAATAGTTCCCGGCATGATAGAAATATCAGCATTGAGCGGGAATCGCGAGCCGTGTGGCACATCGATGGAATTAAGTTTGGCGGAAAAGTCCAATGTGCCATTTAGAGGTATTGCTCGGGCGAGAGACCAATCGATGTAAGATTTGACTTCGTCGTCGTGACAATTGATGCTGGTAATCAATGTCATATCACCCTTCTTGGTCGGCATTTGCGCGGTAGCGTACACATTCGAGCTATTCGCGATAGTGTCAAGTTGGCAGAATAATGTTATGTTCTCGAGCACTTTAGAGCCTTGTAATACATAAGGCGCATGGAGAGAAATAGCGGCGTAACCGGCTTGTGTATTTACACGTCCGGATACTGTCGCCGGGTCGAGTATCTCAAAGGGTATTCCCAGGAAGCGCATAACATCCATATTCTCGGCAAGAGTAAAGTCAAAACTAAAATTGTTGTTGCCTTCAATTTTAATTTTCGTTGAATTCTCTTTGGCAAGTGCCGGAACGAAATGATATAGCACGTCTGACAATTGTGGAACAATAGATGAGAAATTATAGTCTCCGGTCAATACACCATTGATATATGGTGATTCTAAGCGAATTTGAGGTACTAGCCCATGAGGATCGACTTCAAGTTTAACTTGGTCGATCTTTAAACCATCACCATTGGCATTTGTCCAAGTCAAATCGTTGATTTGAGCTGTAGCTGATGGATTTTTTATATTAGCATCATCCGCGTGCAGATTTATATTGGCATAAAGGACAGCATCAGGATGGCGTTTGTCTATGCCTAATGTATTTAAATTCACGCCATTGATGTTAGCCGATGCCGTAAGGGTGGGGATGGAGTCTTTTTTTGATTCATACAGTGCAGATAGGCTAATCGGCAATTTATTGTCAGAAATCGTTACTGTAGATTCAATGTGGTGCGTGCCATCTGTAGTGGCGCTAAGTGAAATGCCGTTGTACACATTGCCTAAATAGTCAAATCGTGAAATTGTAGCATCTACATTCCCGGCAATTGACTTTCTTCCAACTTTACCGGATAAGTTAATGACGCCATCTGCATACCCAAAGCGTTGATCTCCGGAAAGCGCTAAAATATTTAAATCGTTAAAGGCTATATTTGATTTTAAGCTTAATATATTTGGGAAAATACCATATTTGCCATCGATGTTAATATTTCCCGGAGTGCCTTTTGAAGCAAGGCTAAAAGAACCGTTACGGCCTTCTCCGTGAGCATTCAAATTTAATTGAACGAGAGGAACTCTGTTAAGAAATTTTGTGGCTGAAGAAGGTAGTCCGGATGTAAAGTCTGTAGCAACATTTTTGCCGTGAACGAGCACTTCTCCGGAATATAGTCTATATCGAAGACTATCAAGCGATAAAAAATCTGTTGCTATGCCTTTGGCGTTTATAGATATGGCATTATCTACTGAAATTTTCAGTGTTTGTACATCAATAGATTTTTTCGATATATTGGTGTCGAATTCAATGTTAATTGATGTATCGAAGTTGTCTAGAATGGGTACAAACGCCTTTAAGTCAGGTGGATAAATGTAAGACTCTTTCGTCGCTAGAGATAGCTGCGTTTGATTGATTGCTTGCGCAATTGTTGCACCATCGGGAATATCTAAACTGACGTTGTCTAATTTAAATAGCGATGCCGGTAATGCCAATCTCAAATTATCAAGACAAACGCGTTGTGGAGTGACGTTTATGTTTCCTGATAATTTTTTAAGGACGAAGCCACACTGTTCGGTGAATGAAAGGTGGTCAAGGTTGACCTTTATGTCGCCTTTTGTTATTTTAGGGATGTCGGCATTGATTGCCAAATCTGCAACGGCAATGTGCGACGGGTTAAATAACAAAGAGTCGGTAATGGCTTCTGAATGAACATCGTACGTCGCATTTGCACGACGAACAACGATAGAGTTTATTATAAGGGAAAACTGATTGTCTTTTCCCGGATTGTCAGAACGCAAACGGCTTAATATCGGTGCGATATTAAGTTGCGAGGTTGGAGTGTCTCGCTCTATTTTAAAGTCAACACCATCTAATAAGGCATAGTCCAATATAATTTCACTACGCATTAAAAGTGGAATTATTCGGAATGAAGCACTTACTGTATTAACATACGCAATAGTGTCACTGTCAACGACTAAAGATATGTCATTGACAGTTGCTCTATTAAAAGGATGAACCGCAATATGCCCTATTTTAACATCAGCTCCGAGCAGATTTGACAGCTCTTGTGATGCTGTGTTGCTAATAGTGTTTTGTACGGGTTTTATTGAAAGCAGCACATAAATTGCTGCCGGTAGTAAAACTACCAGCAGCAATAATGCTGAGACTATAGCGCGAAAAACTTTCCAGATACTGCGCATGCAGTTGTTATCGTCCTGATTGTTCTATCTTTGAGCCAAGATAGTGATTAAACTCTGTAGAATTGCGAAGTTGCTCAATTGTGATATGCATTCGATAACGCCAATAATGACGCGAATTTGCAGGAACATTAATTTGTTCCTCGCGAGGATCGTTGCGACGAAGACTACCGTCGATCGACAACCAGTCCTGAAGCGGTATTATGCACAGCATCGAAGGCGATTGTAGATGAAGGTCGATAATTTTATCGCAAACCCAAGGCTCGGCATAATATGGAGCTTGTCCTCCTTCGTGAAGCACTTCGTTGAAGAATCGTTGTGTAGTGTCGCGATCTTCTTCCCACCATTGACGAATACCTCCCATGTCGTGGGTTGAGGTGGTGCATACTGAATAGTAAGGATAGTTCCATGTATTACCGAAGGCACAAGACGGGTCTTTGGGCATTCGTTGAATCTCAAGAGAGAGAATTTGCAATTGTTGCATCACTGCCGGCACACATGCGGGAATCATGCCCAAGTCTTCGGCACATACAAGCATATCTGTTGCATTGATGAGAGGTGGCATCTTCCACATCGCTTTGCCATACCAGAAATCGTTATGACGGTGATAGAAGAAGTCGTTGTACAAACGATCGAAACACCAACGTTCGTATTCGTTCAATGCACGATATGAATATGTGTATTGTGCTGTGATGCGGGGATGATACTTGCCTTTTTCTGTCGGATCTTCAATGAAGAGCACTTCGTCTATAATTCCGAGTAAACCGTTGCAAATACGTGTGTTCTTTTCATCCTTGGGCAGTGTTGCGAAGTATTCTACAACTTTGCGTTGGGTGTTGAACGGTTCTTTGATTACGTATCGACCATCAAGACATTTGTCAAAATATGTCGAAGCAACTTCACTCGTATACGGACCGAAGAAGTCGGGCAAGAAATAGTCCATTATATATGGCTTGGTGTGACGTTGTACGTCGAGCCAGAAGTCATAGTTATAACGTAATTCGTCAATAGAGAAGGGTAGCGCCGGATTGAAATAGCCCAAGAGACCATGTACGGCGTCCATTGGAATTTGCCAAATGCGGAAGAATCCGAGAACGTGATCGATGCGATATGCGTCGAAGTATTCTGCCATTTTGCAGAAACGAGCTTTCCACCAAGCAAAGCCGTCGAGGTTCATTTCTTCCCAATTATATGTCGGAAAGCCCCAATTTTGACCGAGGACAGAGAAGTCATCCGGAGGCGCGCCGGCTTGGCAATCCATATAGAACAAACGAGAGTCTGTCCATGCATCGGCGCTGGTTCGTGAGATGCCGATAGGAACGTCACCCTTCAAGGCAACACCATGAGAATTGGCATAGTTGTGAACATGGCGCATTTGCTTGTCAAGGTGATATTGAACGAAGCAGACAAAATCAATTTCAGAGTTGAAATCGCGCACTACTTCATCAAGTATAGCCTTTGAATATTTGGCATGTTTGCCCCACTGATTGAAGTCGGGGGTGTTATATTTATCGCGTAGAGTGCAGAATGCAGCGTATGGTAGCAACCAATGGTTATTACGAGCCACGAATTCCTTGTAATCTGCCGATGACAGTGTTTTGTCTCCGTCTTGTGTAAAGATTTCTCGGAGATACTCTGCTTTTGCTTGTGTTGCACGTTCGTAATCTACTTCTTTAAGAGCGTTAAGTTCGGCAGCTAAAGTTTCGTAGTGCTTACGGCGTTTGGCATTCTTTAATTCGCCAACTTCTTGCAGACGCAAGTACATGGGGTGTAATGCGAAGGTGGAGTTTGCATTGTAGGGGTATGAGTCGGTCCATGTACCGGTCATTGTGGTGTCGTTAATGGGCAAAATTTGTATAACGCATTGATTTGTTTCAACAGCCCAATCAACGAGTTCCTTAATATCATAAAAATCACCGACACCCATATCTGCATCCGAACGCAAAGAGAAAACAGGAATAGCAGTGCCTGCGCCTTTCCATGCTTTGAGCGGGTTGGCGAAACGCAAACCGCTTATTACAGTAGCGTCGTTTTTGCCGGGGTTAATGCCGAAGGTTCGATTATCGCAAGCTTCCCAAGCAATAACGTCACCGCTGTTTGCGTCAAGGATTAAGAATTTATACTGAGTGTTGGCGTATAAATCATCAGAATGTACAACAGCTTGCCAAATGGGGAAGTTGTGGTTTGACATACGAACAGCCTTTGCCGGATCCCAATTGCCGAGCGCATCGCAATCGCCTACGACTGCCAATACTCGACCTGAGCCGATTGATGGCGCAGATACACTTAGTAATGTATAGCCATTGCTTGGATGAAGCTCGGTCTTTTCGCAATCTTGACGACAAAAACAATCAACGAAAGCGGAAGAGTAGAAAGGCTTGTCGCTGGGCTGGTCTTGCCATTGATCGTATACATTAATAATAGGAGTAGCGACTAGCTTCAATTTATTGCCATGTCCCCATTCCGACTTTACACTGCCGTTTTCATTGCGGACAATGTAAGAATAATGAATTTCAATATCTTCGTTTGGCAATTCGATTTCGGCGTGCCAATGATCGTCGCCGTCGAGAGTTAGTGGCACTGCCTTATTGACATCGCCACCACCCATTGCCTGCGTGTCTCCTACGACAAATAGAGCTTCGCCCCAATTTGTGTGGTATGTGATATTAAGGATAAGTTTCATTGTTGCAAATGAGTATGATATTTATAATTATATTTGTCCTAATTATATTATTATATGTTTGTTTCTTTTGAAATACAAAGTTACAAATTTATGTAGCACTGTCAAGTATTTTAAGATAAATTAGGAAACGGTATTATAGCTTCCGGTGATATTTCCGGCATTTAACATAAGGATTCTTGTTTTATTTGTTGCAGTGCCATAACTTTGTAAAATAAAACAAAGTCCGATATGACGATAATAATAAATTTCTCACGGGTTTTGTCAAGAGAATCAGCGATAACTTTGATGGATGAAGTTGAGCGAAATTGCAAACCTTTTAAGTAATTAAAATATGAATTGGAAGTATAGACAACCGGTAGAAATTCATTTCGGGGTTGATGCCGTAAAATCATTATATGACCATATTGAAAAACGAGGATATACACGAGGCGTGATTGTGACAAGTCCTTCGTTTTTGAAAAATGGTGTGGTTGCAAATATTATGAGTTCGACCTTTGGCACGATTGTCGAGAGTTATTCTGATGTCGCGCCAAATCCGGATGTTTGTCAAGTCGATGCTTGTGCTAAAATAGTGCGCGATGTTAAATGCGATTTTATAGTGGCGCTGGGTGGCGGAAGTGTTATTGACTGTGCGAAACTCGTAAGCTTAATTGGAAATGCGAATTTATCTGCGAGAGATTATATAGAAGGTTGCAGGCAAATTGATTTGCCAAACATTCCGCTAATCGCTATACCTACGACAGCCGGGACGGGTAGTGAGGTTACAAGCGTTGCTGTTATCTCAGACCATGAAAAAGGGACAAAGACACCATTGGCTTCTGATAAGATGTTTCCGGTGATGGCAATTGTAGACCCGACGTTGACCTATTCAATGCCTTCAAGGCTTACGGCTTGTAGCGGCGTAGATGCATTATGTCATGCTATTGAGGCATATTGGAGTCGCAATCATCAGCCGATATGCGATGGCTTTGCAGTTAAAGCGGCAAGTATGGTGCTGCAAAACATAGAGGCGGCAACTTTAAATAATGATATTGATGCGCGCAACAAGATGTGTGAGGCTTCGCTAGTTGCCGGCTTGGCTTTTGCAATACCTAAAACATCGTCGGCTCATGCGTGCTCATATCCTTTGACAAATATTCTCGGAATTCCACATGGTGAAGCTTGTGGCTTAACCATAGATTGGTGGATACGCTTTAATGCGAGTAAGGGCGATAAGAGATCAGATGAGTTTGCCAATGCTTTGGGTTTTGATAGCGCGGTGGAGTTGGCTATTCGTATAGGGGAGATAAAATCAAACTTGGGTTTAAGAACAAATTTGAAGTCATTAAATTTGACGCATGAGAATGTAGCACAAGTAATGGCTGCGTGCATGCATCCGAATATGAAAAACAATCCGATCGAAGTAACTGAATATGATATAAAACAATTGTTCGATTACTTGTTGTAAAATTTATTCGTTCGGTTTGAATGTCTCAAAGCTACCATCGCTGTAGAGTACTATAATCGAAGATATCTTTTTGTCGATTGCAACTTGATGATTCGCGGATGAGTTGTCAGGTTGCTGTTGTGTTTGATTGGGTTTGTTAACATCTATGGGCGATGGTTCTAAATTAATGGAACTTTGAATGGCGTTTTGTGTGTTGGTGGTAGATGTTTGGGGCGGAGTTTGCTGATTTATTCTATTTTGTTCCGAAAAATTTTGTTCGATTTCTGTAGCGTAGTCGTTTGTAAAGTCGTAATTCTCAGCATCTTCAAAGTCTAAAAGAGACTGATTTTGTACATTTTGATGCTCTGAGAATTCAATATTTGTCCGAGTCAACATCTCCCCTTGGTTAAATAAAAGCCACAAGACGTTTAGCGAAGGAAAAGCTAAGTTTAACTTCTCCAATAGTTGATTGTTTAACGATTTGTTGCGACCATGCAATATCTGAGAAAGGCTAGGGCGGGGGATGCCGGCCTTGTCTGCAAACTGTGTGCTGCTTAAACCGGTATATTCGATATACTTTATTAATCGATCTACAATCGGACTTTTGTCGCTTTCTATCATAATTTTTGAAGTTTGTAATTGATTTGCAAATGTAAAAAGAAAAATTCAATTTTCAAAATCAATTTCAAAAATTAAAGTTTAAAATTACAAATAATAAGTTTACAATATAAAATCAAATGTTTTAATAAAAGTAGAATGGTGGAGCAGTTACAATAAAAAGTATTAAATGTATACTTTATAGATGTTGTGTAATTTATTGTAAATGCGAAAGTTATGTACTGAGTAAATTAATAGTCCGAGTCAGGAGTGAATTTAATACAAATGATAAAATCTTTGGTTTAAATAATTTGCGTAACTCGCTGAATATTAAGTATTGTGTAGAGGTTGTTAAATAGTGTATATGGGTATATTTTGCGATTTGAAACACTTATAAAAGTCCGATAAGTATGTTTTGCTAATTAAAATTTGGTAGCTAATTTGCGATTTAGAATTCAAAACTTATTAATGGAGTGTAGAATTGTAAACAATAAAATTGAGTTTGCATTTGTAAGGTTTGCGTGAATTTTGCGTTTGCAAATTGAAATTTCGCTTTTGTAAATAAAACACATCGAAACTGAGATTGTTCTTCAATTTGGATTCTTTAAATTTTCTTTATGCAATTCTAAATCGATAGTCCCTATGATTTATACTTTGAGCATTCGATTGTTTATTAGTCAAAATAGAGATTTATAATTACCTTTAGAATATAAAT
>CAZFGV010000015.1:0-47773 GCA_964518705.1 uncultured Bacteroides sp.
TGGATTTTTGTTGTTTTATTGGAGGTTTATCCGCAATAGAAGTGGCGTTTTACAAGAACTGCCATCTTTTCGGGATTGTTGAGCGCGTCTTTGGCTTCCTCTTTATCGAAGCTTCGAAGATGTGTGCAAACGGTGTCAATGAGTGTTTGCGGAAATATATTATGTGCTTCAAAAATAGCGCGTTTGCTTTCCAGGCAATCAGCGGATTCGTTGCAGCAGGTTGGCAAGGTGGGAAGTTGTGCTTGGCGTGCTGCATTTTCGGCTTTGTGAATGTCGATGTCGACGTAGTGTCGTTTGGCAACATCGAGTGCGTCGGGCATTTCGAAGCCGTGACGTAGTGCAACTGCTAAGGCTGAGAGGAGTTGATATATGTCGGCAGAGCAGTCTGCACTGCGGATTTCAAATGTTTGCTTGTTGCGGGCATCAACGCTAACAGTATCAGTCTGATTGCCATTTGCAATGTCGCACATATTTGCTTTGGAGTTCCATCCTAGTGGCACACGAACTAATACCGAACGATTTCTATCGCCCCAACATACATTTGTGGGTGCTTCTTGGTGTGGAACAAGTCGGAAATAGGATGTAGGATTTGCATTTCCGAAGGCTGTGATTGCCGGAGCTAAGTCCATTAATCCGGCGATTGCTGTGCGTGCTGCATCGCTGAGACTGCCATCGGTGCTAAGCATTGCACTAGTGCCGTCTGCGTTCATTAGGCGCATATGTATGTGAAGACCTGAACCGGCTTTACCAACAATGATCTTGGGCGAAAATGTTACGTCGAGACCATATTCGGATGCTAAATTGCGAATGCACCATTTTGCGATAAGCAGTTGATCGGCGGCATCGCGAGCGTCAACGGGTAAAAATTCTATTTCGTTTTGTTCATAAATCTTATCGTTGCAAGAGAAATTGCCCACCTCGGAGTGACCATATTTAATTTGTCCGCCGCATTGTGCGATGTAGCTCATACAAGATGTTCTGAAATCGTTGAATTTAGCGAACGGTGCCGATTCGTGATATCCACGTTGGTCGCTTGCCGGGAACATCATAGTATTATCGCCGATGACGTAATATTCAAGCTCGCCCATAGCGTGGAAGGTCAATCCGGTAGTTTTCGTGAAATCGGAGCAAGCTTTGTCGAGAAGGTGTTCTGGAGCGCTTGCTAGTGGGTTGCCGTCTTTGTCGAAGAATGAACAAAGCATTGTCAATGTCGGCTCGATGGCAAAGGGATCGATAAAGGCTGTGCGATAACGTGGAATTACATATAGGTCGGAACTTCCGGCGCTGATGAACGGAAATAAAGATGAGCCGTCAACGCGTTCGCCCAGGGTGAGGATGGTTTCGAGATATGCAAGGTCGTTGATGATGAAATTCAATGTTTTGAGGCGTCCGTCAGAGGCCGGATACATGAAGTTCACCATTGTGATTTGATTATCAACAATGTATTGAATGATGTCGGCTCGAGTAAACGATGCCTGTGGTTTCTTTAAATATGAAACCAATTTGTTTTTGGATAGTTCTATGTGTTTATCCATAGTGATGGTGTAGATTAAAAAGTACTAGTCCCAACCCAAAGGAGGGGACTAGTAAGATGAGTTAAGAGTTTATAGGAACGACACCGATGCCTGGACGGTCGGGGATGGTAATTTTACCGTTTACGATTTTTACACCGTCGAAAATATCGTTGGCGATGAGTAGGTTGCCGTCGAGGTCTGCCCAGTCTGCCATAGGAGAAAGTTGCGCTGCGGCGCTGGTGGCGCATGATGTTTCGGTCATACATCCGAGCATAACTTTCATGCCTAGAGATCGTGCCAATACAGCCATTTTGTAGGCCTCGTGAAGGCCGGTGCTCTTCATCAATTTGATGTTAATACCATCGTAAGCACCTGCTGCGCGTTTGATGTCGGGAAGACGCTGCAAGAATTCGTCAGCGATGATGGGTAGCGGTGAACGTTCGCGAAGCCAAGCGGTATCGTCAATAGCGGCTTTGTCCATAGGTTGTTCTACGAATAGACAATTGCGTTCGGCAAGCCAATGACACATTTCAAGAGCTTTTTCGCGGTCGTTCCAACCTTGATTGGCATCAACACAGATTGGAACATCTGTGTGGCGGCGTAGTGCTTCGACTAATTCTTTATCATGATCAAGGCCCATCTTCACTTTAATTACCTTATACGGCGCGGTTTCCTCAATTTTTTTGCGCATTTCTTCGGGGTCGGCATCGTAGCTGATGGTAAAGGACGTATTGGGGCAATTGTCGGGATTTAGACCCCATATACGGTACCATGGTTGTCCCATTATTTTGCCGGCAAGGTCATATAGGGCTATATCTACCGATGCTTTCGCGGCACGATCGTTGGGCGCTAATTGGTCCATATATTCATGGATGTCGTCGAAGCAGAACGGCGATGAGAATTGTGACAAATCGAGTTTGTTTAGATATGCGCATACTGATTCGACATTCTCTCCCAAATAAGGAGGCATAGATGCTTCGCCGTAGCCGATAAGTCCGTCGTATTCTATTTCAACTTGTACGCCCGGGGTTGTTGTGCGCTGAGAGCGTGCCAGATTGAAAGCATGACGAAGCTGGAGCTCGTAAGGACGGAAGCGTAGATTCATTTTGCCGCTTTTGCCGCTTTGTCTTGTGGGCTCGCCAAAGGCGGAAAAGGATACGGGAGAGGCAGCGATCATGGCTCCTAATAATCCGGTTTTTATAAAGTTGCGTCTATCCATTTCAGTTGAATTTTATTCGTTAGAAATACCACGGGTGGTTACGTGCGAGTATGATTCCAGGAGTGCCTTCGTTGCCGTTAATGCGAACGCAGTGAAGGAACGGGGTTGTGAGATACGAGGGCGATTCGGGGTCTACGCTATTGCGTTTTACTCGGCCGGATGAGTGTATATAATTGCCGTCGTGGTCGTAAATTGCTACATGTGTCACTTTGCCGGTGGTGGCATTCCCGAAGAATAGCAAGTCGCCGGCTTGGCAATTGCGCCAGTCTTTTGCTTCGATGCGAGTGCCGGTAAGTGCTTGCTGCGAGGCATCGCGCATTAGAATAATGCCGTTTGCATAGTAGCTCACTTTTGCAAGGCCGGAACAGTCAATAGCTTTTGTCGATGTTCCGCCCCATAAATATGGCGTGCCTTCCATAGAGTAGGCAATATCCAAAATGTGTTCGGCATCAAAATCTTGCGCTGCCCATTCTTCGATAGGGCTTAGGTATTTATGCTCGACATATCCTTTTCTGCCATCAGGGAGGAGAATGGCGAGTTTGCCGTTTTGGATTGACATTGGGTCTTCGGCAGCGACAACGATGCAACCGTTTACCAAATCTGTGACAACGTTTCGGACACTCTCGTCATCATTGGTGTAGTAAGCTCGTATTTGATAAGGCGAGGTAACGATAAAGCGTTTATCGGCTTTCCATTGTGCCATTTCGTCGTCTGTCTTAATGACGATAGATGAAGAAGGGCTCCAAGCTATGTAGCCGTCAGGAGTTTGTACTTGCCAAAAATTGTCACCTTGTCGCAGTATGCGTATCGGAGTGCCCATCACAGCCTGGGTGCCTAATTCTGCGGCATGACGTCCGGAAGAACGTAAACTCGCAGCAGGGATACGCACTTGCCCCATAGTGTAGGGGAGGGTGACGATGCTGTCTACATAGTCGATACCTTCTTCGTTGAGTGCTGTCCGTAATGCTGTAGTTGTAACGCTGTCGGATAATTCGCCTTTTATGGTCAATACACCGTCAGCGCTATTGTATGCCTTTACGTCGTAATATGCTTGGCGAGAATCAGGAGCATATTGGCTTTTGATGTTGTCTACAACGTTTTGAAGCTTGTTTAGCTGTTCAACTGACGATTGTGCAGAAATCGTAGGCGTTGCAATGAGTGCCGACGCGAGTATGATTAGTTGTAATTTCATTTCTTAGTTGTTTCTATTGCTTCAAATGACAATACTTCAAGATTATAGTCCCAACCGGGGTAGAATAGGTTTCCTTGCGATGTTTCAACTTCTCCGGCTTGGAAATCGACAGTTTCACTTCTTACAAATTTCTTCTGAGGGAAGAATTGTCCGCCGATACCTTTATTGGCTGCCAAGCGTTGCGAGTCAATACCATGCGAGAAGAAATTGATAATTTCCGAGTCTGTGGAATTTGTGTATCTGCCGAAAGATGCATCTACGGGAACCCAACCGATGCCTTCAAAGTATGTCTCAGACCAGTCGTGGAGGTTAGTGTCGCCGGGAGTTACTATCCAGCCACTTTCCCATCGAACCGGAACTCCCAAACTGCGCATAAGGGATATGTATAGTAGAGTAACTTGACCGCAATCGCCATGCTTCTCGCGTAATACGTATTCGGGAATACATTCAATAGTGCTGTATTCTCGTGCCGCCGCCCATGGAAAGTTCGAATTTATATAATCGTAAACTAATTCGCTTTGTTTAAATGGATTAGTCTCTTCGCCAACGATGGCGTGAGCTAATGAGTCAAGATTAACGATGTGTGGCGCTTGGAATGCGGTGTATGTTTGGTATATATCGCTCTCTTTATCGTATGGTTTGATATTGGCAAGAATATATTCGGGAGTATAATATTCACCGGAATTAATGAACGAGCCAACATATTCGAAATGAGCAGTGTCGCCCTCGGCAGGGGAGGCTTGCTCGAAATAGATGCTATTGTGCACTGATTTGCCGTCAGATAAAATATATTTGGCGGGGTATGAACTTTCAATGCTTATTTCGCTTTGGCGTTGAGATTCAATTGGAACAGGCATCCATACTCGTAATATGTCATTTGCAATCGAGGGGTGATAAGGCACGTCGATAGTAAATCGATATTTTACTCGATGACGTAACCCATTGTCGTTTGAACCACGATAATAGCTCAAAATCGAATCGACATGAGAAATATATACTGCAGAAACATCGCCGGACGCGTTTTTGTCAACGTAGTCGGGGTTAAGAAGATTGATATTTCGCGGCGATTTGCGGTGAAAACGTTGTTCACCGTTTATGGTTTTAGCTTCAATATAATGTTTTGCTAAGAAAGTGTCAATATCTGCGTCAGTAACTTCGGGATGCTGTTGTTGAATAGCTTCAAGAACTTCGGCGCGTGTAAGACGAAAATCCGATGATGTGCGATTTGAGATTGCGGTAACAGAATCACTCTCAAGCCATAGCGGTAGTTCACCGGGGACTTGAGATGCATTATTGTTTTGGTATGCCACATAAGCGCCTAGTGCGCCAAGACATATGGCAACTCTCAATAATATGATTTTCTTCATCCGATAATGGTTTAAGGTTGCATTATTTGGGTGTAAAGGTACAAAAATTTATTTAATACTCAAATGTACTAATAAATTTTTCAAATCGTCCTAATAGGGAAACTTCATGATTAAAAGTTGATAATTTACTATCGATAAATTTAGCCGTATTAATATAGAGCGAAAAAAGAATGAGGCCGGCTCGCACTGAACCGGCCTCATTGATATGGAGAGTAGTACTATTGTAGCATTTGGAGAAATTCGTTCTCGTTGATGATTGGGATGCCGAGTTTTTGTGCTTTTTCAAGTTTTGCGGGGCCCATGTTTTCGCCGGCTAGGATGTAGTCGGTTTTCTTAGAAATTGATCCGACGTTTTTGCCGCCATTGGATTCGATCATTTCTTTGTATTGGTCTCGTGAATGAAGACTAAATACGCCACTGATAACAAATGATTTTCCTTCAAGTTTATTCGAGGATGGTCCTGTCGCAAAATCTTCGGGCATTGACATTTGTAGTCCTGCTTGGATGAGGCGTTCGACAACGTTTTTGTTTTCGGCGTCAGCAAAATATTGTTCGATAGAAAGTGCAATTCGAGGACCGACGTCTTCGATAGCTTCGAGTTCGGCAGAAGGCATGGACATTAGTCTATCAATATTTCCTGCAGCGCGAGCAACTTTCTTTGCTGTCGTTTCGCCAACGAAAGGAATTGAAAGAGCGAATACAACGCGTTCGAAAGGAACGTTTCGACTAGCCGCAATGCCGTCAATAATTCGTTGCGCACTACGTTCTTGGAATCCGTCGAGCGCCATTAGGTCGGCTGTCGTAAGTTCATATAAGTCTGCCGGCGTGCGAACGAGTCCGGCGGTGTAAAGAGCGGCAGCTGTTTCTTCACCGATGCCGTCGATGTTCATCATGCGACGTCCTACAAAATGTTCGATTCGACCAACAATTTGTGGAATACATCCGTATTTATTGGGGCATACCCAAGCTGCTTCTCCATCAACGCGAATGAGTTGTGAACCGCAAGCAGGACAATGGCTTACGAATTGTACGGGTAGGCTGCCGTCTTGACGTTGCTCAGTATCGACTCCTGTAATTTTAGGAATGATTTCGCCGCCTTTTTCAACGTAAAGCATATCGTTTTCGTGAATGTCAAGCGTGCGCATGATATCTTCGTTGTGCATACTTGCGCGTTTCACGATTGTTCCGGACAGCAACACGGGATCGAGATTGGCGACCGGGGTAATTATGCCCATACGACCAACATCGAACGACACAAATCGAAGTCGAGTAAGGGCTCGTTCGGCAGCAAATTTGTAAGCCACAGCCCATCGCGGTGATTTTGCTGTGAATCCGAGATTGAGTTGCTGACGAAGAGAGTTAACTTTGAAAACGAGACCGTCAGTAGCTACCGGGAGTTCTTTGCGAGCTTTGTCCCAATAGTTGATATATTCGTCGACGTCTTTGCGCGAATGTAGACGCGTCATGGCGTCAGAAACTTTAAATCCCCACGAGCGAGCCGCCATCATATTGTCATAATGATTGTCAGCAGGGAGGTTCGGGCCTAATAGATAATATAGATACGCGTCCAAACCACGACGTCCTGTTTCGGCGGGGTCGAGTAATTTCAGAGTTCCGGAAGCAGCATTACGGGGGTTGGCGAAAAGAGCTTCTCCGGCAGCTTCGCGTTCGGCATTAAGACGATCAAAAGCCGCCCACGGCAGTACGATTTCGCCGCGAATTTCAAAAAAGTCGGGATAGTCGTTGCCGTTTAAAACTAGTGGGATTGTTTTGATTGTTCTAACGTTAGCTGTAACATCATCGCCTTTTTCACCATCACCGCGAGTGACAGCACGCACAAGACGTCCATGTTCGTAAATGAGCGAAATGCTGGTGCCGTCAAATTTCATTTCGCCAATAATTTCGGTGTCAGCACCCATAAGAGCATCGTCAACACGGCCTACCCATGCATCTACATCATTGATAGAATATGTGTTTGCTAACGAAAGCATAGGGTATATATGGGCGACTTGCTCAAAACCTGTGCTTATGTCGGATCCGACGCGGCATGTTGGTGAGTTTGGGTCTGCGAGTTCCGGATGACGAGCCTCTAACTCCTCAAGCTCTTTCATGAGCATGTCAAACTCATAGTCCGATATCTCGGGCGTATTGTTGACATAGTAGTTATGATTATGGCGGTGTAGCTCGCTGCGGAGCCACTCTATACGTTCTTGCTCTGTCATATTAGTTATTATAGTGATTCTGACGATCGAAAGAGACGTAGCTTTGCGGAGCCGGGGTGTAGTTTGGGTCGTCCCACAGTGTTGAAGATATCATTAAATCGGCGCTTATGCGATTGCACGCAATAGGAATATTGTGAAGTCGGCATTGACGCAAAAGCATTTGGATATCAGCTTCATGTGGTTGAGGGCTGAGGTCGTCAATAAGGAAAACCGCCAAATCAACTTCGTGTCTAACAACCATCGCTGCAATTTCAGCATCACCGCCAAAAGGACCGGAGTTCATGCATGTAACATCAGCATGAACGTCCATGTCGTCGAACGCTTTTTTTATTAGGCCACCGGTTGTGCCGGTGCATACGATATGATGGTGTGACAAATAATCTGAATTATGGCGAGCCCAATCGACCATATCGGCTTTGCGATTGTCATGTGCAACGAGGGCGATTGTTAGTTTTTCTTTTTTCATCATAATCGTTAAAATTTATATTCCGGAGACTTTATCCGGGTTTTTAGCAATGTAATCCTTCCACGATTTCGGCCCGCGAGCGATCTCGGGTTTTGCAGATTCGTAGAAGTGGCAAAGAGCAACAGCCAACGCATCCGTAGCATCGAGCTTTTCGTTCATATTTGTCGATGGAATATTAAGTATGCGTCGAAGCATTTCTGCAACTTGTTCTTTTGCTGCCGCTCCGTTGCCTGTAATTGCCATTTTGATTTTACGCGGTTCGTATTCAGTTATTGGAACTTGCCGACTTAGAGCCGCTGCCATAGCAACACCTTGAGCGCGTCCGAGTTTTAGCATAGACTGTACATTTTTACCAAAGAAAGGTGCTTCTATTGCCATTTCGTCGGGGCAAAATTGTTCGACAAGCATAGAAACACGTTCGTAAATACGCGCCAATCGAGTGTAATGGTCGCCCAATTTGCCAAGCTCGATAACTCCCATTGCAATCATTGCCGGTTTTGATGCGTATATGCCCAAAATGCCATAACCCATGACAACCGTTCCCGGGTCGATGCCAATGATTATTCGGTCGGCTTTTTTGATGTTATTGTTCATCGCTATCGGTCCAGATAACATCAATAGCTGTCGAGAACATACCAACGCCAATGCCAAATTTATCGGCTATTTGTTTAATGATAGCGGGTTCGATATTTTTGACATAATTGTTCATCACTAATTGCGAAGGAGCAAACATTTGAAGGGCGAATGAATGTGACATACAGTTTGTGATGGTGTTTAATTCGGCTTGAGAACGAATTCTACCAAAAGTAATGTTTTTCATGCGACCGTGCGTAGCTGCAGGGGCAATAGTGTCGCGAACGAAAGCTTCAAATGCGTCCGCGATAGAGTCGTCGATTGAATATGTAGTATTTAAAAGTATCATTTATTAGAGTTGTTGCGTCTTTTCCACCATCGGCCGATGAATGAAATGTGGCGAATTATGGCAGTGAAGTAGCCATAATAGTAAGCCATGATTTTGAATCGTTCGATTAACGATGGCAATCGGTGGGCTGTCGTTAAGCCTTCGTGTAAATAATCGATGAGTATGGTGTCGGTAAGTCCGATATTGCAACGAGAATGTTGCAAACAACGGATACACCATTCATAGTCAGCAGAGTATTTGAATTTAGTGTCGTAGTAACCGACAATTTGTCTCAAAGCAACGAAAGCTTGGTGACAAACTAACATGCCATTAGAAAAGCTGTTCAGCGTAAGCTTTTCAGGGGCTGTAAGGTGTCTGTTGCCAACGAAAGCTCCGGAGTCATCAACTAGAATCGTTTGACCATATACAATTCCGGGGTCGGAAGCCTCGCGAATAGCATTTGCTATCTGAGCAAGAGTGTCGGTCGAATGAAAAGTATCGCCGGCGTTGAGAAATATCAGATATCGTCCGCTTGTGTTTGCGATACCTTTATTCATCGCGTCATATAAGCCCTTGTCCGGCTCGGAAATAACACGTCTACGCGGATTTTCCGAGTTCCGTGCCAATTCGGCAGAGCCATCCACCGACGCTCCATCAATGATGATGTGTTCATAGTCGGTGAAGGTCTGCTCGTTGACACTTTTAAGAGTGCGAGGGAGGGTATGGTGTGCGTTGTATGTTGCTGTTATTATTGCAAATAGAGGCTCCATTAAGCATCAATTAGAAGGTGCGCATTTAGAATATATTTCTTGTAGCTTTTCGTTAGCCGAAGCTGTTCCTTCTTTTGCACGAACGGTAACGCCAAAGCGCTTGCTTGGTATAGTATCGCCCAAACAGTCAGCTAAAGAATCGATAGATTTCGAATCGATGATTTCGTAAGCGACAGTGTGGTTTATCGGGGCATCGTGGAAACGCTTGGGCTCATCTTTGAGATGGCCGTTTTCGAGAGTGCTGAGTTTTATCGCTCGACGCCATAATGCGTTGCTGCTATCGGCGGCAATACACAATAGAGAGTCCTCACGGGTTGCGATGCCGGCAAAAATCAATTGTTGTGAGTCGTTGTAGCGCAATTCGACGTTTTCGCCTTCTCTAAATATTTCAGAAAGAGGCACTTTTAGTGCTTTCTCTTCTTCAAATCCTAAAATAAGGTATTCGTCGGATAATTCGTGAGCAACAGCGATGACAAGTCGGCAGTCTTCTTGACCAACGTCGATCCATTTGTCTCGTTTGGAAAATACGATTGTGTTTTCTCCGAAGAAGTATAAATAACCATGAGGTTCAACGTAATCAGTGTCGTAGTTGTGAAGGACATTCGGTCGCCACAACGATGTTGCAATACGATTATTCGATTCGACATCGTTTGTTGCGGTCGGTGTTTCGGCTTTCTCAACGATGCTTACATCTTCTTCAGTTTGCAATAAATCGGATTCTTCGGTCTCATCGATATCCAATTCAGAGATTTGCGCATCAAGCATATGCTGACGTTCGGCTTTTAATTCCTTGCGTTCGCGAACGAAAACATCGATATCTTCGCCGTGATATTCTCGAGTGCTCTGACCGCTTTGTCGAACAAATAGGCGACCTTCAAAGAATACGGGGTCGAGAGATTGTTCAATTTCAATTCGAATAACACCCTTTTCAGCTTCGGTATCAGGAGCGATATTAACCTTTCGGCTAATAGTGTGACCGAATGCTGTGTCCACAAGGTTTTCGATGAAAACGCAAAGGCTGTCGATGTCAGTGACTCTGAGCTGGTGTTTGCCAATAGAAACGCGTCCGCGTTGACGTTCGTAATATCTGAAGTCGTCGGGCATACCTACTTCGTAGCCGTCGTTGTTGACGCCTAAGTATAGCTGACCTCCGCTAGCGTTTAAGAAGCCAGCAATACGGCTAAGGATGTGGCGGCGCTGTTCTTCGGGAGCTTCGCGGATGTCTTCACCGGGTTTAACAGCAGGATATACAAGCGATGTCTTAAATTCGAGATATTTTGACTCGGAGCCATAGTACTTACTTTGGCGAGTTTCGTTGTTGACGTTCAATTTCTCCATAATCTTGTTCTTAATGTCGGTAGATATGGAGTTGTTAGTGTCGCCTTGCATGGCGTGTAACATATTGTAAGCCAATACCATTGATGCGATGGCGCCTTCAAGTTCATTTGACGGATTTCGCGATGTCTTGTATAGCGCGGAATTGCGTTCGGGATGGTCGAGCCATGACACCATCTCGAGACGGTGATAAATGACTTTTAAGAACGGGTCAGCAAGAGCTGCGGGAGCCAATTCGCCTAATTTATCTGCATCGATGCGACTATTGGTGGCAAAGAATTGGTGCTGAGTGAGTAGGGCGGCGTGTGCTAAAAGATTTTCGGCAAGTGTTGTGTTGTCGATAGCAAGAGCTAGCAAGCGTCCCAAACGAAGATAGTCGTATGCTGTGATTAGATTTGTTTCGGCGATAGCTTTAAAACGAATCATCTCAATAATCTCGCGCACATTTTCGGCGGGAAGACGGTCGTAATTGTCTACGATATCATTCTGGAAGTCAATGTCTTCTTCGCTTTCGTCATTTTCGCCGATATTGGTGAGCAATTGTTCGAAAGCAACAGCGTCGTTAGTGCAAAAATCAGATTGGGCGTCGGAATATTCAACGAAGACGCCTTTTAAAGAGCCTTGCTTACCGAGTGTGGTGAAACGGAATTTAACCATGTCACCAACGCTGAATTCGGGATTATCGGGATCGCGTTCGATAAAAAGACCGATACCAAGTTCTGATATGGCGCTATAGTCGCGATCAGAAACACCTTTGATCTTTGCGATATATTCTTGTTCGTAATCGATATGGTCTTCGATGTAAGAGTCGATAGTCTCACGCAAAGAGAAACGGAATCCTGATCCACTGATGTCGTCGGCAATTACTTTAGCATAAAAGCCGCGTTTAGTTCCTTTTTCGGTGCGAGTGGCACGAAGAGTCGGCTGACGGAGGTTGTAATCTACAATTTGGCTTCGATATAGAGTGCCGCTAACGCTTTCATAATCGTTGTCTTGCACATGACAAGTGAAAACCGGATTTACGGTGCTGCCATCGCTTGAAACGTCGTCAAAAACAATGTAAACGTCATCGCCGACCGTAGGACGAGTGCGGCGTTTTATTTCTCCGGGGACCGGCGTTATTTCTGTATCGAAGAGAGAAGACTCAATTTCGCGCCACCAAATGTTATGCTCTGAAAGTTTACGCATACGCGTGCCGGAGAGGCCGCGGACTCCGTTGACGATGATTTGAGGATGCAACCAAGGCATTAAACCTTCGGGAATAACGCGCTCGGTAACATCTTCGCGACCGGATTGTGAAATTTGAATGCCTTCAGAAGATACAGCAATTTCAACGCCTTTGTTGGAATATCTATGAGTACCTTGAATACGATGCATGACGTCGCCGGTAGGCATTACCATGGCGCGAGTCATCATCATCATCGGTTGCTTTAGCTCTTGATATGTAAGCCTGTTGTTTATGTCAGCGTCAAGAAGGCTGAGGAATGCTTTGGTGAGAAGAATTTCGGAATTGAGCGGTCGGAGAAGAGAAATGTAACGATAGTACAACGCCCAAAGACGAGATGTATTGGTGGATTCATGAGCAAGCAATAGCTGAAGGGCTATAGCTGTCAATATATTTTCGAGGTTGCTTTTAGCTTCGCGACTTTCAGCAATCGGAAGTGCGTCAATTTTACGGCGAGCTTGTCGCACGTAAATTTCGAATTGCTCCAAGAAAGCATCACGGAACGGTTCGCGGCTCCAGTTTTCCAAATCGCGACCAAAAATGCTTTCGAAAATGCGACTGAGGTATACTGCTACTTTTTCCGGTTGAAGTCGGAAGATAAGCATCAGCACGGCAAAACGACGCGCAGGGTGGTATAGGTAACCGGAACGCTGCAGATGGTCGAGAAGACGTTCGATGAATTTATTTTCTTGGGCGTTTGCAATAAGTTCGAGTGTTTCAGAGTAAGGCTCAAGCTTATCTGCCATTTCTGTGAGCTGATGCTGCATGCTTCGACGTTGCTCGGTGGGCATACCATTGAGGTAGCTTGAGTCTTCGAGAAGATACAAAAGAATTTTGCGAAAAGCGTTAATTAGCGCTTGCAATTTAACGTTCTTTCTACGCAAATCGGCGCTTATGAACCACTCGGGCAGGTTTTCAAGAATAACAACCGATGCCGTAAACACCCACCGCGCATTGCCACAAGCGATTTCGCTGCGCGCACGGTCGAGTTGAGGACTTTCATTGAAAAATCGGCATATAAAAGGTCGCAATTCTTTGGGAGCTTCGGTCTCATTGAGAAGTTGCTCGAGGCTGTAAAATTGGAGTCGGCTAGGTTGGTTTACCGGAACAAGAGCAAAGGATGTTGGAGTAAGACGAGTTAAGCGACAAAGTAATTTTTGGCCTTTGGTAAGGAGTCCTTGAGATTCATAAATGCGGAAAAAAATACCGTTGTTGTCTGCGATAGTGTAAGGCTCTGATGCCGGATTATCGGGGATATTTACAACTTCACAAATAAAAGGTTGTCCGTTGGCAAAGGTTTCACTATAAAGTTCGTAGACATAATGACTAATATCTAGAACAATAAGAGGTAAACCGCTTTCAGGGTCAATATCTCTAACACGGCAGTGAATTTTTGAAGTGTTATAACCCTCTTTGCGTTGGAATAGAAATTTTTTAAATTTAATAGTTTCTTGACCGTTTGGAGTGTTTACACTAATCAAAAAACTGTCATCTGCCGGGCTTAAACCTCCGACGACAGGAAATTCATAACTTTTGTCCTTTTCGTAAATCATAATTTGATAGTTTTAGTTATTCGAATTGTGATATGCAAATGTACAATAAAAAACTCATTTTTCGTATAGCTGTTAGTGAAGTTTTTAAAATTTAACTATATGCAATGAATTTGAGATGTTTTGCTTTCATTAAAGTCTTGTGTCTGATTGATATATAGATAGCGTGTTTTTGATAATTTCTGTTAAATAAATTTTGAAATTTGAACTATAAAAATGCGTTTTAAATTTGTGTGGGTGGTGAAAATTGGTTAATTTAGCGGCACTTTAGAAAAAACTTATAACCTCATTTAACTATTCCACAAAGTTATGAATCACTTTAAAAGTGAATGTTTGCTGTTTGCGGTGTTGACGGTCTTTGGACTTAGCTCGTGTGTCGATGACGACTACGATTTATCAAAAGACATAGACATGAATGTTAGTGTTGGCGGGGATTTGACATTGCCCCCAAGTAGTACTGACACTTACTCAATGGGTCAGATCTTATCCCTTGATGCATCAAGTTCGATTAAACCTGATGGAGAAAAATATGGTTTGGCCAGTGGCGATTATGTGCTTTCTCAAAATGGAGAAGCTACAAGTTCTTCAATCCATATCGATGCAATTGAGTTGCATAATCTCAGATCGGCAACAACATCTGAAAATCTTACCTTTGTTCAGATTGCCGATAAACTCACTGCTAATGTGGAAAATCTTACAAATTATTTGAGCATAAAAAGCGATGATGTCGATCGTCAAGTCGTTAGTCTTAAAAGTGCCGACGTTTCGATAAGTTTCGATGTTCAAATTTATTTGAAATCATCAGAATCTTTTAATGCAATTGCCGTTGTTGAGAGGGGATTTAAAATTGAATTTCCTCAAGAATGGACTCTTAAAGATTCGCAAAACGATAATTTCTCTGTTGAAAACGATCGTGTAATCGTTTTTAATAAGGATGTAGAAGTTGCTATAGGTGGATGTTTGAATATCCCAATTACAGTTAGCCGAATCGATTTGAGCAACGTAGGAGAAGGCCAAGGTATTTATGAACCCGGTCATTTCAATCTCGATGTGCAGATCGTCTCAAATGGTAACGTTTATATCTCAGATAGCAATCTTGATTTTGGTGATACTTCTGACTTAATCTTGGAGGTGATACCTGTTATGAATAAAGCTCTTGTTACCGGTTTTGAAGGTAAGGTTAATCCCGAGATTAACATCAATTCAACATCATTCGAAATTACCGGTATTCCCGATTTCTTGAAGGATGGCGATGATTGCCTAGATATTCAGAATCCGCAGTTTAAACTTATCGTAGAAAACAGCGCTCCTGTAGAGGTTAATGTGAATGCATGCCTTGAGGGTGTATACGATAATAAAGACACGAAGACTGTGTGGATTGGTGATGCTTATGGCACAGAACCTATTCTTATCAAGGCAAACGGCCGCACTGTGATTTGTATTTCTCGTCTTGGTGAGGGTGCAAATACTGCTGCCGGTGAAGTGAACGTGAAAGTGCCTAATTTGAACGATATTATCGAAACAATTCCGAATCGTATTTCGCTGAACAATATAACAGCTGTTGTTCCTCAGGATAAAGATTATACGGTAACACTCAATCGTACTTTTAATGTAGACGTTGATTATACCGCAATTGTTCCTCTTGCTTTTGGTCCTGAATTGCGATTCACTTATACAACTAATGATACCGGTTGGGATTCGGATTTGGATAAGTATAATTTTAGTCAAGTTCGTGCTACAGTAGCAGTTGAAAATAGCATTCCATTGAATATGGTGCCGAGTGTTTATGCTCTTGGTAAAAATGGTCAGGTGTTGTCAAATATCACCGCTACAATTGAAGGAAGTGTATCTGCCGGAACATTGTCTAACCCAACATCGTCAAACCTTGTTATACTGTTGAATTCAACAGCTGCCAATATGGGCGACCTTGATGGTATTGAGTTTGAGTTTGCCGCAACGTCGGCATCTGAATATATCGGAGTTCCGCTCAATGAAAATCAGACACTTAAATTTAATGAAATTCGTCTACAATTGGTAGGCGGCGTTGATATTGATTTAAACTAATTTCAAGCAATACACGACAATGAGAACCAATCATAAACACATACTTGCTGCCGCTGTCCTTGCTTTGGGATTTAGTGCAGCAGCACAAGAAACATCACGCTCGGCTTACTTCCTTGACGGATATTCGATGCGTCATCAATTGAACCCTGCTTTTAGTGGCGAAAGAGGTTATTTTGCATTCCCGGTGTTGGGTAATTTGAATATTGCCGCTAACTCGAATATGGGCGTGAATAAGTTCATATACAAGATGGCTGATGGGCAGCTTACTACTTTTATGAATAAGAGTGTAAGCGCTCAGGAATTCCTTAGTAAAATTGATGATAATAACAAGTTAAACTTTGGAACGGATATTACCATATTCTCACTCGGATTTCGAGGCTTTAAAGGTTATAACACCCTTACGGTTGGTGTTCGTACCGATATTGGAGTGAATTTGCCCCGTGGACTATTCGAGTTTATGAAACTTGGACAGACCGGACCTGATACGCAATACAGCTTTGATGACCTTTCAATTAAGGCGAATGCGATGGCTGAAATTGCGTTGGGCCATTCTCACCGCATCAATGATCGTCTCGGTATCGGCGCTAAAGTTAAAGTGCTTCTCGGTGGAGCTAATGTCAATGCTAAAATCAATCAGATGCAAGTTCGCATGAGTGATTCGCAGTGGTCGATTGATGCTATTGGTGAAATGGACATTGCTGCAGGCAAGGGATTGTATTTGCCGACAAAACAAGAAGCCGGAGTAGAGTATGATAACGCAAGTCAAGCTTCTGAAATCGAATGGGATGAAATGGATTACGATTCATTCGGTATGAGCGGTTATGGTCTTGCTTTCGATCTCGGAGCGACATATAATTTGCTTCCTAATCTGCAATTATCGGCAGCTGTGCGTGACTTGGGCTTTATGAACTGGAGTGATAACGTCAATGCAAAGACTCCCGGAACATCTTGGAAATTTAATGGCTTTGACGATATCGCTATTGACGACACACAGCCCGGTTATGACGACAACAAAATCGACGAGCAGTTCGACCGTATGTGGGACGATATTCAAGATATGATAAACTTCCGCAAGACTAATGAGAAAAGTAGTTTGACAACCGCCCTCGCAGCGACTATTCATCTTGGTGCCGAGTATACAATGCCATTCTATAGCGGACTTAGCGGCGGCTTGTTGTTGACCGAACATATTAATGGCCCGTTCTCATGGACAGAAGGTCGTATTAGCGCCAATATTAAGCCTACAAAATGGCTAAATGCGTCAGTTAACTATGCTGTGTCGACTTTCGGATCGGAATTCGGTTGGATGTTTAATTTCCATCCTTGCGGATTTAACTTCTTCATCGGCTCGGATTGTCAATTCTTTAAAGTGACACCGCAGTATGTACCGGTAGGAAATCTTAATGCATCATTAACAATGGGTATAAATTTCACTTTCGGCTCATAAGAAAAATGAAATAAACAGCCTCCCGACTTAAAGAAAAACGATAGATAAAAAGTTTTTTCAATAAGTCGGGAGGCTTTGTTATAAAAGGTTGAATTTGTAAGGTGCTAATATTTAAGCTGTTTTAAGTAAATTTGGATATTAGCATTTTATTTAGTAATTTTGCAACAAATATTACACTCCCACTGATGGTAACGTTTTTTACAAAATCAGACGGCACGGTATATGCCGTTGATACCTTAAAGGCTTTTGCCGAAGACGATAATATTCGCTTGACCTGGCTTTTTGGTGGCGCACAGCCCCTTAGTGCCGGCACTACATTGACGGGCACTTATACCGGTCCGCGAAAAGAAATGATAACCCCTTGGAGCACAAATGCCGTTGAGATTACCCAAAATATGGGTCTCGACGGCATTCTGCGTATAGAAGAGCTGCATCCTGTTGAAGGTGAGCCTGTCTATGACCCTATGCTTCAGAGCGTTTATTCTAACCCCGGTCCCGATATGTTCGTTACGGATGCTACTGCTGCTCCGGCTGTGAATATTGAAGATATTCATGAGTATAACGAAAAAGAAGGCCTTGCTCTAAGCGCTGAAGAAGAAGATTATCTTCGTGGTTTGTCACAACGTCTTGGACGTCCGTTGACAGATAGCGAAGTGTTTGGTTTCTCTCAGGTTAACTCTGAACACTGTCGTCACAAAATCTTTAACGGAACTTTCGTTATTGACGGCGAAGAAAAGCCCTCGAGTCTTTTCCAGCTTATTAAGAGCACTAGTAAAATAAATAAAGGACGTCTTGTCTCAGCGTACAAAGACAATGTTGCGTTTGTTGAAGGTCCTGCTATCTGGCAATTTGCACCTACTGAGCCGGATAAACCTTCTGATTTTGCTATGCGCAAAATTGATACTGTACTTTCACTGAAGGCAGAAACCCATAACTTCCCCACAACGGTAGAGCCTTTTAACGGCGCAGCTACCGGTTCCGGTGGCGAAATTCGTGACCGTATGGGTGGCGGTCGTGCTAGCTTACCTCTTGCAGGTACGGCTGTGTATATGACATCATACCCCCGTATGAGCGAACACAAATGGTCGGATGATATAGCAGAACGTAATTGGTTGTATCACACCCCGGCTGACATTCTTGTAAAGGCTTCGAATGGTGCATCCGACTTCGGTAATAAATTCGGTCAGCCCCTTATCTGCGGTTCGTTGTTGACATTCGAACATGCCGAAGAAAAGCAAGTATGGGGTTACGATAAGGTAATTATGCTTGCCGGTGGTATCGGTTATGCAAATGCAGATCACGCAATTAAAGAAGAACCGCAGGCAGGTCAGTCTGTAGCTCTTGCCGGTGGTGATAACTATCGTATCGGTATGGGTGGTGGCGCTGTGTCATCGGTAGATACCGGTCGCTATGCCGGCGCTATCGAACTTAATGCCGTTCAGCGTGCCAACCCTGAAATGCAGAAACGTGTTGCAAACTTGGTGCGTGCGCTTGCTGAAAGTGCATTTAATCCTATTGTGTCAATTCACGATCATGGCGCAGGCGGTCACCTCAACGCGTTGAGCGAACTTATTGAAGCAACCGGTGGTATTATCGATATTGATGCATTGCCCGTTGGAGACCCCACTCTTTCTGATCGCGAAATTATTGGCAATGAAAGTCAGGAACGTATGGGCTTCCTCATCGATCCTAACCATATTCCACTCGTAGAACGCATTGCACAACGTGAACGTGCACCTCTATATATTGTAGGTCAGACAACAGACGACCATCGTTTAAAATTCGGTCGCAAAGACAAGCAAGCTGCTATCGATCTTGCTGCTGCTGATATGCTCGGTAATCCTCCGCGTACAGTTATGCATGATAAAACAGTTGCACGAAACTTTGCCGCTCCTGAATACGATGTAGCAAATCTTTCTCAGTATATCACTGATGTGCTTTCGTTGGAATCTGTTGCATGTAAGGATTGGCTCACCAATAAGGTAGACCGAAGTGTGACAGGCCGTATTGCACGTCAGCAGTGTGCCGGTCCTCTCCAGTTGCCTGTAAACGACTGCGGTATCGTAGCTCTTGATTATCTCGGTCGTCGTGGTATTGCAACATCTATCGGTCACGCTCCTACAGTAGCGTTGTCTAATCCCCAAGCAGGTTCTCGCCTCGCTGTTGCTGAAGCTCTTACAAATATCGTTTCAGCATCTCTTGATAAGGGCTTGAGTGCAATCTCATTGAGTGCTAACTGGATGTGGCCTTGCCGTAATGAAGGCGAAGATGCTGCGTTGTATAGCGCTGTTGAAGCTTGCTCTGATTTTACTATTAAGCTCGGTATCAATATCCCGACAGGTAAAGATAGCTTGTCGATGACTCAGAAATATTCTGACGGCACAAAGGTTAAAGCTCCCGGCACAGTTATTATATCTGCAGCAGGCGAAGTTGATGATATTCGTCGTCGTGGCGAAGCAGTTCTTCAACCCACCACTCTTTCTACATTGTACTATGTAGACTTTAGTGGTATGCCTCTTGAACTCGGCGGCTCGGCACTCGCTCAAACACTTGGAAAAGTTGGCGGTGCTACTCCCGATGTCGTTGCTTCTACATTCTCTGACGCATTTAAGACAGTTCAAGCTCTTATTCATGCAGACCTCGTTGCCGCAATACATGACGTTAGCGAAGGCGGTTTGATTACAACACTTCTAGAAATGTGTTTCCCCAACACCGGTGGCGGCTTGAATGTTTATACCGACGGCTTCCGTTCTTTGATGAAGGAAGACGATTTGGTTAAGATTCTTTTTGCAGAAAACCCCGCTGTTGTTATTCAAGTAACCGACCGTAACAAGCGTGCTGCTGAGAATATATTGGATGAATCAGGCGTGAAGTATTTCCCCATTGCGTCTCCTTCTCGTAAGACTGAATCAGTCGTGTCTATTGCACACAATGGCAATGTTCACCTTATTAATATCGCCGAAATGCGTAAGGTGTGGTATGAACCTTCATACCAACTTGATTGCAAGCAAACCGCACCTGAATGTGCACGCCAACGCCGCGACAATTTGGGTTCGCAACCGGTAAAATATCGTTTCCGCGCAAATTACGATGGCACTCTTGCATCTCGCGGTTTGCGTCCTTTGCGTCGTGCTAACGGCCATGTTACCGCTGCGATTATTCGCGAAAAGGGTGTTAATGGTGATCGTGAAATGGCATATAGCCTCTATCAAGCCGGCTTTAATGTTCGCGACGTCCACATGACTGACCTTACCAGCGGTCGTGAAACTCTTGAAGATGTGAATATGATTGTCTTCTGCGGTGGTTTCTCGAATAGTGACGTTCTTGGTTCAGCAAAAGGATGGGCAGGCGGTTTCCGTTGGAATGAACGCGCAGCTGAAACGCTCCGTCGCTTCTATGCTCGCCCCGATACTTTGAGCTTGGGCGTATGTAATGGATGTCAGTTGATGATTGAACTCAACCTCTTGGGTGCACCGGAAACAGCCGACGGCCGTCCCGCTGTGGAAATGAAGCACAACCTTTCAGGTAAGTTCGAATCTGAATTCGTTGGCATGAATGTACATTCAAACGAATCAGTAATGTTAGGCTCGCTTGCACATCTCAGCGCCGGTATTTGGGTGGCTCACGGCGAAGGTCGTTTCCACTTCAATATGCCGCTCGAACAGACAGGCTTGCAAGTGGCAGCACGTTATAGCTATGACACCTATCCCGGCAACCCCAATGGTTCAGAAGGCTCAATAGCAGCCTTGGCATCTGCCGATGGTCGTCATTTGGCATTGATGCCTCACCTCGAACGAGCTATCTTCCCGTGGCAGTGCCCTGTATATCCCACAGAGCGCGTAAATGACGAAGTTACCATCTGGTTTGATGCCTTTATTAACGCCTATAAGTGGATTGCGCGAAAGACACAAGCATACAAAAAACGCGTAAGCCCTAATAAGAATATTTAACGCTGTATTTGGGCTTGAAACCCGCAAAAGTTTTGTCGGATGGCTAAAAATAATTACTTTTGCATGGTTTACGCCAAATAAATACATAAAAAGAAAATCTAATAATATGAGTTTGAACATCATAGTGCTCGCCAAGCAAGTACCCGATACTCGCAATGTAGGCAAGGACGCAATGAAAGAAGACGGCACCATCAATCGTGCCGCACTTCCTGCGATCTTCAACCCAGAAGACCTTAATGCACTCGAGCAGGCAATACGCCTTAAAGAAGCACATCCCGGTTCGACCGTAACTCTTCTCACCATGGGTCTCCCTCGTGCTGCTGAAATTGTTCGCGAAGCAATTTATCGTGGTGCTGACGGTGGCATCGTACTTACAGACCGCGCTCTCGGTGGCGCCGATACTTTGGCTACTTCATATTCTTTGGCTATGGCAGCTAAAAAGTATGGTAAATACGACCTTATCTTAGGTGGCCGTCAGGCTATCGATGGCGATACCGCGCAAGTAGGACCCCAAATTGCAGAAAAACTTGGCTTACCTCAGGTAACATATGCTGAAGATATTCTTGAAGTTGCAGATGGTCACATCGTTGTAAAACGTCGTTTGGAACATGGCGTAGAAGTGGTAAAAGCACCTCTTCCTTGCGTAGTTACAGTAAACGGTTCTGCAGCAGAATGTCGTCCTCGCAATGCTATGCGTGTGATGAAATACAAACGTGCAGCATCTCCCACAGAATTGGCAACTTTACCCGAAGCAGTACAAGCTCGTGTTGCTGCGGATCCTTCTTTGCAAATCCTCGAATGGTCTGCTGCTGACGTTGAAGCAGATCCCGAACAAATTGGCCTTGCAGGATCTCCCACAAAGGTTAAGAATGTTGAAAACGTTGTATTCACTGCTAAGGAAAACCTTCGCCTCGAAAACAACGACGAACAAATCGAAAACCTTATCAAAGAACTTATCGCCAACCATACAATCGGCTGATACTGCTCACCTCAATTACAACAACTATGTCAGATAAAAATAACCTCATAGTATACTGCGAATACGACGAAGGTCGCATTGCTGATGTCAGCCTTGAATTGCTTACAAAAGGTCGCGTGCTCGCTACTCGTCTTGGAGTAAAGCTCGAAGCACTTGTGATCGGTGATAAGCTCGCAGGCGTAGAAGAACAAATCTTCCCTTACGGTGCAGATACTGTTTATAAGGTAGAAGATCAGCGTCTTTACCCCTACACTAGCAACCCTCATGCTGCGGTTTTAATCAACCTCTTCCGTCAGATTGAACCTCAAGTATGTCTTATGGGTGCTACTTGCATCGGTCGAGACCTCGGTCCTCGCGTAAGCTCATGCCTCCACAGCGGTCTTACCGCCGACTGTACCGCTCTTGAAATCGGTCCTCACAAAGACCCCAAGACCGGTAAGGAATATACCGATTTGCTTTACCAAATTCGTCCCGCTTTCGGTGGTAACATCGTTGCTACTATTGTGAACCCCGAATGTCGTCCTCAGATGGCTACAGTTCGCGAAGGCGTTATGAAGAAAGAAATTTTCGATGCAAATCACAAGGGCGAAGTTGTTAACCTCAATGCTAACGACTATGTAGATGCTACTGATTTTGCAGTAGAAATCATCGACCGCCACATCGAAAAGTCTAAAGTAAATATCAAGAATTCACCCATCATCGTTGCCGGTGGTTATGGCGTTGGTAGCAAAGAAAATTTCCAGCTGCTCTTCGACCTTGCCAATACCCTTAATGGTGAAGTAGGTGCATCTCGTGCAGCAGTCGATGCCGGTTTCGTTGAACATGATCGTCAGATCGGTCAGACCGGTGTTACCGTACGTCCCAAACTTTACATCGCTTGTGGTATCTCAGGACAGATTCAGCACATAGCAGGTATGCAGGAAAGTTCTATTATCATCTCGGTAAACAACGATCCCAACGCTCCAATCAATGCAATCGCTGATTATGTTATCACCGGTGACATCGAGGACGTACTTCCCAAACTCATTAAGTATTACAAGAAGAATTCAAAATAAGCCATGGCTAATTTCTATAGCGACAACGTAACCCTCAAGCATCACCTGCATCATCCATTGATGCAGAAGATTGTCGACCTCAAAGAGCGCAACTTCTCAGAAGCTGAACAGTACGACTATGCTCCCACAGATTATGCCGACGCCATGGACAACTACGAACGTGTCCTCGAAATTGTAGGCGAACTTTGTGGTACTACTATAGCAGAAAACGCAGAAGGTGTTGATCACCAGGGCGCTTCTTGTGCTGATGGTCATGCATATTATGCTGATGGCACAGTAGAAAACCTAGACCTTTGCCGTAAGGCAGGTTTGATGGGTATGGCTATGCCTCGTCGTTTCGGCGGTCTTAATTTCCCCATCACTCCCTATATCATGGCTGCAGAAATTGTAAGCCGTGCTGATACAGGTTTCGAAAACCTTTGGGGTCTCCAGGACTGTGCTGAAACTCTCTACGAATTCGGTAGTGAAGAACAGCGTGCTAAGTACATTCCTCGTGTATGTGCCGGCGAAACAATGTCAATGGACCTTACCGAACCCGATGCCGGTTCCGACCTTCAGAGCGTTATGCTCAAGGCTACTCAGAAAGAAGACGGTACTTGGGTGTTGAATGGCGTTAAGCGCTTCATTACTAACGGTGACTCGGATATTCACTTGGTTCTTGCTCGTTCTGAAGAAGGAACAAAAGACGGCCGCGGTTTGTCTATGTTTATTTATGACAAGCGCAACGGTGGTGTTACTGTTCGTCGTATCGAGAATAAAATGGGTATCAAAGGCTCACCCACATGCGAGCTTGTATATAAGAATGCACCTGCCGAACTTTGTGGCAACCGTCGTCTTGGCCTTATCAAGTATGTGATGGCTCTTATGAACGGTGCTCGTCTTGGTATTGCTGCTCAGAGCGTCGGTGTTAGCGAAGCTGCTTACCGTGAAGCTCTTCAGTATGCTCAGGAACGCAAGCAGTTTGGCAAGGCTATTATCGAATTCCCTGCAGTGTCAGAAATGCTTTCTGTAATGAAGGCTAAACTTGACGGTTCTCGTGCACTCTTGTACGAAACATCACGTTTTGTTGACGTTTACAAAGCATACGAAGATATTGCTCGTGAACGTAGCCTCACAGCTGACGAACGTGCAGATATGAAATTCTACAGCCGATTGGCAGATGCGCTTACTCCACTTGCCAAGGGTATGGGTAGCGAATTCTGTAATCAAAATGCTTACGATTGTATTCAGGTTCATGGCGGTTCCGGCTTCATGAAAGACTACGCTTGCGAACGTCTTTATCGCGATGCACGAATCACATCAATCTACGAAGGTACAACACAACTTCAAGTAGTAGCTGCAATTCGTCACGTCACCACCGGCACATATCGTAGCCTTATTGACAGCTATGTAGCCGAAGGTTTTGAAGGCGAACTCGCTCCTATCGCAGAAACACTTAAGCAGCTTACCGAACGCTATGATAAGGCAGTTGCCACTGTTGCTGCAGCAGAAGATGCTAAACTAGTAGACTTCCATGCTCGTCGTCTTGTAGAAATGGCAGGACACTTGGTAATGTCTTACCTTCTCTTGAATCTTTGCAAGACAGATGCTTCTTATCTTGCTACCACTGTTGTTTATGTCAACATGGGTCAAGCAGAGATTGCACGTCATTGTGAATTCATTGAAAATTTCAAGGCTGAACAGCTTGCTGCTTACGGCATTTGATCAGATATAGAATAAATACGGCCCTCGGATTATTTTCGGGGGTCGTTTTATATATCTAAGAGTATGTCTTAATAATTCAGATTAAAAAATATGGCAGGACAAATACATGATAATTTACAATCAGAATTGAATCCTACTGAGAAAGCAGGTTTCAGTACTTCGCTATTCTATTCTGCACGCCAAGCGTTGCGACGTCATGCCAGTGGCGGTAACATTCTTATTGTTACTACAATACTAGCGCTTGTTATTGCAAATATTCAAGGCTTGAACGCTGAATATTTTAAATTTTGGACACAAGAAGTGCGTCTTCAGATAGGCGATTTTAACGTGTTTAGTCATAATGGTCATCCGATGAATTTGCTCGCGTTTATTAACGATGCATTGATGACTGTTTTCTTTTTCACAATAGGACTCGAAATAAAGCGAGAAGTGCTTGTCGGCGAATTATCGTCGTTTAAGCAGGCGTTGTTGCCAATTGTTGCCGCATGTGGCGGTATGATTGTTCCGGTGTTGATATTCTGGTTTTTGAGCAATGGAACAGACTATGCCGGCGGCGCTGCAATTCCGATGGCTACAGATATTGCGTTTTCATTAGGCGTTCTTTCGATGCTTGGTAAGCGCGTGCCGTTGTCACTGAAGATTTTCTTAACTACACTTGCTGTGGTTGATGACTTGGGCGGAATTATCGTTATTGCTGCGTTCTACTCAACGCATATCGAAGCTATGATGTTGGTGTATGCGGCAATATTGTTGGTAGTGTTAGTCTTAGGAGCTACAATGCACATTAAGAGTAAGTTCTTTTATCTCGGAATAGGTTGTGTGGTGTGGTATCTATTCTTGAATAGCGGTATCCATCCAACAATTGCAGGTGTTTTAGTGGCATTCTGTGTTCCCGCAACTCCTGTGTTCGCTCCGAGTAAGTATATCAAAAAGATACGAAAAGCAATAGCACATTTTAGTGATGAAGGCTTGGCGAATCTTGACCGTAGAACAATTCTCGGAAAACAGCAATTGAATTGGCTTAAAGAAGTAGAATCGGCGTCAGATAAGGTAATTTCACCGCTGCAAGATCTTGAAGACTCGTTGCACCCTGTTGTAAACTATTTTATCATACCATTGTTTGCCTTTGCAAATGCCGGCATTTTCTTGATGGATATGTCTCCCGTTGCAGTTGTTGAAGGTGTGTCATTGGCAATTATTTGCGGCCTTGTTTTAGGTAAATTCTTTGGTATTCTATCGTTTAGCTGGCTTACTGTTAAACTAAAACTCGCTCCTATGCCTGCACACTCTAATTGGAGTATGATGGCAGCGATGTCAATGCTTGGTGGTATTGGTTTTACCGTGTCAATCTTTATTGCAACGCTAAGTTTTGATGCATCTATACCGGCAGAAGCGGCGATGCTTGCTCATGCTAAATTAGGTATTGTTTGTGGTTCGATTATATCGGGCTTGATAGCGTTTGTGTGGTTGTGCTTGACCTTACCCAAAGGCGCCGCACCGGATGCAACAGAAGATTAAAACAGATTTTTTAGTATATCAAAAAAATTCACCCCGAGAGCTAATAAAGTAGCTTTCGGGGTGATTTCTTAATATTTATGTGTTATTTTACTTTGCCAAATAAGCCTTTGTGATGCTTGCGACCAAATTTGTTATGTTAGCTGCGAGCTTTAGATTTAGATGATGGCAAATATGACTTTGTAGCATCGCTGCTGTAAACAACCGGAATTGTGCACACAAACTCATAGTTGCTAAAAGAAAAAATTTCTCATGATGATAAATTAAGCCTACGACTCTCAAGATTGGCAATTAAATGATTAAATAATAGCGAGAGAATCTGACCGTTGTTTATTCCGTTTCCTTAGGCTTTAAATGAGTCCTTAAGAAGAAAAAATTTGAATGAGGAAGACGTTGATGTATGGATACGCCTCTATTATATTCAGATTGAGAAAATGCAGTTTTAATACCGCTTGACATCATTCTTAAAATTCCGGACTAAGTTTGACGAATTCTAAAGATTCTAAGTAAACTAGATAAATGCTATAAATGATTATTCCAAGGTCCTCTGACAATGGTAAAAACTTCGAAGCAGGTACTAGGTGTCGGAGTTATTTTGGCCCCAAAAGTAATAATAATCGGCGGAATTTAACCAAATTTAAACTTTTGAGTTTCTGCTTACCGAATTCTATTGCCGGTTTTGTGTGAAAATAAATGAAACGTAATGACAAAGGTATATTTTGTATCGTTGATACAAGATAAGGTTAAAAAAATTTTTGTATCTTTGTAAATTAGATAGAATCGCCAATGATGAAATCGAATCAAAAATATCGAGTATGTGTAGCAACGAGCACTCGCGCTGATTGGGGCTTGTTGATGCCCCTCTGTCGTGCTTTGCAGGCTAAAAAGTCGATTGACCTTAATATCTTGGCAACGAATATGCATCTTATTGAAAAATACGGTCATACAGTTGATGAGATATTAGCTGAAGGTTTTGAAGTTACCGCAGAGGTGCCTATGGAAGTTGTCGGTGATGACGAAGCATCTCGAGCTATTGCGATGTCGCGATGTATGGAAGGGTCGGCGTCGGCATTAGCACAAATGTGTCCGGATGCTATAATAATTCTCGGAGACCGCTATGAAATGCTTGCAATAGCCTCGGTGGCTGCAATAATGCATATCCCTATTATCCATATTGCCGGTGGTGAAATAACGATAGGGGCTATTGATGATTCAATACGTCATGCGATAACGAAATTATCAACCTTGCACCTAACAGCGACTGAAGAATATCGCCAACGTGTTATTCAATTAGGCGAATCACCAAAGATGGTGGTTAATACCGGAGCAATAGGCGTTTGGAATGCCTTTAATACACGTTTGATGACAGTTCGTGAGTTAGAAAAAGATTTGAATATAGATTTTTCGAGCCGACGAGTTGCGATAGTAACATATCACCCGGCGACGAATGATAACGAATCTCCGGTAGAGCAGTTGCAAAAGCTCTTAAAAGCGTTGGATTGCTACCCGCAGTTGATGAGTGTAATAACAGCTCCCAATAATGATGCCGGAGGGGAATCGCTTTTCCCTGTGTTGGAATCATATGCAGCCGCGCATCCCGAACGTGTTCGTTTGGTGCGATCTTTGGGTATGCGACGTTATCAAAGTTTGTTGCAGCTTGCCGATGTTGTTATCGGAAACTCTTCGAGCGGTATTGTCGAAGCCCCATCTGCAGGGTGTCCGACTGTCGATATAGGTATCCGTCAAAAAGGACGTCTTGCCGGGCCGTCGGTGTTGCATTGCAAAGACTCATTTGAATCGATATGCAGTGCTATCAAGAAATCGCTCAGCCCAAAATATCAAGAAATCGCTAAACGGAAAGAGAATCCGTATTTTAAGGATAATACATTGGCAATAATGACCAGTACAATAATGCGATTTCTCAAAACGTTGCCTATTAAGCCTAAAGAATTTTACGATTTGCCGCAATGAAAGCGCTCTATATAATACCTGCACGAGGAGGAAGTAAAGGAATACCTCGCAAAAATATTAAACCGCTATGCGGAAAGCCTCTGTTGGCATATAGTATAGAATGTGCGAAAACAGCCCAAGCGCAATGTGGCGGAACGATAATTTTGAGTACAGATGACGAAGAGATAGCGCAAACAGCGCGTGATTTAGGCCTTTCTGTCGAGTATATGCGACCTGCCGACTTGGGTGCAGACAACACCGGTAGTCGCGAAGTTATGCTTAACGTAATGTCTTGGGCCGATAACAAAATGATAGATTACGATTGTGTTGTATTATTGCAGCCGACGTCCCCTTTGCGCACAGCGACAGACGTGATCGGAGCTATGCAATTGTATAGCTCAGATGTAGATATGGTAGTAAGCGTGTGCCAATCTGCATCAAATCCATATTACAATCTATTTGAACTCGATTCGTCCGGTGTTTTGCATATTTGCAAAGGCGATGGATTGTATACTCGTCGTCAAGACGTTCCTCCTGTGTGGGAATATAATGGTGCCGTATATGTGATAAATCCGCAATCGCTACGAAAAATGGCAATGGGAGCATTTCCTAAACGTATACCTTTTGAAATGCCATCATCGCGTAGTATAGACCTTGACACTCCCGCCGATTGGCAAGCTGCAGAGCAGCGTATGATTAATTTGTAAGTATGAATCCAAAGCATTGCATACATAGTAATTCGACATTATTAGAAGCGCTTAAGCAATTGAATGAATTGCCCGGCGGATCAATGACTTTGTTTGTCGTTGATAAAAATGATTGTCTTGTAGGCTCATTAACAGATGGAGATATCCGTCGTGCTCTTATTGCAGGAGCGAGTTTGCAATCATCGGTGGCTGATGCTTGTCATAAGACTTTTCGCAGTGTTGCGTCAGAATCAATAGATCCGGCGGCATTGAGAGAATTTCGTTGTCAAGGTATTACATTGATACCGGTATTGGATTCGAACGGACGGCTTGTTGATATTCTTGATTTGACTCGTCTACATACGATATTGCCATTGCGAGCGTTATTAATGGCAGGCGGAAAGGGCGAACGATTGCGTCCGGCGACATTAAAAACGCCAAAGCCTCTGCTTGAAATTGAAGGTAAGGCCATTATTGATTACAATGTCGAAGCCCTGGCTGCGTGTGGTATTCGAGATATTAACGTAGCAACGGGATATTTGGCAGAGCAGTTGTCAGAACATTTTGCAGAGCCTGTTGCCGGGGTAAACGTATGTTGCCGACGTGAAAACGAGCCTTTGGGAACGATAGGCGCTGCAGCGTTTTTGCCTAAAACAGATGTAGTGGACAATACTTTAGTAATGAACTCAGACCTCATTACAACAATATCTTTCGAAGAAATGTATTTGCATCACAAGAGTGTTAATGCAGATATAACAATCGCAGTAGTGCCTTATCAAGTGTCTGTGCCGTATGCGATACTGACAACAGATCCGGCTCGCCCTGAGGCTGTTACGTCAATAGAAGAAAAACCGTCGTATTCATATTATGCGAATGCCGGTATTTATATCTTTGGCAATCATATTCTTGATAAATTAAATCAAGGAGAGCGATGTGATGCTACCGACTTGGTGGAACAAACTATTAAGGACGGAGGATTGGTAACATATTACACAATCAAAGGCACATGGATTGATGTCGGTTCTCCCGTCGATTTTCGACAAGCGGCAGAACTTATGAAGCATCATAAAAGTATGACAATAAATAGAGAAACAACATAAAATTAATTTAAAACACAAACATAATGGCAGATTCGAATTTTATAGATTATGTAAAGATTTTGTGCCGATCAGGCAAAGGCGGCGCCGGTTCAAGACACTTTTATCGTGCAAAATATGTACCCAAAGGCGGACCTGATGGTGGCGACGGTGGACGTGGCGGTCATATTATTCTTAAAGGTAATCGCAATATGTGGACTTTGTTGCCACTTAAATATCGCCGTCATATTTTTGCCGGAAACGGACAAAGCGGTTCCGGAGGACGTAGCTTTGGTAAAGACGGAGATGACGTTATTGTAGAAGTGCCTTGCGGAACAGTCGTTTTTGATGCCGAAACGGGCGAATTTATTTGCGAAGTTACCGATGATGGTCAGGAAGTTAAATTGCTTCGTGGCGGTCGTGGCGGTCTCGGAAACTGGCATTTTAAAACAGCTACTCATCGTACTCCGCGCTATGCTCAGCCCGGTGAGCCGGCAATTGAAAAGAGTGTTATTCTTGAACTTAAAATGCTTGCCGATGTTGGTTTGGTAGGCTTCCCTAATGCCGGTAAGTCGACTTTGCTTTCGTCAGTAAGTGCGGCAGAACCTAAGATTGCCGATTATCCCTTTACAACAATGGAGCCACAGTTGGGCATTGTTTCCTATCGCGACAGCCGTTCGTTTGTAATGGCTGATATTCCCGGTATTATTGAGGGTGCAAGTGAAGGTAAGGGCTTGGGATTGCGATTCTTGCGCCATATCGAACGTAATGCGGTATTGCTCTTTATGGTACCCGCAGATGCCGATGATATCGCTAAAGAATACGATATCTTGCTCAACGAACTTAAGCAATTCAATCCTCAGTTGATGGATAAACAACGCGTCCTCGCTATTAGCAAGAGTGATATGCTTGATGACGAGTTGCGCGACGAATTGGCAAAGACACTTCCCGAAGGTGTTCCTTATGTCTTTATCTCGGCGGTTACCGGGCAAGGTATCGCAGAGCTTAAAGATACCCTATGGCGTGCTATAACAGACGAGAATAATCGCATTGATAACACTGAAATTATTCACCGTCCTCTTGACGGCCATCATAGAGTGCAAGCCGAAGACGAATTTATCTTCCAATATGAAGCGTCTGAAGAAGACGAAGAGGAAGAAGATTTGCAGAGTATTAGCCCTGATAGTTGGGGCGATGACATTGATTGGGATGATGCTGAAGTCGTTGAGGAAGTCGAAACCATTTATGGCGACGATGATGACGACGATGACGTTGACCCATTCATATACGAAGCAATAAACGACGGTAAATGATAACAATCCGTCAAAGTTTAATAGCAACGGAACGACACTTGTCTGACGTCTTAGGCAAAGATGAGGGTAGAGGAGCTGCGCGTATAATTTTTGAAGACGTTGCAGGATATACTCCAACCTTTATCTTCGCCAACGGCGACCGAGAGATGTCGGATTTTATTCAAGCGCGTATTGATGATGTGATTGCACGTATTGTTTCGGGTGAGCCGGTGCAGTATGCTATCGGTAAAGCTATGTTTATGGGCAATATGTACGAAGTTAATTCGTCGGTGCTAATACCGCGCCCCGAAACTGTCGGTTTGGTGGATATGGTTGTTAGTGATTATTCCGATCGCGCTGATTTGCAGGTGCTTGATATCGGTACCGGTAGCGGTTGTATCGCAATTTCATTGTCAAAAGCGTTGAAATTTAGTAATGTAACGGGAATCGATATAAATGAATCGTCGCTTGACGTTGCTCGGAATAACGCAAAATCACTCCATTCAAAAGTAAACTTTGAGCATTTGGATATTTTGTCAGCCTCTGTGCCTCAAGAGCCTTTGTACGATATCATAATAAGCAATCCGCCATATATTTGTCAATCTGAAGAAAACGATATGGATTCGCGCGTTACCCAATATGAGCCGTCAATAGCTTTGTTTGTCCCGGATGATGACCCTATGCAATTTTATCGTCCGATAGCGCATTATGCTTTTGCAGCGCTTAAAGATGGTGGCAAAATATATCTTGAGATAAATCAGAAATATCCACGCGAGACGGTTGAAACTTTGCAAAAAGCCGGATTCCAACAAGCAGAAGCTATTCGTGATTATCGTGGTAACTATCGATATGTAACGGCTATAAAGAAATTAGATAAATAATGCCGCGACTTAAAACTATCAGTGTCGAAAAAGCACAAGAACGTCTTGAAGCATTGTGTGTGCGTTCCGAACATTGCACAGCAGAAATTCGCAGAAAGTTGCAGCTATGGGCCATAGAACAAAGCGCAGCAGAAAAAATTGTAGCAAAACTGGTCGAGCGGCGTTTTGTTGATGATAGACGTTACACCGAGGCTTTTGTACGCGATAAATTACGTTTTTCGTATTGGGGACGCATAAAGATTGCTATGCACTTGAGAGCTAATAGAATAGATAGCGATATAATAAAAGAAGCGTTGTCGAATATCGAAGAAGAGCTATATTTGGAAATTCTTAGAAAAGTAATAACAACCAAATCACGGAGCATAGAAATGACGGACTATTCCGAACGCCAAAAATTATATCGTTGGGGTGTTTCAAGAGGTTTCGAGAGCCCTTTAGTCGCTGCCGAAGTTCGTCGTCTTAGAGATTTACATAAAAACGACAATACTGACGATTGAAATTGTCAGAACATTAAAACACATATTTCCCCCGGTAAATGAACATTTTGCCGGGGGATGTTTGTTGTATGCTCGTAATCATACTTTTAGCTTATGAAAGGCATACATTTATTGTGTTTTGTGAGTATGTTCTCCGTTATGATGGTAGCAGAAGCGGCATCAGAGCGGCGTGGCAGTTTACGGGTGCAATTAGCTGATGAATGGAATAAAGATAACATATTTGACGATGTTAGCGAAGTTAATAAACAATGGTGGACCGGGTTTGGTGATACTTTGCTTGTAAAACTTATTAACCAAGGTCGTTCGAATAATTATAATGCTCTCAGTGCTTTACGGCGTATAGAAATAGCTAAGGCTCAATTGGCGCAAGCAAAGGGCGATTATTTTCCGTCAATAGATCTGGACGTGTCTTATAGTCGAGAACGATCGTCCGGTCGTCTGGCTGGACATAACGAAACAGCTGTTGCAAGCGGTTATTATAATGCCGGGGCAACATTGAGTTGGCAACCGGATGTTTTTGGTAAAATTAGAGATCAATCAAAACGCGCCGGAGTTGCTGTTAAAATATCAGCGGCGGAGTATGATGGGCTGATGACATCGTTGGAGGCTAATATTGCCACGACATATATTCAATTGCTTGTGCAAAAGCAGCAGTTGATACTAGCAAATGAACATACAGAAAATCAGAAGCGAATATTAGACATTGTCGAATCGCGTTATCAATCCGGATTGGCGTCGCAATTAGAGGTGGCGCAGGCTAAGACCTTATATTACTCCACAATAGCCTCAATACCGAAATTGGAATCGTCGATAGATGCGTCGGTTAATGCCTTGGCAGTGCTTATTGGTGTTACGACAGAATCATTACCACTTGATTTGCAACGATCAATAGAATTGCCGGATCAGCGCCCGTCGGTAGCTTTAGGGGTGCCGATTGATTTACTCCGTCGACGTCCGGATGTCGTTGAGGCAGAACTTAATATCGACCTCGCTGCTGTAGAACTCGGAATTGCGCGTAAGGACTATTTGCCTTCCTTGAGTATCGCAGCTAATATAGGGACATCGGCACATGAATTTTCTGATTTATTTACAAATCAATCTTTTACGTATAGTATTGTTCCGACGCTTTCAATAACGATATTCGATGGTCTAAAGCGACGTAATTCCACCATCGCTGCACAACAAAAGATGGAAGCTATGGTTGAATCGTATAATAATACGATTCTTACAGCAGTCGAAGATGTTAGGAATGCAATGTCATTGAATGTTGCCGCAAAGGAGTATATAACTCGATTAGAGGAAGTTGTTCGTTATGCCAAAGAAGAGGTGACATTATCAATAGATTTGTATAAACAAGGATTGAGTACATTTTCAAATGTCGTTGATTCTCAATTGGATTATATCACGTATCAAAATACGCTTGTCTCTGCAAAAGGGGAGGCGATAACATCTTTAATACAACTATTTGAAGCCCTTGGCGGTGGTTGGAAGTAAAACAATCGTTTATGAAAACAATTTATCAATTGAGTTTAGTCGCTCTAATATTGTCAGTGTCGTGCTCTCGCGAAGACGCTAGGCAAAATTATATACCATCGATAGAAACAGCCTATCCGATGGTCGATTCGGTGACGTTATATAAAACATATCCGGGAGTATTGTCGGCAAATCGAGAGGTTGCGATTGTTGCGCGTGTAAACGGTTATTTGATGAGTAAGAATTATGACTCGGGATCGTTTGTTCGTGCCGGAGATGTGCTGTTTACGATAGAGGATATAACATATCGAGATGCGCTCAATAAGGCTGAAAGTAATCTAAATACAGCCGAAGCAGCGTTGCATTTTGCTAAAAGTAAATATTTGGCTTTGACGGAAGCCGCTAAAAATGATGCTGTTAGTAGAATGGAGGTAGAGCAGGGTAAAAGCAATTATGAAGAAGCGCAAGCTACTTTATCTGCGGCGTATGCAGAATTAAAAACGGCACAAACACAACTATCATACTGCACAATACGAGCGCCTTTTGACGGACATATGTCGGCCGCGGATTTTGCGGTAGGGGCTTATATCGGTGGAGAGAATAATCCCGTAACACTGGCGCGGATTTACGAAGACAATAATATGCTGGCAAATTTTGCGGTAGATGATGCTAATACATTATCGGAATTGTTGATGAATATTAATCAAAATGCAAGCTATTATAGTAAGATACCGATAAATTTTAGTGACACGATGATGCATCGCTATACCGCTGATTTGCGATATATCTCACCCAAAATTAATCCGTCGACAGGAACTATTGAATTACAAGCTGTTATATCAAATCCTTCGAGCGAATTGAGAAGCGGTATGTTCGTAAATATTGACTTGCCTATCGGATCTATGTCGGATGCTATTCTCGTTAGGGATGCTTCGATTTCGACGGACCAATTAGGGAAATATCTTTATTTGGTGAACGATTCTAATAAAGTAGTTTACACTCCAATAAAAATCGGACAACTTGTTCGTGATTCGTTGCGTATAGTTTTACAAGGTTTAGAGCCTTCGGACCAATATGTAACTAAAGCTATTCTTAAAGTCCGAGATGGAATGGAGGTTAAGCCTGTTGTTGATCACTAAATACAGAAATTATGCTAAGCCGATTTTTTATTAGACGTCCGATTTTTGCAACAGTATTGGCTTTATTAATGATTTTAGCAGGTGTAATAACTGTTAAGACCTTACCTGTTGCTCAGTATCCGAATATAACGCCTCCCACTATTTTTGTTTCTGCCTCATATCCGGGAGCTGATGCAAAAACGGTAGCTGATGCCGTAGGTGTTCCAATTGAGGAGCAAGTTAATGGCGTTGAAGGCATGATGTATATGAGCTCAACTAGTAGCGCTGACGGGTCGTATTCGCTTGAGATAACATTCGAAAACGGTACCGATATTGATATGGCCGTCGTGAAGGTGCAAAATAGGGTCGCTAGAGCTGAACCGAGGTTGCCAAATAGCGTTAAGCAACAAGGTGTTAATGTGATGTCACGATCTTCGGATATTATCCTGTTTATTGCGCTGGAGGGTAACGATAACACAAAGTATGACGGTTTGTATTTAACAAATTATGCACAATTGAATATCGTCGAAGAGCTTTCTCGAATCGATGGGGTAGGGCAGGTGAATGCTTTCGGCTCCGGAGAGTATAGTATGAGAGTGTGGCTTGACCCGGATAAAATGTATATCAGGGGCGTTTCGGCAGAAGATGTAAGTAAAGCGATAGCAAGTCAAAATATGGAGGTATCGGCAGGCACTGTCGGTACTCCGCCAAATAGTGATGCTCAGCAATTTGAATATACTTTGACAGCTCAAGGTCGTCTTAGCAGTGTCGCTGAATTTGGAAATATCATTATTCGCACCGATTCCGTGGGCGGTATATTGAAGTTGAAAGATATTGCCGATATTGAGTTAGGTAGTCAAAATTATTCTGTAATATCGCATGTGTCCGGTCACACTGCAGGGCTGATTGGTGTGTATCAATTGCCGGGAGCTAATGCTATGAAGGTGGCGAAGGCGGTTAAGGATAAAATGGAAGATTTGAAGGTTTTCTTCCCGCAAGGTGTTGATTATCGTGTTATTCTTGATACTACGGAGTTTGTCTCGGCGTCGATTGATGAGGTGCTGATGACATTCTTGGAGACAACGTTGATTGTCATGCTTGTTGTGTTGCTGTTTTTACAAAAATGGCGTGCCGTTTTGATTCCTATGATAACGATACCGGTTTCCTTGATTGCTACATTTGCTGTGATGAAACTTTTGGGCTTTACCATTAATACGCTCACCTTGTTCGGGCTCGTGTTGGCTATTGCAATTGTAGTTGATGATGCGATAATAGTTGTTGAAGATTGTATGAGAATTTTGCAGCGAGGTGGGGTAAGTTCCCAAGAAGCTGCGATTCAGGCTATGAAAGAATTGCAAGGTCCGGTTATTGGTGAAGTCTTAGTGTTGATGGCTGTCTTTGTTCCGACGGCGTTTATTTCCGGAATATCGGGAGAGCTATATAAACAGTTTGCAATTACGATTGCTGTCTCAACGGCTTTTTCGGGTTTTAATGCCTTAACTTTTACTCCGGCTATGTGTGCGCTATTTTTGCATGCTGATGTTTCGCAACCTAAAAATGTAGTGTATCGTTGGTTTAATAGTGCTTTTGCTCGTGTGCAAATGGCATATAATTCAATCGTTGATAGGTTATTAAATAAACCTGCAGTTGCAATACTTATCTTTTTGGCTTTGTGTGGTGTGGCATATGTCGGTTTTGTTAGAATTCCGTCGAGCTACATTCCTCATGAAGACATGGGATATTTTTTGACGTCGATACAATTGCCGAGTGGAGCTGCGCTACAACGAACTGATAGCGTAACTCAATATTTAAGTGCGAAAGTGAAGGCATTGCCTCAAGTAAAAGATGTTATATCCGTTACCGGACAGTCGTTTATCGGCGGGGTAACTTCGAGTAATATGGCTTCGCTATTTGTCGTGTTGGAGCCGTGGAAAGACCGTAAAGGAAAAGATAATTCTGTTAATGCTGTTATTGACAAGGTTAATGAAATAGCGTTGCCGATTCAAGAAGCAATAATATTTTCTGTCAATCCGCCTGCTATTCCGGGATTGGGAGTGTCTTCGGGCTTGCAAATGCAAATATTGGATATAAACAATTTAGGAAACGAGCAGTTGGCACGTCTGGTCGAAGCGGTCCAGCAAGAAGGCGCTAATTGCTCGGAGTTAAAGCAAATAACATCACTATATCAAGCCGAAGAGCCTCAGTATTCTATAAAAATCGATCGTGAACGTGTGAAAATGTGTGACTTGACTCTTGATCAAGTTTATTCTACTTTGTCGGCATTTATGGGCACCGATTATGTGAACGATTTTATTAAATATAGCCGCACTTATGAAGTTATAGTAAGTGGTGATGCCGATTCCAGGAGCAGAGCTGATGACGTCCTCGCTTTGACGGTCCGTAATGCTAACGGCGAAATGGTGCCATTTGCGTCATTTGCTTCGATAAATGAAGTAATGGGACAGCCTACAATTAACCGATATAATATGTATACATCAGCTTCTGTTACAGCAACAACTGCAGATCATGTCAGTTCTTCTGATGGAATAAAAGCGATGGAACGAATAATGCAGCAAACCGCAGGAACGAATTATAATTATGCGTGGACGGGAACGGCTCTTCAAGAAACTCAGAGCGGAACAACAATTACAATGACGCTCATTTTTGCGGTGATTATCACCATATTAGTCCTTGCTGCTCAATATGAATCGTGGACCGATCCTATTGCCGTTGTTATAACAACACCAACGGCGATATTGGGAGCCGTCTTAGGGTGCATTTTATTGAGACAAAGCATTAGTATTTATACTCAAATCGGCATAATACTGTTAATAGGTATGGCTGCGAAGAATGCAATATTAATCGTTGAATATGCAATGAATTTTCGCAAAAGCGGAGAAACGCTTCGCCGTTCAGCTAAAGACGCCGGAGACGTTCGTTTGCGCCCGATATTAATGACCGCTTTTGCATTTGTCTTTGGCGTTATGCCAATGATTTTTGCAACAGGAGCAGGTGCGGCAAGTCGTGTGTCGATAGGCTCTGCTGTAGTCTTCGGTATGGCTGTTAATGCTCTGTTAGGAACATTATTTGTCCCCGGTTTTTGGGAAATACTTCAAAAAATAAACGAGAGATATCTTACGAATATCTTCGTGCGTAAATCGAAAAACTAACATCTGCATATTAACTCAAAACATTCTAACTTCGCATAGGAATCCCCCGAGTGTCCCTGTTGAAAAACAAACCTCGGGGTTTTGTTTTTTCAGCAGGGTAGGAGAGGCGCTTGGAATATTTTTATTTGTAATTTGATAGAGACTGCATAATTATTGGCTCATACATAATTGAACGAGATAACGATACCGTTTTCGGGTGCTATTGTCAGAAACTAGATTGTCGAATTTAATCATCAATAATTCGTATGCGTAAAAACAGTGATTACAAAAATTCCGAAATATGAAGATAACAAAATTGTAAAATGGGACGCCTTAGCGACTTATAAACCAATCGAACTTAATATCTACTATGAGTATCATTGGTCCCGAAAGAATGTAATAGAGCTGAGGTATATTACAATTTCAATATAATGTCATTAGATTGAGATACGATCAAAAGTAATTACAGGAAGCTATTGAATCGTCAGAGCAGCCGATTATACCGGATGTTTTAAAAGATCCACGCCTAGAAGACGCATTTAAGAAGCCTATTTGGATGATCAGGGTTACGCTTTGCAATTACCTTGTATTTGGCAGAGCAATAGTTATGGCCAAACGGCAGACGGTATAAAAATCCTTTCGCTGCGAAGTGCTATGTCGGCTTCGAGTTTGTACTCCATATATTTAGTCGAGGAGGCTATTGTTTGGGATTCTGCAAAAAAGGAGTTGTTTTTGTACGTCCCTGACGAAAAATACAACACTGTTGCATTCAAGGGAGGTTCTTGGCTTGGCGCAAAGAAATTAAAACATAAATATACTGACTTGAACATTCGTGATATATATTTGGAACTCAAGTCCAAGATAATTGACTAAGTTTCGAGAAATAGAAAAAGAGCGGCGCATAACCGCTCTTTTTTTTGCATATTTTAAGCACGGAATAGTCTTCGAATGCAGCTACATAGAGGTGCTATTCGCCCGTTTAACAATTTAAGTATGAGAATGAAAACTCAGCCATCAGATTTGGATATTCCACGACACACAATGCAAAGCACCTCCTGCCTTTATGAGGTCCTGGCAGTCGATTGGAATAATTTTTACGTCTTGTCCGGCTTCGTTGAATAGTTTAGACAACTTTTCAGAAGCCTCTTTATCATTCTCAGTCTCTGCTACGGTAGGCATTAGAATTAAATCGTTGATTTGCACATAATTCAGATATGCCCAACTATTCTTCGACGGTTTATCTAACTTAAACTCCCGCACATCGTAGCACTGAGCTTCGTTTAGTTTTTTAATAGCAGACTCCGACACATCCTTAGTCAATTCCTCGTTTGTTGCTACTATCACCATATTTGATGGACCACCCAAATAGCGCACAAGCCAATCAGTATGTCCGTATTTTTCTTTTTTATTCCAATGTATAAACAGCGGCTCCAACTTCATTTTCTTACGAATCTGATTCGAAACCGCATTTACATTGCTGTAATAATCTCGATTATTTTCTATCAGTACCTTTTCGGTCATTATAACATGACGATCGGTAATAGTAGCATTTCCTCCATCAAGTATAAGAGGCAGATTAACAACAACTTTACGGTTGCAAACAAGTAATGACTGTTCTAATCGAATAGGATTTGTGATTGAGGCTCTATTTTCCATACCATACATTAGATAGTCAGGATAGTAAGTGTAATGGATGAAATAAGTGTCATTCATTTGCAAAGGCATAAAGTCACGAACCCAAATATCATTTGTATGGTCAAGCCATTTGGGAGCGACTCCATGTTCTTTAAGTTTTTCTTCGATCTCTCTGGCAATATGAGGATATTGCTCTTTGAACTTCCTCGAAAAATATAGTGTATTAGGTATTAACATAAAGATTCGTATTTTGATTTCAAAAATAGTAAACTTTCATGAAATACGAGCATTCCACTAAAATTCTTTGTCCTTGCGAAAGTCTTGAAGTAGATATCAACATCTTCACCTATTTCAAAAATAATTGTTAGCTTTGTAATTATGATGGTCGATTACGACTGCCATATCAACACAAACGAACTCCCCGAAGTCTTCAACGACGAAGATATCGACTCTATATCCATTTCTGAAACTGATGGGAGACGGCAGGGTTCGAAAGATGTCAGAAATCGTCGAGTCTTTAGCTCCTATAATGAAATTAACTCCTGAAGATATTGACGCTTGTTATAAGAGTAGCGGTCATAATATCCACCACGGAAGATGTGGCTGGGCTAAGACTTGGTTTAACAAAGCCGGGGTAGTTATGTCCCCAGAACGTGGACTATATGTTATTACCCCAATAGGTCAAGAGCTACTAAATTCCGGCGTTACAGAAATTACGCAGAAACTCCTAATTTCCAAGTACCCTGCATTTAAAGAATTTGCTCGTCCTAAAAAGAAAGAGAGTAAAGCTATTACAGTTCAAGAGCCACCTATAGACGAACCTCTGGACCCAAACGCACAAATGGAGGAAGCTTTCAATCTAATAAACACAAACTTGGTTGATGATATCCTCCAATGTATTGCAAAACAGTCACCAAAGTTTTTTGAAAAACTTGTAGTAAAACTTCTTGTAGCCATGGGCTACGGTGGCGATTTTGAGGACTCTGCAAAAGTAACCAAATACTCAGGCGACGGAGGCATCGATGGCATAATCAAAGAAGATGCACTCGGATTAGATAAAGTCTATATACAAGCAAAGAGGTGGGGCGCAGATCATAAAGTCAGCGCACCCGACATTCAGCAGTTCATGGGAGCTTTGCTTTCAATCGGAGCGACTAAGGGTGTATATATTACAACTTCGTCTTTCACTAATGAAGCGAGTAAAGTTTGTACATCAAGTCCGCACGTCAAACTCGTACTCATTGATGGAACCGAACTTGCTAATTATATGATAAAATATAACGTAGGTGTGATAGCTGATCACTCATACGTTATCAAACGTGTTGACTCCGGTTTTTTTGAAGAAGAATAACTAAGTCAGACAACTAACAATACATTACACTCGCCCTTCGGACACCTCCGATGGGCGTTGTTTTTGGTGGGGCGGATAGACGGTGATGTTGGTTGAAGGAGGGGATAAGACCAAAGAGAGACTCTCGATTATGGGAGCCTCAGACTGCGTTCTCAATTCACCGCCCATTCGCCCGAGTTGGCGATCTGCTTATCGCTTTGGCATTTTGTCCGCGAATACTCCGCCTTGGCTCTATGCCGATGCGAGTGGTTTGAATCTACTAGAGTGCCTAAACAAAGAGTTCGTTTTTCTTTGGATCTGAGCAGACGGGGCGTAGGCGTTCGGCAAGCATCGCGACTATCGGTCCGAGAGAACGAGAGCCTGTCGGACATACTGCAATGCATCGCATACATGATATGCAAGCGTCTTTGTTGACTGTACGAGGATTGTCCATTGAAATCGCATCGGTCGGACATTCTTCAGCGCATACTCCGCAGCTTCCACACGTGTCGTCTGCTTGTGGAGACGGACTGGAAGAAATTGTTTTGTATGGGCGATTTCCCGGCAAAGTCAATTCTGAAGATTTAGACGCTGACTCCAATTTCTGCTTAATGCGAGCCGCAAACGAGAATAATTCTGCGTTGTCATCTTCATTCGGGCGTCCTGTTGCAAATTCGCGCACAACGCTATGTTCTGCGATTGCACTGACAGCCGCTATTACTTTATAACCACATTCGGTAGCCACATCTTGCAACTCAACGAGCGCATCATCATATTCTCTATTGCCATACACGGCAACAATCACACACCTGGCATTGTTACTTTCGATTCTGCGAAGTCGTTCTACTGCTATTGTCGGAACTCGTCCTGCATACACCGGCATACCGATAATAACAATGTCATCAGATGAAATTGTCGGTGATGCGATAAGGGTATTCTTCACACATAATTCAGTTGCCTCTATGCGGCAACCGAAACCTTTTGAAAGTGCGGTACACACTTTAAGAGTACCACCTGTCGGACTAAATGTTATTTGTTGGATTGTCATATCTGCTCGGCTTTTTCAGTCTTGTCTGCAAAGTTACTAATTTATAATTGTAACTAATCAATATTGAGATTTAGTTGTGTTTTTTTTGCGATGGAGAGGAGGTAGCAGGTCGTTGCCATTTTACGACATAGCCAATGCAAAGAGTATGAGATGGATTCGCCCCACTTACCGCTGACGAGTGTAATGATATGTACCGTTTTGCTAGTCGCTCGATAGCCAAACTCTCGAAAAAATTCTTAACTTTGCATTATAAAACAGATTATACAATGCCGATGAAGAAAAAAGTAGAATTGAGCGCTTATTGTTATATTATTTCTGCGCTATCCACTGCACTAATTTGTGGAGTTTTCTTTTATGCCTTAAAACAGCCCGACCAAATAATGTCGGTAGTAACACTAGGTATTGTGGTTGTTGGTTTGTTTTTATCAACCCTATTTTATATGCCAATTTCTGTTTTTGTTGACAATAGAAACGTAGAAATACATCGTCCACTGAAAATCAAGAGCATTCCGTTAAACGATATTTCAGAGGTAAAATTATGCCCGCCGACTATGGCAGCTCACCGAATCTGTGGGAGTGGTGGATGGTTCGGATGGTATGGCTGGTTTAGAGAACGTGATCTCGGTAAATATTTCGCCTATTACGGAAAATCATCTGATTGCTTTCTTCTAACCCTCAAAGATGGTCGAAAATATATGCTTGGATGCAAGGATGCTCCCGAAATGGTTTCAGAAATCCGTTCTCGACTTAGTTAATACGCATCTTTTCGCGAATCGCATATGGTACATCGTTTTATGTTGTTTCTTTTTTATGATACGGCAACAAAAGAACCATGCCGGCGGTTCCTAATAGCAACAAAACCGTCTGGTCGGAAATGTCATTGATAGCCACAATCACCGATTGCATGGCTATACGTCCTTTTAGTTAGGTGGTGGCAAATTGTTCAGCATCGGCCGTTCCTTTACCTACGGCTTGTTCGATACGTTTGATTTGTGCAAAAGTATTAGAGGTGTAAAAATTAAACGAGAAGTGCACCGCTTCATATGTCTTGCAAATTTGAGTTTTTTGATAGTTAGAGTAGTTACTTTCTTTTGACGCGTTTGCTCTTCACTAGTAAATCCAAAAATTCTTAAAATGAAGCGATTTGGGAGCGATATGAATGATTTGAAGAATATAGAGGCTCCCTTTTTAAAAGTTTTACTTAAATTTACTGATGATTTGAGAGCGCGAGTTAATGCTTGAGAATTACGATAGCTTTGGATATGAAAAAAGACGTAGTAGATATACCGTTTCATCGGTTGCAAGAGTCTCTTCCGGCGATAGATAACTTCTATTTATCTGCCGATCATTTTGTGTCGCTTGATATATCACCGCTGAATTTGAAGCATTTATTGCAACCCGATGAGCCTTATTATCTGCATGATGGAAATGTAGCAATTGCTACAAGTGGCCAAGCTTGTGCAAAAATTAATATGGTGGACGTGAGTGTTAAACGCAATGATTTGCTGTTTATTCCTGCAAAAAGTACGATTGAGATACATTCGCGCACAGAGGATGTGAATTTTATGGCTTTTTCCTTTCGTAATATTCACCTTTCGCGTCAGACGAGTAATTTCATACATCTACATCTTTCGCCTGATGAGCAAACGCTATTCTCAACGTACATTCGGTTGTTGTGCCATAGTATCGCCACAGAAGATGGCATTCATGTCTATGATAGACTTGCAGAGGCAATCATTGAGAATGTATTTATTCTTCACGACCGCTTCAAAACATCGTCGCCGAAGAAAAATACGCGCAATCAGGAATTGTTGCACCTATTCTTCGATTTACTAAATCAGCAGCATGGCAGACAGCGTAATCCGGCATTCTTTGCCGATAGACTTAATGTCACGGTAAATTACTTAGGAAAAGTAATCAAGCAGGAAAGTGGAGAGCCAATGATGAAATGGATTAATCGCTCTGTGATACAGCAAGCAAAAATCGATTTAAAACATACGTTGATGCCAATCTATGTTATTGCAGAAAAGCTTTTATTTCCGAATCCGTCATTTTTTAATAAATTTTTCAAACGCGAAACCGGAATGACGCCCAAGCAATATCGCGAGTTGTAGTCTAATGCATGGAATTAAAAAGATAGGCTGCCATTATTTAATGACAGCCCATAAAGTCTAATTTATAAAGAAATGATTTAAGATTTCTTTAATTATTTTTTTAGAGGCAATTGGAGGTAGCTTGCATATTTGCCTCCGGTGTAGATGATGTGCGAGCCTTTGTTGTCGGCGATTGCACCAGCTGTGCCGGGCATCTTGCCGTTGCCCACTTCTTGGTCAGACGAAATTACTACGCGCAATGTTTCGCCTTTTTCGAAGATTAGACCGGTGGGACTGAGTGCTATTTCAGCCTCGTAAACTTTTCCTTCTTCAAGCTTTTCTACTTTATCAAAAGCATATTCGGGTACTTCATCGGTAGAGTCGTCAGCAAGGGCGCGCATAGAGATGCGTAGTTGTCCCCACGGGCCTTTATAGCGCAGGATTGATGCTCCATCTTGTGTGAAGTCTTGCATCAATGCGCTCTGTGTGGGTACGGTCATTTGCGAGAGAATATTGCCTAATTTATCGATTTTCTGCACCCATACGAATAGGTCCATGTTGTCGTGGCCTTTAACACCACAATAAACTTTAAGTTTCGGATAGCCTTCGAAGATTGTTTCTTTGTCGAAAGTCTTTATGAAACTTACGCGAGTTGGAACAGCTGTCACACTATATTCTGCAAGGCTTTCGTTTTCGGGTATTACATTTGCTTCCAATGTGCGATTGTCAGCATCGAGGTAATACTTTGTGTATTCGATATCTTTGCCGTAGCCGAATTCTTCTTCCGGAATATTCAGCTTGTTACTACCTTTGAAGTCATAGAGAGCCGAGCGTACTCGAGGGGTATTTTCCCATCCGTTGTCGATACCCTTCAAGAAGTGGTCGAAGAACTTGCGGCGGTCTTCTGTAGCTTCTTCGCTGTAATAGTCGGGCCATTCTTGGGTGTCATGAATGCGGAGCCATTTCTGTTTAGAGCCGATTCTACGCCAGCTACGGAATGTGCCCATAGTGTGAAGGGTGTTGCTATAGCTAGCGATAAAGTAAGCCGGAATATTTATATTTTCGAGGTTCGCTTTCTTGTCGAGCCATAGTTTAGCAGACGCGAGCGGATATTTTTTCATTTCTGCGCACATATCTTCGCGCATAGTACCTTCGTTGGCGCTGCAGTGGTTGACTTGAAGGAGTTCGATGAAGTATGGGTCGGGAATACCGCCAGGGAAGCACATGTCGCGGTAAGTATCCGACAGGCCTTCGTGAGGATTCAAGCAAGTAAGGTGCGGGGGCTGCAAGGCTGCGACAAACCATTGCGAGAAAGTGAGATAGCTCGTTCCGGTGAGAGCAGTCTTGCCATCGCTCCATTTCTGCTGTGCAACCCACTCGATTACATCGTAGCAGTCTTCAGCTTCTTGTGAGCCAATCATCGTTATATCGCCTTCGCTATGAGCGATGCCGCGAGGGTCGGGATGGCAGACTGCGTATCCATGTTCGCACCAGTAGTCGGGGTCGGGGCCTTCAACCTTAGTTAGCCCTGAGTTCCATTTATTGCCCATGCCAAGCATGTTGTAGAGGCTGAAGTATCGTTCGCACGAGCTTCCGTCGCTTTTTCCGTATGGGCTCCATACCACTAGAGTAGGATATGTTTTACCTTCGCAGTAGTCGCCCGGCAAGAATATGTCGGTATAAATGGTCACTCCATCGCGAAGTTTTACCGGAACGTCGCGCATAAAGGTTATGTCGTTTTTCAGTTCGTGGAAACCTTCTTTCAGTAATGTGCCTTTTTTTAGCACTGTAGTGCAGGGGTTGAAATCATGGAATAATCCATGTTCTTCGACGGTGTTGATGTATCCGTGAGCCGGTACCATCACCATCTCCTTATTTATTTCATGTGCCATAGATTATATGTTTGAGAACTAAATTGTTTAGAGAACTTTAACAACCGCAAAGGTAAAGTGTATTCAATAGAAATTTGTTTCCTGTCAAAGGTTAAAAATGTTCCATCAAAGGAATATTGTCATAATTTAACGTGAGTTCGATATGAGATTTTACGTTATTATTTATACCAACACTATTTTACTCCAAGAGACTGACAAGTGTACGCCCCCTCACAGCAACGGCTCCTCAAATGGGAGCCGTTTGCTTTTGTTGTCTTAGTTATTTCTTCGATATATAAATTTCGCTAGACCGAAAATATATCGGCGAAAACCGGGCTGATATTTGAGTAATTTATCGAACCATTTGATATGACCTCCAATAAGTTTTACCATTACTCCAACATAAATCATTGCGAAAAGTGTTCCCGGTCCGATTATATTCCATTGCCATGCACCAAAGAATAGGTAACAGCTTGTAACAGCAAGAATTACTAGCAACGTGTCTATGTATATTTTTATCTTTGGGAATGGCTGTCCTGATATTTGGCTGATTGCGACAGGTAAGCCTTCGCCCGGCATAGTTACAGATCCACAACGAACTTCAAAGGCAATGCCGACTGCCATTATTGTACATCCTATTATTTGCAATACCGCGCATTCAAGTAATCCGTGACACTCAATTCCGGTTGTCAGCATCATATTCAAGTCCATTAACCAACCAAACACCCAACCGATTACCAATTGAAATAGCTGAACTATTTCAAAACGGCGACGGAGTATCATTATCTGCAAGACAACAAATATGATATTTTGGATTATATTATAGTTGCCAAGTGTTAGAGCAGGAACAACTCCGTTTTCTCCAGCTAAAGAGAGTGACAATGGTATTGAAGAAATGACGCCACACCCAAGGTCGGACCTGATACAAAGTACAACTCCGAGTGTCATTAAATAAAGAGATATTAAAAGCAATGTATGTTGCCAGACGAATGAAATAGCTCGCTCCTTAGTCAACATGGCTCGTGATAAATGCATTGTTCGTACAATTTATTAGAATGGTTATGCAAAGTTACGAAATTATAAGATACGTTGTAACTCAAATAACCCCATTGTCGGTGCGGAAGCATCAGCGGCTGCTGCATATATCTACAACACCGACAACGTTTTCATTGTCGAATATATATATCCCTGCGCAGAGT